>NZ_JACBZN010000001.1:2400000-3000000 GCF_013408555.1 Aeromicrobium tamlense
CCCCTCAGCTCGTAGCGGGTGGGCACCTGGCGCCCGGCCGCGTCGACGGCCCACGGCGCCTCGACCTGGGCGACGACGGCCCCGTCCGGTCCGACGAGGTCGACTCCTCCGTCGGGCGCCGGCCGCGGGGAGACGTCGCCGCGGAGCCCGAAGTCGTAGGTGGCCGGGGCCTCCGCCGAGTCGATCCCGACCAGCACCTGCGTGCCGGTGCTGGTCGGCGTGACGGCGAGCGACGCTCCCTTGCGCCCCGGCAGGTGGTACCGCCCGTCGGCCTTCTTGGGCGTGGCACCCCTCGCCGGCAGGTCGAGTGCGAGCGAGGCGCCTCCAGCCGTCTCGATCGGCACGGATCCCTTCCTGACGGCGCCCGTGGGCGAGGCGCTCAGCGGGACGGCCGACTCGACCTGGGCGAGCTCGCCGAGGCGGTCGCCGAAGGTGGCGCGCGGCGTGCCGGCCTGTGTCGGTGGCAGGGCCGAGAGTGTGAGCGCGGCCGAGGTGGCCAGGACCGCGAAGGCCCGTGTGACGATGTGCATGAATCCCCCGATTCGGTGATGGGCGAGGCCCGTGACGAACGAACTGACGCACAACTTATTGTGCTTCAGGGGACGCGTCAAGCACCCATTCCCCCGGGTGTGGAGAGGTCAGGTGAGTCGCTGCAGCTGCGGGATCCGTGAGACTCCCGGCGCCGGGAAGAGGCGCATCGCGACGACCAGGATCGCGCAGGCGACGATCCCGTCCATGAACCAGTGGTTCGCCGTGACGGTGACGACCACGATCGTGATCGCCGCGTGCCAGACCGCCAGCTGGCGCACCAGGCCGTTCGCGGTCCGCACCACCACGACGGCGATCAGCACCGCCCAGCCCACGTGCAGGCTCGGCATGGCGGCGTACTGGTTGGCCACCGCACCGCTCGCGCCGTCATACGCCGAAGGGCCGTACTCGGTCATCGAGTCGACGAACCCCCACTGCGGGAACATGCGCGGCGGGGCCAGCGGGAACGCCATGTGCAGCATCACCGCGCAGGTCGTCTGGATGATGATGAGGTTCCGCGCCCAGCGGTACTCGGCCCGGGGGCGCCGGACGAATCCCCACACGAGGAACGCCACCGTGGCCGGGAAGTGCACCCCGACGTAGTAGACGTTGGCTGCCTGCAGCAGGTCGACCGACGGGACGAGGTCCTGGATGAAGGCCTCGTGCGACAGCCGCAGGGCGCGCTCGAGCCCGCGCACCGCGGCGGCGTTCGCGTGCGCGGTCTGCTCCGCGTCGATCGTCACCAGACGACCGACGCGGTACAGCACGTAGACGAGCGCCAGCAGCGTCAGCTCGAACACCGCAGGCAGGATCCCGTCGCGCAAGCGAACGACGACCTCGGACCGCCGCGGGAGGGCCATTGCACCAGACTCTCAAACCACTCCCGGTAGCAACACCCTTGGACGACCCCGAGATCACCCTGAGGGCCGCGAGTGGATCAGAGGGTGGACTGGATGCCGGCGAGCAGCTGGCGCGCCATGACGATCCGCTGGACCTGGTTCGTGCCCTCGTAGATCTGGGTGATCTTGGCGTCGCGCATCATCCGCTCGACCGGGTAGTCGCGGGTGAAGCCGTAGCCGCCGAGCAGCTGCACGGCGTCGGTGGTCACCTGCATCGCGACGTCGGACGCAAAGGCCTTCGCGGCGGCGCCGAAGAACGTGAGGTCCTTGTCGCCGCGCTCGGAGCGACCGGCGGCCGCGTAGGTGAGCTGGCGCGCGGCCTCGATCTTCATGCCCATGTCGGCGATCATGAACTGCAGGCCCTGGAAGTCCGAGACGGGCTTGCCGAACTGCTTGCGCTCCTGGACGTAGCCCAGCGCGTAGTCGAGGGCGCCCTGCGCCACGCCGACCGCCTGCGCGGCGATGGTGACGCGGGTGTGGTCGAGGGTCTTCATCGCGATCGCGAAGCCCTCGCCGACGTCGCCGATGATGCGGTCGCCCGGGATGCGCACGTTGTCGAAGTAGACCTCGCGCGTCGGCGAGCCCTTGATGCCGAGCTTCTTCTCCGGTGCGCCGAACGAGACGCCCGCGTCGGACTTCTCCACGACGAACGCGGTGATGCCCTTCGTCCGCTTCTCGAAGTCGGTCTGCGTCAGGACGGTGTAGTACTCCGACTCGCCCGCGTTGGTGATCCAGCGCTTCGTGCCGTTGATGACCCAGTCGTCACCGTCGCGCTTGGCAGTGGTCCGCTGGTTGGCGGCGTCGGAGCCGGCCTCGGGCTCGGAGAGGCAGTAGCTGAAGCCGCCCTCGCCGCGCGCGAGCTTGCCCAGGTACTTCGCCTTGATCTCCTCGCCGCCGCCGATCTGCACCGGCAGCGAGCCGAGCTTGTTGACCGCGGGGATGAGCGAGCTGGAGACGCACACGCGGGCGACCTCCTCGATCACCAGCACGGTGGCGAGCGCGTCGGCGCCGGCTCCCCCGTACTGCTCGGGCACGTGCGGCGCGTGGAAGTCGGCCGCGATGAGCGCCTGGTTCGCCTCGCTCGGGAAGCGCGCCTCCTCGTCCACGGCGGCGGCGTGCGGGGCGATCTTCGCCTCGGCCACGGCGCGCACCGCCTCGCGGATCGCCTGATGCTCCTCGGACAACGCGAAGAAATCGGACACGCTCGAACTCCCGGGGGTTGAAAAGGTAGGAACTCCGCGCATTCTACGCCGCGGGCTGCCGCGCCCCTCCCGGGGTGACCCGCCGCAGACACCCGGCGGCGTCAGTGACGCTCGAGCGCCTCGACGATCAGCCGGGCCAGCTCACGCGGCTTCGTGAACTGCGGCCAGTGCCCGGTGGGCAGGTCGACGTACTCGACCTCGCGCAGCCGGCCGACCTCGGCGGCCCACGCATCGCCGGCCTCGATCGCGTCGCGCAGCACCTGGGACGGGAACTCGCAGCAGATGATCGTCGCCGGCACGTCGAGGCGGCGATCATCGGCGTAGGAGATTCCGTCGGTCCCGACGCGGATCGGCTGCGGCACGGCCCGCGCCTCGAAGTCGGCCCGGATCGCCTCGTCCATGTCGACGAGGTCCATCTCGGTGAACGTGTCCCACGGCGGCAGCGGGATCTCGTCGCCGTCGGGCGGCAGCTCGTCGTTGATCGGCTCGCCCTCGGGCTGCGGACCCGAGTCGACGTAGATCGCGCGCGCGATCCGGTCGGGGCGCAGGTCGGCGACGCCGTGGATGACCGCACCGCCACCGGAGTGCCCGACCAGCACGACGTCACCATCGAGCGCGTCGACCCGCGCAGCCACGAACTCGACGTGGTCGCGCAGCCCGATGTCCGCGCGGGGCGCGTCGCGCGACTCGAGGCCGGGCAGCGTCAGCGGGTGCACGCGGTGTCCGGCCTCGACGATCAGCGGCGTGACCTCGTCCCACGACGAGGCGTCCAGCCAGAATCCGGGAACCAGGATGATGTCCATGTCTCGGACGCTACTCCTGCGACTGGACGAGGTTTCCCGTCACTTCACGAGGTTTGCGAACCTCGCGAAGTGACGGTTTCCCCGGTTAAGCGGGGAAACCGTCACTCACCGCGGACCACGGCGCCCTTGGCGCGGGCGGCGTCGGCGAGGGTGGCCTGGAAGTCGACCATGGCCCGCGTGAGGGCGGGGTCGCCGGCGGCGAGGATCCGCACGGCCAGCAGACCGGCGTTGCGGGCGTTGCCGATCGCGACCGTGGCCACCGGCACGCCGGCCGGCATCTGCACGATCGAGAGCAGCGAGTCCATCCCGTCGAGGTACTTCAGCGGCACGGGCACGCCGATGACCGGCAGCGGCGTGACCGCGGCGAGCATGCCGGGCAGGTGGGCGGCACCGCCGGCGCCGGCGATGATGACCTCGATGCCGCGCTCGTGGGCGCGGCGTCCGTACTCGAGCATCTCGTCGGGCATCCGGTGCGCCGAGACGACGTCGGCCTCGTACGCGATGCCGAACTCGGCCACGGCCTGCGCGGCGGCCTCCATCGTGGGCCAGTCCGAGTCGGACCCCATCACGATCCCGACGCGTGCGCTCTCGCTCATCCTTCGACTCCGTCCGTCAGCAGGCTCGCGCTGCGCCGGGCCCGGCGGAGCACGTCTTCGAGGTCGTCGCCCACGGCGGTGACGTGGCCAACCTTGCGGCCGGGCTTCACCGCCTTGCCGTAGAGGTGGACCTTCACGTCGGGCTCGGCCGCGAGGGCGACCGCGCGCTGGGCCTCGAGGTCCTCCACGGCGCCGCCGAGGATGTTGACCATGACCGCCCACGGCTGGCGCGGGGTCGTCGAGCCGAGCGGCAGGCCGGTGACGGCGCGCAGGTGGTTCTCGAACTGACTCGTCACGGCGCCGTCGATCGACCAGTGACCCGTGTTGTGCGGGCGCATCGCGAGCTCGTTGACGAGCACGCGGTCGTCGTCGGTCTCGAACAACTCGACGGCCAGCATGCCGACCACGCCGAGCTCCTCGGCGACCGTGCGGGCGATGCCGCGGGCCCGCGCCTCGAGGGCGGGGTCGAGATTCGGGGCCGGCGCGATCACCTCGGAGCAGACACCGTTGACCTGGCGCGACTCCACGACCGGGTAGTCGACCATCTCGCCGGTCGCGCTGCGGGCGACCTGCGCCGACAGCTCGCGGCGGAACGGCACGAGCTCCTCCACCAGCAGCTCGCCCTCGGCGCGGAACGGCTCCTCGAGGTCGGCCTCGGACTCGGCCTTCCAGACCCCCTTGCCGTCGTAGCCGCCGCGCGCGGTCTTGACGATCGCCGGGAACCCGAACGTGACGACGTCGGAAGGCTCGCCCACCTCGGCCCAGCGCGGGCACGGGACGCCCAGCTCGGTGAGACGGCGACGCATGACCAGCTTGTCCTGCGCGTGGATCAGCGCGTCGGGTCCGGGACGGCACTCGTGGCCCTCGGCGGCGAGGGTGCGCAGGTGCTCCGGCGGCACGTGCTCGTGGTCGAACGTCACCACGGGGGCGTCGCCGACCGCGGCACGGAGGTCGTCGAGGTCGGTGTGCGAGCCCACGCGGTGGGCACCGATCACCTGGGCGGCGGAGACGTCGGGACCCTCGGCCAGCAGCGCCAGCCGCAGGCCAAGCGCGATCGCCGGGGGCTGCATCATCCGCGCCAGCTGGCCTCCGCCGATCACGGCGACGTCCGGGGCGGGAGCTTCGTGCGTCACGGCGCCAGCCTAGAGCGAACCGGCCCGGGACCGCGGCGGAGGTCGCTCAGCGGGCGCGGAAGGAGCGACGCTCGGTGACGGTGATCGGCGAGAGGGTGCCGAAGCCCTTGATCGGGCGCGGCGGCAGCGCCCGGGTCTCGAACCTGTCGCCGAGCGCGTCGGCGGTGGACTGGTCGACGAGCACGCGGTTGGCGCGCGCCACCTGCGAGAGCCGCGCGGCGAGGTTCACCGGAGGGCCGAACACGTCGCCGAGCCGGCTCAGCACCGACCCCGTGGCCAGACCGACCCGGACGTCGGGCAGCTTCGGCCGGGCGCCGATCGTCGTGATGATGTCGAGCGAGATCCGCGTGGTGTGCACCGGGTCGTGGTGCACGAAGAGCATCGCGTCGCCGAGCGTCTTGATGACGCGCGCGCCGGCCGCCGTGATGAGGTCGCCGCAGCGCGTCTCGAACTCCTCGACCACCGACGCCAGGGCGGTCTCGTCGAGACGGTTCGACAGTGCGGTGAAGCGCGTCATGTCGGCGAACCCGACGGTCATGTCGGTGGTCAGCAGCGCCTGGTCGTTCTCGCCGAGAGCCGTGAGGCGCGCCGCGGCGGCGGCCAGGTGGCGGCGCCAGACGTGCACCATGAGGCGCTCGAAGCCGGGCACCGAGCTCTGCGCGAGCTCGAGGGCGGCCTCGGCGCGGCTCTGCGACTTGCCCCGCACGATGTCGGCCTCCAGCTGGTCGACGAGGATCGTCACCTGCCAGTCGGCCAGGCGCGACATCGTCTGGCCCAGCGCGCGGGTGAGACGGAAGACGGTCTCCTCGTCGAGGATCTCGTGCTCCATCGCGGTGGCCACGATCGCGACCGCGGAGACGTCGGCGTCGCCGAACGCCATCTCCTCGCCCGGATCCGGGAAGCCGAGGTTGCGCCACAGCCGGGCGGCCTGCTCGGGGGTGAGTCCGCCCCGCTCGGCCGTCTCGGCGTTCGTGTAGTGCAGCTGCTCGGCGAGGATGACGTCGACCAGCTGCTGGTCGTCAGGACTGCTCATCGCGGCGCGCCTCGGGTGCGTGGGAGGCCAGCACGAGCCGCGAGATGCGGCGGTGGAAGTCCTCGATGTGGGGGATGTCGTGCAGCTGCAGGCCGGCCTGCTGGCTGGCGTCGTGGATGATCAGCGTGCCGCAGCGCAGGACCCGGTCGATCAGGCCCTTCTCGTAGGCGACATCGTTGATGCGGGCGAGCGGGATGATCCGGCCGCTGCGCGTCAGGATGCCCTTCTGCTCGATCAGGCGCCGGTTCGTGAGGGTGTAGGTCCAGGTGAGCCAGCGCAGGAACGGCAGCAGCGTGCCCCAGACGAACAGCACCGCCAGGACGACGATCCCGGCCAGTCGCGGAGTGCCTCCGCCCGAGTCGCCGACCGCGCCGGCGAAGTACCCGCCGACCAGCATGATCGCCAGGCCGACGAGGAAGGGCACGATCAGCACCTTGAGGTGGGTGCGGGTCTCGGCCTCGACCACCTCGTCGTCGAGCAGCAGCTTCTCGGACAGCATGCCGCCATGATCCCACGACGGACCGACGGCGGGGATCACGCCGGGCGCAGGTGCGTCACGTCACCGGCCGACCACGGCACGCCGTCGACGACGAGGCAGCCCGACGCGTCGATCCCGGTCGCCTCGCCCACCACGTCGGAGCCGTCGGCGCGCTCGATCCGCACCTGCCGCCCGATCGTGGAGCACGTGGCCGCGTAGGCGTCGGCCAGCTCGGCGGCGCTCGCGGGGTCGCGCCAGAGCTCGAGCCGCTCGCGCAGGCGGCGCAGCAGCACCGGAAGGATCTCGGTGCGGTCGGTGGTGCTCGCGCCCTCCAGCAGCAGCGAGGTCGCCCGCTCCACCGGCAGGTCCTCGGCGGAGAGGCCGACGTTGAGGCCGACTCCCACCACCGCCGCCGCGCCGATCGAGGTCTCGACGCGCTCGACGAGGATCCCGCAGAGCTTGCGACGGTCCTCGACGAGGACGTCGTTGGGCCACTTGAGCGCGGCGTCGACGCCCAGCTCGCGCACGGTGTCGACGACGGCCAGGCCCGTGACGAGCGGCAGCCACGGCCAGCGCGTCGGCGGCACCTCGGTGGGACGGACCAGCACCGAGACGGCGATGCCCGTGTACCGCGGCATCGTGAAGGTGCGGTCGAGGCGACCCCGGCCCGCGGCCTGGTGGTCGGTGGTGTGCACGGTCCACTCGGGCGCGCCGTCGTGAGCGGCCTGCGCGAGGTCGGCGTTCGTGCTGGCGGTCTCGTCGGTGACGTGGACCTCGAACCCGACGGCGTCGGCTCGCAGGCGGTCGCGGTCGAGGGGGGCCAGGTGGGGCTGCTGCACGGGCCCACCCTCGCACAGTCGACGGTGCGCCCAGTCCCTTGATGAGGCTCGGATCACTGCCGGTTAGGGTGTTCGCCATGACCGACGCCCTGCCCGACACCCCGCTGGAGGAGCACCCCGAGCTCCACACCACCGCCGGCAAGCTGGCCGACTACGAACGCCGTCACCACGAGGCGACCGTGGAGGTGGCCGAGCGTGCCGCCGAGAAGCAGCACGCCCGCGACCGCAAGAGCGCCCGTGAGCGGATCGAGCAGCTGCTCGACGAGGGCTCGTTCGTCGAGCTCGACGCGCTGGCCCGCCACCGCGCCACGTCGTTCGGCCTGGACAAGAACCGTCCGCTCGGCGACGGCGTCATCACCGGCTACGGCACGATCGACGGCCGCCAGGTGTGCGTCTTCAGCCAGGACTTCAGCATCTTCGGCGGCAGCCTCGGCGAGGTCTACGGCGAGAAGATCACCAAGGTCATGGACCTGGCGATCAAGTCCGGCTGCCCCATCATCGGCATCAACGAGGGCGCCGGCGCGCGCATCCAGGAGGGCGTCGTCTCGCTCGGCCTGTACGGCGAGATCTTCCGCCGCAACGTGCACGCCTCGGGCGTCATCCCGCAGATCTCGCTCATCATGGGCAACTGCGCCGGCGGTCACGTCTACTCCCCCGCGGTCACCGACTTCACGGTCATGGTCGACGGCACCTCGGGCATGTTCATCACCGGACCCGACATCATCAAGACGGTCACCGGCGAGGACGTCACGATGGAGGAGCTGGGCGGCGGTCGCACGCACAACACCAAGAGCGGCAACTCGCACTACCTGGCCTCCGACGAGGACGACGCGCTCGAGTACGTCAAGGCGCTCATCTCCTACATGCCGCAGAACAACATGGAGGAGCCCGAGGCGTTCCCCGAGGTCGTCGACCTCGAGCCGACCGACCTCGACGTCGCGCTCGACACGCTCATCCCCGACTCGGCGAACCAGCCCTACGACATCCGCACCGTCATCGAGACCGTGCTGGACGACCAGGAGTTCCTCGAGGTCCAGGCACTCTTCGCGCCGAACCTGGTCATCGGCTTCGGCCGCGTGGAGGGCAAGAGCGTCGGCGTCGTGGCCAACCAGCCGATGCAGTTCGCCGGCTGCCTGGACATCGACGCGTCCGAGAAGGCCGCGCGCTTCGTGCGCACGTGCGACGCGTTCAACATCCCGGTCCTGACCTTCGTCGACGTGCCCGGCTTCCTGCCCGGCACCGACCAGGAGTGGAACGGCATCATCCGCCGCGGCGCGAAGCTGATCTACGCGTACGCCGAGGCCACCGTCCCGCTCGTCACGATCATCACGCGCAAGGCCTACGGCGGCGCCTACGACGTCATGGGCTCGAAGCACCTCGGCGCCGACATCAACCTGTCGTGGCCCACCGGCCAGATCGCCGTCGTCGGCGCGTCGGGTGCGGTCAACATCCTGTACCGCCGCGAGATCGCCGCGGCCGACGATCCCGAGACGCTGCGCGCGGACCTGATGACCGAGTACGAGGACACGCTCTGCAACCCGTACGTGGCGGCCGAGCGCGGCTACATCGACGGCGTCATCAAGCCCAGCCAGACCCGCGCCGAGATCGTCAAGGCGCTGCGCCTGCTGGCGACCAAGCGCGAGACGCTGCCGCCCAAGAAGCACGGGAACATCCCGCTGTGAGCGACGCCGTGGACGAGACCACCGAGACCCCGGAGAGCAAGCCCGTGCTCCGGGTGGTCAAGGGCGACCCGACCGCCGAGGAGCTGGCGGCACTCGTCGCGGTCGTCGCCGCGCGCAACGCCGCCGCGGCCGCCGCGGCTGCCGACTCGAAGCCGAGGCCGCGCAGCCAGTGGGGTCACCCCACGCGCCAGCACCGCACGCCGCACCGCTTCGGCCCCGGCCAGTGGCGCGCCTCCGCCTTCTGACGCACGACTGACGGGGACCGTGTTCTCCGGGCACGTGTGGAACGATCGAGGCATGACCCTGCGACCCGAGCCCGACGTGTCGCACGCCGACTGGTTCACCGGTGCGGCCGAGGGCTGGCCGATCCTCGCCATGCAGGGCCCGCCGGGGTTCGAGGCCTACGCGACCGTCCCGTACGACGACGGCGAGTCCGAGACCTACCGCAGCGACGACGCGATCATGGCGATCGTCGTCGAGATCGCCGCACGGCACACGCGCACCCCGGACGACGTCTTCTTCGGCCTCTGGGACGGCTGGGGCGAGCTGACCGACGCCGGCCGCGCCTACACGACCCTGCGCGGCAACTGGCTGCGCGACCTGTGGTTCCGCCCCACCCCGCCGCGCATCAGGCCCGCGTTCGACGACGACGTCCTCGACGCCCCGAAGGTCGACCTCGAGGGCGAGCGCTCCTACCTGCTGTTCCGCGGCCCCGCTTCGGACGTGGGCGACTGGGGCGCGCGCCCGTACGGCACCGACGTCGAGCGCACCCTGCCGTCCGCCTCGCTGACGTGGCCCGCCGATCGCGCCTGGTTCGTCGCCGCCGACGTCGACCCCACGTGGCTGTGCGTCGGCGGGTCGCAGCGACTGATCGACGAGGTGCTGGCCCACCCCGACCTGAGCGCCGAGGTCGCCACCCACGGCGCCGTGCCCGCCCTCGACCCGGAGGACCGATGAGATTCGTCCTGGCCTCGCAGTCCCCCGCCCGACTCAGCACGCTGCAGCGGGCCGGCATCGACCCCGAGGTCGTCGTGTCGGGCGTGGACGAGGACGGCATCGCCGCCACCACCCCGGCCGAGCTGTCCACCGAGCTCGCGCGCCTGAAGTGCCGGGCCGTCGCGCCCGACCACCCCGATGCCCTCGTGCTCGGCTGCGACTCGGTGCTGGAGTTCGACGGGCGAGTCCTCGGCAAGCCCCACGACCCCGAGGTCGCCCGGCGCCGCTGGTACGAGATGCGCGGCAACGTGGGTGTCCTGCACACCGGGCACTGCCTGCGCCTGGGCGACGACGAGGTCGTGCGTCACGCCGCCACGCGCGTGCACTTCGCGCACGTCACCGACGAGGAGATCGAGGCCTACGTCGCCACCGGCGAGCCGCTGCACGTCGCCGGCGCCTTCACGATCGACGGCCTCGGCGCGGCGTTCGTGACCCGGATCGAGGGCGACCACCACAACGTGGTCGGCGTCAGCGTCCCCGCGGTCCGCGAGATGGCCCGGGACCTCGGAGTGGAGTGGACCGACCTCTGGCGCTGAGCATGGCACGATGGCGGCGTCACGCCGCTCGTCTCGGGGAGAGAACGTTGATCAAGATCGTCGCCTGCGCCGGCTCCGTCCTGCTCGCCATCACGGCCCTCAGCTGGCCCTCCACTGCCGAGGAGCCCGCGGCCGACACCGCGATGATGCTCGTCATGGACGCCTCGGGCTCGATGGCCGAGCGCACCGGCGGCGGGACCACACGGATCCAGGCAGCGAAGGATGGCCTCGAGGCAGTGATCGACGGCCTGCCGGACGAGCAGCGGGTGGGCTTTCGCGTGTACGGTGCCAGCGACGTCGCCGAGGACGACCCGGCGGCGTGCACCGACTCCGAGCGCATCGTCGACCTCGGCACCGACAACCGCGACGACCTGCGCCGGGCCGTGGCCGACTACGAGCCCGTCGGCTGGACGCCCACGAGCCATGCGCTCCGCGAGGCGGCGAAGGACCTCGGCGACACCGGCCAGCGCACGATCGTGCTGGTCTCGGACGGCGAGCCCACCTGCGACCCCGACCCGTGCGTGGTCGCTCGCGAGATCGCCGCGAACGGGATCGACATCCGCATCGACGTCGTGGGCTTCGACGTCTCCGGCAGGGCCAAGAAGACGCTCCAGTGCGTCGCGGACGAGGGCAACGGCACGTACTACGACGCCGACGATGCCGAGAGCCTGACCGACAGCCTGCGCGTCTCCTCCGTGCGGGCGGCACGCCCCTTCGACCTCACCGGCACGCCCGTACAGGGGACGCCCGGCGAGGACGGCGCGCCGCTGCTCGAGCGCGGCCAGTACACCGACACGATCGCGGCCGACGGCGCGGCGCACTACCGCCTCGCGCGCACGGCCCCGGACTCGACCCTCCACGTCGGCGCGGTGATCCGAGGCATCAGCGGCGACCTCGGCGCCGCCGCCACGCTGCGCGTCCAGCGCATCGCCGGACTCATGTGCGCAGCGTCCACCACCTACGGCCTCGACATGGCCAGCCGGGCTCCGGTCTACTACGGCGGCGTCGCGAGCTGGGTCAAGGACCCGGAGTCGCAGTGCCGCACGGACGAGGAGCTCGGCCTCCAGGTCGACCGCACCGTCGGCAACCTCGAGGGCCGCCCGATCGAGCTGTCGGTCTACGAGGAGCCGCCCATCACGTCCGACCTGGCCGCGGGGACCGCCGGCGACGAGCCCGGCTGGAAGGCACCGACCCCCGGCACCCCCACCGAGGCCGTCCCCGGCACGAGCATCGCCAACGCCCCCGAGGTCGGACCCGGCACGTACCAGCTCGACATCAGTGCGGGTGAGACCCAGGTCCTGGCCGTCCCCGTCGACTGGGGCGAGCAGGTCCGTGCGCAGGTCGACGCCCAGCTCACCGACGAGGTCCGCGAGGCAGCCAGCATCGGCAGCGGCCTGGAGGTCACGGTCATCAATCCGCTGCGCCGCGACGTCACGATCAGCCAGTACGCCAAGTGGCCCGGCGACTGGACGCGCGACCCGTGGGCGAACCTGCGGGAGAACGTCGCGTTCCGCACCGGCGCGATGTCGTGGCCGCTGCACCCGGCCAACCGCGCACAGAACGACCCTCGCCGCCAGGGGGCGTCGCTCGCCGGGATGCACTACGTCCTGGTGAGCCTCAAGCTCCGCGGCGACGAGACGAACCTTCCGTACACGCTGACCCTCGGCCGCGAGAACGTGCTCGGCGACGTGGCGCCCACCTACGCCGAGGTCGACGGCCTCACCGCGCCGGAGGCCGGCTCGCGACTCGTCGACTCGCCCGTGACGGCAGCCGACGACGAGCCCGCGGACGGAGCGGACGACGCACCGGACACGGCGTCCGACGAGTCGGGCTCGATCATCGGGTGGGTCGTCGGCGGAGCGGTCGCCCTCGGCGTGCTCGCCGCGGTGGTCGTGCTGGTCGCGCGTCGCCGCCGCTGATCAGCGGTCGTCGCTGGCGGCGGCCCTCCCGGCCTGCGGCAGGACCACCGAGGTGCCGGCGGATCCCGGCCAGCAGGAGAAGCCGATCGGCACCTCCTGGCCGGCCTTGACCATCTCCTCGAGCGTGTCGAGGCACTTCGAGACGAGCACGTTGGGATCGCGCGAGACCGAGCCGGCCAGGTTCTTGTTGGCCTGGGCCTGCGCCTTCGCGGTCGCCTCCCGCTGCTCGGCGATGCGCGTGTTGGCGACCTCGGCCTGGTAGGCGTTGATCTTCTCCTGCGTCTGCTGGTCGAAGCGCACGATCGGCAGGATCACGGACTTGACCTCGACGTCGTCGCCGACGCGCTTCGCGAGCGCCTCCTGCACGAGCTGGGAGAACGCGTTGAGGTCCACGCCGGCCGAGGTCGTGGTGCCGTCGGCCGACGTCCCCTGCTTGACCGAGGCCAGCGGGTCGTAGTCGCCGAGCACCTCGTTCAGCGCGGCCTTGAGCTCACGCGTGACGAGCGAGTCGCGGATGTTCTCCATCTGTCGGTAGTCCTGGTAGAGCTCCTTGCCGGCGTCGAGCTTGATGCGCCACCGGATCGTCGCGTCGACCCCGGCCGTGGACCCGTTGCCGATGCGCACGTCGATCGCGTGGTCCTGACCGGTGAAGTTGTCGGTCTGGATCGTCCCGTCGAGCTTGTTGACCTTCTCCCACGGCGCCTTGAGGTGCAGGCCGTTCGACAGGACGTCGACCGGGCGGCCGAACGAGGTGACGACGCCGATCTCACGAGTCGGGACGATCGCGGTCATCGACACGAACGCCACGACGAGCGCCAGCAGCCCGAGGCCGAGCGCGGTCCACGTGGCGGGAGCCGCGGACCTCCCGGACGACCGCAGCTGGCGACGCACCAGCAACGACACCACGAATCCCACGACCAGGACCACCAGCACGAACACCATGAACACCGCGAGACCTCCCGAGACGGCACGAGACAGAGCGCCCCACCCTATCCACGACGGGCCGCTGACCGGGCGAGGGACGGTCAAGTGGCCCACAGGTCATGGTCGACGTGGGACCATGGAGACATCATGGCTACGTCACAGCGTCCTCGACGCCACCTCGCAAGCAGCCCGTTCGCGCCCAAGCCGGTCGTCGTCGACGAGGTCTACGAGGCGGGCGCCCGCGTCTCCCACGACTCGTTCGGACTCGGCCGCGTGGTCAGCGTCCAGGGGTCCTCGTCGGTCCAGGTCGACTTCGGCTCCGGCGCCAAGCACGTGCCGCTGCCGTGCCGCTCGATGACCGCCCTCTGACGGTCCCTACTCCACCGGCAGGCCGAGCGAGCGTGCGATGAGCATGCGCTGCACCTCGCTCGTGCCCTCGCCGATCTCGAGGATCTTCGCGTCCCGGTAGAACCGGGCCACGGGGTACTCCTCCATGAAGCCGTAGCCGCCGAACACCTGAGTGGCCACGCGGGTCGCCGTGACGGCGGCCTCCGAGCTGTAGAGCTTCGCCACCGACGCCGCCTGCTTGAAGCGCTGGCCGGTGATGCCCGCGTCCTTCATCGCCGCGGCCTGGTAGGTCAGCGCGCGCGACGCGTCCGCCATCACCTTGAGGTCGGCGATCTGGAACGCCACGCCCTGCTTGCGGCCGATGGGCCCGCCGAACGTCTGCCGCTCCCCCGCGTACCGCACGCACTGCTCGAGGCACGCCTCGATGAGGCCCACCGCGAGGGCCGCGATCGCGACGCGACCGTCGTCGAGCGTCGCGAGGAACTGCGCGTAGCCGCGGCCCCGGTCGCCGAGGAGGTGGTCGGCCGGCACGCGCACGCCGCTGAAGCTGAGCGCGTGGGTGTCGCTGATGTGCCAGCCGAGCTTGTCGTAGCCGGCCTCGGCCACGAACCCGGGCGTGCCCGCCGGCACGACGATCGCCGAGATCTCCGGACGGCCGTCCTCGCGGGTGCCCGTGCGGGCCGTGACCGTGACGAGCGAGGTGATCTCGCTGCCGGAGTTCGTGATGAACTGCTTCGCGCCGTCGACGACCCACGTGTCGCCGTCGAGCACGGCCTTCGTCGCGGTGGCGCCGGCGTCCGACCCGGCCCCGGGCTCGGTGAGGCCGAAGCCGGCGAGCGCGCGGCCGGCGACGAGGTCGGGCAGCCACCGCTCCTTCTGCTCGGTCGTGCCGAAGGTCTGGATCGGGTTGATGCCCAGGCCGACGCCGGCCTCGAGGGTGATGCCGATCGACTGGTCCACCCGGCCGAGCTCCTCGATCGCCAGGCACAGGCTGGTGAAGTCGGCGTCGGAGCCGCCGTACTCCTCGGGCGCTGTCAGGCCGAACAGGCCGAGGTCGCCCATCGCGCGCACGACGTCGACCGGGAAGTGGTGGTCCTTGTCCCACTGCGCGACGTGGGGAGCGATCCGCTCGGCGGCGAAGTCCCGGACGACGCGACGGAAGTCCTCGTGCTCGCGTGACAGTTCGAAGTCCATGACCGAAGGTTAACAGGCGTTAACCTCGCTGGGGCGACGAAATGGCCTGCACCACACTCCCTTAGACTCGCGACTGCCGTTCAGACGCGAGGAGTATTCGTGAGCAAGCCCCTGCAGAAGGTCCTGGTCGCCAACCGTGGTGAGATCGCGGTCCGTGTGATTCGAGCCGCGAAGGATTCCGGCATCGGGAGCGTGGCGGTCTACGCCGAGCCCGACCGCGACGCGCTCTTCGTGCGTCTCGCCGACGAGGCCTACTCGCTCGAGGGTTCCACCCCGGGCGACTCGTACCTGTCGATCGAGAAGATCATCGCCATCGCGCAGCGCAGCGGCGCCGACAGCGTGCACCCCGGCTACGGCTTCCTGGCCGAGAACGCCGACTTCGCCCAGGCCGTCATCGACGCCGGGCTGATCTGGATCGGCCCGCCGCCGGCCGCCATCGAGAGCCTCGGCGACAAGGCGAAGGCCAAGCACATCGCGCAGATCGCCGACGCGCCGCTCGCGCCCGGCACCAAGGACCCGGTCAAGGACGCCGACGAGATCGTCGAGTTCGCCAAGGAGAACGGCCTGCCGGTCGCCATCAAGGCGGTCTTCGGCGGCGGCGGTCGCGGCCTCAAGGTCGCCCGCACGCTCGAGGAGATCCCCGAGCTCTACGACTCCGCCGTCCGTGAAGCCGTCAGCGCCTTCGGCCGCGGCGAGTGCCTCGTCGAGAAGTTCCTCGACAAGCCGCGCCACGTCGAGACCCAGTGCCTCGCCGACAGCCACGGCAACGTCGTGGTCGTGTCGACCCGCGACTGCTCGCTGCAGCGTCGCCACCAGAAGCTCGTCGAGGAGGCCCCCGCGCCGTTCCTGAGCGAGGACCAGCTGGCGCGCCTCTACTCGTCCTCCAAGGCGATCCTCAAGGAGGCCGGCTACGTCGGCGCCGGAACCTGCGAGTTCCTCGTCGCCCGCGACGGCACCATCAGCTTCCTCGAGGTGAACACCCGCCTCCAGGTCGAGCACCCGGTCTCCGAGGAGGTCACCGGCATCGACCTCGTCCGCGAAATGTTCCGCATCGCCGCCGGCGAGGAGCTGGGCTACGACGACCCCGAGATCATCGGCCACTCGATCGAGTTCCGCATCAACGCCGAGGACGGCGGCCGCGGCTTCCTGCCCGCGCCCGGCACCCTCACCAAGTGGGCTCCCCCGTCAGGCCCCGGCGTCCGCCTCGACGGCGGCTACGAGGAGGGCGAGACCGTCCCCGGCGCGTTCGACTCCCTCGTCGCCAAGCTGATCGTCACCGGCCGCACGCGTGAGCAGGCCATCGAGCGCTCGCGCCGCGCGCTGGACGAGTTCGTGGTCGAGGGCATGCCCACGGTCATCCCGTTCCACCGCGACGTGCTCGACAACGTGGCGTACAACGCCTCCGAGGGCTCGTTCGACGTCTACACGACGTGGATCGAGACCGACTACGACAACCAGCTCGAGCCGTACTCCGGCCCGCTGGCCGACACCGACGAGCCCGCCGAGCGCGAGCGCGTCACCGTCGAGGTCGGCGGCAAGCGCGTCGAGGTCGTCCTGCCGGGTGGCCTGGGCGCCAGCGCGGCGGCTGCGGGCGGCGCGAAGAAGGCCAAGCGCAAGGGCGGCAAGTCCGCCGGCGCGGCCGCCAGCGGCGACTCGCTGACCTCGCCGATGCAGGGCACCGTCGTCAAGCTCGCCGTCGAGGAGGGCCAGGAGATCGCCGAGGGTGACCTGGTCGTCGTCATCGAGGCGATGAAGATGGAGCAGCCCATCAACGCGCACAAGGCGGGCACCGTCACCGGCCTGTCGGCCGCGATCGGCGAGACCATCGGCGCCGGTGCGGTCATCTGCGACATCAAGGACGCCTGAGTCCCCACCACCGCATCGCGACGCCCCGGCCGAGGGCCGGGGCGTCGTGGCGTTCCGGGGTCAGCGGCCGAGGATGCGACGCAGCCAACCGTCGTTGTTCGGGTCGTCGTGGCCTCCGCACCACTGGCCCGGGGGCGTCGCCGCCTTGACCGCGGCGACGTGCTGGCCGCATCCGGCCCAGGTGGTCTTGCCACAGGTCCGGCATCGCGTCGGTCGGCACATCAGGACGCCGCCTCCCCCGCCTCGAGCGCGTCGGCGAAGTCGCACACCGCGCTGTAGGCGCGCGCGCCGTGGATCGTCGCCGGACCACCGTGCATGAGGAAGGTGACGCCGATGGCCTCAGCCGCCTCCTGGCGCGTCGCACCGGCCCGGACGGCCGCCTGCGCGTGCGAGGCGATGCAGCCGTCGCACCCTTCGACGACGCCGATCGCCAGCGCGATCAGCTCCTTCGTCCTGCGATCCATGGCGCCGTCGGCGAAGGCGGCGCCCGACAGCTCGCCGAAGCCTCGGTAGACGTCGGGGATCGCCCGGCGCAGCTGACGGTGCAGTGGCGACAGCTCCTTCAGGACGGCCGGGCCGTGCTGGCCGGGCTCGGGGGCGGGGTGGGTCATGTCGGTCCTCTCATGGGTTTGGTTCGATCCCCCCAGGGGGTTACGATGAAGCGTAACCACATCCCCCCAGGGGGTTCAAGCGAGAGGCCGCGACATGACGGACTTCACCATCGGCACACGCGTGCCGACGCCCTACGAGCAGACGGTCGAGCGCGTCCGCTCCCTGCTTGCCGACGCCGGCTTCGGGGTGCTCACCGAGATCGATCTCCGCGCGACGCTGATCGCCAGGCTGGGCGTCGAGACCCCGCCCCGCGTGATCCTTGGTGCGTGCAGGCCCGAGCTCGCCCACCGCGCCCTCGCGACCGACCCGCGGATCGCGACGCTGCTGCCGTGCAACGTCGTCGTGGCGCAGGACGGCGACGGCAGTCGGGTCGACGTCTTCGACCCGGCCGTCATGACCGAGCTGGGATCGTCACCCGAGCTGGCCGAGGTGGCCGCCGAGGCGCGCCGCCGCCTGACCGGCATGATGGACGCACTGGTCCACCACGAGGAGGTCGACGATGCAGCTCGAGCCTGACGAGGTCAAGGCGATCGCCACGCGCCTGAAGCGCGCGAACGGTCACCTCGCGTCGGTGATCCGGATGCTCGAGGAGGGCGCCGAGTGCGAGGACGCACTCACCCAGCTCGCCGCGGTCAACAAGGCGATCGCGCGCGGCGGCTACGCCCTCGTGGCGACCGGGCTGCAGAAGTGCCTCGCCGAGGAGGGTCCCGACAGCGTGGACGCCAAGAAGCTGGAGAAGCTCTTCCTCGCGATGGCCTGACCCGGGATCAGGAGGCGCGGCGGTCGCCCTCGCGCGCCGCGGCGCGGATGTCGGGCGACAGGCCCGGCGTGGCCGCCGGTGCGTGGTGGTCGACCTCGCCGAACGCGACGCCGGTGGCCCACACGATGAGCGTGACCACGACCCACGTTCCCCAGCCGTCGATCTCGAAGCCGGAGTCCGGCACGATCAGGTCGGTCAGCACGAGGGCGATCGCGGTGAGCGCCAGTCCCCCGGTGATCGTGTAGACGCGCAGCCACTTCGCGCCCATCATGCGCAGCGCCAGGGTGCGCAGCACGACGCTCAGCACCGTGAAGAGCGCGACCGCCGCGACCCACCAGCCGACCGTGAGGTCGAAGCCGTCGAACAGCCACGCCGCGACCCCGAGGGAGACGGCGTTGGCCAGGGCGGCCGAGACGATCGTGAGCCAGAGACGGGGGCTGCGCATGGGACCGATCATCCCATCCGCGACCCTCAGAAGCCGAACCAGTCCGACTTGAGTCCGAACGCCCAGCGCGCGTCGACGCCGGTGATGGTCCTGTTCGCCTTCGAGCCCTTGAGGGTGAGCGAGACGACGCGACCGCCCTGCGTGCCGTGACCGTTGCGCTTCGTGATCGAGATCGACTTCAGCGTGCCGATGTTCGGGTACTTCTTCTGGATCGCCGAGGCGGTGACGGTCTGGCTCCAGGCGTGGTTCTTGTTGCCCGACCAGTTGTCCCACGGATCGCTGACGGCCTTGAGGTAGGCCGTGGAGCCCTGGTTGGTGAAGCCGCCCGACGAGCTCGAGAACTGCGTCAGCGCGGGCGCGCCCTGGTAGGTCAGGATCTTGCCCTTCGTGCCCAGGATCGCGTCGTTCGTCCGCTTGGTCTCGTCGGCGTAGCCGCCGTAGACCTGGCACGAGACGGTGTCGCAGATGTCGTAGTGACGCGACGAGCCGAGGTAGCGCGAGCCGAACGTGCGGGCCGCGACGGACTGCGCCTTGAGCGCCTCCATGCTCCAGCTGGACGGCATCTCGCGTGCGACGACGCCGCGCGTGTAGGCCTCGAGACTCAGGACGTTCACGGTGTCACGCGTGGTCGTCGACGGCTTCGTCGAGCGCAGGGCACCTCGATAGGCCCGCGTGCTGCCGTTCGGCATGACGAGGCGGATCGTGGCCGGGCCCTCGAACTGGGCGTCGGTCTTGAAGGTGCGGAACGCGTACCACTTCGACCCCGACTTGTACGAGACTTGGTTGAGGCCGCGGTTGCTCGGCGAGGTGTCGATGGTCCAGTCCGAGACCGTGCGGCCGCTGACGCTGTTCGGCAGCGTCTGGACGGCGTTGTTCGCCAGCGTGCGCAGCTTGAGCCCGCTCTGGTGCTTCACCTGGACCGAGTTCGTCGTGTCGGCCGAGATCTGCACGCGGATCGTGGCGGACTTGAAGCTGAGCTTCGTGCCCGGGTAGTACTTCTTCAGGATCGCGTCGTACTTCGCGCCGGCGCGGGCGCCGCCCTCGGCGCCGTACTGGCTCATGCCGATGCCGTGGCCGTAGCCGTGGCCCTTGAACGTCACCTTGCCCGCCGAGGGCGTGACGGCGTTCTTCGCGCTCGGCGCGGGCGCCGGCTTGGGGGCGGGCTTGGGCGCGGACGGCTTCGGCGCCGGGGCGGGCGCCGAGGCGCCCTGGTAGCCCACGGTGGCACCGGCAGCGTACGGCTTGCCGGAGTAGGCGCTCACGCGCTCACGGGTCGGCGTCGACCACACCGAGACGCGCACCTGGTACATCGTGCCGCGCTTGAGGCCCTTGATCGCGACCGCGTTCTTGTAGGCCGTGACGTAGCGCTTCTTGCTGCTGCCGGACTCCCAGTACATGATCCGGTAGGCCGGAGCGCCCGACTGCGCCTTCCAGGCGAACCGCAGGCCGGTGGCCGTGCGCGTGGTCAGCTTGACGCCCGTGGGGGCCGTGAACGCGCGGGTGCGGGCCGTGGGCATGGGCTTGCCCGTGTAGGGGCTGACGCGCTGCTTCACGGTCGGGTTCCACACGGACACGCGGAAGACGTAGGTCCGGCGCGAGTTCAGGCCGTAGACGACGGCCTTGGTGCCCGAGACGTTGTAGTACTTCGCACCGGCCGAGCTGCCCGTCGGCGAGACCATGACGCGGTAGCCGGGGGCACCCGAGACGGCGCTCCAGCTGATCGTGGCCGCCGTCGTCGCGGGGGCGACGCGAACGTTCTTCGGGGTCGCGAACTGCTGCGGGGCGGTCGGCGTGGGTGCGCCCGCCGCCGAGGTCGCCTTCGAGATGTAGGTGGCCACGCGGTCGCGCAGGCCTCCCACGGCGCCGATCCAGGCGTAGCCGTACTTGCCCGGGCACGCGGTGGACTTCACGTCGCGGTGGCCGTTGATGACCGAGTACTTCTTGCCGCCGGCGGAGTAGGTGCCCTTCGGGTTCGCGCCGAAGTACTTCACGCGCCAGCCGACCAGCCGCACGACGGCGCTCTTCATCGCGTCGCTGGGCTTCACGTAGTCGAAGTGGCCCATCATCGAGACGCCCGTGGCGTACTGGTTCACGGCGTCGACGCCGGAGTGCGCGGCGCGGACCTGCTTGGTCATGCCACCCTTGCGGCCCTCGAAGATCTGGCCGAAGCGGTCGACGAGGAAGTTGTAGCCGATGTCACACCAGCCGTGGCCCTTGACGTGGTACGTCTGGTAGCTGCGCACGAGGCCCGCCGACTCGGACTTGCTGTAGGTGTTGGAGCCCGCCGTGTGGTGGATGACCACGCCGAGTGCCTTGGGGCGCGTGACCGGGGCGCTGCAGCTGGTGCCGGCGCCGGCCTTCCACTGCGCGCGCGTGATGATCGACGGCATCGGCACGACCTTGGGCGTGCCGTCGGCGGCGACGCTCTCGGTGGTGACGTCGTCCTCCTCGCCCTCGAACAGCGCCGGGCTGACGGGCGTGACGACCTCGGGCTTGCCCGGGTCGATCGTGGTGACCTTGACGTCCTGCGCGGCGCCCGAGGCGGCCTTCACCTCGACGGCGACGCCGTCGGAGGGAGCCGAGGTCCACAGGGGCGAGGTGCCGGGGCGGCCGCCCTCGACGCTGTCCTCGACGTCGAGCGTCTCCCAGTCGCTCCACTTCCCGTCCGTGCGCACCTGCACGCGCACGGTGACGTCGCTGGCGTCGGAGTCGGCGCTCCAGGTGACCCCGACCATCCGGAAGGGGTCGACCGACGTGCGCTCGACCGCGTCTCCACCGGCCTCGGGGTCGGGCTCGACCGCGGTCTGCTCGACCTCGACCTCCTCGGACACCGGAGCCGTCGTCGCGGCCTCCTCGGTGGAGGCGGAGGCATTCGGGCGCGACTCGACGATGTCGGTGCCCGCGGCCTGCGCGGGGGCAGGCAGCAGGAGAGCGCCGGCGACGGCGAGTGTGGTCAGACCGATGCTGCAGCGGGTCAGCCAGGAATGCATGGGGGAAGTCCATTCTGTGGCGTTGTACATCTGTTGCTCATGTTGCTGGGGAGCACAGGCATCAGAACACATATCTCGAGGCCGTTCCAGCAGTTCCGGTCTGACCTGCGAAACAACACGTGTGTGATTACAGCCGTGACGACCCGAAATTCAAGTACTGCTTCAGACTTGGCGGTGCAGCCGCCGCGCGACCTCGCCGACCGTGCCCGACATCGACGGGTAGACGCTGAACGCGTCGGCCACGTGGTCGACGGTGAGCGACGCCGAGACGGCGACCGACACGGTGTGGATCAGCTCGCTCGCTCGCGGGCCCACGACGACGCCCCCGATGAGCGCGCCGATGCCCTGGCGGGCGTACAGCTTCACGAAGCCGTCGTGCACGCCCTGCATCTTCGCGCGCGGGTTCGCCGCGATCGGCAGGATCGCCGTGTCGACCAGCAGGCCCTGCTCGTCGATCTCGCGCTGGCCCACGCCGACGGTGGCGATCTCGGGCGAGGTGAAGATGTTGCTCGAGACCTTGCGCAGGTCGAGCGGGTGCACGGCGTCGCCCAGCAGGTGCGCCATCGCGATGCGGCCCTGCTGGGCGGCGACCGAGGCCAGCATGAAGACGCCCGTGCAGTCGCCCGCCGCGTAGACGCCGGGGATGTTCGTCCGGGAGACCTTGTCGACCGCGATGAAGCCGCCGGCGTCGGTGTCGATGCCGACCTCCTCCAGGCCGAGGTCGGCCGTGTTGGGGATCGAGCCGAGGGCCAGCAGGCAGTGCGAGCCGGTGACCGTGCGCCCGTCGGTGAGCGTCACCACGACCTGGTCGCCCTCGCGGCGAGTGGACGCCATGCGGGACTTCCCGAGCACATTCATGCCGCGGCGGGTGAAGACGTCCTCGATGAGGTTCGCCGCGTCGGGGTCCTCCCCCGGCAGCACGCGGTCGCGGCTGGACACGAGCGTGACCTCGGCGCCGAGGCCGTTGTAGGCGCTGGCGAACTCCGCGCCGGTGACGCCGGAGCCGACGACGATCATGTGCTCGGGCAGCTCGCGCAGCGCGTAGACCTGCTCCCACGTGAGGATGCGCTCGCCGTCAGGCTGGGCGTCGGCGCTGACCCGCGGGTGCGCACCGGTGGCGATGAGGATGCCGTCGGCCGCCAGCCGCACCTCGCCGTCGGGCGTCTGCGCGATGACCGTGCGCGCGTCGGCGATGCGAGCGATGCCCGAGAGCACGGTGACGCCGGCCGAGACGACGCGCTCGGCGATGTCGTCGGACTGCGCCGACGCGAGCCGCAGGACACGGTCGTTGACCGCGGCCAGGTCGGCGCGCGGCGCCTTCGGGACCTCGACGCCCAGCTCGGCCGAGCGGCTGACCTCGTGCAGCAGGTCGGACGTGGCGATGAGCGTCTTGCTGGGCACGCAGTCGGTGAGGACCGTGGAGCCGCCGAGCCCGTCGCGCTCGACGAGCGTGACCTCGGCGCCCAGTCGCCGGGCGACCAGCGCCGCCTCGTAGCCGCCGGGTCCGCCACCGATGATCACGACATGGGTCATGACCCGATTGTCCCGCATGTGGGCGTCACCGCCCGCGGCGAGGGTCTCAGCGGGCGAAGCGCGGGAGCTGCGTGGACAGCTCCTCGAACAGGGCGCCGTTGAGGCCGAAGACCACCTTGACCTCGTCGACGACGCGCTGCTGGTCGCGCGGGGTCAGCGGGAGGGAGTCGAGACGGGCACGGTACGCGTCCTTGTACGGCTTGGGCTTCGGCACGGCGTCGAACTGGTAGAACGCGATGCCCTGGCCCTCGGGCAGCTCGAAGGTGCGCGCCAGGATCCGGCCGATGGCCTGGCCACCCGACAGGTCGCCGAGGTAGCGCGTGTAGTGGTGCGCGACGAACAGTGCGGGATCGGCGGCCGAGGCCTCGATGCGCGCGACGTAGCGGTCGACGGCGGCACTCTGCACCGGCGGCACGCCCGCGCCGCCGGACCAGTACGCGAGGTCCCGGTCGATCGCGTCGAGGCGGTTGATCGCCGGGTCGATCACGGCGCCGGCGATCGGGTCGTCGGCCAGGCGCGCACCCACGGACTCGAGCGCGGCGTAGATCGGTCGCAGCATCGCCAGGTACTCGGTGTAGCCGGTCTCGTTCACCTGGCCGTCGAGCAGGCAGGACATGAAGCTCGAGCCCTCGGCGTCCTTGTGCTCGGCCTGGGAGCCGTCGCGCATCTGGACGGACAGTCCGGTCTCGGTCGGCAGCACGGTCATGGTCGCGCCTCTCTGTGGGGGTGGGTCAATGATATGACACGTTGTCAGATCAAGGTGACACAGTGTCTGAAAGACCACGATGTGGGACGACGATCAGGTGGCCGTCGGGCGCCGGCAGCACGTGCACGCCGATCCCGTAGACCTCCTCGACCCGCTCGGGGGTCAGCACCTCGGCCGGTGTGCCGACGCTGACGATGCGGCCGTCGTGCACCATCGCGATGCGGTCGGCGCGGGCCGCGGCCAGCGAGAGGTCGTGCAGCACGACGACGACGGCACGGCCGGTGGCGGCCAGGTCGCGGGCGACGACCATGACCTCCTCCTGGTGGCGCAGGTCGAGCGCGGCGGTGGGCTCGTCGAGCAGCACCACGTCGGTGCGCTGGGCCAGCACGCGCGCGAGCGACGCCCGCGCCTTCTCGCCACCCGAGAGCGCCGTGAACGGCCGGTCGAGGAGGTGGGCGACGTCGCTGCGGTCGATGGCCTCGGCGATGGCCGCGTCGTCGTCCGCGGCCGAGGCGTGTCCGGTCCACGGGTTGCGGCCCATCTCGACGACCTCGCGGACCGTGAACGGGAAGCTGACCTGGTTGGCCTGCAGCAGCACCGCACGGGTGCGGGCGAGGTCGCCGGCGGACCAGTCGCCCAGCGGACGGCCGTCGAGGCGCACCTCCCCCTCGGCGATGGGCACGTCGCCCGTCAGCGCGCCGAGCAACGTGGACTTGCCGGCGCCGTTCGGGCCGACGAGCGCCAGCACCTCGCCGTGCCGGACGTCGAGGTCGACCCCGCGGACGATGGCACGCCCGCCGAGCCGGCAGACCAGGTCCCGGACCTCGTACGCCGCCGTCATGCCCAGCCTCCGGCCTTCGAGCGCGTGGCGCGCACCAGGTAGAAGAAGAACGGACCACCGATGAGCGACGTCAGCAGACCGATCGGGAGGTCGGACCCGGACACGAGGGTGCGGGCGAGCAGGTCGGCCCACACCAGCAGGGCGGCGCCGCCGATCACGCTGGCGAGCAGCAGGGTGCGGTGCGACGGCCCCAGCAGCATGCGCACGAGGTGCGGCACCACGAGGCCGACGAACGAGATGATGCCGGCGAACGCCACGGCCACGCCGGTGAGCAGCGCCACCAGCAGGATCGAGCCGATGCGCAGCCGCTCCACCCGCAGGCCGAGGTGGGCCGCGGTGCGCTCCCCCAGCGACAGCAGGTCGTAGCGACGCGCGAGCAGGCAGGCGACGACACAGGCCGGGAGGCCCACGGCGGCGACGATGAGGACCTCGCTCCAGCGCGAGCCGTTCATCGAGCCGAGCTGCCAGAAGACGATCTGCTCGCGCGAGCCGGTGTCGGACGCGAACATCACGAGCGCCAGGCCCGCCCCCGCGAACGCGTTCACGGCGATGCCGGTGAGCAGCAGGGTGACGACCTCGGTGCGGCCGCCCACGCGCGCGGTGGCGTAGACGAGGACCGTGGCCGCGAAGCCGCCGACGAACGCGAGGACCGCGACGCCCCAGCCCGCGAAGGCGGTGATGCCGAACGCGATCGCGATGGACGCGCCGAGGGCGGCACCGGCCGAGACCCCGACGACGCCGGGCTCGGCCAGCGGGTTGCCGAAGATCGCCTGCATGACGGCGCCCGCGACGGCCAGCGTGGCACCCACGAGGATGCTCATCGCCACGCGCGGGAAGCGAATCTGCAGGAGCGTCTGCTCGATGATCGTGTCGTCGGGACGCCACGAGGTGTCGATCCCGATGCCGTGCAGCATCGCCCCGGCCACGTCGCGCGGCCCGACGGGCAGCTGGCCGACCGAGGCCGAGACGAACGTGCCGACCACGAGGAGGACGGCGAACCCGGCCAGGACCAGGGTCCGCCGGCCGGTGCTCACCACGCCCGGATCACTGGTCCGCCTCCGGCACGTAGATCGCCCGGGCGAGCGCCTCGACGACACCGGCGGAGCGCGGGCCGAACGACAGGACGTCGCCGTCGGACATGTCGACGAAGCGCTTCGACTGGCCCGCGGGCGTCAGCGCGATCGCGGGCTTCTCGGCGAGCAGGCCGTCGACCCCACCGGTGGACTCCAGGCCGTGCGTCATCACCATGATGAGGTCGGGCTTGGCCTTCACGAGCGCCTCGTCGGTGAGCGGCTGCATGCCCTTCCAGCCCATCTCGCGCGCCACGTTGACGCCGCCGAGCGACTCGACGAGGTCGCCCACACCCGAGTCGTCGGCGAACAGGTAGTACACGCCGGAGTTGCCGCGCAGGTAGAGGAAGACCATCCGGAGCCGGTCGGACTCCCGCTCCGGGACGAACCGCTTCACCTCGGCCTGCGCGGCCGCGACATCGGAGGTGATGCGCTCGGCCAGCGCCTCGCCGGACTTCGGCAGGCCGACCGCGGCGCCCACGTCGCGGGCGAGCTGGGCGGCTCCCTCGAAGCTCGAGTCGTTGTCCAGGAAGACGACGGGCACGCCGGTGTCGGCGAGCTGCTCGACCACGTCGCGCGGGCCCATCGAGCCGTCGGTGATGATCACCGTGGGCTTCTGCGCCATGACGGCCTCGGCGTTCACGGCGTGGCCCTCCGACGTGATGAGCGGCAGGTCCTCGGCGCCCGGGAAGTCGGTGGACACGCCACGCGCGACGAGGCGGTCGCCCAGGCCCAGGCCCCACAGCGACGCCGCGATCGAGCCGGACATGTCGAACGCGACGATGCGCGAGGTGTCGGTGACGGTGACCTTCGTGTCGCCCGAGCGCACGTGCGAGACGACCGTGGCGGGCAGGCTGGCCTGCTCGTCGACGTCGACCGGCTCGATGTGGCGGTCGGTGAGCTTCGCCGTGCTGGGTCCGGTGATCTCCTTCGGGGCCTGCGAGGCCTCGAGCTCGGACAGGGGCGGCAGGTCGGCGCCGGAGCCGGGGTCGCTGCCCTCGCTGCCGGAGCCGCACGCGGCCAGGAGGGTCAGGCACAGGGCGGTCAGCAGCGCGGCGGCGCCGCGGGCGGGCCGCCTCATGCGTCGACCCCGGACGTCCGGCGGCGCATGACGAGCACCGTGCCGCCGATGGAGACGAGCACCGCCAGCACCGTGCCCGCGAGCCACGGCAGCCACGTGGTGGCCTCGGTGGGCGTGATCGGGTCGAGCACCACGGCGGCGGCATCGTCGGCACTCGCCGCGGGCGCGGCGGCGGGCGCCGCGCAGTCGCTGGCCACTGCGTAGGTGAGCGTCACGGGGTCGAGCGCGGCACCGGTCTCGTAGTTGGGGAACGCGGCGCTGCCGGCGCTGGTCAGGGTGGTCGGGACGTCGGAGATGGTGACCGTCTGACCCTCCTTCGAGACCGTGCCCGCGCTCAGGTCGAGATCCGCGAACGGCACGGCCGCGATCGTGCGGCGGTCGTCCTTGCCGGCCATCGCGGCGTCCATCGTGCCGCCGGTGTAGTCCACCGCGAGCGTGGCCTTGCTCTCGTCGACGATCGTCACGACGGGGTTCGCGATCGTCGTGTCGAGGGCGCCGTCGTGGCCCGTGAACTCGACGCCGCCCTCGAAGGAGAGCTCGCCGGCACCCGACTCCTCGTCGAGCACGCCCGTGCCCTGCGACCAGGAGAACTGCGGGGTCTCGTAGCCCGCGTTGCCCGTGGTGGTCCAGTCGCCGTTGGCGATCGAGCCGGAGACGTAGGCGCGGAACGACTCCTTGAAGCCCCAGTCGAGGCGGGCGTCGCTCAGCTCGCAGCCGACGATCGCGTCGGCGGCGGCGACGTCGATGACGACACCCCGGTCGACCGATCCCTGGAACGTGAGCGTGTGCTCGCCGGGCGCGATCGTGGGCGGGATGGCGCCCTTCCACGTGGCACGGCCGGTCGCGTCGGCCGTGACGTTCTCGGCCAGGACCAGCGGGGTCGAGTAGAGCACGACGCGGATGCCGGACTCGTTCGGCAGGAAGCCCGTGCCCGAGGCGGTGACCTCGTCGCCCGCCTTGACCTCGTCCTGCTCGAGCACGAGGCCGGTCGTCGCGGGCGGGGCGGTCGGCGGGGTCCACGCCGTCGTCGGCGTCGTCGAGCCGGCGACGGACGTGGCGCCCGAGCCCGAGCCGGCGGCGGCCGTGGAGCCGACCGAGAACGTGACGGGGTCGACGACCGTGCCGGCCGGGTAGAAGGCGTTGCCGTTGTAGGAGAACATCCCGGCGCCGGCCGACGTCAGCGCGGCGGGCGCGTTCGCGTACTGCGCCCAGCCCGTGTCGGTCGACCGCGAGGCGCGGCCGAGGTCGATGACGGCGACGTCGATGCGCCCGCGGCCCGTGACCTGGGCCGAGAGCGTGGCCGTCGTCGCCGAGGTCACGCGCACCGAGGGCGCGGTGAGGGACATGTCGAGCTGGCCGTGATGCCCGTGGAAGCGGACGGTGCCGCGGTAGCCGGTGGTCCCCTGCGCGCTGGGCGGCGTGGCCGACGTGGTGCTCTGGCCGAAGCGGTAGCCGCCCGACACGGCGGTGGCGCCGCCGGAGACGCTGACGGATCCCTGCGCGATCGGGCCGGTGATGTACGACCGGAAGCTGGCCTTGACGCCCCACGTCAGGTCACCGGCGCGGCCGGTGGTGGTCGAGGACTTCGCCGGCTTCGGGTCCTTCGGCGTCTTCGTGGGCTTCGTCGTCGGCTTCGGCGTGGGCTTCGTGGCCGGGGGCGTCGTGGGCACGACCGCACCCTCGACGGAGAGGGTCGCGCTGACGGGGTCGAGCTCGGTGCCCGCGGGGTACATGGCGCTGCCGCTGTAGGAGAACAGCGCGGTGCCCGCCGAGGTGAGCGTGGCCGGAGCGTTCGCGATCGTCACCTTGCCGCTGCCCGCGCTGATGCGGCCGGACAGGTCGAGGGTGGCGACGGCCAGGCCCGAGTGGGTGCGGCCGTCGCTGGTCCTCGCGTCGACGAGCAGGCGCGCGCCCGAGGCGTTGAGGACGACCCGCGGCGACGAGATCGTCAGGTTGAGCTCACCGTGGTGCCCGGTGAAGTTCACGCCGCCCGAGGCGCGCACGTCGGCGGCCTTGTCCGACCACGTGCCCTTCGCGCGGGCGAAGGTGGTGCGGGTGCCGTTGTCGGCGGCCGGAGCGGTCGTCGTGATCCTGCCGCCTGCGATCGGGCCGCGGATGTACGTGCGGAACGAGGTCTTCAGGCCCCAGGAGATCGAGCCGCCCGTGATCTGCGACGGGTCGGTCGTCGGCTCCGTGGTCGGCTCGGTCGTCGGCTCCGTCGTCGGCTCCGTCGTGGGCTCGGTCGTCGGCTCGGTGGTCGGCTCCGTGGCGGGCGTCTCGACCTGCAGGCTCGCGTCGAGCGGGTCGACCTCCTGACCCGCGCTGTAGGAGCCGCCCATGAACCCGGCTCCCGCGGCCGTCAGCGTGACCGGCGCCTTGTCGATCGTGACTGTGGTGCCGCTCCAGTCGACGCGACCGTCCAGCGCGACGTCGGCGAAGTGCACGCCGCTCGTGGTGCCCGACGCGTCGGTGACGTCGAGGACGAGGCGACCGCTGGTCCCGCTGACCTCGAGCCGCGGGTCCGCCAGCGTCAGGTCGAGAGCGCCGTGGTGACCCGTGAAGTTCACCGAGCCGCGGGCCGCGACGGTGGACGACTCGCTCCACTCCCCCGACGCCTGCGGGAACGTGGTCCGGGTGCCGTCGTCGGTGGCCGGCGCGGCCGGCGTGACCTTGCCGCCGGCGATCGGACCGGTGAGGTACGACCGGAACGAGGCCTTGAGGCCCCACGAGATGGTGCCGCCGGTGACTTTTGTTCCAGCCGGTGCAGCATCCGCACGGACGTTCGGCACCGCGAGAGCAGCCAGCGCGGCCACCATCAGCAGGACGAGGACACGCACGGGCATCGAGCGGTGGGCGTGGTCGATCACGGAGACTCCCGTCGGGATTCGGTCAGGATGCGGACCCGGTCAGGGCACCCTTACTCGCCGAGTATAAGGTGTGCCTTACCTACCGAGGTCGCCGGGTCGGCGACTTCTTTTCCGAAAGGATCTGCATGTCTCCCCAGACCCTGGTTCGCGGGCGTCGCCTGCTCGCCGGGACGACCGCCGCGGCCCTGTCCGCGGGCGTCCTCGCCCTGACCCCCACCACCGCACAGGCGGCCGACGACGTCGTCGCCCCCACGCTGCAGTGGAAGATCTCCGACCAGTTCGCGGCGCACTTCACGCCGAACCCCGCGTTCTCGCCCTTCACCACGCTCGAGGCCGCCGACGGCGCGACGATCGACCCCACCACGAAGGTCACGACCTTCGGCGGCGGCGTCGGCACGTTCGACTCCGGCAACGGCGCCACGTCGGTGGCCTACGAGGGCTCCATCACCGGCTCCTTCATCACCGGCACCACGGCTCCGGGCACGCTGCAGTACTCGCTGACCATCGCCGATCCCACCGTCACGGTGAACGCGGCCGGCGAGGGCAAGATCACCGCCGACGTCGCGTGGAACGTGCCGACCGCGACCACCACCACCGGCAGCACCGACGACGTCACCGTGGTGGAGTTCGACGCGACCGCGTCGGACTGGAGCACCGACGGCTCCGTCGCCTCCCTGACCGAGACGCCCGACTTCCTCGGCGTCCTCCAGCCCGGCTCGGCCGAGGCGCTCGACCTGGGCCTGCCCGCCGGCCGTCCCACCGACGGCGGCTCGTTCCACCCCGACTTCCTGCGGGCGCTGGACTCGGGCCTGCGCGCGCACTTCTTCCTGTCGGGCTCGGCCAGCGGCGATCCCCGCAAGCCCGCCTCGCCGTTCACCGCCACCGCCCCGCGTCCCCGCGTGACGGTCGACTCCCGTGCGGGCGCCACCGTGAAGGTCTCGGGCACCGGCTTCACGTGCCTCACCAACACCGGTGACGCCGGCATCTACGTGGGCGTCGCGCCGTCCGGCGAACTGCCCGACGTCTCGTCGCCGACCGGCACCGCGAACTTCGTGGGCGTCGCGGCCAAGTTCTGCTTCCCGCCGACCCCGTCCATCTCCGGCCCGGCCGGCACGTGGGACGCCACGCTGAACCTCGACCTCGACCAGGTCACGCCGGGCACCAGCTACTCGGTCTACACGTGGCGTGCGCACACGCACTCCACCACCAGCCAGGACACCGAGACCCCGCTGGGCGTGCTGAAGGAGAAGGCGGTCGCCCCGGCCGTCACCGTCAAGAGCCTGTCGACGAAGTACGGCAAGGGCGGCACGGTCGGCGTGACCTCGCCGACCGCCGGCTCGGTCACGGTCGCCGGCCTCGGCACCAAGACGGTCGCCGCGCGCGGCACCGCCTCGTTCGCGATCTCGAAGCGCCACGCCGTCGGCACGAAGTCGTACCGCGTGACGTTCGCCCCCTCGGACACGGCGGTCACGGCCCCGGCCGCCACCGCCGTGACGGTGAAGGTCGCCAAGACCGCCGCCTCGAAGGGCCGCGTGAAGGTCACCCGCAAGCCGACCTCGAAGAAGAAGGGTCTCGCGGTCGTCTCCGTCAAGGGCGCCTCGGGCGCCGCCGCGCCCACCGGCAAGGTGAAGATCAAGCTCACCCAGGGCAAGAGGAGCAAGTACGTCACCGCCAACCTGTCCGCGGGCAAGCGCACGGTGAAGCTGCCGAAGCTGGCCAAGGGCACGTGGGTCGTCCGCGTGGCCTACTACGGCAACGCCAACTACACGAAGCGCGGCTACGTGAAGGCGGGATCCCTCAAGGTCGCCAAGTGACCTGAGCTCCTCCGGCCACGGCCCCCGTCACCTCGGTGACGGGGGCCGTGGCGTTCCGGGGCGCGCCTCGTCGCCGCCTCCGCACCACTCCTCGGGACGCCGACTGGCGCAAGCCCGGGTCGCGAGTGGCGCGAAAACGCCCGCCACTCCTCGAGTGGCGGGCCGCTTTGCGCCACTCGCGAACAGGGAGGCGGCGGTGCAGTTGCGGGTCAGGAGGGGGAGACGGCGGCGAGGACGAAGCGGGTCGTCGTGTCGGCCGAGGCGTGGCGGGCCGAGAGGGTCGCGTGCAGCAGCGAGACGGTGGCGTCGACGTCGTCCACCGTGAACTCGCCGGAGGCGACGCCGTCGATCAGGATCTGCCGCAGCACCTGCTCGACCGCGACGACGTGCTCGCGCATCGCGGTGACGGACTCCGGCGACAGCATCGCGCGCAGCTCGGGGCCCAGGCCGATGTGGAAGTCCTTCGACGTGTCCACGTGGTGCCGCACGTAGGTCTCGAGGCGCTCGGTCGGCGTGGTCCGGTCGGCGAGAGAGGCGTTCAGCTGTTCGAGGTAGCGCGAGGTCTCGTCCGTCGCGAAGGCGACGACGACGGCCTCCTTGTCCTTGAAGTGGTTGTACAGCGAGGACCGGCCCACCCCGGCGTGCGTGGCCAGGTCGGCCATCGTGATGAGGTCGAACGGGCGCTCGCGCAGCAGCTCGACGAGGGCATCGAAGACCCGGCGACGCATCGTCGCCCGGTGCTCCTCCAGGGAGTCCCCGATGATCTTCGGCACGTCCGTAGAGTACGCGCCCTCCCCCGCGGGCGCCCTCCGCGGCGCAGCGCGCGAGCGGCCGCCGAATCGCAACCATTTCGTCATCGTCGGGCGTCTCCTGCGCCCGAACGCCGTCGGTAGGGTGACTCGGGTGAACGCCTACGACCTCGCCCGCGAAGCCGCCGACGCCCTGCGTGACCGCACCGGAGGCGGCGACCACGACGTCGCTCTCGTGATGGGGTCGGGCTGGCTGCCTGCCGCCGACGCGCTCGGCGAGCCCGAGTACGAGGTCCCCACCGAGGAGCTGCCCGGCTTCAGCAAGCCGGCCGTCGCCGGTCACGGCGGCACGATCCGCTCGGTCCGCGTGGGCGACCTGCGCGCCCTGGTCTTCCTCGGCCGCACCCACTACTACGAGGGCAAGGGCGTCGAGGCCGTCGTGCACGGCGTTCGCACCGCGGCGGCCGCCGGCGTGCGCACGATGGTGCTGACGAACGGCTGCGGCGGCCTCAACCCGGCGTGGACCCCCGGCACCCCCGTGCTCATCCGCGACCACATCAACCTCACGGCCACGTCGCCGATCGTCGGCGCGAACTTCGTCGACCTCACCGACCTGTACGCGCAGCGCCTGCGCGACCTCGTGCGCGAGGTCGACCCGTCGATCGACGAGGGCGTCTACGTGCAGTTCCCCGGTCCTCATTACGAGACGCCGGCCGAGGTGAGGATGGCCGGTGTCATGGGCGGCGACCTCGTGGGCATGTCCACCACGCTCGAGGCGATCGCCGCGCGCGAGGCCGGCATGGAGGTGCTCGGCATCTCGCTGGTCACGAACCTCGCCGCCGGCATCTCGGACGAGCCGCTCAACCACGAGGAGGTCCTCGAGGCCGGCAAGTCCGCCGCCACGCGCATGGGCGCACTGCTCGCCGACCTGCTCCCCCGCGTCTGATCCGGATCCGTCCCACATCCCGAAACGGCGCTCCTCAGGGCCCACTGCACATGGCCCAATGCGGTAGGCTTCGAACATCGGTTCGGAGGGGTTCGGGGGGATCTGGTGGACGTCGTCGGTGGGCTCAGGTCGGGGCAGCGGTTCCTCGCCGACGCGCGCTCGCGCGACCTGTCCGCCTTGTCGTCCGAGCAGCTCGCTGCTGAGGTGGCGGCGGTGCAGGCCATGCGTCGCGAGGCTGACGCACTGCACCTCGCGCTGGTGGCCGCTGCCGACCGGAGCGACGCCCACCGCGCGACCGATGCCGCGAGCCTGACCGCGCTGGTGGCGACCGGGTCTGGGGTGACGCGGCGCGAGGCCGCGCGGGAGATCCGCCTGGCGAACCGGATCGAGGCCGCCCCGCGGGTGCGTGAGGCGCTGGCCGAACCGGGCATGTCCACCACCAAGGCCGCGATCGTCACCGACGCGCTCGAAACGCTCCCGACCAACCTGACGACCGAGCAGCGTGACCTCGTGGAGGCCGACATGGTCGCGGCGGCGCGGGTGATGACCGCTGACCAGCTGCGTCGCAAGGCCCGCCGCGCGATCGAGGTCGTTGACGTCGCCCGGGCCGATCGGATCGAGAACGACCAGCTCACCCGCGAGGAAGCCGCCCAGCGGCAGCAGCGTGAGTTCTGGATCGGCCGTCCCGACCAGACCACCGGGCTGGTGCCGTTCGGCGGCAAGACCGACGCCCTCACCGCCGACATGCTGCGTGCCGTCGTGGAGTCCAAGACCGCCCCGCGCGCCTCGGCTGCCGAGAGCGCTGAGCTGAAGCCGCAGGAGAAGGCGGGCGAGGCATTCGCCGAGATCGTCCGCCACCTGCCGCGTGACGGCTACGGCAACCACGGCGGCGTCGCCGCCACCCTCGTGGTCACCGTCGACGAGCAGACCCTCCGAGGCCAGACCGACCGCGCCGGCGTCACCGAACTCGGAACACCGGTCTCGGCGGGACAGTTGAGGAAGCTGTCCTGCAACGCCGGCATCCTCCCAGTCGTGATGAACGGCCAGTCCCAGGTCCTCGACGAAGGCCGCGCCAAACGCCACCACACCGCCGCCCAACGCATCGCGCTCGCCCAACGCGACCAGGGCTGCGCGTTCCCCGACTGCGACCGACCACCCGGCTGGACCGAAGCCCACCACGTCATCCCGTGGAGCCACGGCGGACCCACCGACCTCACATCAGGGGTACTGCTCTGCGCGCATCACCACCACCGCGTCCACGACGCCCACATCGCCATCCGGTTCGGTCACGACGGCACGCCCGAGTTCCGCCTCCGCGACCAATGGCGCCGCAACCACCGCTACCGACCCGAGGCCGCCTGACGGGCGTCGATCCATCCCCCCGCTACGGTGGGCGGATGGACCCGATCCTTGCTGCCCGGGACTGGATCTCGCAGGATCCTGATGCACAGACCCGGAACGAGCTGACCGCCCTGATCGACGCCGGAGACGAGGCCGAGATCGCGGCCCGCTTCGCCGGCCGCCTGCAGTTCGGCACGGCCGGACTGCGCGGCGAGCTGGGCGCCGGCCCCATGCGGATGAACCGCGTGACCGTGGCGCGTGCCGCCGCCGGACTCGCCCGCCACCTGCTCTCCGAGGACCCCCATCCCAGCGTGGTGATCGGCTACGACGCCCGCACGAACTCCGACGTCTTCGCCCGCGACACCGCCGAGATCATGCAGGCCGCCGGCGTGCGTGCCATGCTGCTGCCCGAGCACCTGCCCACGCCCGTGCTGGCGTTCGCGATCGGTCACCTGAGCGCCTCCGCCGGCGTCATGGTCACCGCGTCGCACAACCCGCCCCGCGACAACGGCTACAAGGTGTACCTCGCGGACACGAGCCAGATCGTGCCGCCCGCGGACGCCGACATCGCGGCGCAGATCGACGCCGTCGGCCGGGTCGACGAACTGGCGCGCGACACCGACTACACGGTCCTGGGCACCGACGTGGCCGAGGCGTACCTCGACGCCGTCGCCGACCTCGTGCCGCCGGGCCCGCGCGAGCTGACGGTGGCGTACACGCCGATGCACGGGGTGGGCGGCCAGCTGCTGACCCATGCCGCCGAGCGCGCCGGCTTCCCCGCGCCCCACGTGGTCGAGGCCCAGGCCGACCCCGACCCTGCCTTCCCCACCGTCGCCTTCCCGAACCCCGAGGAGCCCGGCGCGATGGACCTGGCCCTCGCACTGGCGAAGGACCTGGACGCCGACATCGTCATCGCGAACGACCCCGACGCCGACCGGTGCGCCGTGGGAGTCCGCACCGTCGGCGGCCACCGGATGCTCACCGGCGACCAGGTCGGCGCGCTGCTGGCCGAGGCGCTGCTGCGCCAGGGCGTCGAGGGCACGTACGCCTCCTCGATCGTGTCGTCCGACCTGCTGGGGCGCCAGGCCGCCGCGCACGGCCAGCCGTGGCAGCAGACGCTCACCGGCTTCAAGTGGATCGGCAAGGTCGACGGGCTGGTCTACGGCTACGAGGAGGCGCTCGGCTACTGCGTGGCACCGCACATCGCGCGTGACAAGGACGGCATCTCGGCGGCGCTGCTGATCATGTCGCTGGCGTCCACCCTCCAGGCCGAGGGCCGCACGCTGCTGGACCTGCTCGACGACATCTACCGCCAGCACGGCTGGCACGCCACCGGCCAGCTCGCCGTGCGGGTCGAGGACCTCGCGATCATCGCCGAGGCGATGGAGCGGCTGCGGTCCGAGCCGCCCACGTGGCTCGCGGAGACCGAGGTCACCACGGTGGACGACCTCGCGAAGGGCTATCAGGGCCTGCCGCCCACGGACGGCATCCGCCTCGGGCTGGAGGGCGGCAGCCGGGTCATCTGCCGTCCGTCGGGCACCGAGCCCAAGCTCAAGTGCTACGTCGAGGCCGTCGTCCCGGTGGGCTCGTCACTCGAGGACGCGCGCACCCGTGCGGCCGACACCGTGCGAGCGATCATCGGCGACCTCAGGAGCTACCTCGGCGTGGAGTGAGCACGGAACCGCCGCCGAGGCGTCGGAGCCGGCGGCAGAGGAGCCGAGGGAGTGCGACTTTGCCGCGCTCACGACGAGGGAGTCCCCGGCGGCGGCGTCCATGGGCGAGCCGTGCGGCCCGCTGGGCGAAACGTCGTCGCCTTCCCATCCAGCGTCAGCGCCAACCATCGACCTGTCAATTCGAAATCGCCGTCGCCACGTCGATCCAGCGACCCTCCTCGGCGCTGCGTCGGGCCGCGTCGAAGATCTCCGCGACGTGCACGGCGTCCGCCGGCGGGACGGGCGGTGGTGTCCCCGTGCGGACCGCGGCGGCCACGGATGGGTAGAACGTGTCCCATCGCCCACGAGCCAGGGGGCGGCGTGCAGGGCCGTCGCCCTCCCAGTGCGCCGCGCGGGCGGGATCGTCGCTCCCCCATCGCTCGCCGAGGCTCGTCGGGGTCGCCCCCGCGAAGAGGTCCGCCTCCTGGGGGTCGAAGCCCTCGATGCGCAGCCCGCCCCGGGTTCCGGACACCCGGAACCGCGGTCCCTCAGCGGCCGCGTGCACCGACGCGACGATCGTGGAGCGGCTGCCGCTCGCGTGCCGCAGCATGACGACCGCGTCGTCCTCGCTGCGCCGGTCGTCGCCCAGGACCGCGAGGTCGGCGAAGACCTGCTGCACGGGTCCGAGCAGGTGCACGGCCTGGTCGATGAGGTGGGGGCCGAGGTCGACCAGGACGCCTCCGCCGTGGACCGAGTCGCGGTCCCGCGTCCAGCGCGGCAGCTCGGGGCGGAAGCGCTCGATCCGCGACTCGAGGCGGTCGACGCGGCCCAGCTCGCCGGACTCCACGAGCTCTTGGATCGTCAGGAAGTCGCCGTCCCAGCGGCGGTTCTGGTAGACGGTCAGCACGGTGCCGGGCGAGGCCGCGGCCACGATGCGGCGGGCGTCCTCCGCGGTGGTCGCGAAGGGCTTGTCGACCACGACGTGCAGGCCGAGCCCGAGCGCCTCGACGGCGAGGTCGGCATGGGTGCCGGCCGGGGTCGTGAGGGTGACGCCCTCGACGCCGGCGTCGCGCAGGCTCTCGAGGTCCGGCAGCGCCTCGAGTCCGGCCGACCTGGCGTCGCGGGCCCGGTCGGGGTTGGTCGAGACGACCGCCACCAGGTCGAGTCCGTCGGCGGCGGCGATCATCGGCGCGTGGAAGACGCGTCCACCGGCGCCCCATCCCGCGACGGCCCACCGCACGGGCTCGAACGGCGCCGTCATCGGTCGACCTCGTCGAGGAAGCGGGCGTAGCGCTGTTCCAGGGGTCCGGAGTCCCCTGGACGCACGCCCACGCCACGCCGCGGCGGTGGCTCGGGCAGGTCGAGTCCGGCACCGCGGAACGCCAGCAGGGCCGCGCCCACCGCGGTCGCGTCCTCGAGGTCGACGCGGCACAGCTCGCGGCCGAGCACGTCGGCGAGCAGCTGGGCGAACACGGGCGACCGGGTGCCGCCGCCCGCCACGTCGATCGCCGTGTCGGCGAGCTCGGGCATCGACTCGACGCCGCGGCGGATCGTGAAGCACAGGCCCTCCAGCGCGGCCGCGAACAGGTCGGCGCGCTCGGTCTCGAGGCCCAGGCCGAACCAGCGCCCGGAGTTCGGCGCAGCGGCCGTCGGCAGCCGCTCACCCGAGAGGAAGGGCACGAATCCCGGGACCGGCCGCTGCCGGTCGTAGTCGTGGTAGAGGTCGTCCCACGAGCCACCGAGCAGGCTGACGACCCGCGTCAGCGCGATGCCCGCGTTCATGACGGCGACCATCGCGTAGGCGCCACCGCTCGCGGCCCGATAGGTGTGGTGCGTGATCGGCCCGTCGAACGTCGGCGTGATCCCCGGCAGCACGACCTGGGCGCCCGAGCCGACGGTCACGACGAGGCGCCCCGGCGCGGAGGAGGAGCCCACGAGCGTCGCGGCGGCGTCGGCGCACCCCGCGACCACGGGGATGCCCGCGGGCAGGCCCCAGGCAGCCGCCTCGGTCGCGTCGAGCGTGCCGACGACCTCGTCCGACGGCACGACCTCGGGCAGCAGGTCCGCCCGGATGCCGGTGGCCGCGAGGACGTCCCGGCTCCACTCGTCGCGCTCGAGGTCCCACAGCAGCGTCGCCGAGGCGTCGGAGTGGTCGGTGACGAGCGCGCCCGGGACGAGCCGCGTGCGCAGCCAGTCCTTCGGCAGCAGCACCCGGTGGGCGCGCGCGACGACGTCGGGTTCGTGACGGGTGAGCCAGGCCAGCACCGGGCCGGTCATGCCCGGCGCCAGCGGGTTCGCCAGGGCGCGCAGCCGCTCGGGCGCCAGGGCCTGCCAGCGCGCCAGCTCGTCGCCCGCGCGGCCGTCGGGCCACAGGACCGCGGGTCGCACCGGCTCGCCGGAGGCGTCGACGAGGACGGTGCCGTGCATCTGCCCGTCGAGGCCGATCGCGACGACGTCGGCGTCGACGTCGGCCAGGACGGAGGCCACGGCGTCACGCGCCGCCGCCTCCCACTGCGCCGGGTCGGTCTCGGCCCAGCGCGGGTGCGGCGACGCGACGGCGTAGCCGCGGTCCGCGCGGGCCAGGACCGAGCCGTCGGTCGCCACGAGGACGGCTTTGACGCCGCTCGTCCCGAGGTCGAGGCCCAGGACGCACCGACGGCTCATGCCCGTGCCGTCACGCGTCGATCGAGGCGGACGCGGCGAGGTGCGTGTCGATGAAGCCGCGGGCCCGGCGGGCGAGGTCGTCGCCGTCGGTCCACAGCGAGCGCCACACCGCGAGGTCGTTCGACAGCGTCGGGCTGACGACGGCCGAGGAGAAGCTCTCGAACGTGATCGGGCCCGTGAAGCCCACCCGCGACAGCGCGTGGAAGAACGCCGGGAAGTCGATCGAGCCCGAGCCGAGGTAGCCGCGGTGGTTCTCGCCGATGTGCACGTAGCCGAGGCGGTCGGCGACGTCGAGGACGGGCGTCACGAAGTCCGACTCCTCGATGTTCATGTGGTACGTGTCGAGGTGGATGAAGACGTTGTCCTCGCCGATGTCGTCGGCGAGGCGCAGCGCGTCCCGCGCCGTGTTGACGACGTTCGTCTCGTAGCGGTTGCAGATCTCCAGACCGAGGCTCACGCCGCGACCCGCGGCCTCCTGCGCGAGGCTGCGCAGGACCGACACGACGTTGGCGCGGCCCGCGTCGCTCAGGGGACGGCCGTACTTGCCGAGGGCGCTGTAGAGGGCGCCGGTCAGGATCGTGCTGCCCAGGCCCGACACGACGTCGAGGGACTGGTGCAGGATCTTCTCGCCGCGCGCGACGACCTCGGGGTCGTCGCTCGAGACGTCGGCGTCGAACGCCAGGCCACGCGAGCAGGCGAGCGCGAGCCCCGCCTCCTCGGCGGCCGCGCGGGTGCCCTCGAGGTCGAGGGTCTCCATCTCGTGCAGCGACAGCTCGAGCAGGTCGAAGCCGGCGTCCTTGGTGCGCTGCACGGCCTGGGCGATCTCGTCGGGGCGGGTGCCGCCGACCCAGACGAGGGCGTGCACGCCGATGGGGTTGCGCTGGTCCACGGTGGGGGTCTCCTTGGGGTGGGTGGTGGTCATCCGGCGATCGCGCCCGTGATGAGGCCGACGATCTCCTCGCCGCTGGTCTCGGCGGTCCGGCGTCCGGCGACGCACCGTCCGGCGCGCATGACCCAGACCTGGTCGGACAGGCGCATGACCTGGTCGAAGTTGTGGCTGATGAGCAGGACCGCGTGGCCCTCGTCGCGCAGGCGCAGGATGAGCTCCTCGACGCGCGCGGTCTCCTGGACGCCGAGCGCCGCGGTGGGCTCGTCCATGATGACCAGCTTGGAGCTGAAGCCGGCCGCGCGGCAGATCGCCACGGCCTGGCGCTGGCCGCCCGACAGGCGCCGGACGGTGGAGGTCACGGCGGGCACGTTGACGGCGAGCTTGGACACCATCTCCTGGGCGCCCGCGCGCATCGTGCGCTTCTTCAGGTAGCTGAACGGGCCGACGCCGCCGGTGATCTCGCGGTTGAGGTAGAGGTTCTGCCACACCGTGAGGTCCTCGACGAGCGCGAGGTTCTGGTGCACGGTCTCGATCCCGGCGTCGCGCGCCTGGTCAGGCGCGTGGAACGCGACGGTCTGGCCGTCGAACCGGATCGTGCCCTCGTCGGCGGTGTGGACGCCGGCGACGACCCGGACGAGGGTCGACTTCCCGGCGCCGTTGTCCCCCACGAGCGCGGTGATCTCGCCGGCACGCACCTGGACCGAGACGTCGGCCAGCGCGCGGACGGAGCCGAAGGACAGCGAGAGTCCGTCGACCTCGAGCAGCACGTCGCCCATCGGGCGCGCCTGCTGTTCGGTGCTGTGGGTCGTCATTTCTCGAACCTCGTGAGGAAGGCCGCGCCGACGACGACGATGCCGACGGCGAGCGGTTGGTAGAACTGGGAGACGCCGAGCAGCGTGAGGCCGTTGGCCAGGGCGGTCAGCAGCAGCGCACCGAAGACCGGGCCCTTGATGGAGCCCTTGCCGCCGAACAGGCTGACGCCGCCGAGGACGACCGCGGCCACCGAGTTCAGCAGGAACGTGGTGTTCGCGGCGGGCTCGGCCGAGCCGACGCGGGCCACCAGCAGGATCGCCGCGAGTCCGGCCAGGACGCCGGCGATCAGGTAGACGGCCATCTTGATCCGGGCCGTGCGCACGCCGGTCGCCTGCGCCGCGTCGACCGATCCGCCGGTCGCCAGGACGTGCGTGCCGAACGGCGTCGAGAACAGCACGAGGTGGGCCAGCACGGCCACCGCGATCGCGATGAGGAACGTGTACGGGATCATCCCGAAGCCGCCGGCCGACAGCTTGAACAGCGGCGCGCTGATCACGGTGATCGGGCGCCCGTCGGAGAGGATCAGCGCGAGTCCGGAGGCCGCCGAGAGCGCGCCGAGCGTGACGATGAAGTCGGTGATGCCGCCCTTGGCGATGAGGAAGCCGTTCACCAGGCCGACGGCCGCGCCGGCGGCCACGGCGACGAGGCACGACAGGGCGAGGCCCTTGCCGCTCGTCATGGCCATGCCGAAGGTGACGGCGGCGAACGTCATCGTGGAGGCGATCGAGAGGTCGATGCCGGCGGTCAGGATGACGAAGGACTGGCCGACGGCCAGGATCGTGAGGATCGCCGAGGCCAGCAGCATCGCCTTGATGTTGCCCGAGCTGAGGAACCGCGGGTCGAGGGCCGTGAAGATCGCCACGAGGACGACGAGTCCGATCACGGACGCCCACTCGACCCAGAACGACGGCTGGCGCAGGCGGTCGGCGAGTGCCGATCCGCGGGTCGCCGGGGATGCCGTGGTGGTGGTCATGTGTTGTCTCCGGGTTGAGGTGGTGGGGTGCGGGCGACCGGGGCCGCCCGCACCGTCACGTCAGCGGCCGAGCATCTCCGCGAACGGGTTGTCGTACTCGTTCGGGGGCTCGGGGAACGCGTCCTGCGCGTCCTTGGCGTTGTCGGGGGTGATCAGCGCGATCGGGGTGTCGACCTTCTCCGGCAGCTTCTCGCCGAGCGCGGCCGCCTCGCACGCCTGCAGGCCCATCTTGCCCACGACGAACGGGTACTGGGCCACGGCGGCGTCGATGTCGCCCGAGGCGACGCCGTCGATGCCGTCGACCGAGACCACGAGTGTCTTGCCCTTCTTGTCCGCGGCGGCCACGGCGCGGGCGACGCCCATCGCCATGTCGTCGTTGGCGACGAAGAACGCGGCCAGGTCGGGGTTGGCCTGCAGGATCGTCTCGGCCTGCGTCTGGGCCTCCTGGCGGTCCCAGTTCGCGGCGACCTCCTGGACGACCTCGAAGTTGTCCGCGAGGCCCTCCTTGAAGCCGTCGATGCGCTGCGCGCTGGTGACGTCGCCGGCGATGCCGCCCACGGTGGCGACGTCGCCGCCGTCGGAGTCGAGCTTCGCGAGCTGGTCGGCGACCATCTTGCCGGCGGCGACGTTGTCGGTGCCGATGTACGTCGCGATCTCGGCGCCCGCGGCGTCAGCGGCCTTGGCCTCGACCGGGTTGTCGATGTTGACGATCGGCGTGCCCTTGGCCGCGATCTGCGCGATGCCCTGGATCAGGTTCGTGCCGCTGATCGGGTTCACCAGGTAGCAATCGAACTCCTGGTTCGCGAGGTTCGTCAGCTTGTCGGCCTGGCCGGAGGTGTCCGTGATCGAGGCCGCGGCCTGGATCTCGATGTCCGCGCCGGACTCCTTCTGCTCGGCGTTGATGCCGTCCTCCATGTGCTGGAAGAACGGGTTGTCGAGGCCCTTGATGACGATGCCGATGTTCGTGTCGGCGGCGTCCTTGCCGCCGCCGGAGCCGCCGTTGTCGCCGTCGTCCGACGATCCGCACGCGGCCAGCAGCAGACCCGCGCTGACGGCGACGACGCCGAGCGAGAGCCGCATCCTCTTCCTGGACTGGAAGGTGCTCATGTTGGTTCCTCTCACCATCGCGCGCCGGGCGACGCGGCTTTTGATCTTGAGTGTTGTTAATACGACACTTTCTGTCGTGTAATGTACGACACACCGTAGAACACGCGCAAGCAGCATCCGAAATCAGCCTCGGCCCGCTGCCGAGAACGCCAGAATGGGGGGCCATGGCCACCTTCGATGAGGGGATCAGCGAGACGCTGTCCCTGCTGCGACGCAAGGGCGGCATGACCCGCGCGGAGATCGTGGCCGAGACCGGCCTGTCCCGCAGCGGGGTCAACCTGCGGATCGACGCGCTCCTGGAGGGGCGCCTGGTCACCGGCTCGGCGCGTGAGGTGGCCACGAAGGGCCGGCCCGCCGAGGTCTTCTCCTTCAACAGCGAGCGCGGCAAGCTGCTCGCCGCCGACGTCGGCGCCACGAAGTTCCGCGCCGGCCTGTGCAACCTCGGCGGCGACGTCGAGTCCGAGATCGAGCGGCCGTCCGACGTCACGGCGGGGCCCGAGGTGCTGCTCGCCTCGATCCTCGAGTGCTTCGAGTCCTTCCTGCGCGACACCGGCACCGACGCCGACGAGATCCTCGGCATCGGCCTGAGCCTGCCCGCGCCGGTCAAGCGCGGCTCCGGCATGTCGGTGAACCCGCCGATCATGCCGCTGTGGAACCGCTTCGACGTCCCGGCCTGGTTCCACGAGCGCTTCGCCTCCTCCCCCGTCTTCCTCGAGAAGGACGCGAACGCGATGGCGTACGGGGAGGCGCGCTTCTCCCACCCCGAGGCCGACGACCTGCTGCTCGTGAAGATCGGCACCGGCATCGGCAGCGGCCTCATCCGCGAGGGCAGCCTCTACCGCGGCGCTGACGGGGCCGCCGGCGACCTCGGACACATCCCGATGACCCTGCCGGGCGACGACGAGGGCCCGCTGTGCAAGTGCGGCAACCACGGCTGCCTCGAGGCCCGCGCCGGCGGCTGGGCGATCCTGCGCGACCTGCAGGAGACCGGCTCCACGGCGACGTCCCAGGACGACCTCATCGCGGCACTCGCCTCCGGCGACCCCACCGCGGTCCAGCTGGCGCGCCGGGCCGGCCAGGTGATCGGCACCGCCGTCGCCACCGCCGTCAACCTGCTCAACCCCCGCGTGGTCGTGCTGGCCGGACACCTCGTCGCGGCCGGGGGCGACCACCTGCTGCCGGCGATCCGCGAGCGCGTGTACAGCCGGTCCCTGCCGCTGGCCACCTCCGAGCTCTCCATCGTCGCCAGCAGCCTGCACCCGCGGGAAGGGCTGGTGGGGCTGGCGCACCTGGTGAGCGACGGAATACTCGAGCCGGCCGAGATCGGACGGCTGGTCGACCGCGGCGGCTCCGCCTGACGTACTACGGTGTCGGCCAGAGATCACGAGGAACGACGAGAGGCGACGGGGTGTCCGGTCATGGTGGGGTCCTGGCACTGTTCCGCGCCCACGGGCCCCTGACCCGCGCACAGGTCGTCGAGCTGTCCGGCCTCTCGCGCGCCACGGCCACGCACCGACTGGAGGGCCTCGTGCGCTCCGGACTGATCCACGCGCGGGAGGACGACCGCACCACGGGCGGCCGCCCCGCCGGCGTCTTCGACCTCGCCGAGACCCGCGGCGCGCTGCTCGTCGCCGACATCGGCAGCAGCCACGCGCGCTACGGCATCGCCGACCTGACGGGCCGCGTCCTCACTGCACTCGACGAGGACATCGCGATCGACGACGGCCCCGACGTGGTCCTGGCCGGTGTCGCGCGCGCCTTCGAGCAGCTCGAGGTCGAGGCCACCTCCCCCGTGCTGGGCGTCGCGATCGGCGTGCCCGGGCCCGTCGACCAGCGCACCGGGCGGCTCGTGAGCCCGCCGACGATGCGCGGCTGGGACGGCGCCGACGTGGCCGCGCGCCTCGGTCCGCTCGTCAACGCGCCGATCGTGGTCGACAAGGACGCCAACCTCGTCGCGCTCGGCGTCCACCGCGCCCTGCGGGCCGACGCCGTGCCCGGCGCGGACGACCTGCTCGTCGTGAAGGTGGGCATGGGCATCGGTGCCGGCATCATCTCGCGCGGCAGCGTGCTGCACGGCGCGCGCGGCGGCGCCGGCGACCTCGGGCACATCCCCCACGACGACGGGCCCCGCTGCCGCTGCGGACAGCGCGGCTGCGCCGAGGCCTCGGCGGGGGCCTGGGCCATCGCGGCCCGCCTGCGCGAGCTCGGGCACCCGGTCCGCACGTCGGCCGACGTCGTGGCCCTGGCCACGAACGGCGACCGGGATGCCACCTCGGCCCTGCGCGCCGCGGGACGGCGGATCGGCGACGTCGTCGTCGAGGCCGTCGGGGTGCTCAACCCGGCGATGGTCGTGGTCGGCGGCGACCTCGCGGAGTCCGGTGACCTGCTGGTCGACGGTGTTCGCGAGCGCGTCTTCGAGCGCTCGCACCCGCTCGCGACGACCGACCTCAGCGTGATCGCGTCGCCCCTCGGCGCGGACGCGGGCCTGCTCGGCGCGGCCCAGATGGCGGCCGACGCGGCACTGGCGCCCGAGCGCGTGGACGCGCTCGTCGACGCCTGAAGCCCGGCACCCTCGGGACTTTTGCGCAACGTTAGACAAAAGCCCGCCGGACCTCTACGGTTGACCCCGTGGCCCCTACCGAGAACACCTCCCCGACCGGCTGGCGCGACCCCCTCGACCTCGAGGCGGTGCGGCACGCACGTGTCCTGCCCCTCGACGTGGTCCAGGCGAAGGGCAACGGGCACGCCGGCACCGCCGTCAGCCTGACCCCCGCCCTGTACGTCCTGTTCCAGGAGTACCTGCGTCACGATCCCGCCCACCCCGACTGGGAGGGCCGTGACCGGTTCGTCCTGTCGGCCGGGCACACCAGCCTCTCGCTGTACCTGCAGCACTACCTCAGCGGCTACGGCCTCGAGCTCGACGACCTGAAGAAGGCCCGCGCGCTCGGCAGCCTCACCCCCGGGCACCCCGAGTGGGGTCACACGCCCGGCGTCGAGACCACCACCGGTCCGCTGGGCCAGGGCGTCGGCAACGCGGTCGGCCTGGCGATGTCGGCCCGCCGCGTGCACGCGCTGCTCGAGCCCGAGACCACCCCCGACGAGGGCCTGTTCCGCTACCGCACGTGGTGCGTCGCGGGCGACGGATGCCTGTCCGAGGGCGTCTCGCAGGAGGCCTCCTCCCTCGCCGGCACGCTCGGCCTGGACGGGCTGATCCTCGTCTGGGACGACAACCGCATCTCCATCGAGGGCGACACCGCCATCGCGTTCACCGAGGACGTCGTCGCTCGCTACCGCGCCTACGGCTGGGCGATCGTGGAGATCGAGGACGCCGAGGACCCGGACGCGATCCGCGCCGGCTTCGACGCGGCGGTCGCCGTGACCGGCCAGCCCGTCTTCGTCCGCCTGCGCACCCGCATCGGCCACCCGATGCCCACCGTCGGCGGCACCGCCGGCGCCCACTCCGGCGCGCCCGGCGACGCCGAGGTGGCCGCCACCAAGGAGGCGCTGGGCCTGGATCCCGAGCAGTTCTTCGCGATGCCCGCCGAGGCCCTCGCCCACGCCCGCCGCGTGCGTGAGCGCGGCGCGGCCGCCCGGGAGGACTGGCAGACGCGGTACGACGCGTGGCGCAGCGCCGACCCCGAGCGCGCGGCCCTGCACGACCGCATGCGCGAGCGCGACGTCACCCCCGCCGCCCGCGAGAAGCTCTCCGCCCTGCGCGCCGAGCCGCAGAAGGTGGCCACCCGCATCGCCAGCGGCGCGGTCCTCAACACGGTGGCGGCCGAGCTGCCGTGGCTGTGGGGCGGCTCCGCCGACCTCGCCGAGACCAACAACGTGGTGATCTCCGGCGCCCGCAGCTTCACGCCCACCGACTACGCGGGCGACGAGTGGCCCGGCGGCCCCGACGGCAGCCTCGTCCACTTCGGCATCCGCGAGCACGCCATGGGCGCGGTCCTCAACGGCATCGCGCTCGCCGGGTACTCGCACCCGTTCGGCGCCACGTTCTTCGTCTTCTCCGACTACATGCGCCCGTCGGTGCGCCTGGCCGCGCTCATGGGCCTGCCCGTCACCTACGTCTGGACGCACGACTCGGTCGGCGTGGGCGAGGACGGGCCGACGCACCAGCCGGTCGAGCATCTCTGGTCGCACCGCGCCATCCCCGGCCTCGACGTCGTCCGCCCGGCCGACTGGACCGAGACCGTGGACGCGTGGACGCGGATCCTCACCGCCGACCGCCCGACCGCCCTCGTGCTGAGCCGCCAGGGCGTGCCGGTCGTGAGCGCGGACGTGCCGGCCGGCGAGGGCGCCCACCGCGGTGCCTACGTGCTGGCCGACGCCGACGCCACGCCCGACCTCATCATCGTCGCCACCGGCTCCGAGGTGGGCCTGGCGATGCAGGCGCGCGACCTCCTCACCGCGGAGGGCATCGGCGTCCGTGTCGTCTCGGCCCCGTGCCTCGAGTGGTTCGAGGAGCAGGACCTCGCCTACCGCGAGTCGGTCCTCCCCCGCGCCATCGCCGCACGAGTCAGCGTGGAGGCCGGAACCGGCACCGGTTGGCATCGCTACGTGGGCACCCACGGTGAGATAGTGAGTGTCGAGGAGTTCGGTGCCAGCGGAGCCGGCGATCTCGTGCTCGCCGAGCGCGGCATCACCGTCGACGCCGTCGTCGCAGCGGCCCGCCGCAGCCTCGACGCCACGCGACCCGAACAGAACCCGCTCTCCGAAGGGACCAACCGATGAGCACCAGCCTGAAGGCGGGACTCGACCGCCTCCCGGGCGTCGACCAGGTCGGCCTCGAGGCACGGGCCGCCCAGCTGGGCACGCGCTCGATCAAGACGACGTCCAAGCAGTGGGCGATCGACCTCGCCATCTCGATGGTCGACCTCACCACGCTCGAGGGTGCGGACACCCCCGGCAAGGTGCGGGCGCTGGCCACCAAGGCGCTGCGCCCCGACCCCACCGATCCCTCGTGCCCCGCTGCCGCGGCCGTCTGCGTCTACCCCGACATGGTCCCGTTCGTGCGCGAGGTCGTCGGCGACCGCCTGCACGTCGCGGCCGTCGCCACCGCGTTCCCGTCGGGCCGCGCGCCGATCGAGGTCAAGCTGGCCGACACCGCCGCCGCCGTGGCCGCGGGCGCCGACGAGATCGACATGGTCATCGACCGTGGCGCGTTCCTGTCGGGCGACCTCGAGAAGGTCCACGAGCAGATCGTGGCCGTCAAGGAGGCCTCCGGCAGCGCCCACCTCAAGGTGATCCTCGAGACCGGCGAGCTGCAGACCTACGACAACATCCGCCGCGCCTCCTGGCTGGCGATGGACGCCGGCGCGGACTTCATCAAGACCAGCACCGGCAAGGTGCAGCCCGCCGCGACGCTGCCGACCACGCTGCTCATGCTCGAGGCCGTGCGCGACTACCGCATCGCCACCGGCCGCCAGGTGGGCGTCAAGCCCGCGGGCGGCATCCGCACCTCGAAGGACGCGATCAAGTACCTGGTCGTCGTCAACGAGGTCGCGGGCGAGGACTGGCTGGACCCCGACTGGTTCCGGTTCGGCGCCTCGTCGCTGCTCAACGACCTGCTCATGCAGCGCCAGAAGATGCTCACCGGCCGCTACTCCGGCCCCGACTACGTGACCCTGGACTGATCAGACATGCCCAAGTTCGAATACGCCCCCGCACCGGAGTCGCGCTCCATCGTCGACCTCCAGGCCAGCTACGGCCTCTTCGTCGACGGTGAGTTCACCGACGGCGGCGGCACGGCGTTCAAGACCGTCAACCCCGCCACCGAGGAGGTCCTCGCCGAGGTCGCCGAGGCCAACGAGGACGACGTCGACCGCGCCGTCCGCGCCGCCCGTCGCGCCTACGACCGCGTGTGGGGACCCATGCCCGGCCGCGAGCGCGCCAAGTACCTGTTCCGGATCGCCCGCATCCTGGCCGAGCGCAGCCGCGAGTTCGCCGTCCTGGAGACGCTCGACAACGGCAAGCCGATCAAGGAGTCGCGCGACGTCGACGTGCCCCTGGTCTCGCAGTGGTTCTTCTACCACGCGGGCTGGGCGGACAAGCTCGATCACGCGGGCCTCGGCCCGAACCCGCAGCCGCTCGGCGTCGCCGCGCAGGTCATCCCGTGGAACTTCCCGCTGCTGATGCTGGCGTGGAAGGTCGCGCCCGCCCTCGCGGCCGGCAACACGGTCGTCCTCAAGCCGGCCGAGACCACGCCGCTGACGGCCCTGCTGTTCGCCGACGTGTGCCGCCAGGCCGAGCTGCCCGCGGGTGTCGTCAACATCGTCACGGGCGCCGGCGAGACCGGTCGCCACCTCGTGTCGCACCCGGACGTGAACAAGGTCGCGTTCACCGGCTCCACCCCGGTGGGCCGCGAGATCGCCCGCGCCGTCGCCGGCACGGACAAGCGCCTCACCCTCGAGCTCGGCGGCAAGGCCGCGAACATCGTGTTCGACGACGCGCCGATGGACCAGGCCGTCGAGGGCATCGTCCGCGGCATCTTCTTCAACCAGGGCCACGTGTGCTGCGCCGGCTCGCGCCTGCTCGTGCAGGAGAGCGTCGCCGAGGAGGTCCTCGACCGCCTCAAGACCCGCATGGCCACGCTGCGCCTGGGCGACCCGCTCGACAAGAACACCGACGTCGGCGCGATCAACTCGGCCGAGCAGCTGGGCCGCATCCGCGACCTCGCCGCCACCGGCGACGACGAGGGCGCCGACCGCTGGAGCGCTCCGTGCGAGCTGCCCGAGCGCGGCTACTGGTACGCCCCGACGATCTTCACCGGCGTCACGCAGGCGCACCGGATCGCGCGCGAGGAGATCTTCGGCCCGGTCCTGTCGGTGCTGACCTTCCGCACGCCCGCCGAGGCGATCGAGAAGGCCAACAACACGCCCTACGGCCTGTCGGCCGGCGTGTGGACCGAGAAGGGCTCGCGCATTCTCGCCATGGCCGACCAGCTGCGCGCCGGCGTGGTCTGGGCCAACACGTTCAACCAGTTCGATCCCGCCTCTCCGTTCGGCGGGTACAAGGAGTCCGGCTACGGCCGCGAGGGCGGCCGCCACGGACTCTCCAGCTACCTGGAGGCTTCCCGATGAGCGAGCGTCAGCGAGCGACCATGACACATCGAATGACGGCACCTGCGTACTGTGCCCTTTCTACGGAGGTGCCGGCATGAGCGAGCGCGTCGACGTCCGCAAGACCTACAAGCTGTTCATCGGCGGGGCGTTCCCCCGCTCGGAGTCCGGCCGCACGTACGAGGTCGCGTCCTCGCGCGGGAAGTTCCTGGCCAACGCCGCGAAGGCGTCGCGCAAGGACGCCCGCGACGCGGTCGGCGCGGCCCGCAAGGCCTTCGGCGGCTGGTCGAAGCGCACGCCCTACAACCGGGGCCAGATCCTCTACCGCGTGGCCGAGGTCCTCGAGGGCCGCCGCGACCAGCTGGTCGCCGAGGTCCGCGCCGCCGAGGGCGTCAACGAGCGTCGTGCCAACGCGATCGTCGACGCCGCCGTCGACACGTGGGTCTGGTACGCCGGCTGGGCCGACAAGCTCTCGCAGGTCACCGGCAACGCCAACCAGGTGAACGGGCCGTTCTTCAACCTCACCTCGCCCGAGCCCACGGGCGTCGTGGCGATCGCCGCGCCGCAGCAGTCGTCGCTGCTGGGCCTGGTCGAGGTGCTCGCCCCGGTGCTGCTGTCGGGCAACACGGCGGTCGTCGTGTCGTCCTACGAGCGTCCGCTGCCCGCCATCACGCTCTCGGAGATCCTCTCGACCTCCGACGTGCCCGGCGGCGTGGTCAACGTGCTGACCGGCGACATCGCGGAGATCGGCCCGTGGCTGGCCACGCACCTCGACGTCAACGCGCTCGACCTGACCGGCGTCGACGACGCCGACGTCGCGCGCGACCTGGAGGCCGAGGCCGCGGTGAACCTCAAGCGCGTCGTGCGCCCCGGCACCTCCACGGCCCAGGCGCTCACCCGCATCACGCCGTTCCTCGAGCACAAGACCGTCTGGCACCCGATCGGCGTCTGACGTCCCGCTGGAGCGGTGAGCTGTCAACCCTTCCCTCGGCGTGGCGGTGAGCCGTCAACCTCTTCGCACCTGATGCGGTTGATCGCTGACCGATACCCGAGTCGAGAGGTTGACAGCTCACCGCTCCCCGGGGCGAACGGCCGCCGACGCGTCTCGATACGCTCGCACCCATGCCGCACGTCGTGATCCTGGCCGGCCCGTCCGGGTCGGGGAAGTCCCACCTGGCCGAGCGGCTCGGCTGGACCGTGCTGCGGCTCGACGACTTCTACCACGACCACGACCACCCCGGGCTCCCGCTGAGCACGCTCGGGATCGTCGACTGGGACGACGTCCGCTCGTGGAACCTCGAGGCAGCCATGACGGCCATCGAGGAGCTCTGCCGCCACGGCCGCACCCAGGTGCCGGTCTACGACATCTCGGTGAGCCAGGCCGTCGGCACGCACGAGGTCGTGCTGAACGGCGACCGCTTCATCGCCGAGGGCCTCTTCGCCACCGACATGGTCGCGCCGTGCCGCGAGGCCGGCGTGCTCGACGCGGCGATCTGCCTCACCCGTCCGCGGCCCGTCGTCTTCTGGCTGCGGCTCGTGCGCGACCTGCACGAGTCACGCAAGCCGCCGATGACCTTGGTGCGCCGCGGCTGGCGCCTCATGAGGGACCAGCCGCGCGTCATCGCCGAGGCCGTCGCCGCGGGCTGCGTCCCGATGCACCCGCGCCGCGCCTACCGCTTCCTGACCTCACGCCGCTAGCGAGAGACGGGCGGGCGGTCAGTGGCCGAGGGCCGCGTAGCCGGGCTTGATGACCTCGTTGATGAGCGTGAGTCGCTCGTCGAACGGGGCGAAGGCGCTCTTCATGGCGTTGACGGTGAACCAGCGCAGGTCGCCCAGGCTGTAGCCGAAGGCGTCGGTCAGCAGGTTCATCTCGCGGCCGATCGAGGTGCCGCTCATGAGTCGGTTGTCGCTGTTGATCGTGACGCGGAAGCCCAGCTCGGCCAGCGGGCCGATCGGGTGGTCGGCGATCGACGTCATCCCGGCGACGGCGCCGGTCTGCAGATTCGACGACGGGCACATCTCCAAGGGGATGCGACGGTCGCGGATGTACGCCGCGAGGCGGCCGAGGTGCGCCGTCGGCGAGGCCGAGAAGTCGATGTCGTCGACGATCCGCACGCCGTGACCGAGGCGGTCGGCGCCGCAGCGCTGCACGGCCTGCCAGATCGACGGCAGGCCGAACGCCTCGCCGGCGTGGATCGTGAAGTGGGCGTTCTCGCGGCGCAGGTACTCGAACGCCTCGAGGTGCAGGATCGGCGGGAAGCCGTCCTCGGCGCCCGCGATGTCGAAGCCGAGCACGCCCCGGTCTCGGTACTCCACCGCGACCTTCGCGATCTCGAGCCCGCGCGACGCGTGCCGCATGGCGGTGAGCAGCTGGCCGACGACCATCGCCCGGCCCTGCTCGCGCACGAGCGCGACGCCCTCGTCGATGCCGGCCTGGACGGCCTCGACGGCCTCCTCGATCGACAGTCCGGCGTTCTGGTGCTGCTCGGGGGCCCAGCGCAGCTCGGCGTAGACCACGCCGTCGGCGGCGAGGTCGAGCACGGCCTCGCGCGCGACGCGGGCCAGGTCCTCGGGGCGCTGCATGACGCCCACGGTGTGCTGGAAGGTCTCGAGGTAGCGCACGAGCGAGCCCGACGAGGACGCCTCCTCGAACCAGGCGCCGAGGTCCTCGGGCGCGGCCGGCAGGTCGTGACCGATCTCGAGGGCGATCTCGGCGACCGTCTCGGGGCGCACTCCCCCGTCGAGGTGCTCGTGCAGGGCGACCTTGGGAGCGGCGGCGATCTGCTCCGGCGTGGCCCTCATGTCAGGCGTCCATCAGCAGGGTGACGGTCTCGGCGATGCACGCCGGCTTCTCGCTGCCCTCGATCTCGACGGTGTGCTGCAGCGTCACCTGCTGTCCCTTCTCGATGTCGCGGACGTCGAGGACCTCCACACGGTTGCGGACCTTCGAGCCGACCTTCACGGGCGCCATGAAGCGCACGCGGTTGAGGCCGTAGTTGACGCGGGCGCGGTCGCCGGCGAACGCGTAGACCTGGGCGCCGAGGAACGGCAGCAGCGAGAGCGTGAGGTAGCCGTGGGCGATCGTGGCGCCGAACGGGCCGTCGGCCGCGCGCTCGGGATCGACGTGGATCCACTGCCGGTCACCGGTCGCATCGGCGAACATGTCGATGCGGTCCTGGTGGATCTCGATCCATGAGCTGACGCCCAGCTCGGTCCCGGAGGACGCGGCGATCTCGGCTCTGTCGTTCAGGATGCGCATGGGTCCGAACCTACCGTGTCCCGCGCCACACCATGGGCCCCGGATGTCCCACGGGACGCTGCCGTCAGCCGCCGATGCGGTCGATGACGATCGGCGTCGCCCGGGGCCCCGAGGCACCGATCGACCAGCCGCCCTCGAGCGCCTCGCGTGCCCGCTCGAACCGCTCGGGCGTGTCGGTGTGCAGGGTCAGCAGCGGCTGCCCGGCCCGGACGGTGTCGCCGGGCTTGGCGTGCAGCTCGACGCCGGCACCGGCCTGGACGGCCTCGCCCGGACGCGAGCGGCCCGCGCCGAGTCGCCACGCGGCCACGCCCACGGCGTAGGCGTCGAGCGAGGTGAGCACGCCGTCGGCGTCGGCCGTGACGGTCTCGGTCTCGCGCGCGACGGGCAGCTCCGCATCGGGATCGCCGTCCTGCGCGCGGATCATGGCCTTCCAGGCGTCCATCGCGCGGCCGTCGGCGAGTGCGTCGGCCGGGTCGACGTCGGTGACGCCGGCCGCCTGGAGCATCTCCCGGGCCAGCGCGACGGTGAGCTCGACGACGTCGGACGGGCCGCCTCCGGCCAGCACCTCCACCGACTCGCGCACCTCGAGGGCATTGCCCGCCGTGAGGCCGAGTGGGATCGACATGTCCGTCAGCAGGGCCACGGTGCGCACGCCCGCGTCGGTGCCGAGCGCGACCATCGTCTCGGCGAGCTCGCGGGCGTCCGCCTCGTGCTTCATGAACGCGCCCGAGCCGACCTTCACGTCCAGCACGAGCGCGCCCGTGCCCTCGGCGATCTTCTTGCTCATGATCGAGCTGGCGATGAGCGGGATCGCCTCCACCGTGCCGGTGATGTCGCGCAGGGCGTAGAGCTTCTTGTCCGCCGGCGCCAGGCCCGAGCCCGCGGCGCAGATGACCGCGCCGAGGTCCTCGAGCTGGGTCATCATCTCGTCGTTCGACAGTGCCGCGCGCCAGCCGGGGATCGACTCGAGCTTGTCGAGCGTGCCGCCCGTGTGGCCGAGACCGCGGCCCGACAGCTGCGGCACGGCGACGCCGCACGCGGCCACGAGGGGCGCGAGCGGCAGCGTGATCTTGTCGCCCACGCCACCGGTGCTGTGCTTGTCGGCCGTCGGCCGCGACAGCGAGGAGAAGTCCATCCGCTCGCCCGTGGCGATCATCGCCGCGGTCCAGCGGGCGATCTCGCGACGGTTCATGCCGTTCAGCAGGATCGCCATCGCGAGCGCGGACATCTGCTCGTCGGCCACGACGCCGCGCGTGTACGCGTCGACGACCCAGTCGATCTGGTCGTCGGTCAGCTCGTGGCCGTCGCGCTTGGCGACGATGACGTCGGTGGGGGCGAACTTCTCTGTCATGCCGGCACCTCCGTGGAAAAAGCACGGTACGTCGGCACCGTCATGACACTTCTCATTTCTCGCTGCCGCTCGATCATGCAGACACCTGGATGCTCTCGTAGCCGCGCAGGACCCACGTGGGCCGACGCGGGGACTCGCCCGCGAGGACGAGATCGGGGAAACGGTCGAGCAGGGCACGCAGGGTGATGCCGAGCTCGAGGCGCGCCAGCGGCGCGCCGAGGCAGAAGTGGATGCCCAGCCCGAAGCCGACGTGAGGGTTCGGGTCGCGACCCACGTCGAACGTGTCGGCGTCCTCGAACACTGCGGCGTCGCGGTTGGCCGAGCCCATCAGGCACGCCACCTTCTGCCCGGCGGTGACGAGCTGGCCGGCGACCTCGACGTCCTTCGTGGCGGTGCGCTCGAAGAGCTGCAGCGGCGCGTCGAAGCGGATGAGCTCCTCCAGCGCGAGATCGATCGGCACCTCGCCGCTCGTGACGCGGGCGAGCTGGTCGCGGTGCGTCAGCAGGGCGTGGAAGCCGTTGCCGAACGTGTTGACGCTGGCCTCGTGGCCGGCGTTGAGCAGCAGCACCACCGTGGCGACGAGCTCGTCGTCGGTGAAGCCCTTGCCCGCGTCGGTCTCGGCGATGAGGTCGCTGACCAGGTCCTCGCCGGGCTGCGCACGACGCATCGCGATGACCTCGCGCACGTAGTCGGCGAACGCCGTGCTGGCCTCGATGGCCTCGGCCTTCGTGGCCTCGTCGATGTCCTTCTCGTACATGTGCACGATCGCCTGGCTCCAGCGGCGCAGGTCCTCGTGGTCCTCGCGCGGGACGCCCAGCAGGTCGCAGATGACGTAGACGGGCATCGGCTCGGCGTAGTCGGCCAGCACGTCGAACTGCTCGGGCAGCGCGGCGACCATGTCGGCGGCGAGCGACTCGATGCGCGGACGCATGCGCTCGACGTGGCCGCGGCCGAACGCGCCGGCCAGCAGGCGCCGCATGCGGGTGTGCGCGGGCGGCTCGTTCTCCATGAGCTGGTTGCGGTGGAGCGTGTTGAACGGCTCCATCTCCTCCACCGGCTCCCAGTCGTGCCACAGCCGCCCGAAGGCGCGGTTCTTCAGCACCGCGCCGACGGTGGCGTGATCGGTGGCCAACCACGTCGACCACGGCTCGTGCCAGACCAGGGATCCCTGCCTGCGCAGATCGGCCAGGGCCGGGTAGGGATCGCGCAGGAAGTCGGCGTCGGTGGGGTCGAAGGTGGTCAGCGTGCTCATGAGTCGTCCAGGTCCGTCACGTCGAAGGCGTCGGGGAGCACCTCGGCCATCGTCTTGACGCCCGAGGCGGTCAACAGCTGGCACTCGGGGCCGCCGTTCTCCCACAGCAATTGTCGGCAACGGCCGCACGGCATGACCGGGCGCCCCTGTCCCTCGACGCACACGACCGCACGGAGCTTGCCGCCACCGGTGGAGTGCAGGGCCGAGACCATGCCGCACTCGGCGCACAGGGCCACGCCGTAGGCCGCGTTCTCGACGTTGCAGCCCAGCACGACCCGCCCGTCCTCGACGAGGCCGGCGGCGCCGACCTTGTACTTCGAGTAGGGCGCGTAGGCGCGCTGCATGACCTCGACGGCGTACTTCGTGAGGGCGTCCCAGTCGACGGGCGCCTCGGCCGGGGTGAAACCGAATCCGCTCATCCGACACTGCCCTTCCGGTAGACCTTGCCGTCCGCCGCGGGCATCCTCAGGTTCTGGCTGAACACCGCGAGGACGAGCAGCGTGGTGACGTACGGCGTCATGGTGGCCAGCTCGTTGGGGATCTGGTCGGTGGTGAGGTAGATGCCCGCGACGATGACGCCCAGCACCGCGGCGATGAGCGCCGAGCGCTGGCCGTGCTGACGCCACTGCCAGACGGCCAGCATCACCAGGAAGACGGCCACGAGCAGCAGCAGCGCGTGCACGGTCTCGCCGCCGCCGCGCAGGCGCAGCGTGTCGGTGTAGCCGAACAGCGTGGCGCCGGCGAACAGGCCGCCGGGACGCCAGTTGCCGAAGATCATGGCGGCGAGGCCGATGTAGCCGCGGCCTCCGGTCTGTCCGTCGCGGAAGGCGTTCGCGGCCACCAGCGCCAGGAAGCCGCCGGCGAGGCCCGCGAGGCCGCCCGAGGCGATCACGGCGATGAACTTGTAGCGGTAGACGTTGACGCCGAGCGACTCCGCGGCCGCCGGCGACTCGCCGACCGAGCGCAGACGCAGGCCGAAGCCGGTGCGCCACAGCACCCACCAGGTCAGCACGAACAGGGCGATCGCGATGAGCGTCAGCGACGACACGTTGGTGACGAACGCGCGCAGCACCGCGGCGACCTCGGAGACGAAGAACCAGTTCTCCTGCTCGATCTCGCCCAACGGCTCGGACAGGCCCGAGATCGTGATGCTGGGCAGTCGCTCGATCGGCGGCGACTGCGTCTGGCCGCCACCGGGGACGCCCGAGAAGGCCATGCCCGCGAGGTACTGGACGGCACCCGCGGCGATGATGTTGATCGCGACGCCGGAGACGATGTGGTCGACGCCGAAGTAGACCGTGGCGACGGCGTGCAGCAGGCCGCCGGCGGCGCCCAACAGGATTGCGCCCACCACGCCCTGCCACGGGCCGTAGAAGTAGCCGAAGTAGCCGGCGCCGAACGTGCCGAGGATCATCATGCCCTCGAGGCCGATGTTGACCACGCCCGCACGCTCGGACCACAGGCCGCCGAGGCCGGCCAGGCCGATCGGGACGGCGGCGATCAGGGTGGCGCGGATCGTGCCCGACGAGCTGAGGTCGTCGACGCCGGTGATGATGCGCAGCAGCGACATGATCACCAGGACGCCGGCGATGCCGATGAGGATCCATGGCCAGCTCAGGCGGAAGCGGCCCTGCGGAGTGCCGTGGACGTTGGTCACGGGGTCGGTCGCCACGCTCATCGGGCCACCTCCTTCTCCTGGTGCTGGGAGTCCAGGGCGGCCGCCACCTGACGCTGCTCGAGCCGGACGCCGTAGCGGCGGACGACCTCGTAGGCGATGACGACGGCGAGCACGATGACGCCCTGGGTGACCTTGACGATGTCGGGCGAGACGTCGAGCAGGATCTGCAGCGGGTTGGACTGCTGGTCGAGGAACGCGAACAGGAGCGCGCCGATCGCGATGCCGACCGGGTGGTTGCGGCCCAGCAGCGCGATGGCGATGCCCGCGAAGCCCAGTCCGGACTGGAACGTGGAGCCGTAGGCGTAGTCCTGGCCGAACAGCAGCGGCATGCCCACGAGGCCGGCCACCGCACCCGAGAGCAGCATCGTCACCAGGATCATCTTCTTGACGTTGATGCCCGACGCGACGGCCGCGCTCTCGGACTGGCCCGCGGCGCGCAGGTCGAAGCCGAAGCGCGTGCGGTTGATGAGCAGCCAGTAGGCGATGCCCACGATGATCGCCACGACGATGAAGCCGTAGACCTCGCCGCCGAGGAACGGGATGCCGGGGATCCGGCTCCCCTCGGGCACCGGCTTGGTCGAGATGATGTTGCTGCCCTCCTCGCGGACGGCCACCTTGCGCAGCAGGTAGGCCACCACGGCGGTCGCGATCGCGTTGAGCATGATCGTCGAGATGACCTCGGAGACGCCGCGGGTGACGCGCAGCAGGCCCGCGATGCCGGCCCACATGGCGCCGACGAGCATGCCGGCCACGAGGGCGAGGGCGATGTTCAGGAAGCCCGGCAGCCAGGCCTCGCCGGCCACCCACGCGGCCGCGAAGGACGCGATCCGGTACTGCCCGTCGACGCCGATGTTGAACAGGTTCATCCGGAAGCCGATGGCCACCGCGACCGCCGACAGGTAGTACACCGTGGCGGCGTTGAGGATGTTGACCATCGTGCGGTTGCTGGGCCAGCTGAGGATCTGGCTCCACACGCCGATCCAGTCGTCGCCGGCCAGGATCAGCACGAGGCTGGTGACCACGAAGGCCACGACCAGGGCGAGCGCCGGAGCGGCCAGCGCCAGCCCGATCCGGGTCAGCCGCGACTCTGTCCTCATGCGGACTCCTCCTCGTCGGTGGCGCCGGTCATGGCCGAGCCGAGTTGCTGGGGCGTGACCTCGCCCGGGTCGAAGGTGCCGACCAGCTGTCCGCGCAGCAGCACGGCGATCGTGTCGGACAGGCCGATGAGCTCGTCGAGATCGGCCGAGATCAGCAGCACCGCCAGGCCGTTGCGGCGGGCGCGCTTGATGTGGTCCCAGATGGCGGCCTGGGCGCCGACGTCGACGCCGCGCGTGGGGTGCGCGGCGATCAGCAGGCTCGGGTCGCTGCTCATCTCGCGGCCGACGATCAGCTTCTGCTGGTTGCCGCCGGAGAGGGCGCGGGCGAGCGTGTCGATGCTCGGGGTGCGGACGTCGTACTCCGCGACGATGCGGTCCGTGTCCTTGCGGGCCCCGTTGCGGTCGATGAAGGGCCCGGCGACGTTGGGCTCGCGGGTCTGGTGGCCCAGGACGCGGTTCTCCCACAGCGGGGCGTCCAGCAGCAGGCCCTGGCGGTGGCGGTCCTCGGGGATGTAGCCGATGCCGGCCTCGCGGCGACGGCGCGTGGACCAGTCGGCGATGTCGGCGTCGTCGAGCTCGACCCGGCCGGTGGCCTCGGGTCGCATGCCCATGATGGCCTCGACGAGCTCGGCCTGGCCGTTGCCCTCGACGCCGGCGATGCCCAGGATCTCGCCGCGGTGGATCCTGAAGGAGATGCCGTCCAGCAGGGGGCGGCCACCGCGCGGGTCGGGCAGGCCGAGGTCGACGACCTCGAGCACCTCGACGTCGGTGACGGTGGACAGCTCGGTGCTGGGGCTCGGCAGCTCGGAGCCGACCATCAGCTCGGCCAGCTGGCGCGAGGTGACGCTGTCGGCGGCCACGGTCTCGACCGTGGTGCCACGGCGGACGACGGTGACGCTGTCGGCGACCGACAGCACCTCGTCGAGCTTGTGGGAGATGAAGATGACGGCGAGGCCCTCGGACTTGAGCTCGCGCAGGTTGTCGAACAGCTCGTCGACCTCCTGGGGCACCAGGACCGCGGTGGGCTCGTCGAGGATGATGATGCGCGCGCCGCGGTAGAGGACCTTGAGGATCTCGATGCGCTGGCGGGCGCCGACGCCGAGGTCGGCGACGAGGTCGTCGGGGCGGATGTCGAGGCCGTAGGTCTCCGACAGGCTGCGGATCTGCTCGCGGGCGCGGTCGCCGATTCCGTGCAGCTTCTCGGCGCCCAGCACGACGTTCTCCAGGACGGTGAGGTTGTCGGCGAGCATGAAGTGCTGGAAGACCATGCCGACGCCGTGCCCGATCGCGTCGGACGGCGAAGAGAACGAGACGTCGCTGCCGTCGATCTGGATCGTGCCCGAGTCGGGCTTCTGCACGCCGTACAGGATCTTCATCAGCGTGGACTTGCCGGCGCCGTTCTCCCCCACGATCGCGTGGATGGTGCCGCGGCGGACGTCGATGTCGATGTCGTGGTTGGCGATGACGCCGGGGAACGTCTTGCCGATGCCCCGGAGCCGGACCACGACGTCCGAGCCGCTGCTCGCGTTGGTGCCGGTTTCGGCCGATGTGATGCTCACGATGTCACCTTCTGGTGGTCGGCGGACCCAAAGGGGCGGCCCGGCCCCACGCTATCGCGCAGGGCCGGGCCGCGGGCCTCAGTGCTTCGAGGACACGCTCACTTCGAGGGCACCGTGATGGTGCCGTCGATGATCTGCTGCTTGTACTCGTCCAGCTTCTCCTTGATGTCGTCGACGTGACCACCGGTGGTGGAGTAGCCGACGCCGTCGACCTTGAGGTCGTAGACCTGCGGGCCGGTCTTGATGTCGCCCGCCTCGACGCCCTTGAGGAAGTCGAAGACCGCGACGTCGATGTTCTTCGTCATCGAGGTCAGGATGCTGTCGCGCACCGACTCGTCGGCGGTCTTGGCCTGGTCGGAGTCGACGCCGATGGCCCACTTGCCCGCGTCGGTGGCCGCCTGGAAGACGCCGCCGCCCGAGCCGCCGGCGGCGTGGTAGACGACGTCGGCCTCCTTCTCGAACATGCCGGTGGCGGCCGTGTTGCCCTTGGCCGGGTCACCGAAGCCGCTGAAGTCCGGCGGCGTGGTCAGGTAGACCGACTGGACCTTGATGTCGGGGTTGACGGCCTTGGCGCCGGCCTTGTAGCCCGCCTCGAACTTGTGGATCAGCTCGGTGTCGACACCGCCGACGAAGCCGACCGTGCCGGTCTCGGACTTGAGCGCGGCAGCCGCGCCGACCAGGAACGAGCCCTGCTCCTCGGCGAACAGCAGGTTGGTGACGTTGTCCGCGGCGACGGCGTCGTCGACGATCGCGAAGTTCACGTCGGGGTTGGCCTTGGAGATCTTGCCCACGGCGGCGGAGTAGGCGAAGCCCACGGCGACGACCGGGTTGTAGCCGGCATCGACCAGCTGCTGGAGACGCTCCTCGCGAGCCGACTCGGGCTCGCCGTCCTGCGCCTCGGCGTCCTTGACCTCGAAGCCCAGCTCGCACGCGGCCTTGTCGAGGCCCTTGGCGGCCGAGTCGTTGAAGGACTGGTCACCACGACCACCGACGTCGAAGGCCATGCCGACCTTGATGTCGCCCTTCTCGACGCAGTCCTCGCCAGCGGCGCTCTCGTCGTCGGTGCTCTTCTTCGAGCAGCCGGCTCCGGCGAAGACCAGGGCGGTCACGGCGGCCGCTGCGGTCAGCTTGTTCAATCGACGCACTTTTCCTCCTCAAGGGCTGCGCCCGACACGAGGGGCGCACGCGATGTCAGGACGACCCTAAGTGCTCGGAGGGCGACCTCGGACCGAGTCGGGTCCGACGAGGGCAACTGTCACCGAACCGTAATCAAAAGCCCGGCCCCCGAGGGTCCTAGGATCAGGACATGCCCTTCTCCGGACCCATCGTCGTCGGCCACGACGGCTCCTCCTTCGCCGACCAGGCCCTGCGCTGGGCGCTCGTGCTGGCCGAGCGCGCCCACATGCCGGTCACGATCGTGCGCGCGTGGACGATGCGCACCGCACCCAAGCCCAAGACGCACGAGTTCGGCTACGTGCCGCCGGCGTCGGACTACGCCGACGCGGTGCGCGAGCGCCTCGAGGAGCAGACCCGCGAGCTGCTGGCGGAGCACCCGGACGTCGAGGTGACGCTGAAGGTCGAGCGCGGCCAGCCCGCCACCGTGGTGGTCGAGGCCAGCGAGGGCGCGTCGCTGCTCGTCGTGGGTCCGCGAGGCCTCGGCGGCTTCAAGGGCCTCATGCTCGGCTCGGTCAGCGAGCACGCCGTGGGCTCGGCCCCGTGCCCCGTGGTGGTCGTGCGCGGCGCCGACGAGGACCCGGCGCAGTCCGAGCCCGAGGCCTGACCGCTCCCCCGCCGACGGGTCAGGCGATCGCGGCGTTGGCGAGCACGAGGGCGCCGACCGCGATCGCGCGCTCGTCGACGCGCAGGTTGCCCTGGTGCAGGTCGTACGTGGGACCACCCGGCGTGCGGGTGCCCAGGCGCGCCATCGTGCCGGGCAGCGTCTCGACGTACCAGGCGAAGTCCTCGCCGCCGAGGCTCTGCGCCGTGGTGGCCACGCCCTCGGGACCGAGCGCGGCGGTCACGGCGTGGCGCAGGCGCTCGGTGACGGCGAAGTCGTTGACCACCGGCGGCACGCCGCGCGTGTAGGTGAGGTCGACGCCCACGCCGAACGGCTCGACGATGTCGGCGATGATGCCGCGCACGAGGTGCTCGGCGTCGTGCCAGGCGGCGGCGTCGAGCATCCGCAGGGTGCCCTTGAGCTCGCCGACGGCGGGGATGACGTTGGCCGCGTTGCCGGCGCTGACCTGACCCCAGACGAGGCTCGCGCCCGCACGCGGGTCGAAGCGGCGCGAGAGCACGGCGGGCAGCTGGGTGATGAGGCTGCCGAGCGCGAACGTGAGGTCCTCGGTGAGGTGCGGGCGCGACGTGTGGCCGCCGCGGCCGTTGAGGACGACGTGGATCTGGTCGGACGCGCCGGTGATCGCGCCCTCGCGGATGCCCACGCGGCCCACGTCGAGCGACGGGTCGCAGTGCAGGGCGAAGATGCGGCTCACGCCGGCCAGGACGCCGTCGGACAGCAGTCGCAGTGCGCCGCCGGGCATGACCTCCTCGGCGGGCTGGAAGATCAGGCGGACGCGGTAGGGCAGGCCGATCGCGCGGTCCGCGGCGGCGAGCGCGGTGGCCGCGCCGATGAGCGCCGAGACGTGGACGTCGTGGCCGCAGGCATGCGCGACGCCCGGGTTCTTCGACCGCCAGGGGTCCTGTGTGGTGTCGAGGATCGGCAGCGCGTCGAGGTCGGCGCGCAGGGCCACGATGGGGCCGCCGCTCGGGCCGATGTCGACCGACAGGCCGGTGCCGTCGAAGCGCTGGGGGCTCAGGCCGAGCTTGTCCATCCACGCGTACACGAGGTCGGTGGTGCGCTCCTCCTGCCAGGACAGCTCGGGAAACGCGTGGAGGTCACGCCTCAGCTCGATGAGGTCGGGGGTCGCCGTCTCCACGGCGCGTGCGATGTGTTCCTGGAGCGTCATGACCTGTCCACTCTACGCCGCTCGACCCACCGGGGCCGGGCATCTCAGATCGAGGACACCGCGCGACTTCGCGAGGTTTCCTGTCACTTCACGAGGGTTGCAAACCTCGCGAAGTGACAGTTTCCCCGGTTAACCGGGGAAACTGTCACCCTGCCGAGCCCGGTAGGCGGCCTGCGCCTCGCGGTTGCCGCAGGTGGTGCTGCAGAACTTGCGGGAGCGGTTGCGGGAGAAGTCGACGACGACGCCGTCGCAGTCGGAGGCGGCGCAGATGCTCAGGCGCTCCATCTCGTCGGCGCGGATGACGTCGATCATCGCCATCGCCGTCTCGACGAGCACGCGCTCGTGCAGCGGTCGGTCGTCGGCGATGGCGTGGACGTGCCAGTCGAGCCGGTCGTGACGGACCAGCCGCGGGACGGCCTGCTGCTCGGCCAGGATCGCGTTGACGAGGTCGACGGCAGCGGCACGGTCGGCGCGCAGCAGCTCGCGCAGCCGGGGACGGATGTCGCGCACCGCCTCGAGGTCGGCCCGCGTGCGCGGCCGGGCGCCGGTGTAGCCCCAGCGGTCGAAGAACTCGGTGAGGTCGGACGGGGTCTCGAGCGTGTCGGGCTCCAGGGCCGAGTTGGCCAGCTCGGAGGCTGCGCCGAGGGCGTCGCTCACGTCAGGAGTGAAGACCATGTTGACACCTTACGACATGCGGTCTAGCGTCATGACCCATGAGCGTGGACACTCCTGACGCGGCCGTCGTCCGCCACACCCCCACCGGACTGCTCCTCGCGGTCACCTCGGCCCTGTCGTTCGGCACCTCCGGCACGATGGCCCGCGGCCTGATGGACGCCGGCTGGTCGCCCGGCGCCGCCTTCGCGGTGCGCGTCAGCCTCGCCGCACTCGTCCTCGCGATCCCGGGCCTGCTCGCGGTTCGCGGCCGCTACGGCCTGCTGCTCACGCACGCCCGCACGATCGTGCTCTACGGCCTGTCGGCGGTGGTCTGCGCGCAGCTCTTCTACTTCATGGCCGTGCAGCGGCTCGACGTCGGCATCGCCCTGCTGATCGAGTACACCGCGCCCGTCGCGGTGGTACTTTGGATGTGGCTCGCGCACGGCCAGCGCCCGGGGCGGTTCACCCTGATCGGCGCCGTCGTGGCCGCCGTCGGCTTGGCGCTGCTGCTCGACGTCTTCGGTGGCGCCGAGCTCGACCTGATCGGCGTGATGCTCGCGCTCGTCGCCATGGCGGGCGCCGCCGCATACTTCGTGATGTCCGCCGACGACTCCAGCGGCCTGCCGCCGCTGACGCTCGCCGCGGGCGGCCTCGTCGTCGCGTCGGTGACGTTCTGGATCGTCGCGGCCACGGGCCTGCTGCCCCTCACGATGACCAAGGAGCAGGTCACGTTCGCCACCGGCTCGGTTCCGTGGTGGGTGCCGGTGCTCGTGCTGGGCTTCGTCGCCGCCGCCCTCGCCTACGGCACCGGCATCGCCGCGGCCCGCCACCTCGGCGGGCGGCTCGCGTCCTTCGTGGCCCTCACCGAGGTCGCGGCCGGCCTGGGGTTCGCCTGGGTCCTGCTCGACCAGGTGCCCAAGCCCCTCCAGCTGGTCGGCGCGCTGCTGATCCTCGGCGGCATCGTGGTGGTCAAGCTCGGCGAGCGTGAGGTGGTCTCAGTCGGCGGCGACCAGGACCTCCTCGTCGAGCCGCTGCCGGCGCAGGAGCCTCCGCACCGCGGGTGAGACCCGGCCGCGGGCCGACAGGTGGTGCGTGCGGGCGTAGAGCGCCGCGGCGACGCCCACGCCGAGCGCGGACAGCGCACCGCCCACGATCATCGTCCAGCGCGCGCCGAACGCCTCGCCGATCCAGCCGATCAGCGGCGCCCCGAGCGGCGTGCCGCCCATGAACACCATGAGGTAGAGCGCCGCCACGCGGCCGCGCATCTGCGGGGTGGACGTCAGCTGGATGAGGCCGTTGGCCGACGTGACCATCGTCAGCGACGACAGTCCGAGCAGGGGCAGGACGAGCGCGAACGTGAGGTAGCTCGGCATGAGGCCGGCGAGGATCTCGCCGATGCCGAAGGTCATGCCGGCGACCACGACGAACAGCAGTCGCGGCCGCGTGCGGCGAGCCGCCAGCAGCGCACCCGCCAGCGAGCCGATCGCCAGGACCGAGCCGAGGATGCCGTACTCGCTGGCGCCCTTGCCGTAGACCTCGGTGGCCATCAGTGCGGACGTCATCTGGAAGTTCATCCCGAACGTGCCGACGAAGAACACGCAGGTCAGCAGTAGCACGAGGTCGGGTCGGGAGCGGACGTACCGCACGCCCTCGCGCACGGCGCCCTTGCGGCTGCCGGACACGGGCGAGGGTCGCAGCCGTCGCGTGTCGAGCGAGCTCAGCGACGCGATCACCGCGAGGTAGCTGGCGGCGTTCACGAGGATGACCCAGCCGGTCGCCTCGGCGCCGCTGCCGAGCCACGCGATCAGCAGGCCGGCCAGCGCGGGACCGATCATGCGGGCGGTGTTGAAGGACGCCGAGTTCAGGCCGACGGCGTTGGGCAGGTCCTCCTGCCCGACCATCTCGGCCACGAACGACTGGCGCGCGGGCGCGTCGAAGGCCGTGCCGACGCCGAACACGAAGGCGATGACGTAGACGTGCCAGGCCTCCACCGTCCCGGTGACGGCGAGCATGCCGAGCACCGCCGCAGGGATCGCCATCGCGAGCTGGGTGCACTTGAGCACCTGCTGCTTGGGGAACCGGTCGGCGACGACGCCGGCGACCGGGCTGAACAGCAGGGCGGGCAGCAGCTGCAGACCCGTCGTGATGCCCAGGGCGGTGCCGCTGCCGGTGAGGACGAGGATCAGCCAGTCCTGCGCGACGCGCTGCATCCAGGTGCCGACGTTCGACACCAGGGCGCCCATCGCATAGACGCGGTAGTTGCGGATCGAGAGGCTGCGGAAGGTGGGGCTCACGCGTCGTCCTCCGCGAGCCTGACCAGAAGGTCGGTGGCATCCCGGAGACGTGCGCGCTCGTCGGAGGTGAGGGAGGTCAGGCGGCTGTCGAGCCACAGGTCGCGGCGCTGGCGCTCCTCGGCGAGGACCTTCTCGCCGAGGTCGGACATCGAGATCAGGACCTGACGGCCGTCGTCGGGGTGGGGGTTCTTCAGGACGTAGGCGTCCTCGAGCAGGCACTTCAGGGTCCGGGCGACCGAGGGCTGGGACACGCGCTCGCGCGCGGCGATCTGGCTGGGCGTCGCGGACCCGAGGACGCGCACGGACCCCAGCACGGAGAGCTGGGTGGCGGTCAGGTCGGACTGGCGCTCCTGGCGCAGCCTTCGGTTGAGTCGGGCCACCGCCTGGGCGAGTCGCTGGGAGTCGGTGGGCATGTCCTTAGCATAGTTCATTAACCATGCTAAGGAAAGAGATCGCGATCACCCCCGGGCATGACGAAGGGCCCCGCCATTGCTGGCGGGCCCCTTCGAGACGACTCAGCGGATGGCGATCCTGGTCGACTTCGTCGCGGACGCGACTGAGGAGCTCCCCGACCAGCGGATCGTGTACGTGCGCTTGCCCTTCTTCTGCCGGTAGATCTTGATCGTCGCCCGGCCGTCGCGGACGTTCACGGTCTTGAGGCGCTTGCCCTTGGCGTAGACCGAAGCCTTCCCGTCGACCCGCTTGCGATCGACGCCCGGCGCATCGACCCTGATCGCGATGGCCGCCTTACGCTTGCCGGCCTTGGCCTTCACCGCGAGGGAACCCTGACTCCTGGCCACCACCTCGGGGGACGTGTGAGTGGGTCCCTCGTATCCGGTGAGGAGGGGCCGAGCGCGGAGGACGATCGAGCGGCCGACCTCAGCCGGAGTCACCGTGAAGGTGGGCCCTGTGGCCTCGAGGGTGTCGTACTCCCCTGCCCGAGTCGGGTCGCCGGTGTACCACTCGTAGACGATCGCCGACGGCGTCGGTGCGTACCTTCCCGGGACCGCGGTCATAGTGGCGCCGAGGCGCGCGGGGCCGGTGATCCTGGGAGCCGTCGCCACCGTGAAGTGCTTGGCAGGAGTCAGGGTGAGGTCGATCTCGTCGACATCGCCTGCGCGGAGGTCCACGGCCAGCGCCTGCTCTGCATTCAGGGTGCCGTACCGGCTGCCGTCCCAGTACGTCGTGAGCGCGACCGGAGCGGTCCCGAACTTGCACCCGAACTCTGGCAGGTCGGGGCACGGCGCCTGGCCGAACCGAAGACGAACCTCGTCGTACGGATGAGGGATCGACAGGACATAGACACCGGAGATGCTGACCGCACCATGGAGGATGTCCACCCACGTGCCGGAGTCGTAGGCCTGGACCGTGGCTCGGACTGGCATCTCGACATTCAGACCTCGGAGCGTGAACCCCTCGGCCGCGACCGTGCCGGAGATGGTGCGATTCGGCTTCACGAGCAGGTCCACTCCGGTGCGCGCGACCCCTTTCGAGACCGTCACGACTTTGAAGTCGGAGCTGCTGCTCAACTGACGCTCTGCGCGCACACGGTACGTACCAGGTGAGTCGACCGTGACGGTGTAGGTATGGCCTGGCCGCACCGCACGACTGGTCGCGGCCCAGACCCACGCCCCGGACGCGGTTCGGCGCTCCGCGGTCACGAAGAACGCCGCGTCGGTCGCCACTCCGGCGGACAGTGTCATCCGTCCGGAGATCGTCCCCCCGGCAGCAGGCGCTGACATGGCCGCATCACCGTGGGACAGGGTCGTCGCCCCGGCGGGCGCCATCAACAGGCTCGCGATGAGCGCGATGACTGCGACGAGCGCGGCGCGGATCACCGTCTTCATGACGTCAGCGGATGGCGATCTTGAACGACTTCTGGCTGGACACGATGACGCGATTGCCCGAGTAGCGCACCGTATACGTGCGCTTGCCCTTCTTCTGCCTGGCGACCTTGATCGTGGCCTTGCCATTCCTCACGTTCACGGTCTTGATCCGCTTGCCCTTGGCATAGATCGAGGCCTTGCCGTGAATCCGCGCCTGGCCAACGCCCGGCGCCTTGATGGCGATGGTGACCGTGGCCTTGCCCTTGCCCGGCTTGACCCTGTAGGCGAACGCGCTGCGCGCCCGTATCGTCCTCGGGGAGGCCAGCAGAACCGGGGCCTCGTATCCCAGGCGGGTCGGGGTGGCCCGGACGCTGATCTCCTGATCGACGTCTGCCTCGCGCACCCGGAACGTGCGGCCCGTCGCGCCGGGAATGGGGTACTCACCCCCGCCCGTGAACCATTGGTACTCCACCGCCGTGGGCGCGACCGGGACGAAGACGCCGGGGTTCGCCGTGAGAACGCTGCCGACGACGGCAGGTCCGGAGATCCACGCATCGCGCGTCGCGCGCAGCTGGACGGCCTTCTTCAGCGTGATGTCCCGCCCCGTGAGAGAGCCGCCACTCAGGTCGAGCAGCGTCGCGTCGGCCGCGGCGTAGACACCGTACGTCGTGCCGTTCCAGAACACGGTCTGCACCTCCCGCGCCGGGAGCTCCTCACAGTCGGCCACGACCTCCAAGTCGCACATGTCCTGCGAGAACTCCAGCCGAACGGCGTCGTAGAAGCCCGGCACGGCGATCGTGTAGGCGCCGTCGGGGCGGATCATCACGTCGGGCTCCTCGTCCCACGGCACCGGGTCGATCCGCGCGGCGACCTCCCACTGGCCGCCGAGACGACCGAAGGCCGTGACTCGCAACGACCTACTGCCCAAGGACGCGTGGTCGAACCCCTCCGTGGCGATGGTGCCCGAGATCGTCGGGTTCGCCTCCAGCACGACGTCGACGCCGGTGCGCTTCGTCCCCTTGGCGACCGAGACGGTGGCACTGGGCGCCGAGGTGAAGGTCGAGCCGACGCTCGCACGCACGTGATAGCTGCCGGTGGTGGGCGCCGACACGGTGTACGTGGCGCCGACCGTGGTGCGCTTCGCGGCGACCATCTCCCACGCGCCTCCGGCCGTGCGACGGTAGAGCCCGACGTAGAGCTCGCGCCCCGCCGGGACCGGGTCGGCGGCCGTCACGGTTCCGGAGACCGTCCCGACAGGGGCCGCGGCGGCCGCGCGTGGCGCGGCGTTCGCGGGCGCGATGAGCAGGCTCGCGGTGAGCGCGAGCAGTGCGACGACGATGCGCCGAGTGGTGGTGTTCATGGATCTCCCCGAAAACTCGCGGACTTGTACCGCTTTGCACACCCTAGGTCACGAGAGTGACATCGGACGACCCTCAGCGAATGGCGATCCGCAGTGAGGTGGTCGGCGACGTCACCAGGCGGTTTCCGGAGTACCGGATCGTGTACGTGCGCTTGCCCCGTGCCTGACGTGTGATCCTGATCGTGGCCTTGCCGTTCCTCACCTTCACCGTCTTGATCCGCTTGCCCTTGGCGTAGATCGAGGCCTTGCCGTGCAGCTGGGTCTTCGAGACGGCCGGCGCCGTGATCCGGAGCCTCACCGTCGCTCGTCCCTTGCCGGGCTTGGTCGTGACCGCGAGCCGGGCCGCGCTCTTCACCAGGTAGTAGCGGCTCTGCTGGACGGGCGCCTCGAAGCCGGAGCGGGCCGGCCACTCCTGGAGGGCGAGCCGGTGACCCAGCAGGCTCGCCGGCACGCGGTAGGTGCGTCCGCGGGCGAGGAGGCGGTCGGACCCGCGAACCTGGCCGATCCACTTGTAGTCGCGGGTCGTGGGTCCCGGGGCGTAGCTGCCGACGCGGGCCCTGACGACCTCGCCCACCCCGACCGTCCCGGCGATCCGAGGCTCCGCGACGGCACGCAGCTTCGTGGCGGCCTTCAGCGTGATGTCCTTGTCGACGACGGGTCCGGAGCGGACGTCGAGGTCGGCCGCGCCGGCGAAGGTCGGCCCTCCGTCCGGGGTGCCGTCCCAGTACGTCCGCGCGACCTCGGGCGCCAGACCGAAGCGGCGGCACGGTGCCCACGCGTCGCACACCGATTGGTAGAACTGGACGCGGACGGCCTCGTAGAAGCCCGGCACCGAGAATGAGTACCGACCGTCGTCTGCCACGAGCACGGGCGCGCCCTCGAAGGTGCCGAGTCGCGTACGGTCCCCGACGCGCTCCCAGTGGCCGTCGATGCGCCCCCACACATGGGCGTTCAGACCACGATCGTCGGCGTCCCCGCCGGGCTGCAGCAGCGCGAGGTCGAAGCCGTCGGCCGTGATCGTGCCCGAGACGGTCGGATCGGGGCGGATCGCGAGGTCGACTCCCGTCACGCGGGTGCCCTTCGAGACGGTGATCCGGCGGCTCGGCGTCGCGGAGTCGGAGAACGTCATCCCGGCGCGGACCTGGTAGGTGCCCGCGGTCGGGGCGCCCAGCGTGTAGGTCGAGCCCGCGCCCACGAGCGAGCTGGCGACCTCGACCCACTCCCCCTCGGCGCTCAGCCGTCGCAGCGAGACGTCGATGACCTTCCCGCCCGGGTAGCCCGCGGGAGCCGTGACCCGTCCGGAGATCGTGCCCACCGCCGCCCGGCTCGACGCCTGGGCCGTGCCGGACGGAGCGATGAGCAGGCTCGCGACGACGGCGAGCACGGCGACCACTGCGGCTCGGGTGGCGTTCTTCATCTCGGCTCTCCTCGTGTCAGCGGATGGCGATCTTGAGCGACTTCGCCGACGACGTGATGATCCGGTTGCCCGAATAGCGCACCGTGTACGTGCGCTTGCCCTTCTTCTGCTTCGCGATCGTGAAGGTCGCCTTCCCGTTCCGGACGTTCACCGTCTTGATCCGCTTGCCCTTGGCGTAGATCGACGCCTTGCCGTGGATCCGCGAGGTCGCCACGCCGGGCGCCTTGATCGCGATCGTCACCGTCGCCTTGCGCTTGCCGGGCTTGGCCTTCACCGCGAGCTTGCTCGACGTCTTGACCATCACGTAGGTCGACGCCAGCAGCGGGGCCTCGTGGCCCGCGCGACTCGCCGTCACGTGCACGAGGAGCTTCTGGTGCACGAGGCTGGGCGGCACCGTGAAGGTACGGCCGTGTCCGACGACCTCGTCCTGCTCGCCCTCCTGACCCACGGCGGACGACCGCCAGGTGTAGGTCGCTCCGGTCGCGGTCGGCACGTGGGAGCCGACGCGTGCGGTCAGCACCTTCCCCGGGGCGGCGACCCCGGTGATGGTCGGTCGCGCGGTGGCACGAAGCCGCGGCGCCGCCTGCAAGGTGATGTTCTTGTCCACGACCGAGCCCGCCGACACGTCGATGTCTGCCGCGGCGGCCAGGTTTGCCGCTCCGGAGGGCGTGCCGTTCCAGAACGCGCGAAGCGCGACGGGCGTCGCACCGAAGTAATCCCCGCAGTCGACCGGCTCGACGCAGTGCGGCTGGTAGAACTGCAGCCGGATCGCGTCGAAGTACCCCGGCACCGGCACGGTGTACGCGCCGCTCTGGGTGTCGAGGTCCACCCAGGGACCCAAGTAGAGACCGCGTACCGTACTGGAGCCGTACGTCCCGTACGTGCCGCCGAACCGCTCCCAGTGCCCGTCGAGCAGGCCCCACACCGCCGCGCGCAGGCCGGCCCGGCCCTCGCTGAGGTCGGGCCGGAGCTCGGCCCGGTCGAAGCCGGACGCGGTGACGACGCCGTCGACGGTGGGGTTGGGCGCCATCGCCAGATCGACGCCGGTCACCTTCGTCCCGTTCGCGATCGCGATCGACCGCGAGGGTGCGGCGGCATGCGTCAGATCGATGTTCAGCCTCGCTCGTACGTGGTAGGTCCCGGCGGACGGAACGCGCACCGTGTAGGCACCTCGGAGGTCGGCCTCGACCGCTCCCACCTCGCTCCAGCCGCCGGTCGCCGAACGGCGGTGCAGCGTCACGGTGGCAGGGGCAGGCCCGGTCACCGTGCCGGAGATCGTGCCCACTGCCGCCCGGCTCGACGCCTGGGCCGTGCCGGAGGGCGCGATGAGCAGGCTCGCGACGACGGCGAGCACGGCGACCACTGCGGCTCGGGTGGCGTTCTTCATCTCGGCTCTCCTCGTGTCAGCGGATGGCGATCTTGAGCGACTTCGCCGACGACGTGATGATCCGGTTGCCCGAATAGCGCACCGTGTACGTGCGCTTGCCCTTCTTCTGCTTCGCGATCGTGAAGGTCGCCTTCCCGTTCCGGACGTTCACCGTCTTGATCCGCTTGCCCTTGGCGTAGATCGACGCCTTGCCGTGGATCCGCGAGGTCGCCACGCCGGGCGCCTTGATCGCGATCGTCACCGTCGCCTTGCGCTTGCCGGGCTTCGCCTTCACCGCGAATCGGCTGCGGCTCTTCACGAGCAGATCCGCCGTCTGCACGAGCGGAGCTTCGAACCCGATCCGCGACGGCTCGACTTCAAGGGCGAGTCTTCTGCCGAGGTGCGCGGACGTGACCCGGAACGTCCGTCCCGTTGCGACGGTCGGGTACGAGTACGTGTACTCCCCGTTGTCGTACTCGCGGAGGGCCCATCGGTACGTCACGGAGGACGCTGCGGGAGCGTAGGTGCCGGGCTGTGCGGTGAGCACCTGTCCGGGCGAGGCCACGCCCGTGATCCGGGGACGGCTCGTGACGCGGATCTTCTCGGAGAGCCGCATCGTGATGTTCCGGTCGACCGCGGACCCGGTCCGCAGGTCGATGGGCTGGGCCTCGTCGATCGTGAGGGCGCCGCCCGGGGTGCCGTCCCAGAAGACCGTCTGGAGCTCCGCGGCCGGGGTGTCCGGTGCGGCAGGGGGATAGGGGATCCCGTAGTCCTCCAGGTAGCGGAGCTGCCGGGCCTTCAGCCGGACGTCCTCGTACGCGACCTTGAAGGCGAGCGTGTACGAGCCGTCCGAGCGAATACCCAGCCCGTCGGCGCCGCCGCCGACGGTGCTCGTCTCGCTGACCTTCGTCCAGCGGCCGCCCACCCGCGCGTACGCCTGCACGACCAGGGGCTGCTCCATGCTGACGCCCGGGAACGAGTCGGGGCCTGCGTAGCCCTCCATGCTGACGGTGCCCGAGATCGTGGCCTCCGCGGCAGGGGCCGCGGAGGCGGTCGCCGCCGGCGCCATCATCAGGCCGGCGAGCAGCCCGAGGACCGCGAGAAGGACGGGTCGTGCGTGGTGCGTCATCAGTTTCCCCCTGAGGAAAGTCGGCGGCAGCGTGCCGCCCTCGCACCCTACGTCACACCGGTCTCCTCACGAGGGGGATGACGAAGGGGCCCACCTCGCGGTGGACCCCTTCATGCGACTCAGCCGCTGCTCAGGCCTTGGTGAGGGCGTTGCGCATGTCGCGGTAGAGGTGGCTGATGACGTCCAGCGGGATGCCCTTGGGGCACGCCGCGGCGCACTCGCCGATGTTGGTGCAGCCGCCGAAGCCCTCGTAGTCCATCTGCTCGACCATGCCGAGGACGCGCGAGTCACGCTCGGGCTGGCCCTGCGGCAGCAGGCCCAGGTGCGTGATCTTCGCGGCCGTGAACAGCATCGCCGAGCCGTTGGGGCACGCCGCGACACAGGCGCCGCAGCCGATGCAGGTGGCGGCCTCGAACGCGTGGTCCGCATCCTCCTTCGGCACGGGGATGTTGTTGGCCTCGGGCGCCGAGCCGGTGGGCGCGGTGATGTAGCCGCCGGCCTGGATGATGCGGTCGAACGCGCCACGGTCGACGACGAGGTCCTTGACGACCGGGAACGCCCCGGAGCGCCACGGCTCGATGTCGATGACGTCACCGTCGTGGAACGTGCGCATGTGCAGCTGGCACGTCGTGGTGACCTCGGGGCCGTGCGGGATGCCGTTGATCACGACGCCGCACGAGCCGCAGATGCCCTCGCGGCAGTCGGAGTCGAACGCCACCGGCTCCTGGCCCTCGAGCGTGAGCTGCTCGTTGAGGACGTCGAGCATCTCGAGGAACGACATGTCCTCGCTGACGTCGTCCAGGCCGTAGGTGACCATCTCACCCTTGGACTCGGCGTTCTTCTGACGCCAGATACGAACGGTGATCTTCACTTGTAGCTCCTGGCCTTCATCTCGACGTACTCGTACTCCAGCGGCTCCTTGTGCAGGACGGGCTGGTTGTCGGCGAACTCCCAGGCCGCCACGTAGGCGAACTGGTCGTCGTGGCGCAGGGCCTCGCCGTCCTCGGTCTGGCTCTCGGCGCGGAAGTGACCACCGCAGGACTCGTTGCGGTTCAGCGCGTCGATGCACATCAGCTCGCCGAGCTCGAAGAAGTCGGCCACGCGGTTGGCGCGCTCGAGCGTCTGGTTGAGCTCCTCGGCCTCGCCGGTGACCTTGACGTTGCTCCAGAACTCGGCCTTGAGGTCGCGGATCATCTGGATGGCCTTGATCAGGCCCTCCTCCGTGCGCTCCATGCCGCAGTAGTCCCACATGATCTGGCCGAGCTCCTTGTGGAAGGAGTCCACCGTGCGGGTGCCGTTGATGGAGAGCAGCTTCTCGACGCGCTCCTCGACCGCCTGGCGCGCCTCGACGACGCGCGGGTGGTCCTCGGGCACCGGCTCGTACGGCGCGTGCGACAGGTAGTTCGCCAGCGTGTACGGCAGCACGAAGTAGCCGTCGGCCAGGCCCTGCATCAGCGCCGAGGCGCCGAGGCGGTTGGCGCCGTGATCGGAGAAGTTCGCCTCGCCCGCCACGAACAGACCCGTGAGGTTGCTCTGCAGGTCGTAGTCGACCCAGAGGCCGCCCATCGTGTAGTGCACGGCCGGGTAGATGCGCATCGGACGCGTGTACGGGTCCTCGCCGGTGATCCGGGCGTACATGTCGAAGAGGTTGCCGTACTTGGCCTCGACGGCCGGGCGGCCGAGTCGCTCGATCGCCTCGGCGAAGTCCAGGTAGACGCCCAGGCCGCCGGGGCCGACGCCCTTGCCGGCGTCGCACTGGTACTTCGCGGCGCGCGACGCGATGTCACGCGGCACCAGGTTGCCGAACGCGGGGTAGATCCGCTCGAGGTAGTAGTCGCGCTCGTCCTCGGGGATCTCCGCGGGGTGGCGGTCGTCGCCGGCCTTCTTCGGCACCCAGATGCGGCCGTCGTTGCGCAGCGACTCGCTCATCAGCGTGAGCTTGCTCTGGTAGTCGCCCGAGACGGGGATGCAGGTGGGGTGGATCTGCGTGTAGCAGGGGTTCGCGAAGTAGGCGCCCTTGCGGTGCGCGCGCCACGTGGCCGTGACGTTCGAGCCCATGGCGTTCGTCGAGAGGAAGAAGACGTTGCCGTAGCCGCCGGTGGCCAGCACGACAGCGTCGGCCAGGTGCGTCTCGACCTCGCCGGTGAGCATGTCGCGGACGATGATGCCGCGGGCGCGCTCGGTGCCGTCGGCGTCGGGGACCATGATCAGCTCGAGCATCTCGTGGCGGGTGAACATCTCCACCGTGCCGAGGCCGATCTGGCGCTCGAGGGCCTGGTAGGCGCCGATCAGCAGCTGCTGGCCGGTCTGGCCGCGCGCGTAGAACGTACGCGACACCTGGACGCCGCCGAACGAGCGGTTGTCCAGCAGACCGCCGTACTCACGGGCGAACGGGACGCCCTGCGCGACGCACTGGTCGATGATGTTCACCGACACCTGCGCGAGGCGGTAGACGTTCGACTCGCGGGCGCGGAAGTCGCCGCCCTTGACCGTGTCGTAGAAGAGTCGGTAGATCGAGTCGCCGTCGTTGCGGTAGTTCTTCGCCGCGTTGATGCCGCCCTGGGCCGCGATGGAGTGCGCTCGACGGGGGCTGTCCTGGTAGCAGAACGACTTGACGTGGTAGCCGGCCTCGCCCAGCGTGGCCGCCGCGGAGGCGCCGGCCAGGCCGGTTCCCACGATGATCACGTTGAGCTTGCGGCGGTTGGCCGGGTTGACCAGGTTCATGTGCGCCCGGTGCTCGTCCCAGCGCTTCTCGATGGGGCCCGCCGGAGCGGCGGTGTCGCGGATCTCGTCGCCGACGACGTGAAAGTCCAAAGCCATGTTCGTGTCTCTCTCAGTCGACGAGCCCGAGCAGGATCGCCCAGGGCGGGATCAGGAAGCCGATGGTGATGACGCCCGCGATGATCCACGAGAGCGGAGTCAGGCGGGAGCCGGTGCGGGTGCCGCTGTGGTTGGCGCCGAGGGTGGTCAGAGCACTCCACACGCCGTGCCACAGGTGCAGGCCGACGGCCAGCAGCGCGATCGTGTAGGACAGCACGACCCACCAGATCTCGAAGCCGTTGACCACGCGGTCGTACGGGCTGTCGCTGGCGCCGCCCGGGTGGATCTGGTTCCCGGTCAGGTGCAGGAGGTGGTAGATCACGAACAGCAGGATCACGACGCCGCCCCACCGCAGGGTGAAGGAGGCGTAGCTGCGCTGGATGCCCCGGCTGCCGCGCGGCGAGTGGTAGCGCTTGCCACCGACGAAGCCCGCGGCCTTGCGGTTGCGGCGCCACAGGGTGACGGCGGCGTACGCGTGCCCGATGATCGAGCCGAGCAGCACGACGCGGATGATCCACAGGGCGCCGCTGTAGGGCAGGTAGGGCTCGCCCAGGGTGCGCAGGTGGTGCGAGTAGTCGTCGAACGCGCTCTGGCCGGCGAAGACCTTGAGGTTGCCGTACATGTGCAGGAGCAGGTAGCCGACCATGATCAGGCCGGTCACCGCCATCAGGAATTTCAGCGCCACCGTTGACCGCTGAGCGGGCAGGCGCGTCATCTGGGAAGTGGCCACGGCCACAGATTAGGCGCGTTCCTCGATTCACGCGAAGTCGAAGTAAGGCGAACTTTCATAGACATCGGCTATGGTTGCCCCGTGCAATTGCGCCACCTCGCCTACTTCGTGGCCGTCGCCGACGAGCGCAGCTTCACCCGCGCCGCCGACACCCTCGGCATCTCGCAGCCCACCCTGTCGAAGCAGATCCAGGCCCTGGAGAACTCGCTCGGCACCCGGCTGCTCGTCCGCGACCGCGCCGGGATCGAGCTCACCAGCGCCGGCGAGGCCCTGCTCCCCCACGCGCAGCGCATCCTCATCGAGGCCGACAACGCCACGCGCTCGGTGCACGAGGTCGCCTCGCTCCAGCGCGGGCGCGTGCGGATGGGCGCGACGCCGTCGATGGTCGAGGGCCTGCTGGCTCCTGTGCTGGGACGGTTCCGCGCCGAGCACCCCGCGATCGACCTCGAAGTGCACGAGGCCGGCTCGCGCGACCTCACCGCCGAGCTGTCCTCGGGCCGCATCGACCTGGCACTGCTGATCGTGCCGCTCGCGTCCCAGATCCCCGACCTCGAGACCTCGATCGTCTACACCGAGCGCCTCGTACTGGCCAGTCCCGCCGACTCCGACATGCCCGAGGAGATGGACGTGGCCGATCTCGCCGGGCTGCCGCTCGTGATGTTCCGCGAGGGCTACGACCTGCGCGACGTCACGCTGCGCGCGTGCCAGGCCGCCGGGTTCGAGCCGCGGCTGTCGGTGGAGGGCGGCGAGATGGGCTCGGTGCTGCGGTTCGTCGAGTCCGGGCTCGGCCACGCCGTCGTGCCCGACATCGTCATGGGCACGCGCACCGGGCTGCGGCGCACGCGGCTGGAGAACCCACCGCTCTCGCGCAGCATCGCGGTGGCACACCGGCCGCTGGAGACCCTGCCGCTCGCGGCCCGAGCGTTCCGCGCCACCTTGGTGGAGGCGCTCGAGAGCTGACTCAGCCCAGCGGGAAGGTGGAGGTGGGCAGCCAGCCCTGCTCGGCGTCGTCGACGTAGAGGTGGAACGCGTCGACGTCGAACGAGCACCGGAAGTCGATGAGGTCGTGCAGGGCCTCGTCGAGCGCGGCGTCGGGCACGTTGTGCGCGATCGTCACGTGCGGGTGGAACGGGAACTCGGGCTCGGGCGCGCCGATCGCCTTGCGGACGCCCTCGGCGAGGGTCTCGATCTGGGCGATGCCCTCGCTCACGGCGATGAAGACGACGGGCGAGATCGGGCGGAAGGTACCGGTGCCGAGCAGGCTCACCGTGAACGGCTGGAAGACGTCGGCCAGCTCGGCCAGGTCGTGCGTCAGCGACTCGACGCCGCCCTCGTCCACCACGAGCGGCGGGGCCAGCGTGATGTGACTGGGGATCCGGTCGGCCATCTCGTCGCCGAAGGAGCGGCGCTTGTCGCGCAGCAGCTCCCCGTGGGGCTCCGGGATGGCGATCGAGACGCCGACGGTGATGGTCACGCCCGGCCGCCCAGCGGCTTCGTGAAGCCGGAGCGCTCGTAGACCAGGTCGAGCGTGGGCGCGGCGACCTCGCGGGCCCGGGCGGCGCCGGCGGCGAGGATGCGGTCGAGCTCGCCGCGGTCGTCGAGCAGCTCGCGGGTGCGGGCGCCGAAGGTGCCGACCAGCTCGCCCACGATCTCGGCGAGGTCGACCTTCAGGTGGCCGTACTGCTTGCCCTCGTACGCCTTGACGATGTCGTCGATCGTGCGGCCGGTGAGCACGGAGTAGATGGTGAGCAGGTTCGAGACGCCGGGCTTGGCCTGGACGTCGTAGCGGATCTCGGTCTCGCTGTCGGTGACGGCGGACTTGATCTTCTTCGCGGCCTGCTTCGGGGTGTCGGTGAGGTCGACGACGCCCGTGTGGACGGGGTTCGACCCGCTCATCTTGCTCGTCGGCTCCTGCAGGTCGTAGATCTTCGCGGTCTCCTTGACGATGTACGCCTCGGGGACGGTGAAGGTCTCGCCGAAGCGGTGGTTGAACCGCTGCGCCAGGTTGCGCGTGAGCTCGACGTGCTGGCGCTGGTCCTCGCCCACCGGGACCTTGTCGGCCTGGTAGATCAGGATGTCGGCGGCCATGAGGATCGGGTAGGTGAACAGGCCCACGCTGGCGAACTCGGTGCCGGCCTTGGCGCTCTTGTCCTTGAACTGCGTCATCCGGCTGGCCTCGCCGAAGCCCGTGACGCCGTTGAGGATCCACGCCAGCTGGGCGTGCTCGGGCACGTGGCTCTGCACGAACAGGGCGCTGCGCTCGGGGTCGACGCCCGCCGCGAGCATCTGCGCCGCGGCCACGTAGGTGCGCTCGGCGAGCAGCTGCGGGTCGTAGTCGACCGTGATCGCGTGCATGTCGGGGATGAAGTAGAACGCCTCGAAGTCGTCCTGCAGCGCGACCCAGTTCATGAACGCGCCGATGTAGTTGCCGAGGTGGTACGAATCGGCCGTCGGCTGGGCGCCGGACAACGCACGGGGGAGGCGTGACATGGGGTCGATTCTGCCAGCCGTCCGATGAGTAGGGTGAACGGCGTGGACGACGTGCGCCGTTGGCAGGTTCCCGGACGGGTGAACCTGATCGGTGAGCACCTCGACCACAACGGCGGCGCCGCGCTGCCCATCGCGATCGACCGCTCACTGCTGCTGAAGGCCCGCCGGCGCGACGACGGGGTCGTCAACGTGTGGAGCCGCGGCGAGCGCGCGTCACTGAACGTCGACGTCTCCCCCGGCGACGTCACGGGCTGGTCCGCGTACGTCGCGGGCGTCGTCTGGGCGCTGCGCTCCGCGGGCGTTCGGGTGTCCGGCGCCGACCTCGTGCTCGAGTCCACGCTGCCGGTCGGCGCGGGGCTCTCGTCGTCCGCGGCGCTGACGTGCGGAGTGGCGCTGGCGCTCGACGACCTGGCCGGGGCCGGGCGCTCACGCGAGGAGCTCGCGCTCGTCGCCCAGCGGGCCGAGAACGACTTCGTCGGCGCGCCCACCGGTCTGATGGACCAGTACGCGGTGCTGTTCGCGCAGGACGGGCACGCGGTGCACCTCGACTTCTCGGCCTCGCCTCCCGCCACCGAGGCCGTGCCGGCGGACTGGTCCGACGACGGGCTCGTGCTGGCCGTGATCGACACCGGCGCGCACCACGAGCTGGCGGGCGGCGAGTACGCCGAGCGGCGGCGCGAGTGTGCCGAGGCCGCGTCCTCGGCGGGCGTCGACTCGCTCGCCGCGATCAAGCTCGACGGTCTGCTCTCGCTGACGGACGACACGCTGAAGGCCCGCGCCCGGCACGTGCTCACCGAGACCACGCGCGTCCGCGGCGCCGTCACGGCGCTGCGCCGGCGCGACTGGGCCCAGTTCGGCGCGATGCTGACCTCGTCCCACGAGTCCCTGCGCGACGACTTCGCCGTCTCGTGCGAGGAGCTCGACGTCGCGGTCGACTGCGCGCTCGCCTCCGACGCCCTCGGCGCCCGCATGACCGGCGGCGGCTTCGGCGGCAGCGCGATCGCCCTCCTCCGCCCCGACCAGGTCGACCCCCTCCGTGCCCGCACCGAGGCCGCCTTCGCCGCCCGCTCCTGGGCTCCCCCGCACGTCTTCACCGTCCGCCCCTCCCCCGCCGCCGCCCGGGTGGACCGCGGGGACGAACGATGAGGCATTGGGGTACCTGAGCGGGGCGCAATGCATCATCGTTCGTCTTCCACAGGCGCGAGACCGACCGCGCGGGCGTCCACAGCCAACCGCTGACCTCTGGTCGGGCGTTCCCGCGGGCGCGACGGTCGGCCCATGCTCGACGTCCTCAGCACCGCCCGCGCCATCGCCTTCCACGGCCGATCCGTCGTCCGACAGCGCCTCCGCACCGGCACGTGGCAGCAGCCGATGCGCGGGGTGGTGGTCACGCACAACGGTCCGCTGACCCCCGATCAGCTGGAGCGCGCGTGGCTCGCCGCCAGTCCCGCGGGCAGTGCGCTCGCCGGGCTCACGGCGGCTCGCCGCGGGGGACTGCGCGGCTTCGACCCCGAGCGCGTGTCGATCGTCCTGCCGGAGGGAGGCCGGCGACCACCGGGAGACCTCGAGCTGCACTGGAGCACGCAGCTCGGCCCCGACGACGTCCCGCCGAACGAGCCGCGGCGCACCAGCCTCGAGCGCAGCATCGTCGACGCGGCCAGCTGGGCGGCCACGCCGCGGCGGGCGAGAGCGCTGGTGATCGCCGCGTTCCAGCAGCGACTGACGAGCGTCCGTCGGATGCGCGAGGTGCTGGAGCGGCGCGGCAACTGCAAGCGCAAGGCGCTGATCATCCAGTCGGTGCTCGACGCACGCGGCGGGATCCAGTCCCTCCCCGAGCGCGACTTCGACGGGCTTCGGAAGGCCGCGCGGTTGCCGAAGCCCACGCGCCAGGAACGCGCGAAGGGCAAGGACGGGCGGTACTACCTCGACGTCTGGTGGGCGCAGTTCAACCTCGCCGTCGAGATCCACGGGATCCCGCACCTCGCCGTCGAGCAGTGGAGCGACGACCTGCACCGGTCGAACGAGCTCGTCATCGACGGCCGCCGCGTGCTCGCGTTCTCGTCGTTCTCGCTCCGCCACGAGCCCGACCGCGTCATCGACCAGCTGCTCCGGGCCACCCGCGCCACCGCCTGAGGACGAACGATGAGGCATTGCGCCCCGCTCCGGTACCCCAATGCCTCATCGTTCGTCCCAGCCGTGGGCCGAATGCCTCATCCTTCGTCCCCCGGGCCCCCGATACGCTGAGCCGGTGACGCGGATTGCCTACCAGGGAGAGCCGGGCTCGAACTCGCACCTGGTCATCGACCTCCACCATCCCGATGCCGAGCCGGTGCCGTGCGCCTCGTTCGAGGACGCGTTCGCCGCGGTCAGCTCGGGCAGCTGCGACCTGGCGATGATCCCGATCGACAACTCCCTCGCGGGGCGTGTCGCGGACATCCACCACTTCCTGCCCACGAGCGACCTGCACATCGTGGGCGAGCACTTCCTGCCGATCCGGTTCTCGCTCATGGGCACGCCGGGCACGACGCTCGAGACGATCAAGACGGTCCACTCGCACGTGCACGCCCTCGGTCAGTGCCGCCGCATCATCCGCGAGCACGGCTGGACCCCGCTGATCTCCGGCGACACCGCCGGCGCCGCGCGCGAGATCGCCGAGGCGAACGACGTCACCGCCGCCGCCATCGCGCCGCCGCTCGCCGCCGGGATCTACGGCCTCGACGTGCTCGCGTCCGACATCGAGGACGAGCAGCACAACACCACGCGCTTCGTGCTGCTGTCGCGCGAGGACCGTCGCGCGCCTGCCGGCAACGGCCCCGTCGTCACGAGCTTCATCTTCAACGTCCGCAACCTGCCCGCGGCGCTCTACAAGGCGCTCGGCGGCTTCGCGACCAACGGCATCAACATGACCAAGCTGGAGAGCTACATGGTCGGCGGCGAGTTCACCGCCACGATGTTCCTCGCCGAGGTCGACGGTCACCCCGACGACCCGGGCCTGGCCCGCGCCCTGGAGGAGCTGCGCTTCTTCACCACCGAGATCAAGGTGCTGGGCGTCTACCCGGCCGACCCCTTCCGCGCCGAGCACCGATGACCGGGCCGGGCTGGCCGCTCAACGTCCCCGTCCTCAGCGACGGGATGGTGACGCTGCGCGCCCACACCCCGGCCGACATCGACCGCGCGCTGGAGATGGCGCACGACCCCGACATGATCCGCTGGACCGCGATCCCCACCCCGCACTCGCGCGCGATGAGCGAGCAGTTCGCGCTCGAGGTCATCCCGAAGGGCTGGAACGAGGGCACGGCCATGGGCTGGGCCGTCGAGTTCGAGGGCCGCTACGCGGGCAACGTCGACGTCCGCGGCAAGGAGGCGCTCGCCGACGTCGGCTACGCGCTGCACCCCGACTGCCGGGGCCAGGGCGTCATGACCGCCGCGGTCCGGCTCGCCGTCGACCACGCGTTCGTCGAGGCCGGCAAGGAGGTCGTCCAGTGGTCGGCCCACGTCGGCAACGTCGGCAGCCTGCGGGTCGCGCACGCCTGCGGGTTCCGGCTCCACGGCACCGAGCCCGACCGGCTGATCGAGCGCGGCCGCATCCTCGACGCCTGGACCGGATCGATCCGCTTCGGCGACGCGCCGATGCCGCGCACGCGCTGGCTCGAGTCCACGCTCGAGACCGAGCGGCTGCGGCTGCGTCCCCTCCGCGAGACCGACGTCCCGCGCATCGTCGAGGCGTGCAGCGACCCCTCCACGCGGCACTTCCTGTCGAACCTCCCCGATCCGTACGGCCCGGCCGAGGGACGCTCCTACGTCCACGACTCGTGGTGGCACGCCGCCACGGGCGACCGCGAGACCTGGGCGATCGCCGCACGGGACGACGACCGGCTGCTCGGCACGGTCTCGGTCATGGGACTCACCGGACCGACCCCCGGCACCGGCGAGATCGGCTACTGGATGCACCCCGACGCCCGAGCGAGCGGCCTCATGACCGAGGCCGTCCGGGCCGTCGTCGACCACGCGCTTGACGCGGACGGGCTCGACCTCGCGCGGCTGGCGATCGTGGCCGCCGAGGGCAACACGGCCAGCCTGCGGGTCGCGGAGTCGCTCGGCTTCGCGCGCTACGGCACCGAGCACGGAACCGCGCGCCTCGGCGACGGTGGAGTCACCGACCACCACCTCTTCGAGCGGATGCGCGCGCAGTAGTCGGTGCCCGGGCGTACATTCCCCGGGTGAGCGAAACGACCGCCGAGCGCGTCCTGCCGGCCAACCCGTGGCCGGCCCTGTGGGCCATGGTCATCGGCTTCTTCATGATCCTGGTCGACTCCACGATCGTGTCGGTGGCGACACCGGCCATCCGCGACGACCTGGCCACCGACTACAACTCGGTCATCTGGGTCACCAGCGCGTACCTGCTGGCCTATGCCGTGCCGCTGCTGATCACCGGACGCCTGGGCGACAGGTTCGGCCCGAAGAACGTCTACCTGACAGGCCTGGCCGTCTTCACCCTGTCCTCGCTGTGGTGCGGCCTGACCGACTCGGTCGAGTGGCTGATCATCGCGCGCGTCGTGCAAGGCCTCGGCGCCTCGATGATGACGCCGCAGACGATGGCGGTCATCACCCGCACCTTCCCGCCGGCCAACCGTGGCCGCGCGATGGCACTGTGGGGCGCCACGGCCGGCGTCGCCACGCTGGTCGGGCCCGTCCTCGGCGGCGTGCTGGTCGACAACGCCGGCTGGGAGTGGATCTTCATCATCAACGTGCCGGTGGGCATCGTCGGCTTCGCGCTCGCGTGGCGGCTGGTTCCGGCGCTGGAGACCCACAGCCACCAGTTCGACTGGGTCGGCGTCGTGCTCAGCGCCATCGCGATGTTCCTCATCGTCTTCGGCATCCAGGAGGGCGAGAAGTACGACTGGGGCGAGATCGAGGGCCTGCTCTCGGTGCCGCTGCTCATCGCCGCCGGCCTGGTGGTCCTCGCGGTGTTCGTGGCCTGGCAGGCCCGCAACCGGCGCGAGCCGCTCGTCCCGCTGAGCCTCTTCCGCGACCGGAACTTCTCGGTGTCCACCCTGGGCATCTCGGCCGTCTCGTTCTCGGTCACCGCGATGGCGTTCCCGTTCATGCTCTGGACCCAGACCGTGCTGGGCTTCGACGCCACACAGGCCGGTCTGCTGTTCGTGCCGATGGCCGTGGTCACCGCCGCGATGGCGCCGGTGGTGGGCCGCATGAGCGACCGGATGCACCCGCGCTGGCTGGCCTCGGTGGGCTTCGCCTCATCCTCGGTCGCGATCGTCGGCACGACCCTGGTGATGGCACCGGACACCCCGGTCTGGCAGCTGCTCGTGCTCAACGCGCTGCTCGGCTTCGGCAACGCGTTCCTGTGGGCGCCGCTGGCCTCCACCGCCACCCGCAACCTGCCGATGTCCTCGGCGGGTGCCGGCGCGGGCGTCTACAACACCACGCGCCAGGTCGGCGCCGTGCTCGGCTCGGCCGCGATCGCCGCGGCGATCTCCGCACGACTGGCCCACCACCTGCCGCAGGCCACGGGCTCGGCGGCCGAGGGCGCCGGCACGAGCAGCCTGCCCGACGCGCTCGCGGGCCCGTTCACCGACGCCATGGCCGAGGCACTGCTCGTGCCCGCGCTGGCGTTCCTCGTGGGTCTCGTCGTGGCGCAGTTCCTCGTCAAGCCCACGCACGACCGGGGCTGACACGCACGACGGCCGCGCCCCCGAGTGGGGAGCGCGGCCGTCGTGGCGTGGACGTCAGAACGACGCGAGCGCCTCGTTGAAGGTCGTGCTGGGACGCATGATCTTCGCGGCCTTCTCCGGGTCGGGCTGGTAGTAGCCGCCCAGATCGGCCGGCTGGCCCTGCACCGCGGCCAGCTCGTCGACGATGGTCTGCTCCGCGTCGGACAGCTTCTGTGCCAGCGGGCCGAAGACCTCGGCGAGCTCGGCGTCGTCGGTCTGCTGCGCCAGCTCCTGGGCCCAGTAGAGGGCCAGGTAGAAGTGGCTGCCGCGGTTGTCGATCGTGCCGAGCCGGCGGCCGGGCGAGCGGTCGTGCTCCAGGAAGCTGGCCGTGGCCCGGTCGAGGGCGTCGGCGAGGACCTGGGCCTTGGGGTTGTCGGTGGCCGTGGCGTACTGCTCGAGGCTGGGCACCAGGGCGAAGAACTCGCCGAGCGAGTCCCAGCGCAGGTAGTTCTCCTTGACGAGCTGCTGCACGTGCTTGGGGGCCGAGCCGCCGGCACCCGTCTCGAACAGGCCACCGCCGTTGATCAGCGGGACGACTGACAGCATCTTGGCGCTGGTGCCGAGCTCGAGGATCGGGAACAGGTCGGTGTTGTAGTCGCGCAGCACGTTGCCGGTGACGCTGATGGTGTCCAGGCCCTGACGGATGCGCTCGACCGACAGCTTCGTCGCCTCGACCGGCGACATGATGCGGATGTCGAGGCCGTCGGTGTCGTGCTCGCCGAGGTACTCGTTCACCTTGGCGATCAGCTGCGCGTCGTGGGCGCGGGTCTCGTCGAGCCAGAACACCGCCGGGTCGCCGGTGGCGCGGGCGCGGTTGACGGCCAGCTTGACCCAGTCGCGGACCGGGACGTCCTTGGTCTGGCACGCGCGCCAGATGTCACCCTGCGCGACGGTGTGCTCGAGGAGCACGTCGCCGGCGGCGTTCACCACGCGGACGGTGCCGGTCGTGGGGATCTCGAACGTCTTGTCGTGCGAGCCGTACTCCTCGGCCTTCTGGGCCATGAGGCCGACGTTGGGCACCGAGCCCATCGTGGACGGGTCGTACGCGCCGTGGGCCTTGCAGTCGTCGATCACGACTTGGTAGACGCCGGCGTACGAGCTGTCGGGGATCACCGCGAGGGTGTCGGCCTCCTGGCCGTCCGGGCCCCACATGTGGCCCGAGGTGCGGATCATGGCCGGCATCGAGGCGTCGACGATGACGTCGCTCGGCACGTGCAGGTTGGTGATGCCCTTGTCGGAGTCCACCATGGCCAGGCGCGGACCGTCGGCCAGCTCGGCCTCGAACGAGGCCTTGATGTCGGCGCCGTTGGCGACCTGGTCGAGGCCGGCGAGGATGCCGCCGAGGCCGTCGTTGGGGCTCAGGCCCGCCTCGGCGAGCGCGGCACCGTGCTCGGCGAAGGTCTTCGGGAAGAAGGCGCGCACGACGTGACCGAAGATGATCGGGTCGGAGACCTTCATCATCGTGGCCTTGAGGTGCACCGAGAACAGGACGTCGTCGGCCTTGGCCTGCGCGACCTGCGCCGCGAGGAACTCGCGCAGCGCGGCGACGTTCATGCTGGTGGCGTCGACGATCTCGCCGGCCAGGACCGGGATCGACTCCTTCAGCACGGTGGTGGAGCCGTCGTCGCCGACGAGCTCGATGCGCAGCGTGTCGTCGGACGCGAGGGTCACCGACTTCTCGTTGGAGCGGAAGTCGTCGACGCCCATCGTGGCGACGTCGGTCTTGGAGTCGCTGCTCCAGGCGCCCATCGAGTGCGGGTGGCCCTTGGCGTAGTTCTTGACCGAAGCCGGCGCGCGGCGGTCGGAGTTGCCCTCGCGCAGGACCGGGTTCACGGCCGAGCCCTTGACCTTGTCGTAGCGGGCGCGGACGTCGCGCTCCTCGTCGGTCTGCGGGTCCTCGGGGTAGTCGGGCAGGTCGTAGCCCTGCTCGCGCAGCTCGGCGATGGCCGCCTTGAGCTGCGGGACCGACGCCGAGACGTTCGGCAGCTTGATGATGTTGGCCTCCGGGCGCTTCGCGAGCTCGCCGAGCTCGGCCAGCGCGTCGGCCGCCCGCTGGTCCTCGGGGAGCAGGTCGCTGACCGCCGCGATGATGCGGCCGGCCAGGGAGATGTCCCGGGTCTCGACCTCCACGCCGGCCTTCGAGGCGTACGCCTCGATGATCGGGAGGAGGGAGTAGGTCGCGAGGGCGGGAGCCTCGTCGGTGTGCGTGTAGATGATCGTCGAGTCCGTCACGCCCCCAAACTACCCGGTGTGCAGGTCGCCGCTGCTCGCCGCACCCCGTATCGGACCGCCCATTGTCTAGTTGGTCAGTCCAGAATGTGAACAACGTCCACGACGCCGTTCCGCTCGCCTACGTTGGCTGCTCGAGCCCGCCGCACCGTGCGACGGACCGACCGAGAGGACCTCCCATGGCACATCGCTTGCGCCCCATCGCGGCCGCGGCCCTGCTGCTGACCGCTGCCACCGCTCTCACCGCCTGTGGGTCGGAGGCCGCCGAGGGGGAGCAGATCTCGATCGTCGGCTTCGCCGTGCCGGAGGCCGCCAACAAGAACATCCAGGAGGAGTTCGTCAAGACCGACGCCGGCGAGGGCACGACGTTCAAGACCTCCTACGGCGCCTCGGGCGACCAGAGCCGCGCCGTGGTGGACGGCCTCAAGGCCGACTACGTGCACCTGTCGGTGGGCACCGACGTCGACCGTCTGGTCGACGCGGGCCTCGTCGACGAGACGTGGGACGACGGCGAGAACAAGGGCATCGTGTCCAACTCGATCGTCGTGCTGGGCGTCCGCGACGGGAACCCCAAGAACATCAAGGGCTGGGACGACCTGGTGAAGCCGGGCGTCGAGATCGTCACCGCGAACCCGGCGTCGTCCGGCGCGGCCCGCTGGAACGCGCTCGCCGCGTGGGGTCACGTCACCGAGAACGGCGGCACCGAGGCCGAGGCCACCGAGTTCGTCAACGACCTGTTCGCCAACGTCGTCTCGCTGACCAACAGCGGTCGCGACGCCACGCAGAGCTTCCTCGGCGGCGCCGGCGACGTCCTGCTGGCCTACGAGAACGAGGCCATCCTGGCCGCGCAGAACGGCAACGGCTTCGAGTACGTCATCCCCGACACCACCCTGCTGATCGAGAACCCGGGCGCCATCCTCAAGGAGTCCAGCAGCGTCTCGCAGGACTGGCTCGACTTCGTCCTCGGCGAGGAGGGCCAGCGCCAGTTCGCGCTGACCGGCTTCCGTCCGCTGAACCTCGAGAGCCCCGGCACCGCCGACCTCGACGCGATCGGCCTCGAGCCCGGCGACATCAAGGGCGCGCCCGACGCGTCGGACCCGTACCCCGCCGTCAACAACCTGCTGACGCTGGAGAAGAACTTCGGCGGACCCGGCTGGGGCGAGGTCAAGGACAAGCTGTTCGGCGATGGCAAGGACGGCAAGCCCGTCGGCATCGTCACCGAGGCGATCGCGAAGTCCGGCAAGGCGTCCTCGTGACCTCTGCCGATCTGGCGACGCGAGCGGGCCGGCCGGGCGACTCCCGGCCGGCCGGCTCGCTGAACCGCGCCTCGGCCGTCGGCCTGGGCGTGACCATGACCTGGTTCAGCCTGCTCGTGCTGATCCCGCTCGCCGCCGTCGTCGCCACCGCGACCGAGGGCGGCGTCGGCGCGTTCTGGGACGCGGTCACGAACGCCCAGACCGCGCACGCCATCCGGCTGACGATCTCGTCGGCGCTGCTCGTCACGCTCACGAACATCGTCGTGGGCACGGCGATCGCGTGGGTGCTCGTGCGCGACAGCTTCCCCGGCAAGTGGATCCTCGAGATCCTCATCGACATCCCGTTCGCGCTGCCCACGATCGTCGCCGGCCTCGTGCTGCTGTCGCTCTACGGCAACGACGAGAGCCCGCTGGGCATCAACATCGCGAACACCGAGACCTCCGTGTTCCTGGCGTTCCTCTTCGTGACGCTGCCGTTCGTCGTCCGCACGGTGCAGCCGGTGCTGGAGGAGATCGACGTCGAGATCGAGGAGGCTGCGGCCTCGCTCGGTGCCAGCCGCCTCACCACGTTCACGCGCATCATCCTGCCGACGCTCACGCCCGCCATCGCCGCCGGCGCGACCCTGTCGTTCGCCCGCGGCGTCGGGGAGTACGGCTCGCTCGTGCTGCTGTCGGGCAACCTCCCGTTCGAGTCCGAGGTCGCCTCGGTGCGCATCCTCAGCGCGATCGAGAACGACAACCCGGCGGCCGCCGCTTCCGTGGCGACGCTGCTGCTGATCGTCTCGCTCGCGGTGATCCTGCTGCTCGACTTCATCCAGCGCCGGGTGGCTCGCCGTGGCTGACATCCGGCGCATCAGCCGCCGCAAGAGCCCGTTCACCTACGCGCTGCGGCTCCTCGTCATCGCCTACCTGTTCCTGCTGGTCGCGTGGCCGGTCTCGCTCGTCGTGACCAACACGTTCGAGAACGGCTTCGACGCGCTCAACGCCGTCTTCGCCGACGCCGACACGGTGGCAGCCCTGCGCCTCACCGCCACCGCGGCCGTCATCGCCACGGCGATCAACACGGTCTTCGGCATCACGATCTCGCTCCTGCTCGTGCGCACCACGTTCCCGGGCCAGCGACTGCTCGGCTCGCTGATCGACCTGCCGCTGGCGATCTCGCCGATCGTCGTGGGCCTGTCGCTCGTGCTGGTCTACGGCGGGCGCGGCGGCTGGTTCGGCCCGGCACTGGAGAGCGCCGGCGTCCAGATCATCTTCGCCACGCCGGGCATCGTCATGGCCACGGCGTTCGTGGCGCTGCCGCTCGTCGTGCGCGAGGTCGTGCCGGTGCTCGAGGAGATCGGCACCGAGCAGGAGCAGGCCGCGCGCTCCCTGGGCGCCAGCGGCTGGCAGACCTTCTGGCGCATCACGCTGCCCGGCATCAAGTGGGCCGTGGTCTACGGCGTCGTGCTCACCCTGGCCCGCTCGCTCGGCGAGTTCGGCGCCGTGAAGGTCGTCTCGGGCAACATCCTCGGCGAGACCCGCACCGCCACGCTCGCCGTCGAGGAGAAGTACCTCAACTGGGAGCAGGAGTCCGCGTACGCGATCGCGTTCCTGCTGGCCAGCGTCTCCGTCCTGTGCATCATCGTCGTGTCCCTCCTGCGCTCGCGCACCGAGCGGCACTGAAGCGAAAGGCCACCATGAGCATCGAGATCTCTGGGGTGAACAAGAACTTCGGCGACTTCGTCGCGCTCGAGGGCATCGACCTGTCGATCCCCACGGGCCAGCTGACGGCCCTCCTGGGACCCAGCGGCGGCGGCAAGTCCACCCTGCTGCGGATCATCGCCGGACTCGAGGACGCCGACTCCGGTCGCGTCGAGATCGAGGGCGTCGACGCCACCCGCCTGCCGGCGCAGAAGCGCAACGTGGGCTTCGTCTTCCAGCACTACGCCGCGTTCAAGCACATGACCGTGGCCAGGAACATCGCCTTCGGCCTGGAGATCCGCAAGCGCCCGAAGGCCGAGATCGCCGCGAAGGTCGACGAGATGCTCGAGCTGGTGCACTTGGGGCAGTTCCGCGACCGGCTGCCCTCGCAGCTCTCGGGCGGCCAGCGCCAGCGCATGGCCCTGGCTCGCGCCCTCGCGATCGAGCCCACCGTGCTGCTGCTCGACGAGCCGTTCGGCGCCCTCGACGCGAAGGTGCGCAAGGAGCTGCGCGACTGGCTGCGGCGGCTGCACGACGAGGTCCACGTGACCACGGTGTTCGTGACCCACGACCAGGAGGAGGCGCTCGAGGTCGCCGACTCGATCGTCGTGATCAACGACGGGCGCATCGAGCAGGTGGGCTCCCCCGACGAGCTCTACGACTCCCCCGCCACCGACTTCGTGCTGAGCTTCCTCGGCCCGGTCACGCAGCTCGGCGGTCTGCAGCTGCGACCGCACGACATCGACGTCGCGCTCGAGCCGCTCCCGGGCGCGGTCCCCGGCCGGATCTCGCGCTCGACGCGCATCGGCTTCGAGGTGCGCCTCGAGGTCACGCCCACCGAGGGTCAGCAGCCGCCGGTGCAGGTCACGGTCACCCGCGCCGAGGCGCGCGGGCTGCACCTCCAGCACGGCGACGAGGTCTGGCTGACGCCCACCGCGGGCGCCCAGGCGATCCGCCCGGCGAACGCCCCCGCATCGACCCTCGACGGGGCCGCAACTCATGGTTACAGTGTGACCCACGTCTCAGGCTGAGACGTCCATGAACTCCACGGGACGGTGGAGTACGAGGGCGGCCGGGCTTCGCGCCCGGTCGCCCTTCATGCATCCTCAGGCGTGGACGCCGATGCGCTCGCGCACCGGCGCGAACCGCAGGCCCACGAGGAAGACCACGAGACCGGCGGCGGCGAGTGCGACGCCCACCAGCGCGGGGGCCACGTAGCCCGCGCCCGCGGCGATCACGAGACCGCCGAGCCAGGCGCCGAGGCCGTTCGCGATGTTGAGGCTCGCGTGGTTGAGCGCGGCGCCGAGCATCTCGGCGTCGCCCGCGGCCGTCATCAGCCGGATCTGCAGGCCGATGGCCACGACGCTGCCGAGCGCGCCCATGAGGAAGACGCTCACGAGCGCGGCCGGGGCGAAGGTGGCGAGCTCGTAGAACGCGAGCAGCACCACGACCGTGAACAGCAGGCCACCCGTCACCTGGCGCACGTTGTCCCAGTCGGCGAGGTGCCCGCCGACCCACGTGCCCGACACCGAGCCGAGGCCGAACACCAGCAGGAAGACGGGGATGACCGCCGAGGGCAGGTCGACGACGTCGGTGACGATGGGCGCGATGTAGCTGTACATCGCGAACACGCCGCCGAAGCCGACGACGCCGGTCAGGAACGCCGCGATCACCGCTGGCTCGCGCAGGGCGCCGAGCTCGCCGCGGATCGTGACGCTGGGGTCGCCCGGCAGGTGCGGCACGAACACGATGACCAGCGCGGCCGCGACCACGGCGATCACCACGACGAGCGCGTACGCGGCACGCCACGAGAGGGCCTGACCCAGCCAGGCACTCACGGGGACGCCGGCCACGGTGGCGGCCGAGAGGCCCATCATCACCATGCTCACGGCGCGACCGCGGCGACCCGGCGGCACGAGCGAGGCGGCCACGAGCGACGCGACGCCGAAGTAGGCGCCGTGCGGCAGGCCCGCGACGAAGCGGGCGAGCATCACCGGGACGTAGCCGTCGGCGACGGCCGTGAGTGCGTTGCCGACCGCGAGTCCGCCGAGCAGCCACAGCAGCAGGGCGCGCTTCGGCATCCGCGCGGCCAGCGAGACGATGAGCGGCGCGCCGACGACCACGCCGAGCGCGTACGCGGAGATGATGTGGCCGGTCGTCGGGATGTCACGGTCGATGCTCTCGGCGACGTCGGGCAGCAGGCCCATCGTGACGAACTCGGTGGTGCCGATCGCGAAGCCGCCCAGCGCCAGGGCCAGCAGGGCGAGGCCGACGTGGCGGGCGGTCGGTTCGGTTCGCGAGGTCACCTCAGGTACAAGGCCCGCAGGGCGCGAACGATTCCTGACGTCCGTGCGACCCGAGTCACTGCTTGCCGCGCCCGGGCCGCGCGGGTCACCATCGGGTGTGACCCGCTTCGTCTTCAACACCGCCGCCACCCTCGACGGCTACCTCGCCGATCCCGACCACAGCCTCGCCTGGCTCTTCGCCGTCGAGGGCGGGACGCCCGACGCCCCCGAGCACGCCGACGCGTTCACCGCGTTCCTCGACTCGATCGGCGTCACGGTGCTGGGCTCGTCTACGTACGAGTGGCTGCTGCGCGAGACGCAGGCCCTCGAGAAGCCCGAGGCCTGGCCGGACGCGATGTCCGGCAAGCCGGCGTTCCTGTTCACCTCGCGCGACCTGCCCGTGCCGGCGGGCGCCGACCTGACGGTCGTGTCGGGCGACGTCCGCGACCACCTCGACGCGATCCGCGAGCGCGCCGGCGGCCGCGACGTCTGGGTCATGGGCGGGGGGGACCTCGTGGGTCAGTTCGACGACGCGGGCGCCCTCGACGAGCTGCAGGTCAGCGTCGCCCCCGCCACCCTCGGCGCCGGCTTCCCGCTCCTGCCCCGCCGCCTCGGCCCCGACCGCCTCCACCTCACCGACGTCGAGCGCCGCGGCCAGTTCGCCCACCTCACCTACGCCGTCTCGCGCGGGTGACGGTTTCCCCGGTTAACCGGGGAAACTGTCACTTCGCGAGGTTTGCGAACCTCGCGAAGTGACAGGAAACCTCGTTCAGTCGCGACAGGTGAGCCGCGCCGCCCTAGCCTGAGGCCGTGACCAGCGTTGCGATCGCCGCCCCGAACACCGCCGCGGCGGACGCGGCGGAGCAGATCGTCCGGGCCGGCGGCAACGCGATCGACGCGGCCCTCGCTGCCGCGTTCGTGACCATGGTGAACGAGGTCGGCCTGGTGTCGCCGAGCGCGGGCGGGTTCCTGACGATCCAGCCGCCCGACGGGTCGGCGCCGGTGACCATCGACGGCTGGATGGACATGCCCGGTCGCGACGTCCCCGACCGGCTCGGGCAGGGCACATGGGACGTCCACACCGAGTACGGCGGCGGCGTCACGGTGACGGTCGGACCGGGCTCGGTCGCCACCCACGGCGCCATCGCGGCGTTCGGGGAGGCGCACCGCCGCTGGGGGCGGCTCCCGTGGGCCGAGCTGCTCGCCCCCGCGATCGACGTGGCCCGCGGCGGCTTCCGGCTCAGCGCCGCGTCCCGGTACTACCTCGACTACGTGCACGAGTCGATCTTCGGCTGGGACGAGGCGAGTCACGCGGCCGTGCACGACGAGCAGGGCGCCATCGCCGGCCACGACATCGTCGTGCCGCACCTCGCGGCCTCCCTCGAGCGGATCGCCCGGCACGGCCCGGACGAGCTCTACACGGGCGAGCTCGGTCACGCGGTCGCCGACGACGTCCTGGCGCGCGGCGGCATCCTCGGCCCGACCGACCTCGCCGCCTACGAGCCGGCGGTCCGACCCGCCCTCACCGCGCGCATGGAGGGCTGGACGCTCGGCACGAACCCGCCGCCGGCGATCGGTGGCGTGAGCGTCGCCGCGATGCTGCGGCTCATGGCCGGCCACGGCCTGGACGACACCGAGCACCTGATCCGCGTGCAGCGGCGGGTGCTCGGCGAGCGGCTGCGGGTCTTCGACCACACCGACGACCTCGAGCGCGACGCCGCGGCGTTCCTCGACCTCGTCGACCGCGACGGTCTGGCGGCCCTGGAGTCGGGGTCGACGGCGCACGTCTCCACCGCCGACGCGCAGGGCACGGCCTGCGCGGTGACGATCTCGTCCGGCTACAGCTCGGGCATGATCGCTCGCGACACCGGCATCTGGCTCAACAACTGCCTCGGCGAGCAGGAGCTCAACCCGCGCGGTCTCCACGGCCTGCCGTTCGGCTCGCGCCTGCTCTCGAACATGGCCCCCACGGTGGGTCGTCACGCCGACGGCGGCGTGCTGGCGATCGGCTCGCCCGGAGCCGACCGCATCACCACGGCGATCGTGCAGGCGCTCACCGGCCTCGTCGAGGACGGCCTCAGCCTGCAGGAGGCGATCGACCACCCGCGGATCCACGTGCACCGCGCGGCGACGCCGGACGAGCAGGTCAAGGTCGAGCACCCCGACGACCTCACGATGTACTTCGGTGGCGTCTCGGGCACCCTCGTCACGGCCGAGGGCACCCTGGTGGCCGCGGCCGATCCCCGGCGCGACGGCGCCGTGCGCATCGTGTCCTGAGGGATGCCCGCCACTACGCTGACCGGATGACCGCCTCGCTCGTCGACGCGCCCGTCGTCATCGCCCACCGCGGCGTTCCCGGATCACGCCTGGAGCACACCCGGCCCTCGTACCTGCTGGGGATCGAGGAGGGCGCCGACTACATCGAGCCCGACGTCGTGGCCACGAAGGACGGTGCCCTCGTCGTGCGGCACGAGAACGAGATCGGCGGCACCACCGACGTCGCCTCGCGACCCGAGTTCGCCCACCTGCGCACCACGAAGTTCATCGACGGCGTTCCGCTGACCGGCTGGTTCACCGAGGACTTCACGCTCGAGGAGATCAGGACGCTGCGCACTCGCGAGCGCCTGCCGCAGCTGCGACCGCAGAATCTCGCCCTCGAGGGGACCGAGCCGATCCTCACCCTCGACGAGGTCATCGACATCGCGGAGGCCGAGAACACCCGACGCGGCGCGGGCGCCGACCCGATCGGCGTCTACGTCGAGACGAAGCACCCCACCTACTTCCGCGGGCTCGGACTCGACCTCAACGACCGGCTGCTCGAGGTCCTCGACCGCCGTGGCCTCAACCGCAAGGGCGCGAAGGTGGTCATCCAGTCGATGGAGACCGCCAACCTCAAGGCGCTGCGTGACCGCACCCCGCTGCCCCTCGTGCAGCTGATGGAGCGCAAGGGCGGTCCCTACGACCTCGTCGCCACGTACGACCCCCGCGACTACGCGGCGCTGACGCGCCCTGAGGAGCTGGCGAAGATCGCCGAGTACGCCCAGGGCATCGGCCCGAACAAGAGCCTCGTCATCGCCCGCGACCGCCACCAGAACCTGCTCGGCGAGACCGGCCTCGTCCGCGACGCCCACGAGGTCGGCCTGTTCGTCCACATCTGGACGATGCGCAACGAGAACAACTTCCTCCCCGTGCAGTGGCGCACGAGCCAGGACGAGGCCGACCCCGGCGACGCGACGGCCGAGCTGCTGGCCTTCTACGCCGCCGGGGTCGACGGGGTGTTCTCGGACTTCACACGGACGGCGGTGGCGGCGCGCTCGGCCCATCTGTCGTCGGCGGGCCCCACACGTCGGGCGCCTGCGCCTGGGGCATGAGCAGCCACGCCGCGAGGTAGACCAGCAGCGTCGTGCCCACGCCCACCACGACCAGCACGATCGTGATGATGCGGATGAGCGTGGCGTCCACGCCGGTGTACTCGGCCAGTCCTCCGCACACGCCGCCGAGCCACTTGTCGGTGGTGCTGCGGGCGAGCTTCTTGGGGCCCTGGTTCGGGTTCATGAGGTCCTCCTGAGGGTGAGGGCGATGCCGGCGAGTCCGGCGACGATGAGGGTGACGAGTCCGGCGACGGCCAGGCCGTCGACGCTCGCGAGGTCGTAGGTCAGCAGGGCCCAGCCCACGAGGACGAGTGCGAACAGGACGCCGAAGACGAGCGCGTCCCAGCGCAGCGGATGGGTGTTCATCGTCGAGTCACCTCGATCTCGCCCGCCGTGCCGGTGATGACGATGCGATAGGCCCCGGGGGCGTCGGAGGGCCAGTCGATCGAGGGGCGCTGGCCGTCGGACACGCGGCCGAAGACCTCGATCCGACCGCCGGCGGACAGGGACGTCTCGACGTCGACGTCGAGTCCCTCGGGCACGATCACGGTCGTCTCTCCCATGCCGTTGTCGATCTCCAGCGTACGGCCGGAGAGGCTCTCGAGGTCCTGGATCGCGGTGAGGTCGACCCGCACCCGGCCGAAGCCCTGCTCGATGGGCTCGGCGACCGCGGCGGCCGTGACGGGCCGCAGGTCGATGTCGCCGGCCGAGAGGTTCGGGGTCACCGAGGCGACCGCCAGCACGGGCAGGATCAGGACGCCCAGCGGCACCAGGGCGCCGGGGTGGCCGATCCTCGAGCCGACCAGCAGGCCGATCGTGACGATGCCGAGGGCGACGGCCGGGTAGATCGCGGCGTCGACCGGCTCCTGCGCGATGGACCAGAGGCCCAGGCCGCCCAGGGCGACGAGGATCGCCGAGAGGGTCAGCAGCAGCAGGGCGGGCGACCAGCGCTCGCGCGGCGGACGCGGGGGCAGGACGGAGGCCGGCGGCGCACCGGGCGGCGGGGCGGGCGGACCGGGCTCGTGGAGCACCGTCGTCGGCTCGTCAGCGCCCTGCGCGAGCGCCGGGTCGCCCGTGGACACGGGGGTGGTCATGACGTCGTCTCCTGTCGAGAAGGCGGGGGTGGGATCGGTGGGGGCCTGGGCGGTGAACGCGTCGGGCCGGTAGGGCGGGGGTGGCGCGTAGGCCGGCGGCGGGGTGGTGCGGGTGCGGTTCCTGACCACGAACAGCCAGTAGAGGAACCCGAACGGCAGCGCGATCCAGAACAGCGCCCACATCGGCCACCAGAACCAGCCGCCGACGCCCCAGGCGGTGTCGCCGAGGACGGCGGCCAGCGCGAGGACGCCGGCGACGATCAGGCCGACGGTGCGCAGCTGGGAGTCGGACTTGAGGTCGAAGGCCTCGGCCAGGACGCTGCGCTCGGACCCCTCGGCGGGGATGAGCAGCCAGCAGGCGACGTAGAGGATCGGACCGGCGAACCCGGCGACGGTCAGGACGACGAAGCCGATCCGCACGATGACGGGGTCGATGTCGAGTGCGCGGGCGATGCCGCCGGAGACGCCGCCGAGCAGCTTGTCTCCCGTGGTGCGCCGCATCGCATCGAGCTGCGAGCCGGAGGTCGGTGTGGTCATGGCTCCAGCCTGCCCGGGGGTCGGGGTCCGCCACCATCGGGTGAACCCCTGGTCCTCCCCCGAGGCGGCGTCGGCACGGACCGGGGTCGCACCTGATGGCGCCTGCGCGCGCCCGCGTGTGAGGGTGGTCCCATGACGACCGCTGCCCCCGACGCCGCCGGCGGCACCCGCCGCTCGGCCGACGGGTTCCGCCGGGCCTACCGGCCGGTGGACGCGCGCGTCGTCGCCGGCGTCAGCGCCGGTCTGGCCGAGCACCTGCGGCTGCCCGTGGTGTGGGTGCGGGTGGGCTTCGTCCTGGCCACGTTCGTGCACGGCACCGGACTGCTGGCCTACCTGCTGCTGTGGTGGTTCCTACCGCTGCAGGCCCCCGTGGACGGCTCCCCCGGCCTCGAGTCCGCGCGCCGTCGCGGCCTGCGCACGGGCTCGCGCGGACCGTCCCGCCGCGACGTCGTGCAGAGTGCCGCGATCGGCGCCGTGGGGCTGGGCGTCCTGGGCCTCATCGCGCTCGGCGGCGGCTGGCTCGAGGGCTGGATGCTGCCGCTGCTGCTGGTGGTCACGGGCATCGCGGTGGTGTGGCGGATGTTCGACGACGCCGCGTGGAACTCGTGGCTGCGGCAGACCGAGGGGCCCGCGTTCGCGATGCGGCTGCTCGTGGGCCTGGCGTTCATCGGCCTCGGCGCGATCTACATCCTCACCGTCAACCGCGGCTGGTCGGCCGCCGTGGACTTCTTCGCCGCGCTCGCCATCGCCGTGGTGGGCCTGAGCCTGATCCTCGGGCCGTGGATCCTGGGCCTCTGGACCGACCTCGGCACCGAGCGGCGCGAGCGCATCCGCTCGCAGGAGCGCGCCGACGTGGCCGCCCACCTGCACGACTCCGTGCTCCAGACGCTGGCCCTGCTGCAGAAGAACGCCGACGACCCCGCCACCGTGGCCACCCTGGCCCGCCGCCAGGAGCGCGAGCTGCGCGACTGGCTCTACGGCCGCCAGGACGACACCGCCACCTTCGCCACCGCCCTGCGCGACCTCGCCGCCGAGGTCGAGGCCAACCACCGCGTCCCGGTGGAGGTCGTCACGGTCGGCGACGCCGCGCCCGACGACGGCCTCCGTGCCCTGCTCGCCGCCACCGGCGAGGCCGTGGTGAACGCCGCGAAGCACTCCGGCGCGAGCCGGGTCGACGTCTACGCCGAGCGCGTCGCGAACGGCTCGGGCGACCGGATGGAGGTCTTCGTCCGCGACCGCGGCACCGGCTTCGACCCCGACGCGGTCCCCGCCGACCGGCTCGGCGTGAAGAACTCGATCATCGGCCGCGCCGAGCGCCACGGCGGCACGGCGCGCGTCCGCAGCACCCCCGAGGACGGCACCGAGGTCGCCCTCACCATGCCGGTCTCGCCCGGCGACAAGGAGAGCGCATGACCGTCCTGTCCGTGCTGGTCGTCGACGACCACGCGATGTTCCGCACCGGCGTCCGTGCCGAGCTCGAACGGCTCGGCAGCGGGCGCGTCGAGGTCGTCGGCGAGGCCGAGGACGTCGACACCGCCGTCGCCGCGATCTCGGACCTGCGTCCCGACGTCGTGCTGCTCGACGTGCACCTGCCGGGCGGCGGCGGCCCCGAGGTCATCCGGCGCGCGGGCGCGTCCACCACGTTCCTGGCGCTGTCGGTCAGCGACGCCGCCGAGGACGTCATCGGCGTGATCCGCGCCGGTGCGCGGGGCTACGTCACCAAGAACATCTCGGCGCCCGAGCTGCTCGACGCGATCGACCGCGTCGCCGGCGGCGACGCCGTGTTCAGCCCGCGCCTGGCCGGGTTCGTCCTCGACGCGTTCGCCGGCACGATCGCCGTCGCGCAGGTCGACGAGGACCTCGACCGCCTCACCGAGCGCGAGCGCGAGGTCATGCGGCTCATCGCGCGCGGCTACGCGTACAAGGAGGTCGCGAAGGAGCTGTTCATCTCCGTCAAGACCGTCGAGACCCACGTCTCGAGCGTGCTGCGCAAGCTCCAGCTCTCCAGCCGCCACGAGCTGACCCGCTGGGCCAACGACCGCCGCCTCATCTGACCTCGCGCGCCCCTCCCCCACTTTTGGAGCGGGATGCACGCTTTCGGGCACGAGGAAGGTTCATCCCGTTCCAGAAGTGGAGGGGGGTCCGGCGCGTAGGACTGACGTGACCGATTCGCCGGACAGGATCGCCGTGCCTTCGTACGGTGGACGTTCCCCCCGGAGAAGGAGCGAACGTGCGCAAGATCCTGATCGCCGTCATGATGACGAGCTCCCTCGTGCTGGCATCCGCGCCGGCCGAGTCGGCCCCGAAGTTCAAGAACTGCAAGGCCCTCAACAAGAAGTACCCGCACGGCGTGGGCATGCCCGGCGCGAAGGACAAGACCTCGGGCAAGCCGGTCACCAACTTCAAGCGCAGCAAGGCGCTCTACCAGGCCAACAAGGGCAAGGACCGCGACAAGGACAGGATCGCCTGCGAGAAGCGCTGAAACGCCTCAGGGCAGCGTGATCCGCAGGAACTCGGGGCGGTAGAGGCTCGGGTCGGCCTGGACGTCGCCGTCCTTGGTGTTACGGCTGACCGAGACGACCATCGTGCCCTTCTCGGGGAACAGCTGCGGGTGCGCGAGCGGCATGTAGCGCAGCTCCGATGCCGTCGAGGGGATCTTCGCCACCGGAGGCGCGGGAGTGAACGGTCCGGTGGGACCCGGCGCGGTCCAGACCACCAGGTCGGTGCCGACGAAGTCCGCGCGCTTGCTCAGGGCGTACCAGCGCTTGCCCTCGCGGAACACCGAGAAGGTCTGCGACACCCCGCCGTCCTGGCCGATCAGCTGCGCGGCCTGCTTCGCGTCGCGCTGCCACCGCTCGCCGTCCCAGTAGCGCCACTTCGACTGGTCGGTCACGTCCACCAGCCTGGTCTTCGCGACCGACACCGCCCACCCGAAGCCGCCGTCGCTCGTGCGGCTGGTGCCGTAGAGGTAGACGGAGTCGCCGACGACCGTGGCGGCCGCGCCCCACACGGGCCGGCTCGTGTCGGGGTCGTCCTCGCCCAGGTCGACGACTCGCTGGAGCACCGGCGCCCGGCCCGGCTCGACCTGGAAGATCGCCACGGCGGGCCCCAGGTTCCGGAACCCGAAGAGGTCGTCGCCGGTCTGCTCGACCCGCTGCGCCATGACCCCGACGAGGTCGCGCCCGAGGTCGACCGCCGCCACGGACATCGGCCAGTAGCCGACCCCGTCGGCGCGGTCCGGGATCACGGCGTCGCGGTCGCGGCGCTGCACCAGGCCCGCGCACGTCTTGTCGAAGATCAGCATCGAGTTCCGCACCATCGTGCGGCTCGAGTAGTCCGTCCGCCGGATCGTGTCGCCGAAGACGAACAGCCCGCGTCCGTCGGCCAGGAACGTGCTCGCCCCCACGTCGCCGCCGACGAAGCCGTCGACGTCGCTCACGGTCTCGATGCGCTCGTTGAGCTCCTTGACGTTCGTCGGCGTCCGGGTCGTCTGGCACGTGACGGTGACCGGAGGGTCGAGGTCGGTCGCGGTGAACGCGGGCAGCGCGGGCGTCACGACGAGGATGCCGGTGAGGACGAACGCGCCGATCGTGGCCCCGACGGGATGGGCGCGCAGCGACGGGTGCAGGTCGCGCAGGGCCCGCCGCGGCTCGACCGCCGTGGCCGCCACCGAGGTCGCGGTGAGGCCGATCATCGTCCAGAGCATCATCATCAGCAGGACCCGCTCGACGTCGACACCGTCGAAGTAGGCCAGGCCGCGGACGGCCCAGGTCGCCGCCCCGGGCGGGAGCCAGGCCAGCAGGGTGGGCCACACCACCGGCATCGGCGTGAGCGGCCAGGCGCCGATCGCGCCGGGGATGCCGATCACCAGTCCGACGATCGCCAGCGCGAGCCCCAGCCTGCCGAACCACGCGATGAGCGCCAAGGTCATCGAGCCGACTCCGAGGACGACGAGGGCGCCCAGGCCGGCGAGCGCGAGGAACGGCGCGTCGATCCGGCGCACGACGACCTCGCTCAGGAACGCACCGCCCAGACCGGCGACGACGGCGCCGGCCGCGAGTCCCGCGAACCGCACCACGACGAGCGAGGCCGACGCCGACCTGGCCCCGAACACCAGGCCGAGCAGCGCCGCGAAGGCGACACCGAGGATCGCCCACGCCGTGCCGAGGCGGAACGGTCCGACGCCGTGGGGGTCGCGCTCGGCGACCGGGATCCGGTCGACCACGCGCACGGTCTGCCCGCTGACCGCCAGCGTGCGGGACACGACCTCCTCGACCTTCTCCGCCTCGGCCGTGCCACCGCCGCTGGCGACCCAGAGCTCGTGGTCGGCGCCGTCGCCCATCACGACGACCGCGCTGACGGCGCGGTCGCGCAGGCTCGCCTCCGCGGCCTTCTCCGAGGGGCTGACCCGCGCGGCGACCGCGTGCTCGCTCGGGCCGTTGAGGGCGTCGCGCATCGTGGCGGCGTCGGGGTCGGGTCCGACGACCGCGACCGGGATCTCGCGCGGGGCGGCCTGGCTGAGGCCCGGCAGCTCGGACGCCGGGTCGACCCGGACCAGCACGGCGGTCAGCACCATGGCGATGACGAAGCCGGCCGCGGTGAGCCCGACTCCGCGCTGGCGCATGTCCGACACGGTAGCGCGGCGCGGCACCGGGGACGTCCCCGCGTCGCGCCCTCTCCCGCCCACGCTGTCGGAGCGCGCGACTAGGCTGGATCCTGCGATGACCCTGCCATTCCCCGTGCCCTCCGCCCGTCCGCCACGTCCCGGCCCGGGCGGTCCCGACGCCCCCTCGCCGAAGCGGCGCACCGCCCGCTCCGACGAGCTCCTCGAGGGACTCAACGACGCCCAGCGCACGGCCGTCTCGCACACCGGCGGACCGCTGCTGGTGGTCGCGGGCGCCGGATCGGGCAAGACCCGCGTGCTCACCCGCCGCATCGCGTGGCTCATCGCGGCTCGCGGCGCCCACCCCGGCTCCATCCTGGCCATCACGTTCACCAACAAGGCCGCCGCCGAGATGCGCGAGCGCGTCGCCGACCTCGTGGGCGGCCGCGCCCGGATGATGTGGGTCTCCACGTTCCACTCCGCGTGCGTGCGGATCCTGCGCCGCGAGGCCGAGAAGTTCAGCTACACCTCGTCGTTCAGCATCTACGACGCCGCCGACTCGCGCCGGCTCATGACGCTCGTGGTCAAGGACCTCGACCTCGACCCCAAGAAGGTCAACCCGCGCGCGGTCCTCAACTGGGTCTCGAACCACAAGAACGAGCTCGTCGACCACGAGGAGGCCGCCAAGCGTGCCTCCAACGGCACCGACGAGACCTACGCGCAGTGCTACGCCGAGTACCAGCGCCGGCTGCGTGCGGCCAATGCGATGGACTTCGACGACCTCATCATGAACACGGTCCACCTGTTCCAGGCCTGGCCCGAGGTCCGCGAGACGTACCGCCGCCGCTTCCGGCACGTGCTGGTCGACGAGTACCAGGACACCAACCACGCCCAGTACAGCCTCATCAAGGAGCTGTGCGACGAGGACTCCGACCTCATGGTGGTGGGCGACTCCGACCAGTCGATCTACGCCTTCCGCGGCGCCACGATCCGCAACATCCTCGAGTTCGAGGACGACTTCCCCGACGCCGACACCGTCCTGCTCGAGCAGAACTACCGCTCCACGCAGAACATCCTCGCCGCCGCCAATGGCGTCATCAGCCGCAATCCGGCGCGCCAGGACAAGAAGCTGTGGTCGGCCGAGGGCGACGGCGAGCTGCTGGTGGGCTACGTCGGCGACGACGAGCGCGACGAGGCCCAGTTCATCGCCGACGAGATCGACCGGCTCTCCGACCAGGGCATCGCCGCGGCCCGCGACGTGGCGGTGTTCTACCGCACCAACGCACAGAGCCGTGTGTTCGAGGAGGTCTTCATCCGCGTCGGCCTGCCCTACCGGGTCGTCGGCGGCGTGCGCTTCTACGAGCGCAAGGAGGTCAAGGACGCGCTGGCCTACCTGCGCGTGCTCGTGAACCCGCGCGACGCCGTGTCGCTGCGACGCGTGCTCAACGAGCCCAAGCGCGGCATCGGCGACCGGGCCGAGGGTGCCCTCGAGCGCTTCGCCTCGCGCCACGACGTCAGCTTCTGGGAGGCGATGACCCGCGTCGACGAGATCGACGAGCTGGCCACCCGCTCGCGCACCGCGATCTCCTCGTTCGCGCAGGTCCTGTCCGAGCTGATGGAGCTCGCCGCGTCCGGCGCCCCCGCCGACGCCGTGCTCGAGGCCGCCCTGACGAAGTCCGGCTACCTCACCGTGCTGGAGAACAGCACCGACCCGCAGGACGAGACGCGCGTGGAGAACCTCGCCGAGCTCGTCGCCTTCGCGCGCGAGTTCGTCGCCTCGGCCGCCACCCTCGACGAGGACGAGGAGCCCGACGACGGCGTCGTGCTCGCGGCAGGCTCGCTCGACGCCTTCCTCGAGCAGGTCGCGCTCGTCGCCGACGCCGACTCGGTGCCGGACTCCGACGACGGCGTCGTCACGCTGATGACCCTGCACACGGCCAAGGGTCTGGAGTTCCCGGTCGTGTTCCTCACCGGCCTCGAGGACGGGGTGTTCCCGCACCTGCGGTCCCTGGGCGATCCGGCCGAGCTCCAGGAGGAGCGCCGGCTGGCCTACGTGGGCATCACCCGCGCCCGCGAGCGGCTCTACCTCACCCGCGCCACCGTGCGCTCGGCGTGGGGCGCCCCCTCGTACAACCCGGCGTCGCGGTTCCTCGAGGAGATCCCGCCCACGCTGATCGACTGGAAGCGCGAGGCCAGCGCCCCCACCCAGTGGGCGCCGCGCACCCCCGCGGCCTCGTTCCGCACCTCCACGGTCGCCGCGCGCTCCAAGAAGAAGTCCACGGGCGAGGTCGTCTCGCTCTCGCCGGGCGATCGGGTCACCCACGACAGCTTCGGGCTCGGCACGGTGGTCACGGTCGAGGGCACGGGCCAGAACTCGGTCGCCAGCGTCGACTTCGGATCAGCGGGCGTCAAGCGCCTGCTGCTGCGCTACGCGCCCCTCGAGAAGCTCTGACCACCCAGACGTGAACGACGAGAGCCCCCGGCCTGGCCGGGGGCTCTCGGGTGTCGATCGGTGCTGACTGGTGTCAGGGGGTGACGCCGTGCGCGACGAGCGCCGCGTACGGGTCCGTGGGGCCGCCGCCGGCCGGGTGCACCTCGAGGTGCAGGTGCGGGCCGGTGACGTTGCCGGTGGAGCCGGTGGCGCCGATGACGTCACCGGGGGCGACCTGCTGGCCCACGCTGACCGAGACCGAGCTCTGGTGGCAGTACCAGATCTCGGTGCCGTCGGCGAGGGTGATGATCGTGCGGTTGCCGTAGGCGCCCTCGTAGCCGGTCGAGGTGACCGTGCCAGCCGCGATCGCGACGAGGGTCGAGCCCGACGGACCGGCGAAGTCCAGGCCGGTGTGACGGCCGCTGCTCCAGTAGCCGCCGCCCTGGCCGAAGCGGGCGGTGAGGCGGTAGCCGACGACCGGGATGACCCACTGGTTGCGGGTGATCTCGTCCTGGCGCTTCTCGGCCGACTTGGCGGCCGCCGCGTTGTACTGCGCGAGCGCCTTCTGGACCTGCTGGGCCTGCATCGGCTTCTGGATCGCGAGCTCGCGGTCGTAGCTGCGCGAGACGTCCACCGCGTTCGTGGCGTTCGCGCCGACGTAGTTCTTGGCCAGCGCGGCGTCGGCGCCGGCGAGCAGGCCGGGCGAGGTGACGCTGATCGAGCCGACCGCGGCGATCACCATGGCGGCGACGCCGGCGAGCAGCCGGGTGCGGCCCGTGGCCGCGGCCGCACGGCGTGCACGACGCGCGCCGGGGATGCGGCCCTCGGGGATCGCGCCGATCGCGGGGAACACGATGGTGTCCTCGGCCGGGACGGCGGCCACCGGCTCGGGGAGCGCGGCGGCGGGAATCGGGTTACGGTCGACGGGAGCGGCCGCGCGACGCGAGCCGGGCACCGGGGTGGGCTGCTTCGCACGGCGGCCCACGCTGTAGGTCTGCGAGGTCGACTGCGGGCTCAGGCCCTGCATGACGACGGTCGAGTCGGAGTCGTGCTCCACCGGCGCCTTGGCGCGCCGGGAGCCGACGGTCCGGGGTGCCTCGGGTGCATCCGGGGTCGACCGACCGCTCGCTCGGGAGCGATCGAATTCGGCCATACGTGAAGCCTCCGGGGGTCAGGCAAACGGACTCGCCGAGTCTAGGGGAACCCCGGTGTCCGATTCCAACCCTTTGGCGAAGTGACTCACGGTTCGGACACGGATAGCAGAGGAAACTCATGCCCGCACCTCCGTCGGAGGCCCCCGTGTTCCAACTCACGTTTACGCAACCCACGCCGAAGCACCCCTCTCCCGGCAGGTAGAGTCGCGAGGGCTTCGGCGACGTCGCGTCCACGGCGCCCGCCGAACCACAGCGAATCCCACCATTAAGGACGTCACCGTGGATCTGATGGAGTATCAGGCGAAGGAGCTCTTCGCCAAGCACAACGTTGCGACGACTCTCGGCACCGTGGTCACCACGGCCGAGGAGGCCAAGGCCGCCGCCGAGCAGATGGGCGGCGTGACCGTCATCAAGGCGCAGGTCAAGGCCGGAGGCCGCGGCAAGGCGGGCGGCGTGAAGCTCGCCAAGACCGCCGACGAGGCCTTCGAGCACGCCTCGAACATCCTCGGCATGGAGATCAAGGGCCTCACGGTCAACCGCGTGCTCGTCACGCCGGCGACCCCGCCCGTCGAGGAGTACTACTTCTCCTTCCTGCTCGACCGCGCGAACCGCAGCTACCTGTGCATCGCGAGCGTCGAGGGCGGCGTCGAGATCGAGGAGGTCGCCAAGACCAACCCCGAGGCCGTCCGCCAGATCCCCGTCGACGCCGGCACCGGCGTGGACGAGGCGAAGGCCCGCGAGATCGTCGCCGACGCGAAGTTCCCGGCCGAGCTGGCCGACCAGGCCGTCGAGATGATCCAGGCCCTCTGGAAGGTCTTCGTCGAGGAGGACGCCACGCTCGTCGAGGTCAACCCGCTGGCGCGCCTGGAGGGCGACAAGCTGGAGGCCCTGGACGGCAAGGTCTCGCTCGACGAGAACGCCGACTTCCGTCACCCCGAGCACGAGGCGTTCGTGGACAACGACGCCACCGACCCGCTCGAGGTCAAGGCCAAGTCGAAGGGCCTGAACTACGTCAAGCTCGACGGCCAGGTCGGCATCATCGGCAACGGCGCCGGGCTCGTCATGAGCACGCTCGACGTGGTCGCGTACGCCGGTGAGGCCCACGGCGGCGTCAAGCCCGCCAACTTCCTGGACATCGGCGGCGGCGCCTCGGCGCAGGTCATGGCCGACGGCCTGGACGTCATCTTGAACGACGAGCAGGTCAAGAGCGTGTTCGTCAACGTCTTCGGCGGCATCACCTCGTGTGACGCGGTCGCGAACGGCATCAAGGGCGCGCTGGAGATCCTCGGCGACGAGGCCACCAAGCCGCTCGTCGTGCGCCTCGACGGCAACAAGGTCGAGGAAGGCCGGGCGATCCTGAACGAACTGAACCACCCGCTGGTCACGCTCGTCGACACCATGGACGGTGCCGCCGACAAGGCCGCCGAGCTCGCGAACGCATAAGGACGAAACATGGCGATCTATCTCACCTCTGAATCCAAGGTCATCGTCCAGGGCATCACCGGCGGCGAGGGCACCAAGCACACCGCCCTGATGCTCAAGTCCGGCACGAACGTCGTCGGTGGCGTCAACGCGCGCAAGGCCGGCACCACGGTCACGCACGTCGACGCCGACGGCAACGACGTCGAGCTGCCCGTGTTCGGCTCGGTCGCCGAGGCGATCGAGAAGACCGGCGCCGACGTGTCGGTCGCGTTCGTCCCGCCGGCGTTCACCAAGGACGCCGTCGTCGAGGCCATCGACGCCGAGATCGGCCTGCTCGTGGTCATCACCGAGGGCGTCCCGGTCCAGGACACCGCGGAGTTCTGGGCCTACGCCCAGGGCAAGAAGACCCGCATCATCGGCCCGAACTGCCCCGGCATCATCAGCCCCGGGCAGGCGCTCGCCGGCATCACGCCGGCGACCATCGCGGGCGCCGGCCCGGTCGGCCTCGTGTCCAAGTCGGGCACGCTGACCTACCAGATGATGTTCGAGCTGCGTGACTTCGGCTTCACCACCGCCATCGGCATCGGCGGCGACCCGGTCATCGGCACGACGCACATCGACGCGCTCGAGGCGTTCGAGAACGACCCCGACACCAAGGCGATCGTGATGATCGGCGAGATCGGCGGCGACGCCGAGGAGCGCGCGGCCGAGTACATCAAGGCGCACGTGACCAAGCCGGTCGTCGGCTATGTCGCGGGCTTCACCGCTCCCGAGGGCAAGACCATGGGCCACGCCGGCGCCATCGTCTCGGGCTCCTCGGGCACCGCCCAGGCGAAGAAGGAGGCCCTCGAGGCCGCCGGGGTCAAGGTCGGCAAGACGCCGTCCGAGACCGCCGCCCTGATGCGGGAGATCCTGCAGGGTCTCTGACACCCGTCAGCACGACGCCCCCGCGAGCCTCGGCTCGCGGGGGCGTCGTCGTTCGTGGTGACAGTTTCCCCGGTTAAGCGGGGAAACTGTCACTTCACGGGGTTTGCGAACCTCGCGAAGTGACAGGAAACCTCGTTCAGTCGAGGTCGGGACGACCGCCCGGGGTTCTCGGTCACTCCCCGGGGATCGCGAACCCCGGTCAGTGACAGGTAACCGGGGAAACCGTCACTCCGGGACGTACGCGAGGCGCTCGCCGGCGCGCTTGAGGACGGCGCGGAACTCGCCGCCGGAGATGGCGTACTTGCCGGCGGGCGGGAAGAGCACCTGGGTGACGTCGGCCCCGCGGCGAACGACGCCCATCCGGTAGTGGACGGTGCGGTCCTTGCCGATCTCGAGACCGACGCGCCACGAGGTGCCGGCGAAGCCGCTGCCGCGGACGCGCTTCTCGTCGTCGACGGTGGCGGGCAGGTCGCCGTCCTCGCACTCGTCGATCCGCTTGGCGATCCCGTCGACGAACTTCTTCGCCGCCTTGGGGCTCGACATCCGCGCGACCGTCTGCGTGAGCGCGAACTGGTCGGGCAGCACCTCGGCCTCCGGGATCGCGAAGACGCGCGACTGGGCCGAGCTGACGGACTTGCCGGTGAAGGTGGTGTCGTCGCAGACCGTGGCGGTCGGGTTCTGGTTCGTGACCGCGGCGGGCGCGCTGGCGCTCCAGACGCTGTCGATCGTCTTGACCGGCGGCAGGTCGACGACGCCGAGGAACGACGGGTACTTGCCCACGGCCGGCGGCAGCGCCGAGGTCACGGTGAAGCGCTCGGTGCAGTCGCCGCCCGAGTCGGCGCAGACGCGACTGATCGACTCGTTGAGCACGCGCGCGAACTGACGCACGTCGGTGCGCTCGGTGCCCGGCGACTCGTGCACGAGCGTGCTGGTGAGGGTGCCCGACTGCGCCAGGCCCACGGTGATGAAGCGGGCCGGCGAGCGGTAGGACTGCAGGCGCAGGATCTGGAAGTCGCCGAAGGGGCGCTCGACGCGGTAGGCGTCGACGAGGCGCGTGCGCGGGTGCTCACACCCGGCGTAGAAGGAGACGAGGCGCGAGAACGCGGCCTCGGACGCCTCCTCCGAGCGCGAGACCTCGATCGCCTGCGCGACACGGTCGTCCGCGTCGTCGGTGAAGGCGCGCACGAAGACCTTGAGCGGGTCGGGGTCGGCGAAGCGGGTGGTGGGACACGTGGCGTACGGGGTCTGGTTGGCCAGGTCGGTGTCCGTGGCCTCGACCGACCAGGCGGCATCGGGGTTGAGGTTCGCGACCTCGCCACTGGAGAGCAGATCGTCGGTGCCGATGTTGTGCGAGTCGAGCACGACGTCGCGCGACTCGGCGCCGATCTTCTCGCGGTCGGGCAGCGAGGACTGCCGGGCCATCGCGTCGCCCTGCGCCACGAACGCGCCGCCGAACAGCGCCACGGCGAGCGCGGCGGCGACGAGCACGACCGCGTTGCGGCGAGCGCCGCGGGTGGCCGAGCGGCGAACCTCGCCGGCCGACGGCAGGTCGAGCCCGGCGGTGACCACCGCGAGGGCGCGCATGCGCTCGACGACCTCGTCGATCGTGACGCCGAGGCCCTCCTCGATGCGGCTGAACCCGCGCGACGCGAGCTCGAGCGCGGACTCGTCGTCGACGCCCACCTCGCGCGCCGCCTCGTCGAGGTCGACGTCGGCGATCGTCATGAGGCTGATCAGCCGGCGCGAGGGCTGGTCGAGGTCGGCCAGCTGCGCCAGCAGGGCGTGATCGGTGTCGTGGGTGCGGGTGCGGCGCCATGGGTGCGTGCCGCGGCTGAGTGCCGTGCCCTTCCACGCCTCCGCGCGTACGAACGACGCCGGATCGGCCGCGGAGACGCGCGACCACTGGCGCCACGCGTGGCGGTACGCCTCGATCGTCGCCTCGCGCGCGACCTCGCGATCACCGCACTTCGCATACGTCGTGACCAGCGTCACCCGCTGCGTCGAGGCGTAGAAGGCGTCGAACTCGTCGACCCGAGTCATGCTGCCTTCCTCCTTCTCTCCACCCCGGCGTGTGCTGTCACGATCCCCGCCACGATACCGGTTGGATGGTGAGGTGACCGAGTCCCGTGCTGCCGATCAGTGGCGCCCGGCGATCCTCACGGCCGTCGGATCGACGGTCCTCAGCCTCCTGATCGCCGGTTCCGCGGCCTCGGCGACGACACTCGCGGCGTCCACTCCCGACCTGCTCCGGGCCTCGATCCGCGCGTGGCTCGTGGCCGTCGGCGCGACCCTCACCACCGGCGACGAGCGCATCGACGTGGTGCCCCTGGGAGCGACGATCGTGGTGGTCGTCCTCGTCCTCGCGCTCACCCGGCTGGCGCTGCGGACGCCGATCGTCGACCCCGTGGCGTTCGGCGCCATGACGGGCGGAGTCGCCGGCGTGCTGGCCGGGATCTGCTCGGCCGCCACCAGCACCGAGACCACCTCCACCTCGTTCGTCCGGGCCGCGTTCGGCGCGTTCCTGGTCGTCGGACTGCCCGCGGCGTGGGGTGCCTCCCGGCGTTCCGGCATCGCGTGGATGGGCCTGCCCTCCCGCTGGATCCCGGTGGCCGACGGAGCGTCCAGCGGCGTGATCGGGCTGCTCGGCGGGGCCGCCGTCGTGACCTTCGTGATGCTCACGCTGCACCTCGACCGCGCCGCCGACCTCTGGGCCACGCTCGACCCGGACGGCCCTCTCCTGCTCGGCCTCATGTGCCTGCTGGCGCTGCCCACGCTGGTGCTGTGGACCACCGCGGTGATCCTCGGACCCGGCTTCACGCTCGGCGCGGACACCACCGTCGACCTCGCCGGCTCAGCACTGGGCCAGGTGCCCGGGTTCCCGCCGCTGGCCGCGCTGCCCGACCCCGGTCCCTTCGACGGCTGGGTCGTCGTGCTGACGCTGGTCCCGCTCGCGGCGGGCGTCGCAGCCGGCCTCGTCACGTACACGCGCACGACCGCCGAGCAGCGTGGCTGGGGCCGCGCGGCCGGCGACGGCGCGCTCGCCGGAGCCGTGGCCGGAGCGATCGTCGGCCTCTTGCTCGAGACCGCGCGCGGCGGCCTGGGCCCGGGACTGCTGCAGACCGCGGGCTCCCCCGCCTGGCAGGGACTGCTGGTCGCCGTCCCGCTGCTGGCGGCGGGCGGCGCCCTGGGCGCGATCGGCGCCCACTATCGTTCTGCACGTGACCGAGCCTCGTCCTGAGCCCGCCCGGCTCGTGGTGCTGGTGTCGGGATCCGGTACCAACCTGCAGGCACTGATCGACGCCGCCGCCGACCCCGGCTACGGCGCCCAGGTCGTCGCCGTCGGCGCCGACCGTGACGGGATCGAGGGCCTCGCCCGCGCCGAGCGGCACGGCATCCCCACGTTCGTCGAGCGGGTCTCCGACCATCCCGACCGCGCCGCCTGGGACGCCTCGATCGCCGAGACGGTGGCGTCGTACCGGCCCGACCTGGTCGTCCTGGCCGGCTTCATGAAGCTCGCGGGCCCGGCGTTCCTCGAGCGCTTCGGCGGCCGCACGGTCAACACCCACCCGGCGCTCTCGCCGTCCTTCCCCGGCATGCGCGGCCCGCAGGACGCGCTGGAGTACGGCGTGAAGATCACCGGCGCCACCCTGTTCGTCGTCGACGCCGGCGTCGACACCGGCCCGATCGTCGCGCAGGTCGCCGTGCCGGTCGAGGACGACGACGACGTCGAGACCCTCCACGAGCGCATCAAGACCCACGAGCGAGCCATGCTGGTCGAGTGGGTGGGCCGCCTCGCGCGCGAGCCCCACTCGATCGACGGCCGACGAATCCGCTTCCACCCGAAGGAACAGTCATGACCGACACCCGTCCCATCAAGCGCGCCCTCGTCTCGGTCTACGACAAGACCGGGCTGGCCGAGCTCGCGCAGGCGCTGCACGCCGCAGGCGTCTCGATCGTCTCCACCGGCTCCACGGCCAAGACCATCGAGGCCGCGGGCGTCCCCGTGACCCCCGTCGAGCAGGTCACCGGCTTCCCCGAGTGCCTCGACGGGCGCGTCAAGACGCTGCACCCGCGCGTGCACGCCGGCATCCTCGCCGACCTGCGCCTGCCGGAGCACCAGCGCCAGCTGGAGCAGCTCGAGGTCGAGCCGTTCGACCTCGTCGTGGTGAACCTCTACCCGTTCCGCGAGACCGTCGCCTCCGGCGCGACCCCGGACGAGGTCGTCGAGCAGATCGACATCGGCGGCCCCTCCATGGTGCGCGCCGCCGCGAAGAATCACCCGAGCGTGGCCGTCGTGGTCTCCCCCGACGCCTACGGCGAGCTCACCGACGCGCTGGCGCAGGGCGGCTTCACGCTCGAGCAGCGCAAGCGCCTCGCGGGTCGGGCCTTCGCGCACACCGCCGCCTACGACGTCGCCGTCGCCTCGTGGTTCGCCTCGGCCTACGCACCCGCCGACGACGAGCAGTTCCCCGCCTTCCTGGGCGCCACGTGGGAGCGCTCGGCCGTGCTGCGCTACGGCGAGAACCCGCACCAGCCCGCCGCGCTCTACACCGGTGATCACCCCGGCCTGGCCGGTGCCGAGCAGCTGCACGGCAAGGAGATGTCGTTCAACAACTACCTCGACACCGACGCCGCCCGCCGCGCCGCGTTCGCGCACGAGAAGCCCGCCGTCGCGATCATCAAGCACGCCAATCCGTGCGGCATCGCCGTGGGCACCGACGTCGCGCAGGCCCACGCCCGCGCCCACGCCTGCGACCCGGTCTCGGCCTTCGGCGGCGTCATCGCGGCCAACCGCCCCGTGAGCGTGGCGATGGCCGAGCAGGTGGCCGAGGTCTTCACCGAGGTCATCGTCGCCCCCGACTACGAGGACGGCGCCGTCGAGGTGCTCCAGGCCAAGAAGAACATCCGCATCCTGCGCTGCCCCGCCCCCACGCACGAGACGCCGGTCGAGTTCCGGCCCGTCAGCGGCGGCCTGCTGCTGCAGGAGCGCGACCGCGTGGACGCCGAGGGCGACGACCCCACCACCTGGACCCTCGCCGCCGGCGAGCCGGTCGACTCCGACACCTTCGCCGACCTCGTCTTCGCCTGGCGCGCGTGCAAGGCCGTGAAGTCGAACGCGATCCTGCTGGCCAAGGGCGGTGCCTCGGTGGGCGTCGGCATGGGCCAGGTCAACCGCGTCGACTCGTGCCGACTCGCGGTGGAGCGGGCGGGCGAGGAGCGCGCCCGTGGCGCCGTGGCCGCGTCGGACGCGTTCTTCCCGTTCTCCGACGGACCTCAGATCCTCATCGACGCGGGCGTCAAGGCGATCGTGCAGCCCGGCGGCTCGGTGCGCGATGCCGAGACGGTGGCCGCCGCCGAGGCCGCCGGCGTCACGATGTACGTCACGGGGACGCGTCACTTCTTCCACTGATCGCGCTGTCGCGCAGGTCCATCAGCATCTGCGTGCCCGTCTCGTCGTCGACGAGGTGGCCGATGATCATGCTCCGCATCGCGCGGACGACCTTCGCGGCCTCCTCGTCCTCCTCGTTCACGCCGGCCGTGCGCCGCAGCGCGACGCCGGCGATGAACGCGACCATGTCCTCGGCCAGGCCCTCGGGATCGGGGATGCCCGCCCGTCGCAGCACCTTCACCAGCACGTCCTGACCCGTGGTCAGGGCGGTGACGGCGGTCTCGCGCAGCTCGGGATCGCGGGCGGCGCCCAGGATCACGGAGAGCTCGCGCGTGGCCGTCTCGGGTGGCCGCAGGGCCAGGATGCTCGTGGCGAAGTGCACCGAGGAGTCGGCGGTGACCAGGCTCATCATGCCCTGGACGTCGACGTCGGCGAGGCTCTCCATCGTCGCGATCCAGGCCTCGATGTGGTGGTTGAGGGCCTCGCGCAGGAGCTCCTCGATCGTGGAGAAGTAGTAGGTCGTCGTGGCGGCCGGCAGGCCGGCCGCAGCGGCCACCGCGCGGTGCGTGACCGCGCGTGAGCCACCCTCGACGAAGAGGTCGACCGCGGCCTCCAGCAGCGCCTCACGGCGCTGTCGGCTCCGCTCCTGCGACAGTTGAGCCCTCGGTGCCATGCCGAGCAGTCTAGGGGTGCCGCGGCCTCCGACCGGGGCGGTTCGGCCTCAACCGGTCCACCAGGTGTCGGCGTCGAGCAGCCAGTGGTGGCGCATCGACAGCGCTCGCTCGATGATCGCGAGGACGCCCGCGACGGTCAGCGCCGTGGCCGCGGAGCCGCTCAGGGCGAGCGGCGAGGAGAAGGTCCAGCCGAGGGTGTCGGCGACCTGCGGCACGTCCGTGACGGTGTCGAGCAGGCTCATCCCAGCCACCACGAGACCCACCACGAGCACGACCACCGCGGCCGCGGCCATGAGCGCGCTCAGCGCCGGCCGGCGCTCGGCGAGCCGCTGGCGCCAGGCCTCGAGCGTCTTCGGATGCGGGCCCAGCGGGAGCTCGGTGCCCGTGCCCAGCACGAGATGCGCGCGCTTCACGCCGTAGAAGGTGGTGGCGAACTCGATCCGGCCGCCCGGCACCGGGAACGAGGCCGGCGCCTTGGCCGAGGCCGCGCGACGGCCGTCGCGGTAGAGCGACACCCGGTCGTCCCAGTCGAAGAAGTCGTAGTCGACGGCCCAGACGTGGCCGGCGTGCGTGATGCCCAACAGGCTCCGGTTCACCACCTGCAGCCGCGAGTACGGCTTCAGCGGCTCGTCGTCCCCGGGCTCGATCGCACCCTTGCGGCTCATGTCGGCGTTCCCCCTCGCGTCGGCACGGTCCCAGTATCCCCTTCGCCCTCCCGGGCCAAGGTGGCGACCGTGCCGGCCGGCGCACGTGAAAGACTCGGACCCGTGACCGCCCAGACCCTCGACGGCAAGGCCGTCGCCGCCACGATCAAGACCGAGCTGCGCGAGCGCGTCGACGCCCTCCGCGCCCGCGGCATCACCCCCGGCCTCGGGACCATCCTCGTCGGCGACGACCCGGCCAGCCGCTGGTACGTCGGCGCCAAGCACAAGGACTGCGCCGAGATCGGCATCGAGTCGATCCGCATCGACCTGCCGGCCACCGCCACCCAGGAGGAGGTCGAGGCCGCCGTCGACCAGCTCAACGCCGACCCGGCCTGCACCCTCTACATCGTGCAGCTGCCGCTGCCGAAGGGTCTCGACGAGAACGCCGTGATCGGCCGCATCGACCCGACGAAGGACGCCGACGGCCTGCACCCGACCAACCTCGGCTGGCTCGTCCTGGGCAAGCCCGCTCCGCTGCCGTGCACGCCGCGCGGCATCATCGAGCTGCTGCGGCGCCACGAGGTGGAGATCGCCGGCAAGCACGCCGTCGTCATCGGCCGCGGTATCACGGTGGGCCGCCCGATGGGCCTGCTGCTGACGCGCCGCAGCGAGAACGCCACCGTCACGCTGTGCCACACCGGCACGCAGGACCTCGCGGCCGAGGTGCGCCGCGCCGACATCGTCATCGCCGCCGCCGGCGTGCCCGGCATCATCACCGGCGACATGGTCAAGCCCGGGGCCGCCCTGCTCGACGTCGGCGTCAGCCGCGACGACGACGGCAAGATCGTGGGCGACCTCGCTCCCGACGTGTGGGAGACCGCCGGCTGGGTCACGCCGAACCCCGGCGGCGTCGGCCCGATGACCCGCGCGATGCTGCTGAGCAACGTCGTCGACTTCAGCGAGGCCGCGGCCGAGGACGCGGGGTGAAGCTCCCCCGCAGCCACGGCTCGCGGATCTACCTGCTGCACCTCGTCGCGGTGGCCGTGGGCCTGGTCCTGGTCGCCACGGGACCGTGGCGCGCCGGCGTCGTCGTCATCGGCGCGTCGTTCCTGGTCGCCGCGGCGTTCCGCCTGGTGATCCCGCTGGACCACACCGGGATGCTGCGCGTGCGCGGCAAGCTCTTCGACGTCGTCTGGATGTCGTTCCTGGGCGCGTCGCTGGTGCTGCTGGCGATCATCGTCCCGAGCTGAGCACCCCGAAGCACGAAGCAGGGCCGCCCGGATCGGGCGGCCCTGCTTGCGTAGGTGCTGCGTGGATCAGATGAGGCCCAGCTGCGAGACGGCGTCGCGCTCCTCGGCGAGCTCGGCCACGCTGGCGTCGATGCGCGCCCGGCTGAACTCGTCGATCTCGAGGCCCTGGACGATCTCCCAGTCACCGTTCTTCGTGGTGACGGGGAACGAGCTGATGAGGCCCTCGGGCACACCGTAGGAGCCGTCGGAGGCCACGGCCATGGAGACCCAGTCGCCCTCGGCCGAGCCCTGCAGCCAGTCGCGGGCGGCGTCGATCGTGGCCGAGGCGGCCGAGGCCGCGCTGGACGCGCCACGCGCCTCGATGATGGCGGCGCCGCGCTTGGCGACCGTGGGGATGAAGTCGTTCTCGATCCAGGCCTGGTCGCCCACGACCTCGGCGGCGTTCCGGCCGGCGATCTCGGCGTGGAAGATGTCGGGGTACTGGGTGGCCGAGTGGTTGCCCCAGATCGTCATCTTGCTGATGTCGGAGACCTTGGCGCCCGTCTTGGCGGCCAGCTGGCTGATCGCGCGGTTGTGGTCGAGGCGCGTCAGGGCGGTGAAGCGGTCGGCCGGGATGTTCGGCGCGTTCTTCATCGCGATGAGGGCGTTGGTGTTGGCCGGGTTGCCGGTGACGCCGATGCGGATGTCGTCGGCCGCGACCTCGTTGAGGGCCTTGCCCTGCGCCGTGAAGATGGCGCCGTTGGCCTCGAGCAGGTCGCCGCGCTCCATGCCCTTGGTGCGGGGGCGCGCGCCCACCAGCAGGGCCAGGTTGGCGCCGTCGAAGATGTGGTTCGGGTCGTCACCGATCTCGACCGAGTCCAGCGTGGGGAACGCGCAGTCGTCGAGCTCCATCACGACACCCTCGAGCGCCTTCAGCGCCGGGGTGATCTCGAGGAGTCGGAGCTGGATCGGGGTGTCCGGGCCGAGCAGCGAGCCGCTCGCGAGACGGAAGAGAAGGCTGTAGCCGATCTGGCCGGCGGCGCCGGTGACGGCCACCTTGACAGGAGAGGTGCTCACGTCGATGTGCTCCTTGGGGTGGGGTGTCTGCCCTCGAAACTAGCGCAGGACGGATTCGGGCCCGCCACCGCCCGGCCTCAGAGGTCGTCGGTCTCGTTGTCGAGCGAGATCCATTCCTTCGAGGGCTCGACCCGCGTCGTACCGTCGCGCGTGACGTGCAGCGAGCCGTCCACGGCGTGCAGCACGTAACGGTCCCCGTCGTGCGTGGCGACGTAGGCGTCGCGGCGCCAGTCGTAGGTGCCCGAAAGATCCAGCGTGTCGGACCCGTCGGGCTTGATCACGACGCGGAACCGGTCGCCCACCGCGTCCTTGCCGCAGATCGAGGCCTTCGAGCCGTTCGTCGTGGACTTGTAGAGGATCACGGGGTAGTCGCCGCCGCAGGCCAGCGAGAGGCCGTCGGTCTGCTGCTGGGCCTTCGTGACCGGCTGCTGGCCGCAGTCGGGCAGCAGGCTGTCGCCCTGGGTCCCGTCCGCGTTGAAGCGCGTGTTCTCGTCCTCGCAGGCCGTGACGGTGGGCTCGGTGGTCGGCTCGGTCGTGGGCGACGGGGCGGGAGCGTCCCGCGTGGGGTCGACCGAAAGGACCGGCGCACTAGGGGTGGAGGTGGTCGCCGGAGCCGCGGCCTCGTCGTCGGAACCGCCCCCGGACAGCAGCGACCAGCCGAACGCGCCGAGGGTGGCCACGACGGCCAGCACCAGCAGGACAGGACGTGCACCGCTCCAGCTCATCGGTCCAGCCTAACCGCCGTCGTCATGACGTCTGGCCCGCGCCCGCAGGAGTGTCCGCTCCCGGTCGTTCGTGGCGAGGTCGGCGGCGCGGTCGAACTGGGCCGCCGCCTCTTCGAGCCGGCCGAGCTGCTCGAGCAGGTCGCCGCGCACGCTCGGCAGCAGGTGGTACCTCGCGAGCGCCGGGGCGGTGGCGAGGTCCTCGACGACGGCCAGGCCCGCCTCCGGACCACGGGCGCGTCCCAGGGCGACGGCCCGGTTCAGCTCGACCACGAGCGAGTTCGTCGCCCGGGCGAGGCGCTCGTACAGGGCGGCCACCCGCTCCCAGTCGGTCGACTCGACCGACGCCGCGCGCGCGTGCTCCCAGGCGATCGCGGCCTGCAGGACGTAGGGGCCGTCACCGCCCAGCCGCACGGCGACGTCGAGTGCGGCCGCTCCGCGTGCGATCGCGTCGGCGTCCCACCGGGACCGGTCCTGGTCGGCGAGCAGGACCGGCTCGCCGGCCTCGTCCACGCGCGCGGCCAGGCGCGACGACTGCAGCTCCAGCAGCGCGAGCAGACCGTGGACCTCCGGCTCGCCCGGGACGACCGACGCCAGGATCGCGGCGAGCCGGACCGCCTCGCGGCACAGGTCGGGGCGGGTCCAGTCGGCGCCCTCGGTCGCCGTGTGTCCCTCGTTGAACACGAGGTAGACCGCGGCCATCACCGAGTGGAGCCGCTCGACCCTCTCCCGCCCGACGGGCTCGTCCATCGGGGCCCGGGCGTCGGCAAGCGTGCGCTTCGCGCGTGAGATGCGCGAGGCCACGGTGGACTCCGACGACAGGAACGCCCGCGCGATCTCACGGGTGCTCAGACCTGCGACCAGCCGCAGCGTCAGCACGGTGCGGCTCTCGGGGGTCAGCGACGGGTGGCAGCACGTGAACATCAGCCGCAGCACGTCGTCGCGCACGTGCTCGTCGGCGAGCGCCTGGTCGAACTCGGCCTCGTAGGCCTCGCAGGTGGACTCCCCCACCTGGGCATAGGCGCGCAGCTGCCGCTCACCCGCTCTGAACTGGTCGATCGCCCGCCGCTTCGCCGTGCTCATCAGCCAGGCGGCGGGGTTGTCGGGGACCCCGGTGCGCGGCCATGACTCGAGCGCCTGGGCCAGCGCCTCCTGCGCGAGGTCCTCCGCGCGGTCGACGCTGCGCGTGACGCGCAGCAGCGCGCCGAGCAGGCGCGACGACTCCTGTCGCCACACCTGCTCGACCACACGGGCCTCGTCGACCATGCTCAGGCCGGCGGCTCGAAGATCGCGCGGACCTCGACCCAGCCCTCCCAGCCCGGCCAGGCCTCGAGGTGGGCCTTCAGGAACGAGCGGGCCTTCTCCACGGCGGTCTCGGTGTCGGCCACGTCGTAGACGGCGTAGCCGCCGACCAGCTCCTTGACCTCGACGAACGGGCCGTCGGTCGTGCCGATGGACCCTCCGGTCAGGCTGACGATCGCGCCGGCGGCCGCCATGGGCGCCAGGCCGCCGGCCTGGACGAACGTGCCGTCGGCCGTGCTCTTGGCCTGCAGGGCGCCGATCGCGGCGAACAGCTCCATCGGCGGCTCGTCGGTCGGGCGGTGGGTCTCGTGAACCAGGGTCATGAACTTCATGGGTCTCTCCTTGTTTCGGGTGTGATCGTTCCGGATGGGATGGGGTGGGGCAAGGGTCAGCCGCGCACGAGCGCGCGCAGGCGGGCGTCCCGCGGCCAGGCGCCGGCCCAGACGAGGACGGCGGTCAGGATCGCGAAGCCCGAGTTGGCCCAGGGCTGTCCCGCGACGAGGTTCACGGCGACGGCACCGCCGAGGTACGCGGTGATGAGCACGACGGCCATCGCCCGGGTGGCCGGGACGAGGTGGGCGACGACGAGCGCGCCCAGCACCGCTCCGCAGAGCATGATCATGTCGTCGGGAATGCCCAGGTCGGCGCTGGCGTCGCGGACCTGCGGCACGCGCAGGAGGTGGGTCACGGCGTCGAAGCCCAGGAAGAGCGTGACGAGGCCGGTGACGATGCGGCCGGCGCGCTGGGCGGCGGGGCCGAGGGTCGCGGGTGCGTTCGGTGCGGTGGTGGTGGTCATGACGGTCTCCGTTCGGCGGGATGAGGGCGTTCTCATCCGTACGTCGCGCGAACGGGGACCTTCTTGACATGCGTCCGGAGCTTTTTCTCCGGACGCCTCCTCACTGCGTCAGCAGCGGTGTCGTCACTCCCACTCGATGGTGCCCGGCGGCTTGCTCGTGACGTCGAGGACGACGCGGTTGACCTCGTCGACCTCGTTCGTGATGCGGGTGGAGATCCGCTCGAGCAGCTCGTACGGCAGGCGGCTCCAGTCGGCGGTCATCGCGTCCTCGCTGGAGACCGGACGCAGCACGATCGGGTGACCGTAGGTGCGACCGTCGCCCTGCACGCCCACCGAGCGCACGTCGGCCAGCAGCACCACGGGGAACTGCCAGATGTCGCCGTCGAGGCCGGCGGCGGTGGTCTCCTCGCGGACGATCGCGTCGGCGCGGCGCAGGATCGCCAGGCGCTCCTCGCTGACGGCGCCGACGATGCGGATCGCCAGGCCGGGGCCGGGGAACGGGTGGCGCGACACGATCGCCTCGGGGATGCCGAGCTGGCGACCGACCTCGCGGACCTCGTCCTTGAACAGGGTGCGCAGCGGCTCGATCAGGCTGAACTCGAGGTCCTCGGGCAGGCCGCCGACGTTGTGGTGGCTCTTGATGTTGGCCGCGCCCTCGCCGCCGCCGGACTCCACGACGTCGGGGTAGAGCGTGCCCTGGACGAGGAACTTCACGGGTGGGCCGGGGGTCGCCAGCACCTCGCGCTCGGCGGCCTCGAACGTGCGGATGAACTCGCGGCCGATGATCTTGCGCTTCTGCTCGGGGTCGGTGACGCCGTCGAGGAAGCCGAGGAACTGGTCCTTCGCGTCGACGACCTTCAGGTCGACGCCCGTGGCGGCGACGTAGTCCTGGCGGACCTGCTCGGCCTCGCCCTCGCGCAGCAGCCCGTGGTCGACGAAGACGGCGGTCAGCTGGTCGCCGATCGCCTTCTGCACCAGGGCGGTGGAGACGGCCGAGTCGACGCCGCCGGACAGCGCCGAGATGACGCGGGCGTCGCCGACCTGCTGGCGGATGAGCTCGACCTGGTCGTCGACGATGTTGGCGCTGGTCCACGTGGGCGAGCAGCCGGCGATGTCGAACAGGAAGTGCTCCAGGATCTTCTGGCCGAACTCGGAGTGCATGACCTCGGGGTGCCACTGCACGCCGGCGAGGCGACGGTCGATGTTCTCGAACGCGGCGACGGTGGCACGGTCGCTCTTGGCGCTCAGGGTGAAGCCCTCGGGCTGGCGGACGACCTCGTCGCCGTGCGACATCCAGCTCACGAGCTTCTCGGGCAGGCCCTGGAGCAGGGTGCCGGGCTCGAGCACCGAGACGCTGGTGCGCCCGTACTCGCGCTGACCCGTGTGGGCGACCTCGCCGCCGAGCGCCTGCGCCATGGCCATGAAGCCGTAGCAGATGCCGAAGACGGCGGTGCCGGAGTCGACGAGGCCGACCGGCAGCTGGGGCGCGCCCGTCTCGTAGACCGACGAGGGTCCGCCGGACAGGATCACGGCCTTCGGGTTCTTGGCCAGGATCTCCTCGGACGTCGCCGTGTGGGGCATGATCTCGGAGAAGACCCGGGCCTCGCGCACGCGCCGTGCGATCAGCTGGGCGTACTGGGCACCGAAGTCGACGACGATGACGGTGTCGTGGTGGGCTTCGGCGACGGACTCGGGAGTATCAAGGGCCACGGCCCAATCCTAGAGCCGCCCGCCGTCCGTCCTGCGCGCGGTGCGGAGGGCTCAGACCTGCTCGCGGATCTCGCCGACGAGCTCCTCGAGGACGTCCTCGAGCATGACCACGCCGATGACCGTGCCGCTGGGGTCGGCGACGCGCGCCATGTGCGAGCCCTTCGCCTGCATCGTGCGCAGCGCGTCGTACAGGCCGCTGCCGACCCCCACCGTGGACAGCGGACGCAGCCACTTGTCGGCGATGGGGCGCACACGCGTGGCGTCCTCGGTCTCCAGCACGTCCTTGATGTGCAGGTAGCCGGTGAGCTCGCCGTCCTCGCCGGCCACCGGGAAGCGCGAGTAGCCGGTGCGGGCGCAGGCGTCCTCGACGTCGACCGGGGTGGCACCCGGCGGGATCGTGACGAGCCCGTCGCGCGGCAGCAGCACCTGCGCGACCGTGCCCTCGTGGAAGTCCAGGGCGCCGCTGACGAGGCCGTACTCGTCCTCGTCCAACAGGCCCTCGCGGCGCGACTCCTCGACCAGGCCGGCGACCTCGTCGTGGGTGAACGTGGAGGCGACCTCGTCCTTCGGCTCGACGCCCGCCAGACGGACCGCGCCGTTCGCGATCGCGTTGAGCGAGACCACGAGCGGCTTGAGCACGGCGATGACGACGAGCATGAACGGGCCGAGGATGAGCGCGGCGCGGTCGGGCGCGGCGAGCGCGATGTTCTTCGGCACCATCTCGCCGTAGACCACGTGCAGGAACACCACGAGCGACAGCGCGATCGCGAACGAGATCGGGTGGACGAAGCCGTGCGGCACGCCGAGGTACTCGAAGACGGGCTCGAGCAGGTGCGCGATCGCGGGCTCGCTGATGGCGCCCAGGCCGAGCGAGCAGATCGTGATGCCCAGCTGTGCCGCGGCCATCGCGAGCGTGACGTTCTCCATCGCCGTGAGCGCGAGCTTGGCGGTGCGCTTGCCGGCCTGGGCCTCCGGCTCGAGCTGGGTGCGGCGAGCCGAGATCAGCGCGAACTCGGCGGCCACGAACAGCGCGTTCAGCACCAGCAACAGAAGGGTGAGGGCGAGTGCCGGCCATCCGCTCATCGGTCCGCCTCCTCGTCAGGGGCGTCGATGGTGAGGGCGAGGCGGTCGATGCGCCGGCCCTCCAACCGCTCGACGGCGAGGTGGACGGTGAGCGGCTCGACGTCGTCCTCGTCGTTCTCGGGGGTCGAGTCGACCTCGAGCGTGACGACGTCGCCGCGCACGGCCAGGCGGCCGAGCTGCTCCAGCACGAGGCCGGCGATCGTCTCGTAGTCCTCGCTCTCGGGCAGCTTGACGCCCGTCTGCTCGAAGACCTCGTCGGGACGCAGCAGGCCCGACAGCGACCACGTGCCGTCGCGGCGGTGGCGGCTGCGCTCGGAGAGGCGGTCGTGCTCGTCGGCGATGTCGCCCACGATCTCCTCGACCAGGTCCTCCAGCGTGACGATGCCGTCGGTGCCGCCGTACTCGTCGACGACGATGGCCATCTGGTTGTTCTGCTCGCGCAGCTGCACGAGCAGGGGGTCGAGCTCGAGGGTGTCGGGCACCGTGGCGGCGGCCTCGGCGATCTCCGAGACGCGCACCGAGCGGCGGCGGTCGGGGTCGACCGCGACGGCCTGCTTGACGTGCACGACGCCGATGACGTCGTCGGCCGAGCGGCCGATCACGGGGAACTTCGAGTGCCCGGTCTGACGGGCGGCCTCGATGAGGTCCATCGCCGTGTCGCGCTCCTCGAGGAAGTGCACGCGCACGCGCGGGGTGCGCACGTCGGCGGCCGTGCGGTCGCCGAACGCGATGCTGCGCGCGACCAGCTCGGCGGTCTCGTCGTCGATCGCGCCCTCCTGCGCCGACCGCAGCACGAGCGAGCGGAGCTCCAGCGGCGAGCGCGCCGAGCGCAGCTCCTCCTGGGGCTCGACGCCGAGCCACTCCAGCGTGCGGTTGGCCATCGAGTTGAGGCCGCGGATCGGCCATGCCATCGCGTGCGTGAACGCGCGCTGCATCCACTGCGTGGTGGCAGCGGTCTTGCGCGGCAGCGACAGGGCCAGGTTCTTGGGGATCAGCTCGCCCACGAGCATCGTGACGATCGTGCTGAGGAACAGCGCGATCGCGTAGGACGCGACGCTCAGCCCGCTGCCGGACAGGCCCAGGCTCTCGAGCGGGCCGCGCAGCAGGCGGCCGATGGCCGGTTCGGCGAGGAAGCCGATCGCCAGGTTCGTGATCGTGATGCCCAGCTGGGCACCGCTGAGCTGCGTGGAGAGGCTGCGCAGGGCCTTGAGGGTTCCTTGTGCGCCGCGGTCGCCCGCCTGTGCCTCGCGCTCGACGGTGGCGCGGTCGACGGTGACGAAGGAGAACTCGGCGGCGACGAAGACACCACAGGCGAGCATCAGCAGGAACGACGAGAACAGCAGAAGCCATTCGGTCACAGTGGGTGGGTCCTCAGGTAGGCGTCGTGGTGGCTCAACGATAGCGCTGGGCGATGAAAGGTATCCTTCTCGTCGTGCCCACCTACCAGTACCGCTGCGTCGACTGTGCCGAAGAGCTCGAGGTCAAGCAGAGCTTCTCCGACGCCGCGCTGACGACGTGCCCCTCCTGCGGTGGTGACCTCCGCAAGGTGTTCGGGGCCGCGGGCGTGGTGTTCAAGGGCTCGGGCTTCTATCGCACCGACAGCCGCTCCGCCTCCTCCAGCTCCGGCAGCTCGTCCTCCAGCTCCAGCTCCAGCAGCTCCTCGTCGAGCTCGTCGAGCACCTCCGGCTCCGGCGCCGCCTGAGTCTCCTGCCGCGCAGGCCTGTGGACGACGCGGGCCGGGATCGTCCGATCCTGCCTAGCCTCGCGCCATGGAATCGGCCGTCCGCTTCGTCCTGACCCACCGGCGCGTCCTCGCCGCGACCCTCGCGGGGCTGGCCGTGTGGGCGGCGGTCACGGCCGTCACCCGCTCCCCCGACACCCGTGAGGTGCTCGTCGCCGCGCGCGACCTCGGCAGTGGCGCCACCGTGCTGCGCTCCGACCTCGAGACCCGCCGGCTGCCCGACTCCGCCGTGCCTGCCGGTCTCGCCGCCTCACCCGAGATCGTCGGCCGGGCGCTGGCCGGACCGATGCGGGCCGGCGAGGTGTTCACCGACCGTCGTGTCGTCGACCCGCGCGACCTCGGTCGCGGGCGCGTGCTCAGCACCGTCGAGGTCTCGTCCGCGACGGCCGAGCTGTTGCGACCCGGCGACGCCGTCGACCTGCTGGCCGTCGCCGAGGAGGGCGCTGCGGAACCCGTGGCCGAGGCCGTCGAGGTGGTCACCGTGCGGTCCGACCCCGAGCGCGAGACCGCCGTCCTCGGCGTCGCGGCCGATCCCGAGGTCGCCACCCTGGTGGCGCGGGCGTCCGTGACCGCGCGTCTCGCCGCGGTCGTGGTGACTCGTCACCGCGCGCCCTAGGTCCTAGGGTCGGGACGTAGCCTTCCCATCGCCCACCTACGAGGAGCGCCCATGCTTCAAGGTTTCAAGGACTTCCTGTTCCGCGGCAACATCGTCGACCTCGCCGTCGCCGTCGTCATCGGCACCGCCTTCACCGCACTGGTCGGCACCGTCACCGCGTCGGTGATCGAGCCGGTGATCAACTCGCTCGGCGGCACCAGCGTGAAGGGCCTGTCGTTCCAGATCGTCGACGGCAACCCCAAGACGGTCGTCGACCTGGCCGCCGTCATCAACGCGATCATCACGTTCGCCATCACTGCCGCCGTCGTCTACTTCGTCTTCGTCGTCCCGTCGAAGAAACTCATGGAGCGTCTCGCGAAGGGCGAGGAGGAGGAGCCCGAGGGTCCCAGCGAGGACATCCTCCTGCTCCGCGAGATCCGCGACGCGCTCGGCGGCGGCACGTTCCAGCGCCAGGCCGGTGGCGATCCGCGGGTGGATCCCACCCTCTAGGACTCAGTCCTTCCCGTGGTGAGGGGGCACGTCGCGTCGCAGCTCGTCGTCGCGCGACGTGCCCTTCGCCTCGTCACCCCATCCCTCGGAGGTCTCGTCGCGCGTCGTCGACGGCATGAGGTCGCCCAGCAGCCGTGCGGCCCGCTCGAGGCGAGCGCGGCGCTCGGCGGGCGTCTCGGCCTCGCGGTCACCCGGCACGGAACCACTCCGCCGTGAGGACCGGGCGCATCGGCTTCCAGCCGGTGGTGTCCATGAAGCGCTGCGAGGTCACCCGCTGCGACCGCGCGAGCAGCTCGAGCTTGTCGGCGGTGACGCTGAACAGCCAGCGGCGGAAGAACCGTCCCTCGCTGTGGCCGGCGGCGCGGGCGATCGCGTTGACGTAGTCGAGGCGCTTGAGCGGCTCGGCGCCCACGTTGTAGGCGCCGCTGGGCGCACCGAGCGCCGCGATGGCCGAGGTGCCCACGTCGAGCGGGTGCACGACGTGCATCCACGAGTCGGGGTCGCCCAGGCCGATCGGGCGGCGCTTGCGGGCCCTCCGGACGAGGAACTGCGAGTTCGGGTCGTCGCCGCAGATGAGGCCGTAGCGCAGGCGCACGGTCACTCCCCCGGCCTCCTCCACGCGCTGCGCGTGCTGTTCGGCGACGGTGAGCGGCTCGGTGACCATCGTGACGTCGATGGGGGTGGACTCGTCGATCCACTCGTCGCCGCGTGCGACGTAGATGTGGCTCAGGCTCTGCTGCACCATGAGGCCGATGCCCGACTCGATCGCGGCATCGGCGACCAGGCCGGCGCCGACCGTGCGGATGCGGTTGATGCGGTTGAGGGAGCCGGGCAGCATCGCCCGCGCGCCGACCGGGACGTTGGTGGCGAAGTTGACCACCGCGTCGCAGCCGATCATCGCCTTCATGAGCGAGCCGCGATCGAGCACGTCGCCGTGGATCGCCGTGGCCCCCGCCGACTGGACGAGCCGGGCGGCCGAGGGAGAGCGGACGAGTCCGACGACCTGGTGTCCCGCGTTCTGCAACGCCGGGATCGTCGCTCGTCCCATGACGCCGTTGGCGCCCGTGAGCAGGATCCGCACTCATCGAGTCTACGACCGCCATCCGCATCGTGAGACAGGTCCCGGTGCCACGCGCGCCACAGGCGTCACGCCGGGACCACTCGGCACCGTCACCGCGGGGCTCGTGGAAGGATGGACCGGTGCGCCCCCGTAGCTCAGGGGATAGAGCAACGGTTTCCTAAACCGCAGGTCGGAGGTTCGAATCCTCTCGGGGGCACCCGCATCCGCGTCACCGTCCGTTAGGGTCGCTTCCATGGGTCAGCTGATCAGCGTGTTCGCGGCGACGCACACGCTTGCCGTTCGCGACCGCCGCGCCTGACGGCGCGTCTCGCTCAACGCCTCACGCGCCGTCCGTCCGAGAGACCTTTCGCGTCTCGGGACGGCGATCCTGCGACCCATCCGGCCTGTTCGCCCACGTGCTCCCGAGACGCTCCATTCCACTCCCCCTGGAGCGCGAACGTGCCTCGTTCAACCCACGGCGGCCGACATGAGCTCGGCCAGAACTTCCTCGTCCACCCACCCACCATCCGTACGATCATCGAGCTCGTCGCCGCCACTCGAGGGTCCATCCTCGAGCTCGGCGCCGGCGACGGAGCCCTGACCAGACCCTTGGCCCGACTGGGCAGGCCGCTCACGGCCGTCGACCTCGACGAGCATCGGATCGCCAGCCTGGGGGCGTCGCTGCCCGCCGTGACGGTAGAGCACGTCGACGCACTGACTGTCCCCTTGGGCCATCCGGTGATCGTGGGGAACATCCCTTTCCACCTCACGTCCCCGATCCTTCGTCGCCTGCTCGCCGCCGACACCTGGAACGACGCGGTGCTGCTCACCCAGTGGGAAGTCGCCCGCAAGCGCTGCGGCGTCGGCGGCTCCACCCTGCTCACCGCGCAGACGGCGCCGTGGTTCACCTTCGCTCTCCACGGCCGGGTCCCCTCAACCGGGTTCCGGCCCCGGCCCAGCGTCGACGGGGGCGTCATCGGCATCCGCCGCCGCTCGGCTCCTCTCGTCCCGAACGGCCACCGTTCCCGCTACGAGCGCTTCGTGCGCGCGATCTTCACCGGGAGGGGCGGGACGTTCGACCGCATCGTCGAGCAGGCGACGCGAGCTCCCCACGGGCTGATCCACGTCGCGCTGCGCGAGGCGGGCGTTCGAGCGGGGACGCTCCCCCGGGACCTCTCCGCCGAGCAGTGGTCACGGCTGTGGCTCCGACTCCAGCGGCAAGGCGGGTGACGTTGTCCCACGGAGTGTGCCGCGGTGTCCCTGTCGGGCGGGACGGCCCGCCTTCCAGTGTGAGTGCATCACCACTTCGGAAGGACACACGATGACCACCCACATCACCACCGAGCAGCGCGTCCGGGACGACCTCCCGCAGGACAGCGCCGCCCGCCCCGGACGCGGCTGGGCCCTCGCGGGCGTCGCCGCCGGACTCCTCGGCTTCGCCACGACGATCCTCAGCGCGGAGGCCGGTGCGGCCTACGTCGACGGGAAGGTGCAGGAGGCCGACGGCGTCATCGCCTCGCTGAACGGGCACGTCCCGCAGCTGATCGCGTTCCACGTCGTCGCCACGCTCACCGTGCTCGCGCTGGTGCCGTTCGGCGTCGGACTGCACCGACGCCTGCGGGCCGCGCTGGGCGCTGACAGCCTGGTGCCCGGCGTCGCCGCGTTCGGCATCCTCGGCACGGCGCTCGTCGTGCTGATGGGCACCGCCCTCAACACGGAGTTCATCTTCGGGGTCGCCGGGGACACGCCCCTGGCCGTTCCCGAGGCCGCCACCGTGTTCAACCACTGGATCGCGACCGTGCCGTGGGTCTGGGGACTCACGGGCCTCACGGGCTGGGCGCTGTTCCGGGCCTGGCGCCAGGGCGCCGTCCGCGCCTGGCTGGGGATCGCCGCCGGCGTCCTGGGCACCCTGTCGCTGCTGCTGACCGTCGTGCCGCTGCAGTACATGGCCGGCTGGACCGGCTCGGTCATGGTCGTCCTGGTCGGCCTCGGGCTCGCCTTCGGGGACCGCGGCGCCCAGTGACCTCGCTCCTCGATCGCCAAGGCGGCGGTTCGCTCCCCTCGGACGCGAACCGCCGCCATGATCTACGCATGAGGTCCTCGCAGACACCGGTCGGCGGTCTCGCCGCGTTCGGCGTCGGCCTCGCGCTGTTCGCCGTGGCGGCGGCGCTGGACCTGCGCGTCGGCGACGCCGTGGTCCCGGAGTGGACCGAGGAGCCCGGCTGGACCTTCGCCGCGATCGGCCTGGTCCAGGCCGGGCTCGGCGTCGTCGTGCTGTGGCACCGCCACCGCCATCCGTTCGGCTGGGCGCTGATCGGCCTGGGGATGCTCTGGGTCCTCGACGGCCTGGCCCAGTCGTACGTCCGGCTCGCCGTCCACGAGCAGGAGGCCCTGCCGGGACTGACCTGGGTGCTGTGGTTCCTCTTCCGCTTCACCGCCGTGCTGCCCATGAACGCCGCCGCGGTCCTGCTGCTGTTCCCCGACGGACTGCCCCGAGGTCGCTGGCGTGCCGCGGGATGGACGAGTCTGGCCCTCATGGGAGCCGGTCTGGCCCTGTTCCTCGTCGTGCCCAGCACGCAGACCGAGATCGACGCGTCGCTCGCGGCGCTCGTGCCCGGGGTGGACACCGACCCCACCTCGATCGAGGCGCTGCGCCCCGCGGCCGAGCAGGTCGTGACCCTCTCGTGGGTGCTCGGGAGTGTCGGGTTCGTGCTCGCGCTGGTCACGGTGGTCGCGCGGTACCGCGCGTCGCGCGACCGCGAGCGCGAGCGGATGCGGTGGCTCGCCTGGGCCGTGCTGGTCATGGTGCTGCTGATCGCCACGAGCCTGATCGTCGACGTCCCGGCCCTGAACGCGATGCTCCTCGGCGCCGCCCTCCTGGTGGGCCCGGTCGCCATGGTCATCGCGATCGTGCGACCGGACGTCATCTCCGTCGAGAACCTGCTGGTCCGCACGCTCGTCTACGGCGGCATCAGCGTGGTCATCGTGCTGGTCGACCTGCTGGCCCTCGCGATCATCTCGGCCACGCTCGGCGACGCGTTCGGCCAGCGCGAGGTCGTGCTGCTCGTCCTGCTGCTCGCCGCGATCCTCTACGGCCCGATGCGGCTGCGCATCGAGGCGTGGGTGCGGCGGCTGGTCCTCGGCGAGCGCCGCGACCCGTACTCGGTCGTGGCGAGCCTGGCGTCGACCCTCGAGCGCACCGACGACGACGGGTCCCAGCTGGCGGCGGTCGTGGAGGCCGTCTCGACGGCGTTCGGGCTCTCCTACGTGCAGGTCGAGGTCGACCGCTCGGCCGGTGAGCGCCTCGTGGCGTCGCGCGGCGTCCGTCCGGACGACGTGCGGTCCTTCCCCATCGCCTACCGCTCGCGCACGATCGGCCGGCTCACCCTGCCGGCCCACGGCGTGCGCAACCACCTGACCTCACGCGACGAGATCCTGCTGGCCGACGTGGTGCGCCAGGCCGCGGGCGCGATCCGCGCGAGCCAGCTGAGCGACGAGCTGCAGCGCAGCCGCGAGGGCCTCGTGCTGGCGCGTGAGGAGGAGCGGCGGCGGATCCGGCGCGACCTCCACGACGGGCTCGGCCCCTCGCTCTCGGCCGTGGTGTTCCGGCTGGAGTCGGCGCGGCTCACCGTGACCTCCGACCCCGCGTCGGCCGACGAGCAGCTCGCCGAGACCCGCGACGTCGTGCAGGACATCATCAAGGACGTCCGCCGGCTCGTGCACGACCTGCGCCCGTCCGCGCTCGACGACCGCGGCCTCGTCGGCGCGCTGTCCCAGCTGGCCGAGCACGCCGACGCCGCGGTCGACGTGCGGGTCGTGGCCGACCTCGACGGCGCCCTGCCCGCCGCGGTGGAGGTGGCCGCGTTCCGCATCGCCTCGGAGGCCATGAACAACACGCTGCGGCACGCGCACGCGCGCACCTGCTCGGTCTCGCTGACGGCCGACCCGGACGAGCTGGTCGTCGAGGTCGCCGACGACGGCGTCGGCATCGCGGCCGACGCCAAGCCCGGCGTGGGGCTGCTGTCGCTGCGGGAGCGCGCCGCCGAGCTCGGCGGCTCGGTGGACCTGCGCTGCCCCGACCACGGCGGCACGATCGTCACCGCGCGACTGCCCCTGCACGCGAGGATGGAGCCATGAGCGAGCCCGTGCGCGTCGTCGTCGTGGACGACCACCAGATCCTGCGCGACGGCCTGGTCGCGCTGCTCGGCGCGATCGACGGGATCGCCGTGACCGGCACCGCCGGCGACGGGCGCGACGCGATCCACGTGGTCGACGCCGATCCGCCGGACGTCGTGGTGATGGACATCCAGATGCCCGTGCTGGACGGGATCGAGGCCACGCGGCACATCACCGGGCGTCACGACGACGTGCGCGTGCTGATGCTGACGATGAACGAGGACGACGACACGATCCTCAGCGCGCTGCGCGCGGGCGCCTCGGGCTACCTGCTGAAGGGCGCCGACGCGGCCGAGGTCCACCGCGCGATCCTCGCCACGGCGGGCGGCGGCATGGTGTTCGGCGCGTCGATCGCGGGACGCGTGGCCGGCCTGTTCGCCGGACGCACCCGGCACCGGCCGGAGCACCCGTTCCCCGACCTCTCCGAGCGCGAGCGGGCCGTGCTCGACCTGCTGGCCGCCGGCCGCAGCAACGACGCGATCGCGGCCGAGCTGTTCGTCTCGAACAAGACCGTCCGCAACGCCGTCTCGTCGATCTACGCCAAGCTGCACGCGGCCGACCGGGCCGAGGCGATCATCCGGGCCCGCGAGGCCGGGCTGGGCCGCGACCGCTGAGGCGAGTGGCTCAGGCGCGGCGGGTGGCGATGCCGCGCCGGAGCGCCCATGGGGAACGGGACCTCCGGCGCGGCACCTTCACGCCGTCTTGGGGGAAGAACGGCGCGCGTGGGTGCAGACACCCCCCGTGAGTCCGACCCACCGGCTCCTGGGAGGAGAGCCGACCGGACGTCACGATGCCCCAACCGTCACATGAGTCACATGCCCGGCACAAGTTCCCCGCGAGTAATGTCGCCCACGTGTCGCGCGGCGACGGCTCATCCCGTGCGGATGAGGCCCGCGGGTCCGCGCCTCGGCCATGCTGAGCGCGTGACGACTGCCGTCACCGGGCTGCGGCCCAGGGCATCGAAGGGACCCTCATGGACAGCTTCTGGGACTTCTTGTGGTTGACGATCTCCGTCTTCTTCTTCATGGCGTACCTCATGGTCCTGTTCAACATCATCGCGGACCTGTTCAGCGACCACGAGGCGTCGGGATGGGTGAAGGCCGTGTGGGTCTTCTTCCTCATCTTCGTGCCGGCGCTCACCGCGCTGATCTACCTCATCGCCCGCGGTGGCGGCATGGCCCGCCGCCAGCGTGCGAGGTACGACGCCGCTCGAGCGCAGAGCGACGCCTACATCCGCGAGGTCGCGTCCTCGTCGCCGGCCGACCAGATCAGCTCGGCCAAGTCGCTGCTGGACTCCGGCGCCATCAGCCAGCAGGAGTACGAGCAGCTGAAGGCGAAGGCGCTGGCCTGACTCAGGCCGAATCGCCCGAGCGTCGCAGCTCGATGCCGATCTGGTCGGCATCGAGCTGCGCCAGCATCCGGGTGAGGACCTCGCTGCTGTAGGTGCCCTCGGCGCGCTCCTGGAGCAGCACCTGACGCTGGCGCTCGATGATCTCGAGGCGCACGTCGTACATCACGGCGGGATCGAACGACTCGTCCTGCATCGCCTGCGTGACCCGGCCACGGACGTCGCCGAGCCCGGCCGGGAGCTCGACGTCGTCGAGCACGTCGCCCGCCGCCGCCATCATGCGAGCGTTGAGTCGCTGCCACTCGTCGTCGACGCCCTCCTCCTGCCCGGCGAGGCCGAGCCGGCGGACGAACCAGGCGAGCGTGCCGCCCTGCACGACCAGCGACGTCAGTGCGACGAAGAACGCGACGAGCACGAGCAGCGAGCGGTTCTCGGTGTCGGTGGGCAGGGTCTGCGCCGCGGCGAGCGTGACCGCGCCGCGCATGCCCGCCCAGACCAGGATGAATCCCTCGCGGCGGCCGAACCGCGACGCGTCGTAGAAGTCGATGTCCGCGGAGAACCGGCGCAGCCTGCGTCGGAGGCGCTCCGCCCGCGGGTGCTCGCTGCCCTCGACCTTCGTCGACCACTCGTCGAGCGCCTCGCGCAGCTGGGGCGAGCGTCGGTAGCGTCGCCGCTCCATCACGACGATCGCGAGCGTGTAGACGGCACGGATCGCCAGCGCCACGGCGAGCGCGACCGCGGCCAGCACCATCGCCCTGAGGACACCGCCCTCGGTGGTCTCCTCGACGTCCTGCACGAGCGCCGAGACCTCGAGGCCCATCACGAGGAACACCAGGCCCTCGAGGAGGAGCTCGATCGTGCGCCAGTTCTGGCGGTCGGAGAGGCGCTGCTTCGGGCCGAGGTGCCGCGCCTGGCCGTGGCCCATGACGAGGCCCGCCGTGACGGCGGCGACCAGCCCCGAGGCGCCCAGGTGCTCGGCGGGCAGGAAGGCCACGAACGGCACCGTGAACGAGATCGCCGTGGTGAGCGCGGCGTCCTCGATGCGGGCGCGGATGCGCAGCACGACGGCGCCCACGATCCAGCCGATCGAGACGGCGCCGACGACCGCCCACACGAAGTCGACGAGGATGCCCGCGAGGCTCACGCTCGCGGCCGTCGCCGCCACGGCGGAGCGCAGCAGCACGAGCGCGGTGGCGTCGTTGAGCAGACTCTCGCCCTCGAGCACGGTGACGACGCGCGACGGCACCCCGAGCCGCTTCGCGATCGACGTGGCCACGGCGTCGGTGGGGCTGACGATCGCGCCGAGCGCCACGGCCAGCGCGAAGTCCAGGCCGGGGATCACCAGCATGAACACGCCGCCGAGGACCAGCGAGCTGACGATCACGAGCAGCACCGACAGCCCACTGATCGTGCGGAAGTCCCGCCGGAAGTCCATCGTCGGCATGTTGACCGCCGCGGAGTACAGCAGCGGCGGCAGCAGGCCCGCGAGGATGAGCTCGGGATCGACCTCGAACTCGGGCGTGAACGGCAGCAGGCTGACGACGAGCCCGATGGCCAGCAGCACCAGCGGCGCGGCCGTGCCGATGCGTGGCGCGAGCACCGACGCCGAGACGATGGCGGTCACCACCAGGACGGCGACGAGGATCGAGTCCATCAGGTCAGCGTAGGCGGGCGGCGCCGGGTCAGGCGAGCATGTCGCGCACGAGCGGCGCGACCTGCGTGCCGTAGAGCTCGATGCAGCGCATCAGCTGGTCGTGCGGCATGGCGCCGTTGGCGTACTTGAGGTCGAAGCGGCTGACGCCGAGCGCCCGGAGGTTGGTGGCGATCTTGCGGGCCACCGTCTGCGGCGAGCCGACGTAGAGCGCGCCCTCGGGACTGGCGTCGCGCTCGAACTGGATGCGGGTGGTGGGCGGCCAGCCGCGCTCGCGGCCGATGCGGTCGCGCTGGGCCTGGAAGTGCCCGAAGAGCTCGTCGCGCGCCTGCTCGTCGGTCTCGGCGACGTAGCCCGGCGAGTGCATGCCGACGGGAAGCGGCTCGACGCCGTCGGCCGCGAGCAGCTCGCGGTAGTAGTTCGCGAACGGCACGAACTGCGCGGGCGGCCCCCCGATGATCGCGAGCATGAGCGGCAGGCGGTAGTGCGCCGCGCGGACGACCGACTGGGGCGTGCCGCCGACGCCGATCCAGACCTTGAGCCGGCCCGACTCGGTGGGCGGGTAGATGCGCTGGTCGGTCAGCGGCGGGCGGATCGAGCCCGACCACGTGACCGGCTCCTCGGTGAGGATCTGCGCGAACAGGTCGAGCTTCTCGGCGAAGAGCCGCTCGTAGTCCTCGAGCGCGAAGCCGAACAGCGGGAACGACTCGGTGAAGGAGCCCCGCCCGAGGATGACCTCGGCGCGGCCGCTCGACAGGGCGTCGAGGGTGGAGAAGCGCTCGAAGACGCGGATCGGGTCGTCCGAGCTGAGCACCGTGACGGCCGAGCCGAGCCGGATCCGCTCGGTGCGCGAAGCGATCGCCGCCAGCACGACGTCGGGCGCGGTGATGGCGAAGTCGTCGCGGTGGTGCTCGCCCAGGCCGATGAAGGCCAGGCCCACCTGGTCGGCCAGCACGGCCTGGTCGACGACGTGGCGCAGCACGACGGCGTGGTGCTCGGGCTGGCCGCTCGCGTCGAGGCTGACGTCGCCGAAGGTGTCGAGGCCGAGCTCGACGGAGGCGGGATCGATGGCGCTCATGAGCCCACCGTAGTCGGGTCAGCGCCAGCGACGGATGCTGTAGACCAGCAGCACGATCGCGATGAGGTCGGAGAACCAGATGCCGGTGGCGCCGACCCAGCCCGCGGCCGGCAGTTGGGGACCGAAGCCCACGCCGAGGATCTCGAACTCGGGGATGGTCGGCGAGATGAACCAGACCACGCCGACGGCGGCGACCCAGATGATGCCCAGGACGCTGACGATGATGCGCGGGATCGTGGCGACGCCGTACTTGGCGGCCTCGACGGCCTTCTCCTCGAGCGGGTCCACGAGCCGGTCGGCCCACGTGTAGTGGCGCGCCAGCAGCGCGATGCCGGCGAACATGCCCAGCAGGCCCGGGCCGGGCAGCACCAGCATGAACACGCCGAGCACGACCAGCGTCCAGCCCAGCGCCTCGGATCCCGTGCGGTTGAACCAGCCACGCACGCGGGCACCGAAGCTCATGGAGTCATCCTGCCAGCCCCGGACCAACCCCCCGGGCGGGTCGACGCAGGCGGAGGCATCGGCGGGGCCTCAGCGCGAGACGAAGATGTGGGCGGCGGCGTCGGCGTCGATCTCGGCCGTCTCGGACTGCCGCGCCACGACGAGGCCGTCGTGACCACGCGAGGCGAGCACGTCGTTGCCGGGCAGGGCGCCCACGCGACGCAGCACCGACATGACCTCGGTGTCCTTCTGCAGCTCCTCGGCGATGCGTCGCACGACGACGCGCACCGGCTCGCTGCCGACCGCCGCGGTGAGCAGCGACTCGACGCCGTCGAGGAACTCGGGGGGACGCACGACCTCGCCCAGCTCGCCCAGACCCGGGATCGGGTTGCCGTAGGGCGACTCGGTGGGGTGGCCCAGCAGCGCGACGAGACGACGCTCGACCTGCTCGGACATGACGTGCTCCCAGCGGCACGCCTCCTCGTGGACGTACTCGATCTCCAGTCCGATGACGTCGGTGAGCAGGCGCTCGGCCAGGCGGTGCTTGCGCATCACGCGGGTGGCAAGCGAGCGTCCACGCTCGGACAGCTCGAGGTGGCGGTCGCCCTCGACCGTCAGCAGTCCGTCGCGCTCCATGCGCGCCACCGTCTGGCTGACCGTCGGGCCACTCTGGTGGAGGCGCTCGGCGATGCGCGCGCGCAGCGGGATGATCCCCTCCTCCTCCAGCTCGAAGATGGTCCTCAGGTACATCTCGGTGGTGTCGATGAGCTCGCTCACGCTGGCCATTGTTCCATGGGGGGTCCCATGCTCGGGCCGGTGCGTCGAACCCGGGCCCCCGGCGCGATCGGCCCGTCGGCCCGGGTGCGGAGCCGCGGCGCGCGGGGGACGATGCGGTCGTGACCGTCTCCGTGATGTGGTTCCGTGCCGACCTGCGCCTGGCCGACCAGGGTGCCCTCCGCTCGGCGATCGAGTCCGGGCCCGACGGCGTCGTCCCGCTGTTCGTCCTCGACGACCACTTCGACCCGTCGAACATGCCCGTCCGATCCGCCTACCTGGCGCGACTGCTGGCCGACTTCGACGAGCGCATCGGCGGCCTGCACGTGGTGCGCGGGCGGCCCGAGGTGGAGGTGCCGCGCGTGGTCGAGCAGGCGAGCGCGAGCAGCGTGCACGTCACGGGCGGGCACACGCCCTACGCGATGCGCCGGGACCGACGGGTGGCCGACGCACTGGGCGACGTCCCGCTGGTGGACGCCGACTCGTCCTACGCCGTCGCGCCCGGCACGGTGCGCAAGGGCGACGGGACCTCCTACAAGGTCTTCACGCCGTTCTTCCGGTCGTGGCAGGCACAGGGCTCGCACCCGCCCGTCACGGCGGTCCGCTCCCACGCGGTGCCGTGGCTGCGGTCCGGGAGGTCGGCGGCGTTGCCCGAGGTCACCGAGACCGACGTGGACCTGCCGCCCGCCGGCGAGCAGGCGGCCCGCGCGCACTGGCGGCGCTGGCTCGACGACCACGTGGACGACTACGACGGCGAGCGCGACCGTCCCGACCTCGATTCCACGTCGCGCATGTCGGTGCACCTCAAGTGGGGCACGATCCACCCGCGCACCCTGCTGGCCGACCTCGCCGAGCGCTCCTCCGCCGGGGCGCGCGCCTACGAGCGGCAGCTGGCGTTCCGCGAGTTCTACGCCGACGTGCTGCACGAGTGGCCGCACTCGGCGTTCGGCTACTACAACCGCGACTACGAGCGCATGCAGTACGACGAGCCTGCCGGCGACTTCGAGGCGTGGAAGGAGGGCCGGACCGGCTTCCCGTTCATCGACGCCGGGATGCGGCAGATGCTCGCGCAGGGGTGGATGCACAACCGGGTGCGGATGGCCGTGGCCAGCTTCCTGGTCAAGGACCTGCACCTCGAGTGGACCCACGGCGCGCGCTGGTTCCGCGAGCGGCTCGTCGACGCCGACCTCGCCAACAACCAGCACGGCTGGCAATGGGTGGCCGGCTGCGGCACCGACGCCGCCCCCTACTTCCGCGTCTTCAACCCCGTGGGTCAGGGCAAGCGCTTCGACCCCGACGGCGCCTACATCCGGCGCTGGGTCCCCGAGCTGCGCGGGGTCGAGGGACGCGGCGTGCACGAGCCGTGGACCCTCGAGGAGCCGCCGGCCGACTACCCGCCCCCGCTCGTGGACCACGCGCAGGAGCGGCTGGAGGCCCTCCGCCGCCACGACGCGCTCGGAGGATAGCGTCGGGTCATGGTCACCATCCCCCGCCAGTTCAACGGTCCGCCCGACTCCGGCAACGGTGGCTGGGTGTCCGGCCTGGTCGCGCAGGCCCGTCTCGAGCAGGGCCACACCGGCCCGGTCACGTCGAGGCTGCGGATGCCGCCGCCGCTCGACACCCCGCTGGCGTGGGAGCACGACGCCGACGAGACCCGCCTGATGACCCACGGCGGCGCGCTCGTGGGCACGTCGGCACCCGGCTCGTTCACCCGCGAGCCCCCGCCGTTCCTCGACGCGAAGACGGTGCAGACCGGCTACGACGGCTACCCCGGCTTCACCACGCACCCGTTCGACCAGTGCTTCACGTGCGGCACGGGCCGCGGCGAGGGCGACGGCCTGCGCATCTTCACCGGGCCGGTCGGCGACGACCTCACCGGCGCGCCGTGGCACGTGCACGAGGCGTTCGGCGAGGACGACGGCGCGGTGGGCGTGCCGGTCGCGTGGGCCGCGCTCGACTGCCCCGGCGGGTGGGCGGCCGACTTCTCGGTGCAGCCGATGGTGCTGGGCACGATGACCGCCGAGGTCTACTCGGCTCCCGTCGTCGGCGAGACCTACCACGCGATCGGCCAGCTGGCGCAGCGCGACGGCCGCAAGTTCTTCACCAGCACGGCGCTGTACACGCCGGACGGCGAGCTCGTCGGCCGCTCCGAGCAGGTCTGGATCGAGATCGACGTCGCCACCTTCGGCCGCTGACCCTCGGGGAGCGGTGAGTCCTCAACCCTTCCCCCGTGCGGGCGGTGCGTCATCAACCTCATGGGGACCTCATGCGGTTGACCACTCACCGGGCCCCGCGGGGAAGGGTTGACAGCTCACCGCCCTCGCAAGGGTCAGGGCGTGGGATGGCGGCCGTCGTAGGCGAGGAAGCGGCGGCGCAGGGCGACCGAGACCAGGACGCCGGTGATGCACAGGGCGCCGCCGAGGACCATCGCCCAGGGCTCGCCGACGACCTCGGCGACCGAGCCGATGACGAAGTCGCCCAGGCGCGGCCCGCCCGCGACCACCACGATGAACAGGCCCTGCATCCGTCCGCGCATCTCGTCAGGAGCCGCGGTCTGCAGGATCGTGGAGCGGTACGCGGCGCTGATCATGTCGGCTGCGCCCGACAGCGCGAGGAACGACACCGCGAGCCACAGCAGGCCCGGCACGCCGATCGCCGAGAAGCCCGCCGCGGCCACGCTCGCCCCGTAGACCACGATCGCCACCACGATCGCGATGCCGTGGCGGTGGACCCGGCTGACCCAGCCCGAGACCACGAACGCGATCAGCGACCCGATCGCGGGCGACGCCTGCAGCAGACCCAGTGACGAGGCGCCCGCGTCGCTGCCGCTCGAGGTCGCGTAGACCGTGGCCGCGAGGGCCGGGAACAGCGCGCGCGGCTGGGCGAAGACCATCGCGCACAGGTCGACCACGAACGACATCGCGATGTTCGGGGCGGTGCGCAGGAAGCGCAGGCCGTCGACCACCGACTTCAGGCCGGGCACCGGCATCGGCGTGGCCGGCGGCAGCGGGGGCAGGCGCAGCACCGAGTAGAGCGCCGCGACGTAGAGCAGCACGTCGACGACGTACGCCGCCTCGACCCCGCGCCACGCGATCAGGGCGCCGCCGAGCAGCGGGCCGACCGTGAAGGACAGGTTGGTGGCCGCCATGCCCAGGGCGTTGGCGGCGGGCAGCAGGTGCCCCGGCAGCAGCTGCGGCAGCATCGCCGCGCGGGCCGGGTTGTTCACCGCGAAGAACAGCGCCTGCACGGCGACGACGCCGTAGAGGAAGGCGACGGACTCGACGTCGGCGACGCTGTGGACGACCAGCGCGATGGCCGACAGCCACAGCCCCATCGCGGAGGCGAGGGCGACCGTGCGGCGGTCGAACGCGTCGACCAGCGCGCCGCCGTAGAGGCCGCCGGCGATCAGCGGCAGCAGGCCCGCGAGGCCGACCAGGCCCACCGAGAACGAGGACTCGGTGAGGGTCCAGACCTCCCACGCGATCGCGACCACCGACATCTGCTGGCCGAAGCCCGACACGGCCTGCCCGATCCAGAGCCGCCGGTACGCCGCCGACGCGCGCAGCGGTCGGATGTCGGTGAGCAGCCTGGGCACCGCAGCAGCCTAGGCGCGTCCCCGGACGCCCTCGCCTTCGCGGTGCACGGAGTCGTGGCGAGGGCGCCTAGAATCGGTCCTCGTGCCCGAGAATCTCCGAACCGCCACGGACGCCGTCGCGCCGCGGTCGCGCGGTCACCGGAGGAAGGCACCGGCGGTGCGCACCGACATCCAGGCCCTGCGCGCGCTGGCGGTCACCGTCGTGGTGGCGTTCCACCTGTGGCCAAGCCGGGTCTCGGGCGGCTACGTCGGCGTCGACGTCTTCTTCGTCATCTCGGGCTACCTGATCACGCTGCACCTCGCGCAGCGGCCGCCCACGTCGATCGCCGGACTCGCCGACTTCTGGGCCCGCCGTGTGCGCCGCCTCATCCCGGCCGCCGCGGTCGTCCTCGTGGCCACCGTCGTCGCGTCGCGGCTGTGGCTGCCCGCCACACAGTTCGCCGACATCGGCCGTCAGGTCGTCGGCTCGGCGCTCTACGTGCAGAACTGGGTGCTGGCCGACTCGGCCACCGACTACCTCGCCGCCGAGAACGCGCCGACGCCCGTCCAGCACTACTGGTCGCTGAGCATCGAGGAGCAGTTCTACCTCTTCTGGCCGATCCTGATCGCCGCCGTCCTGGCGTTCCGTCGCGCGTGGCTGCCGCTCGTCACGGTCGCCGTGTTCGCGGCCTCGCTGGCGTGGAGCATCCGGCTGACCGACATCGATCCCGGCGCCGCCTACTTCGTCACCCCGGCCCGCGTCTGGGAGCTGCTGCTGGGCGCGCTCGTGGCGATCGCGGTGCACCGCGGTGTCACCCTCCCCCGCTGGCGCGGACCCGTGGCGCTCGTCGGCCTCGCGATGATCACGTACGCCGTCTTCTGGTTCGACCGCGCCACCGCGTTCCCGGGCTCGGCCGCCCTCGTCCCCACCGTCGGCGCCGCGCTCGTCCTGCTCGCGGCAGTGGACACGCGAGGCCCGTGGGAGGCCCGCTCGATCCAGCTCGTGGGCGACTGGTCGTACCCGATCTACCTGTGGCACTGGCCGCTCGTGGTGATCACGCCCCTCGCGCTCGGCGTCGACAAGACGCTGCGCACCGATGCGGTCGTCCTGGTCCTGACGATCGTCCTGTCGGGCCTCACCGTCCGCTTCATCGAGCGTCCGCTGCGGTTCCACCCGTATCTCGTCGCCCGCAAGCGCGCCACGTTCGCGATGCTCGCGGCCTCCACGGCGCTCACGTGCGGCGCCGCGTGGGCACTGACGGCGGCGCCGGACGGCACCGAGGACAGCGGCCTGGCGATGACGCCGGTCGATGCAAAGGCCGACCAGCCCGCCGTCTACCCCGACGACTGCTGGGCCAGCGCCCCGTTCACGACGCACCCGGTCTGCCACTACGGCGACGAGGACTCCGACCAGCGGGTCGCGCTGATCGGCAACTCGCACGCCGGGCACTGGCAGCCCGCGCTGGACGAGGTAGCCACCGAGCGCGGGTGGGCGCTCGACACCTACCTCGCGTCGCAGTGCTACACCGTCGACCTGGACATCGCGTTCCCGAACCCGAAGTCCACACGCAACTGCCGCGCCTGGAACGCCGAGAGCCTGCAGCGGATCATCGACTCCGACCCGAGCCTCGTCGTGATCTCGAACCGCACCCGCACGCTGCCGCTGGCGGGCCTCGAGCAGCCCGAGGCCGACCGTGTCGCCCAGGCCGCGTACGCCGACACCCTCGACACGCTGACCGACGAGGGCATCCCGGTGCTGGTCATCCGCGACACCCCGGCCGCGGCGGGCAGCGTGCCCGACTGCGTGGCGCTCAACGCCGACGACCCCGCCGTGTGCGAGCGCCCGCGCGACGAGGCCGTGGAGCCCGATCCGCTGGCCGCCGCCGGGCGCGCCGACGACTCGGGCCTGGTCTCGGTCCTCGACGTCACCGACCGCCTGTGCGACGACGAGACCTGCCGGTTCGTCGTGGGCGACCAGATCGCGTACTTCGACCACGGCCACCTGACGGCGACGTTCTCGCGCGAGCTGGCGCCCGAGGTCGACGAGGCGGCCCGGAAGGCGATCCGCTCGGCCGCCTAGGAGCCGAAGACCTCGTCCACGACGCGCTCGGCGGCGTGACCGTCGTCGAGCGGGGCGAACCGCTGCCGGAACTCGTGGCGACGGGTCGCGTAGGCGTCGCCGTGGCCCTCGGCCTCGAGCAGCGCCGCGCGCAGCTCCTCCTGCGTGGCCACGATCGGTCCCGGCGCCTCGGCCTCGAAGTCGAGGTAGAAGCCGCGCAGGTCGTCGCGGTAGTGCGCCAGGTCGTAGCAGAACAACACGATCGGCCGGTCGAGGATCGCGTAGTCGAACATCACCGACGAGTAGTCCGTGACGAGCACGTCGGCGACGCACAGCAGGTCCTGCATGTCGGGGTAGCTCGAGACGTTGAGCACCCGGTGCGCGAGCTCCGGCGGGATCTTCAGCGAGCCTCGCACGACGCTGTGGCGACGCACGAGGATCACCGTGTCCTCGTCGAGGCCCTCGACGAGCGGCTCCCACTCGAGCGCGCCGTCCCACACGAACTGCTTGCCCTGCTTGACGTCGTCGCGGAACGTGGGCGCGTAGAGCACGACACGGTCCTCGGGACGCAGGCCGAGACGGCGGCGGGTGACCTCGCCGACCTCCTTCGCATCGCGGGCCAGCACGTCGTTGCGCGGGTAGCCGGCCTCGAGGACGCGTCCCTCGTAGCGGAACGCCGAGCGGAACGCCTCCGTCGCGTACGGGCTCGGCGACAGCAGCATCGACCACGTGGCGGTCTTGGCCGAGACGCGCTCGAGGTAGCCCGGGGCGCGGCCCGTGGTGGAGACCGCGTCGTACTGCATCCGCTTGAGCGGGGTGCCATGCCACGTCTGGAGGTAGGTGGTGCCCTTCGCCGGCTTCACGACCGGGCCGAAGTTCTGGTTGTTGACCCAGTACCGGGCGCGGGACAGGTGCCAGTGGAACGCGGGCGAGCCCGGCTCGACCTTGCGCGTCGTGACGTCGAGCGGACGGAAGGTGCTGCGGGTGCTCCACACGTAGCGGAACGGGGCACCGCGACAGACCAGCTCCTCGTAGATCGCGCGCGGGCTGTCGGCGACGGCCCGGCCGGTGTCGCTCTCGAGGACCACGAGGTCGCGGCGTGGCAGCATCCGGCCCACGGCCGCGATCGCCTTCATCGACGGCTGGAAGAGTCGGCCCTTGCGGAACGCGCGGTACGTGCGGCGGCCGTACGACGAGTCGCGCAGACGCCACAGCGGCACCCACGCGGAGCGCGCGGTGCGGACGGACTCGAAGACCTGCTCGCTGTAGGAACCCGTGGCGGGCTCGAGGAACAGCGCGCTGCGGCGGGCGTGCTCGGCGTCCTGCGGGAAGCCGGCGCGCCACGAGGCGACCACGGCCTCGGCGAGCGGCTCGACCTCGCGGAAGACGTCGCCCGGCAGGTCGAGGTCGAGGTCGAGGTGGGACGGCCTCTTGCCGAGGAAGCGCTGCCGGTCGAACTGGTGGTAGAAGACCGGGCGGCCCTGGAAGCTGAAGTCGAAGCCCACCGAGGAGTAGTCGGTGACCATCGCCGCGTGGCTGCGCAGCAGGGTCTGCACGTCCACGTCGCCCTGGCGCAGGACGGTGGCGCCCTCGACGGCGAGCGCATCGCCGAAGAAGCGCATGTTCGGATGCAGGATCACCGTGACCGGCAGGCCCTCGGCGATCGCCTGCCGGATCGGCTCGGAGGTCAGGAAGGCGCGCCAGCGCTCCAGGAACTCGCTCTCCTCGAACGCGGCCGGGCGACTCAGCCAGTCGCGCCACGTGGGGATCACGAGGATGCCGCGCGGCGGCTGCTCCGTGGGCTCGAGGAGGCGGTCGAAGCGGCTCAGGCCCGTGACGCGCACCTGCTGCGGCCGGTACCGGAGGTCGTTGATCATCAGCTCGCGCTCGCGCGGGGAGCTGACGTGGACGAAGTCGGTGTGGAACGCCGGGCTGAGGCGGCCGTACGTCTCGGCCATGTTCTTCGTGCCGAGCACGCCGTGCTGGAGGAACACGCGGTTGCCGCGCATCCACCGGACCGCGCGGCGGTCGGACGTGGCCAGCACGAAGCTCGCGTTGTGCGTCGTGACGAAGCGACGCGCCATGAAGCACGCGCGGATGTGCTCGCGGGAGCGCACCGTGACGACGTTCCCGAGCGGGTCGACGTTGGCGCGCTCGGGGCTGTCCTCGGTGATGACGTAGTAGGCCCGCCGGCCGGGGTGCTGCTGCCGGACCCAGCGGAAGAGGTGGAACCCGGCGTCCTGCGCCTTGTACGGGGTCTCCCCCACCACCCACACCGACGAGAACGCGCGGATCACGGTCCACAGCGGGCCGAGCCGTCGCAGCCGCGTGAGGTAGCGGTGGGCGTCGCGGGTGAAGAGCTCGCGGGCGAACGACAGGTTCTTGGACTTGAAGGTCAGGAACGGCACGAGGACCTGCGTGAAGCCCTCGTCCGAGCCCGTGAGCGGCTTCAGTCGGCGGAAGCCGCGCAGGTCGCCCGGCACGGCGAGACCGCGGCGCAGGGGCGTGCCGTCGTTGCCGTCCACGACCACGGCGATGTCGACCGACTGCTCGTTCGCGGGCATCCCGGCGGCCACGAGGGCAGTGACGTCGATGGCGCCCGCGATCGGGTGCGTGATCTCACGGCTCAGCGGATCGCGGGTGCCCGCGCCGACCTGCAGCGGCAGCCGGTGGGCGAACTCGGTGGCACGGACCGTGACCTCGAGCTCGGCGTTCCGACCGTCCGCGTGCATCGTGATCAGGTCGGCCTCGAACGCGAAGCCATGGGCCGAGCCGCGCACCGCGGTGACCTTCGTGAGGATCTTCGGGATGCGCTGCACGCCCACGCGGATCGACAGGTAGCCGTCGCGGGTGGCGTACCACCAGACCGGGCGCTCGCGGGTCTCGCCGATCTCGGAGACGATCGCGGACCGGTCGCCCGGGCCCGCCGTGAGCCGGCGGGTGACCTTCTTGCCCGCGGCGCTCTTCAGGTGCAGCTGGACGTCGATCGAGTGGGAGCTGGTGGGCGCGCGGTCGGGCACGTCGGCCGTGACCGCGAACTCGGCGCGGCCGCTCGCGGGGACCTTGACCTTCGCGCCCCCGCCGCGGACCTGCAGCGTCACGGCGTCGACGACCATCCCGTCCCGGGCGGTGCCTGCGAGAGTGACCCGACCGTCGGCGTCCACCGCGACCCGGACCGCGTCGACGATCGGCGGGGCCGCGTCGTCGCCGCGGGTGACGGCACGCTTGACGCGGGCCAGTCGCGCCCTCAGGGCTGCGGGAATCCGTGGTGCCACCTGGTCGCCTCCGCCTCTTCTCGGTCGTGTCTCCCGGGGCCGAACGGCCGGAGCCAAGTCAAGCACGACGGCGTCTGCCCGGAGCGATAGCGTGGCGCCATGAGCGCCACCGTGAAGCCCACCGCCCAAGTCGACGACCGCGCCACGCTGGGGTCCGGCACCACCGTGTGGGAGCTCGCCCAGGTGCGCGAGAACGCCACGCTCGGCGAGCAGTGCATCGTCGGCCGCGGTGCCTACATCGGCTCGGGCGTGCAGATCGGCGACCGGGTCAAGATCCAGAACCACGCGCTCGTCTACGAGCCCGCGCAGGTCGCCGACGGCGTCTTCATCGGCCCCGCCGCCGTGCTGACCAACGACGAGTTCCCGCGCGCGGTCGCCCCCGACGGCTCGCTCAAGTCCGGCGCCGACTGGACGCCCGTGGGCGTCACGATCGACGAGGGCGCCTCGATCGGCGCGCGTGCCGTCTGCGTCGCCCCGGTGCGGATCGGCGCCTGGGCGCTCGTGGCCGCGGGTGCCGTCGTGACGAAGGACGTGCCCCCGCACGCGCTCGTGGTCGGCGTGCCGGCGCGACGCATCGCGTGGGTCGGCCGCGCCGGGCGCCCGCTCGACGACCAGGGCGACGGCACCTTCACGTGCCCCGAGACCGGCGAGACCTACCGCGAGACCGACGGGCGGCTCGCGCTGGCCTGAAGGCCCACCCCGCTCAGCGGCTGAGGGCCTCCACGACGCGCTGGGCGGCGCGGCCGTCGCCGTAGGGCGTGGCGTCCGTGGGCTGCGGGTCGAGGCTGGCCAGGGCCCACGCGATCGTGCGCGGGTCGGACGCCAGCACGTTCCAGCCCAGCTCCACCGTCTCGACCCACTCGGTCTCGGTGCGCACGGTGACGCACGGGACCCGCAGCAGGAAGGCCTCCTTCTGCAGGCCTCCCGAGTCGGTGATCACCGAGTGCGCGCCTGCCGCAGCGGCCACGAGGCGTCCGTACGGCAGCGGCTCGTGCACGCGCACCGAGCCCTGCTCGAGCACGATGCCGAAGTCGGCGCAGCGCTGCACGAGGCGCGGGTGCGCCAACAGCACGACCGGACGCTCCAGGCCCTGCAGGCCCTCGACGATCGCGCGCAGGCGCTCGGGGTCGTCGGTGTTCTCGGCCCGGTGGATCGTGGAGACGTGGTACTCCCCCGGCGTGACGCCGAGGTCGGGGATCTCGAGCTCGCCGGAGTCGATCCGGCGCTTGATGCCCGTCAGCACGTCGGTCATGACGTCGCCGACGAGCACGGAGCGCTCGGCGAGACCCTCGGTGGCGAGGTGCGCCATGGCCTGCTCGGTGGGCGCCAGCAGCAGGTCGGCGGCGTGATCGGTCAGAACGCGGTTGTGCTCCTCGGGCATCGCGCGGTTGAACGACCGCAGCCCGGCCTCGAGGTGCGCGAGCGGGACCTGCAGCTTCGCGGCGCTGACCGCTCCGGCCAGCGTGGAGTTCGTGTCGCCGTAGACCAGGACCCAGTCGGGACGGTGCTCGAGGATGACGTCGTCCATCCGCGCGAGCATCGCGCCGGTCTGGGCGCCGTGGCCGGCCGAGCCGATCTCGAGGTTCACGTCGGGCTCGGCGATGTCGAGCTCGCGGAAGAACTCGCCCGACATCCGCTCGTCGTAGTGCTGGCCGGTGTGCACGATGACGTGCTCGACGCCGGCCGCGCGGAACGCGTGGTCGATGGGCGCCAGCTTCACGAACTGCGGGCGGGCCCCGACGATGCTGAGGACCTTCACGTCAGCCGCCGATGACGACGCGGCGGACACCGGTCCAGCGCTCGGGATCGGTGACGCGGCGGCCGTCGACGATGACCTCGACGCCCGGGAAGTCCGAGGCCGCGAGCTCGCGGTACTCCGCGTGGTCGGCCTGGACGACGATCGCGTCGACGGGCTCGCCGTCGTACGCGGGCAGCTTGAGCGCCTCGAGCTCCTCGGGCTTGTACATCGGGTCGCTGACGTGGACCTCGGCGCCGCGGGCGCGCAGCTCGTCGACCGTGCCGAAGACGCCGGAGAACGCCGTCTCCTTCACACCGCCGCGGTAGGAGGCGCCGAGCACCAGGACGCGCTTGCCGGTGAGGTCGCCCGCGGCGGCCGCCAGCAGGTCGACCGCGTAGGCGGGCATCGCGGCGTTGGCCTCGCGGGCCGAGCGCACGACGGTGGCGTCGGGGTCGTTCCACAGGTACAGCCGCGGATAGACCGGGATGCAGTGGCCGCCGACGGCGATGCCCGGCAGGTGGATGTGGCTGAACGGCTGACTGTTGCAGGCCTCGATGACCTTGAGCACGTCGATGCCGTGCTGGTCGGAGAAGCGGGCGAACTGGTTGGCCAGGCCGATGTTGACGTCGCGGTACGTGGTCTCGGCGAGCTTCGCCAGCTCGGCGGCCTCGGCGGTGCCCATGTCCCAGACGCCGTTCGGGCGGGGCAGGTCCTGGCGCTCGTCGAAGTCCAGCACGGTCTCGTAGAACTCGACGGCCTTGGCCGTGGCGGCCTCGTCGAGTCCGCCGACCAGCTTGGGGTACTTGCGCAGGTCGGCGAAGACGCGACCGGTGAGCACGCGCTCGGGGCTGAAGACGAGGTGGAAGTCCTGGCCGGCGGTCAGGCCCGAGCCATCCTGCAGCATCGGCGCCCAGCGGGTGCGGGTGGTGCCGACCGGGAGGGTCGTCTCGTAGATGACGGTGGTGCCGGGCTTGAGGCCGCGCGCGATGTCCTGCGTGGCCGAGTCCATCCAGCCGAAGTCGGGCGTGCCGTCGGCGCCGACGAACAGCGGCACGACGATGACGACGAACTCCGACTGCGAGACGGCGTCGGCGGTGTCGGTGGTGGCGACGAGGTGGCCGGAGCCGACGACCTCGGCCAGCTTCTCGGCGAGGTGGGCCTCGCCGGGGAAGGGCTCGGTGCCGGCGTTCACCGTCTCGACGACGGTGGGGCTGACGTCGGCGCCGAACACCTTCTGGCCCTTCGAGGCGAACTGGACGGCCAGCGGGAGGCCGATCTTGCCCAGTCCGACGACGGTGATGTTCATGGGGTTCCTTCGAGGGTGGGGGTCGGGGCCGCGCCGTAGGCGGCGGCGAGGGTCTGCGGGTCGCGGGCCTTGACCGTGGCGTCGGCGCGGTGGCCGTACTCGGCGACCAGCAGCGGGCGCGCCTGGGCGGCCCACGGACGCTTCGGCTTCTTCTCGCCGGTGCGGTCCCACACGACGCGGACCGGGTGGTCGATCCGGGCGGCGGCCCGCACGGCGACGGACATCATCACGGGGCCCTCGGCGTGGATCACGTCGGGCGCGAGCTCGTCGAGGGCGGGACCGAGGTGCAGCTCGGGATCGAGCAGCGCGGGGTCGAGGCGTGCCCACGCGTGCTGACGCGACGTGGTGCGCCACAGGCGGCGGGCCGCGCGGTCGACGGGACGGCGACGGCCCTTGCGGACCTTGTAGGCCTCGCGGGTGGCCTCGGTGCGCTCGGCGACCCAGCGGCGCTCGGCGCGCGCCAGGAAGAGGCGAGCGCGCGGGACGAGGGGCACCTTGGTGTTGCCACTCTTCACGTAGGCGACGTCGCGCTGGAACATGGACTCGCTGACGCGCGCCTGCGCCGCGGCCTGGCGGACGCCGGCCTTCAGCAGGGTGCGGTAGCCCAGCGGCTTGGTCCAGCGCGGCGAGCGCGCACCGTGACGGCCGGCACCGAGCCACTTCGGCACTGGCACCGTGGAGACGGCAACGTCGTCGACGAGCAGCGGCCCGCCCTCGAGGGCGTCGCCCTTGGCCAGCACGTGCACCTCGAACCCGAGGTCGCGCAGGGCGGTGACGTGGGCGCCGAGGGGCTCGGCGGCGGTGTCGCGCAGGACGACGACGCGCAGGGCGCTCATGCGGTGGCTCCGATCACGGCGGGGTCGAAGCCGACCAGGTCGCGGTAGACCTCGTGCATCGCGTCGGCCTGGTGCTCCCAGGTCCACGCGTCGAGCAGGCCGGGCTGGTCGTAGGCCGCGACGTAGCGCTCGCGGTCGGCCAGCACGGCACGGACGGCGCGGACGAAGTCGTCGACGTCGCCGACGCGGAAGACCTCGCCCTGGCCCGTGCGGCGGATCGTCTCGGCCATGAACCTCACGTCGCTGCCCACGATCGGCAGGCGGGCCTGCGAGTACTCGTAGAACTTCGTGGCGAGCGAGATCTCGTGGTTCATCATGTGGATCAGCGAGTGCACGCCCAGCGTGGCCGACGACAGGTACGGCACGATCTGCTCGACCGGCACGTAGGGCAGGATGTGCAGCCGCTCGGCGGCGCCCAGCTCGGCGGCACGCTCCTGGAGCCCGAGCACGACCGGCGAGTCGGGCTGGCCGACGACGAGCGCGACGTGCAGGTCGGGCAGGTGGCCGAGGGACTCGATGACCACGCCGACGCCGCGGTTGGGGTCGACGTAGCCGCTGTAGACGATGAGCGGGACCTCGTCGGCCAGGCCGCAGCGGGCGCGGACGCTGGGCGCCTCGGGCGGCGGGTCCTGGACGATCGGCGTGTTGAGCACGATCGTGGGGCGCTCGGGCAGGCCGTGGTGCTCCTGCAGCAGGTCGGCGATCGGGTCGCTGACGGTGAGCACGGCGTCGGCATACTGCGCGTGCTCGGCCTCGAGCTGCTGCAGCGACGGGATCCAGCGCGGGTGCGCGGTGGCGTGCTCGACGCCGGGCATGAACTCGTGCGCGTCCCACACCAGCTTCACGTCGCGGCCGGCGGCGCGGGCGCGGAACGTGGCGCGCGCGGCGACGAACAGCATGCGGAAGTCGTTGGCGTGGATGAGGTCGGGCCGCAGCCGGTCGATCGCCGGCGCGAACGCCTCGTCCCACGACTCGATGTTGGGGTCGAGGTGGTTCCAGGACTTCGTGCCGAGGACCTTCATCCACGCGGCGGTGCTCAGGCGGTCGACCAGGCCGTGCATGCGGTGGCGCTTGCGGCGCACCTCGATCGTGCGCTCTCGACGGAAGCCGCGCCACGACGCGAGGGCCCGGTTGGCGGCGATGCGGGCCGACAGGACGACGCGCCCGGGGCCCGACGCGCTGCGGCGGCGGTCCTCCAGGACACGCGCCTGCGCCTCGCACCAGCCGAACAGCTGGTTGGCCCGCGCGCCCGTGCGGTACGCCAGCGGGTCGCGCCAGCGCGGCGACCGCGCGAGGTGCGCGCGCTCGATCCGCTCGGGGCGGTAGTCGACGAGCTCGACCGTGGCGTCGCCGACCTTCCACGGAGGGATGACGTCCTCGGTGCGGTTGATGCCCAGGAGCGTGACCTCCCAGCCGCGCTCGGCCATGGAGCGCGCCTGCTTCTGCACCCGCGAGTCGCGACGCACGTCGTTGTCGACGAGCATCACGACCTTGTTCGGCTGGCCGCTCACGCCAGATCGACCCGCTGACCGCCTCCGTCGGCGGAGTCGATCATCGCCTGCGCCACCTCGACGGTGCGGCGGCCCTGCGCGAGGGTGACGATGTCGGTGTCCTGACCGAGGACGGCATCGCGGAACGTCTCGTGCTCCACCAGCAGCGGCTCGCGCTTGGGGATCGCGAAGCGCGTGACGTCGCCCTCGGCGACGCCCCGGAAGGCGCTCAGCGCGTCCCAGTCGAGCGCGACGGTGGCGTTGCGGTGGAACGTCAGGTCGGCGGTGAGGGTGTCGGCCACGTAGGCGCCGCGCTCGCCGGTGATGACGGTGCAGCGCTCCTTCATCGGGCTGAGCCAGTTCACCAGGTGGCTGACGATGATGTCGCCCGACAGCGTGCCGACGGCGGCGACCATGTCCTCGTGCGGCCGGCCGCTCTTGGTGACGGTGCGCGCGCTGATGTCGAGGTAGGACTCGCCGGTGACGAACGACGCGATGTCGATGTCGTGCGTGGCGAGATCCTTGACGACGCCCACGTCGGCGATGCGGTGCGGGAACGGGCCCTGGCGGCGGGTGACGACCTGGTAGATCTGGCCGAGCTCGCCCTCCTCCAGCTTGGCGCGCAGCGCCTGCAGCGAGGGGTTGTAGCGCTCGATGTGGCCGACGCCGCCGACCAGGCCGGCGTCGCCGAACGCCTTCTCGAGACGGGCGGCGCCCTCGACCGTGGAGGCCAGCGGCTTCTCGATCAGCGCGTGGACGCCGGCGGACGCGAGCGCCAGGCCGACCTCCTCGTGCAGGCTCGTGGGGCACGCGACGACCGCGTAGTCGATGCCGAGCGCGATGAGCGACTCGACGTCGGGCACGACGTCGGCGCCGAACAGGCCGGCCTCGAGGGCGGGGTCGCTGATCGCGACGAAGTCGACGCCGTCGAGCTGGCCGAGGATCCGCGCGTGGTTGCGACCCATCGCGCCGGCACCGATGAGGCCGGCGCGCAGCGGGGCGCTCACGCGGTGGCTCCGGCCTCGTTGACGGCCGCGACGATGCGGTCGACGTCGGCGTCGCTCAGGCTCGGGTGCACCGGGATCGAGACGACCTCGGCGGCCGCCTGCTCGGTGGCGGGCAGGTCCCAGCGCGGGTCAGGGGCGCCGTCGACGAGGTACGGGCGCAGGCGGTGCACCGGCGTCGGGTAGTACACGGCGTTGCCGATGCCGGCGTCGGTGAGGCGCTTCTGGAAGCCGTCGCGGTCGTTCTCCACGCGCACCGTGTACTGGTGGTAGACGTGGCGTGCGCCCTCGGCGACCGGGGGTACGACGACCGAGGTGATCTCGGCGTCGAAGCGGGCGGCGATCGCGCGGCGGCGCTCGGTCCACTCGTGCAGGCGGGTGAGCTGCGTGCGGCCGATCGCGGCGGCGACGTCGGTGAGGCGCATGTTCACGCCGACGATCTCGTTGGCGTAGCGCTGCTCCATGCCCTGGTTGCGCAGCAGGCGGATCGTGCGCGCGACCTCGGCGTCGTTCGTGGTGACCATGCCGCCCTCGAGCGAGTGCATGTTCTTGGTCGGGTAGAAGCTGAACGCGGCGGCGGAGCCGAAGCCACCGACCGGCTTGCCGCCGATCGCGGCGCCGTGCGCCTGGGCCGCGTCCTCGACGACCGCGAGGCCGTGCGTGGAGGCCAGCTCCATGATCGTGGTCATCGCGGCGGGGTGTCCGTAGAGGTGCACCGGCATGATGCCCGCGGTCTTCGGGCCGATCGCGGCGCGGACGGCCTCGGGGTCGACGCAGAACGAGTCGAGGTCGATGTCGACGAACACCGGCTCGGCGCCGACGAGCTTGATCGCGTTGCCCGACGCGGCGAACGTGAACGACGGGACGATGACCTCGTCGCCCGGGCCGATGCCCAGCGCCATCAGGGCCAGCTGGAGCGCCGAGGTGCCGGAGTTGACGGCCACGGCGTGCTCGGAGCCGGCGACGGCGCTGAACTCCTCCTCGAAGGCCTTGACCTCGGGACCCTGCACGACCATGCCGCTGCGGAGCACGCGCACCGCGGCCTCGATGTCGACCTCGTCGATGATGGGCTTGGCGGGCGGGATGAAAGGCTGTTCAGACACGGGTAACACCCTACTTCGTATGTGGGGACGGGCCATGTTCCGGCACCGCCGCGGGGGCAGAGTTCTCGAACCAGCGCGCCAGCACCTCGGCCGAGCGGCGGCCGTCGTGGACGGCCTCCACGAAGGCCCGGCCGTCGCGGGCGGCGGCGCGGCCCGCCTCGCGGTCGGCGAGCAGCCCGAGGACGACGTCGCGCAGGGTCTCGGGGTCGGCCTGCAGGATCGGCACCTCGAGACCCGTCTCGGCGCGGACGTGCGCGCGCACGCCGGGCGACACGTGGCTGACCACGGTGCGGCCCGCGGCGAGGGCCTCGCACGCCGCGACGCCGTAGTCGGCGGCGCCGAACTGGTCGACGACGATGTCGGCGGTGCCGAACACCTGCGGCATCTCCTCGATCGGCACGCCCTGGACGCGGCGGTACTCGATGAGGCCCTGCGCGTCGAGGTCGGCGAGCACGGGGTCGATGTGGTGCGACCCCTTCTGCTTGCTGCTCGGGGCGTGCGCCACCACGGGGCGCTCGCGCTCGAGGACGGGCTCGTCGCTGTGCCAGCGGTCGACGTCGACCACGAGCGGCAGCCACGTGCCGTTCGGGACGAACTCGAGCAGACCGGGGGTGGAGAGGAAGACCGGTCCGGGGTCGCTCGTGTAGACCTCGACGTTGCGCCGCGAGGAGTGCTCCAGCTGTCGCACCCAGGCCGCGTCCATGCCGTCGTACTGGGCCCAGCGCTCGTTCGCCGCGTGCACCGACGGGATGCGGGCGTCGCTGCCGTGCGAGAGCAGCGCGACGCGCAGGCCGGCGTCGCGCAGCTCGGCGACGACGTGCTCGAGCGGCATGACGGACTCGCCCAGCACCGGCAGGCCGGCCTCGACGATCACGTGCGTGTAGGTGGCGAGGACGTGCTCGCGCCAGGCGCGGCGCCAGCCGAGGTCGCCCTGGAAGCGGCGACGGTCGACCGTGAGGTCGGCCGGGTACGGGTGCAGGAGGCGGCGGTCCTTGAAGTTCTGCGCGGCGGCGCCCGGGACGTGCGCGTCGACGGCGCGGGCCCAGGCGTGCGCCTGTCCGGCGTAGTTCGCGGGGGCGATCAGGAGCCGGGCGGGGCCGTCGGCGATCGGTGGCATCGTGGCGTCGGCGGCGTCGGGTCCGGCGGGTGGCGTGGGTGCGGGCACGTCGACGCGCTCGGCCTCGAGCGCCTCGCGGACCCGCGCGGCACGGTTGACGAACACGGTGCCCTCGACGCGGCGGCCGAGCTCCCACACGCTGCGGCAGGCGGCGTCGTCCATCGCGACGACGACGTCGGCCCACTGCGCCAGCTCGACGGGCCGGTCGTCCTCGCGGCACCACGTGGCGAGGCGCTCGCGCAGCTTCGGGGCGGGCGCGGGCTCGGGGGCCGGAGGCGGCGTGGGACGCGAGCCGGTGACCCGGCTCCACACCCGCGCGCCGAAGCCGCGCGGCGCGGGCTCGACCTTCGGCGGCTTCGGCAGCGGCGGCATCACCGCGAACTCGGCGTCGAAGGCGGGCTTGGGGCGCTTGGCCGCGAGGACGCGCACCTCGACGTCGCCGCCGAGGTCGAGCTTCTCCAGCAGGTTGTCCAGCCACGTCTCGGGGTAGCGGGCGCGGGCCGTGACGGCGAGGACGCGGGTCATCGACGGTCCTCCTTCGCGTCGAGGTCCTCGAGGGCCGCCGGCCAGGCCGAGACGCGCCACGTGGGCACGACCGTGGCGGGGTCGAGCGCCAGCGCGGCGCGGATCGCGTCGGTGATGGCCTGCGGGGTCAGGTCGGCGGCGCGGACCACCTGGCTGGCCTCCTCGAACGGGTGGCCCGGGCCCGGCTGCTGCGCCGTGCACCAGACCACAGGGACGCCCGCGGCGAGGTGGTCGGCGGTGCGGCCCGCTGGCAGGTCGCCGCGTGAGACGACGACCACGAGGTCGAGTCCGCGGTGCACCTCGGGCAGGTCGTCCACGGACGGCGAGGCCTCCGCGACGACGCCGGCCGGGGCGGCCTGCGCGAGCACCGAGGGGGCGACGCCGGCGGCTGGAGGGCGGCCGAACACCGCGAGGATGGCCTCGGTCAGGACGGGGTAAACGGCGCGGGCGGCGATCCAGCCCTCGACGACCTCGACGAACGCGCTCCAGGCGTCGGGCTCGACGAAGCAGCCCACACGCAGCGGCCAGTGCTCGCGGCGGGCCGGGAGCGCCGCGCCGGGCTCGGGCTCGGTGCCGAAGCCGTCGGGCACGACGAGCGCGCGCTCGGCGGCCGTGGGGTCGACGTCGCGCAGGCGTGCCCGGGTGCCCTCGTCGGGGCACCACACGGTGGCGCGGGAAAGGGCGTCGCGAACACGCTGGCCACCGATCTCGAAGTCGCCGCCGGTCGTGCGAGCGAGGTCGACCACGAGGTCCGCGCCGTGACGCGCGCTGACGTCGGCGGCGACGGCGACGGTGACCATCGGGGCCGCGACGGCCACGACGAGGTCGACGCCCTCGGTGTCCGCGACTCGCAGCGCCTCCTCGCGCAGGCGGTCGTGCACGTGGCCGAAGCCCGGCTCGTCGAACTGGGCGGCGGCGCGGGCCAGCCACTCGTCGCGCCAGCCGGCCGGGTCGAGGGCTCGCTCGTACGACCAGCGGTCGATCCGCTGGAGCTCGTCGGGGTGGTCGTCCGCGATGCGGATGATGCGGACGTCGTCGGGGATCCGGCGCGCGAGTGCGGGGTCGAGGCCGTCGTCGCGCACGGCGGCGGGGCTGTCGACCGTGATCACGGTGACGAGGCAGCCGGCGTCGGAGAGCGCCGCGACCAGATCGGCGGTGCGACGGGAGAGGGAGGAGTCGATCGGAGGGACACTCCACCCGAGGACGACGGCGCGCGAGACGGCCGCGCCTCCCCCTACAGATCGCACGACGCCCACCCTAACGGCCGGGTGCACGCCGCCCGCGACGGCCGCGCAGCCACCGCGTCGCGTTGTTACGTTCTTCGGGTGACGACTGCGACTACACCGACGGCCACCGAGTCCACGGTGTGGATCTCCTGGCTGCGCGCGATCGCCATCGTCGGCGTCGTCACGATCCACTCGGTGGCGCCCAACGCCGCCGCCGAGGACGCCCGCTCCACGACCGTGGGGACCCTGGCCATCTGGCTCGACATCGGCGCCGTGTGCGCGGTGCCGCTGTTCGTGATGCTCAGCGGCTCGGTGCTGCTCGACCCCCGCCGGTACGGCAGCCACTCGGTCTTCCTGCGCAAGCGCGCGGCCCGGCTCGTCCCGGCCCTGGTCTTCTGGCACCTCTGGTACTGGGCGCTGGTCACTCGCCAGGACGGCACCGCGCTGCCGTGGCGTGACGCCCTGCTGGAGACGGTCACCGGCGAGCTCTACACGGCGCTGTACTTCTTCTGGATCATCATCGGGCTCGCCCTGATCACGCCGCTCGTGATCGGCTTCGTCTCCACCTCGAGCCGCCGCGCCGTGCTCGTCGCCGGTGCCGCGCTCGCCACGATCCCCGCGCTCTCGCTCGCCACGATCCAGCCGCGCGAGGCATCGGTGGTCCTGGTCGAGACGGCCTGGACCTGGTGGTTCGGCTACCTCGGGGTCTACCTCCTGGGCTGGGGCCTGCGCGGGCTGCGGCTCCGCGGGCTCGCGCTCGCGGCGGTCTCGGCCGTGACCCTCGCGCTCGGCGCCCTCGGGTGCTGGCAGTGGCGCAACCCCGAGGCGCCTCAGTGGCTCCAGACGATCAGCCCGGTCAGCTACTACGGCGCGGGCACGATCCTCTACGCGATCGGCGTGTTCCTGGTGGCGCAGGCGCTCATCCAGCCCGACGGGCTGCTGCGCGTGCTGGCCCGCGGCATCGGCGCCCGCCTCGGCACCACGCTCGGGGCGGCCACGCTCGGCGTCTTCGGCCTCCACCTGACGTTCGTGTGGCTGCTGCCCGAGCTGGGCATCGGCGGCGACCTCCCCGCCGCCGAGGCCGTGGGTCCCCTGCTCGGACGCCTCGCGATCACCCTCGTCGCCAGCTTCGCCATCGTGCTAGTGCTGCGGCGGGTTCCCGTGGTCCGCTCCGTCCTGTGATCGCGGCGTCCGTCCGCCGCTCGTCGCCGTGGGTTCACCGTGACGCAGCATGGTGCCGATAACGTGAGGCGGGACCTCGACGCACGCGACGACCGGGAGAGGGTGGAGCAAGACCGATGGACGTGAGCACGATCCGCGACCTCGTCGACCCCTTCCCCGACGTCCATGCCGCGTCCACGCGCGTCTTCCTCGGCCCGGCGAACTCCGCCGGTCAGGCGGGTCAGTGGGCCAAGGCGCTCGGCCGGCTGGCTGACGACACGTGGGCGATCAGCTACCGCTACTGCGTGACGCCCCACCTCGCGCCGGCACACCTGCGGGTGGACTCGAACCTCGCCCGCTACTCGATCGACTGGAACCCGCGCCTGCGCGACTTCGTCGTCGAGAGCTTCACGCACGTGCTGATCGAGTCGAACCACGCGCTGTGGAGCGGGCCCGACCTCGACTTCGACAACCGCGCGGTCGTCGAGGAGCTGAAGGCGGCGGGCGTGTCCGTGGCGATGGTGGCGCACGGGTCCGACGTGAAGATCCCGAGCGTCTACCGGCACCTGCACCCCGACACCCAGTACGAGCAGCTCGACCCCGACCTCGTCGACACCCTCGAGACGATCGCGCGCCGCAACGTCGAGGACTTCGCCGCGTTCGACGGGCCCACCTTCGTTACGAGCCCCGTCCTCATCCCGTTCGTGCCCGGCTCGCGCTGGCTGCCCCTCACGCTCGACGTGGAGCGGTGGACGTGCGACCGGCCGGTGCTCGAGCGCGCCCGGCCGGTCGTCGTCCACAGCCCGAGCTCGGCGCAGAAGAACAGCGTGTGGATCGACCCCGTCCTGCAGGAGCTGCACGACGAGGGCGTCCTCGAGTACCGGCGGCTCCAGGGCATCCCTCACGACGAGATGCCCGACGTCATCCGCGACGCCGACATCGTCGTCGAGCAGCTCGGCGCCGGCGGCTACGGCGTGGCCGCGTGCGAGGCGATGGCGGCCGGGCGGGTCGTGGTGGGCACCGTCGACCCCACGATCCGGCGTCACATCAAGGCGGTGACCGGCCACGACGTGCCCATCGTGCGCGCCACCCGCGAGACGATCGCCGAGGTCGTGCGCGAGCTCGTCGCCGACCCCGAGCGCTCGCGCCGGCTGGGCGCCGAGGGCGTGGAGTACGTCAACGCCATCCACGACGGGCGGTACGCCGCCGACGTCCTGCGCACCTGGATCGACCCGGAGGGCGAGCCCCTCAGCGACGTGCGTCCCGCCGAGACCCCGCCCGAGCCGGACTGCACCGTGATCGTGGCGGTCCACAACACCGCCACCTACCTGCCCGAGGCGCTGGCCAGCCTCGAGCGACAGACGATCGGCCTCGACGCACTCCAGCTCGTGCTGGTCGACGACGGCTCCACGGACGACAGTGGCCGGATCCTCGACGAGTTCGCCGCGCGCCACGGCGACAACGTCGTCGTGATCCACCAGCCGCCGTCCGGGACCCCGGCCGTGCCGTTCAACCGCGGCCTCGAGCGGGCCACCGGGCGCTACGTGTTCTTCCTGGGCTCCGACGACGTGCTCGACGACGACGCCCTCGAGCTCCTCGTGGGCCACGCCGACGGGTGGGAGTCCGACGTCGTCTTCGGCCGGATGGAGCCGATCGGCGAGCGCGCCGTGCCGATCCTCATCTACCGCGCCGGGCGCGTGCGCGACATGGACCTCTACGCGTCGCGGCTGCCCTACAACCTCTCGAACACGAAGCTGTTCCGGCGCGAGCTCGTCGAGCGGCTGGGCCTGCGGTACCGCGAGGACATGCGTCAGCGCTGCGACCAGCCCTTCACGCTCACCGCCATGGTGAACGCGCGCCGGATCTCGATGATCGGCGACGGCGCGACCTACCACGCGCGCGAGCGGCACGACCGGTCCAACGTCACGTACACCGCCGACGCGGCCGAGAAGTACGCCTCGACCGAGATCGTCATGGAGACGATCGCCGACTGCATCCCGCCCGGCCCGCAGCGCGACCACGTGATGAAGCGCCAGTTCGACAACACGATCCGCGGCGACCTGCGCGACTCGCTCGCCCTGCGCGACGACGTCGAGCGGGCGTTCGTGTTCGACCGGATCGAGGACCTCGCGCAGCGCTACCTGACCGACAACCTGTTCCGCCGGATGCACGTGATCCACCGCGCGATCATCGCTGCGGCGCTGCGGCGCGACGTCGAGACGACGCTCGCGCTGCTGCAGGCGGACGAGGACAAGGGCCGCGGCGTCGACCTCCACGTCGTCGACGGGCGTGCGCACTTCGCCTACCCCGGCTTCGACCCTGCCGACGCGGAGTCGCGCCCGGCGTACGAGATCACGTACGAGAAGCCCGTGAAGCGGATCGCCTCGCTCTTCGGTCGCGCGAAGGCCCAGCTCGACGGCACGTCGGTCGTCATCACCGGACGGTCGCGCGTGCGGGGCGCGCCGACGTACGCGGGTCGCCTCGTGCGCGACTCCAGCGTGCCCAGCGAGGCGACGCACGCGAAGCGACCTCCCCAGCGCGGGCGCGAGATCGACGCGCACCTCGACACCGAGGCAGGGACGTACCGGCTCACGATCGACGCGGGCTCGCTGTCGGAGCGCGTCTACCGCCCGAGCATCGCGCTGCAGGTCGGCGACCTCTGGTACGACGTCCCGCTGCGGTTCGAGGGCGAGCACCCGCTGCGGACCGGCCTGCTGCGCAAGCGCACGATCGGCGTCGCCCGCGCGGACGACGCCGGGCACCTCGTCCTCGACGTGGAGTGACTCAGGGCGCCAGGCGGTCGCGCGCCCAGGCGTCGCCGTCGCGCGTGAAGCGGATGCGGTCGTGGAGACGGTTCTCGCGGCCGTGCCAGAACTCGAGGACCTCCGGCGCGATCCGGTAGCCGCCCCAGCCCTCGGGCCGGTGGTCGGCGGCTCCCCCGCGCTCGGCCTCGTGCCAGCGGCGGTCCAGCTCGTCACGCCCCTCGACGACCTGCGACTGCGGCGACGCCGCGGCGCTGATCCGCGCGCCCTCGGGTCGGGCGGCGAAGTACGCGTCGGACTCGTGCGCCTCGAGCCGGGTCACGGCGCCCTCGATCCGCAGCTGGCGGTGCAGCGCGTGCCACAGCAGCACGGCCGCGGCCCGCGGGTTCTCGGCCAGCTCGCGGCCCTTGCGCGAGTCGTAGTTCGTGAAGAACACCGCGCCCGACGCGTCGAAGCCCTTGAGCAGCACGATCCGCACCGAAGGCTCGCCCGCCGCCGTGGCGGTGGCCAGGGCCATCGCGTTCGGCTCGTGCACGCCCGCGGCCACGGCCTCGGAGATCCACGTCTGCGCCAGCGCGACCGGGTCGTCGCCCGCCGTGCCCTCGTCCAGCCCCACCCGCGCGTACTCGGTTCGCATCCGCGCCAGCTCGTCGCTCATGCGCCCACCGTAGCCAGCGACCGCGTCCTCCTCAGCGCCACTTCACGAGGTTTCCTGTCACTTCACGAGGGTTGCGAACCTCGTGAAGTGACAGTTTCCCCGGTTAACCGGGGAAACTGTCAGCGCTCCGCCGACCAACCGGCGGGGCGGGAAACGGACCGTGCCGCACGGCGTGAGACGCGCGCAGGGCACTATTGAGTCATGACTCAAGTGCACCACGGACTGGAAGGCGTCGTAGCGTTCGAGAGCGAGATCGCCGAACCCGACAAGGAAGGCTCCGCGCTCCGGTACCGCGGCGTCGACATCGATGACCTCGTCGGCCGCGTGCCGTTCGAGAAGATCTGGGGCCTGTTGGTCGACGGCACCTACGACCCGGGCCTGCCCCCGGCCGAGCCGTACCCCATCCCCGTGCACTCGGGCGACATCCGCGCCGACGTCCAGAGCGCGATCGCGCAGATGGCTCCCGTGTGGGGCCTGCGCCAGCTCTACGACATCGAGACCCCCGAAGAGGTCCGCGACGACCTCGCCCGCACCGCCGTCATGGTGCTCTCCTACGTCGCCCAGGCCGCCCGCGGCCTCGGCAAGCCGATGGTCCCCCAGAGCGAGATCGACAAGTGCGACACGATCGTCGAGCGGATGCTGACCCGCTGGCGCGGTGAGGTCAACCCCGACCACGCCAAGGCCATCGACGCCTACCTGGTCTCCGCCGCCGAGCACGGCATGAACGCGTCCACCTTCACGGCGCGCGTCATCTCCTCCACCGGCGCCGACGTGGCCGCCGCGCTGTCCGGCGCGGTCGGCGCGATGTCGGGCCCGCTGCACGGCGGCGCCCCGTCGCGCGTGCTGGGCATGATCGAGCAGGTCGAGAAGACCGGCGACGCCGAGGCGTACGTCAAGAACCTCCTCGACTCCGGCGAGCGCCTCATGGGCTTCGGCCACCGCGTCTACCGCGCCGAGGACCCCCGCGCCCGCACGCTGCGCCGCACCGCCAAGGAGCTCGCCGCGCCCCGCGCCGAGGTCGCCGAGGCCCTCGAGCAGGCCGCCCTCAAGGAGCTGCGCGAGCGTCGTCCCGACCGCGTCCTGGAGACGAACGTCGAGTTCTGGGCCGCGATCGTGCTGGACTTCGCCGAGATCCCGGCGAACATGTTCACCGCGATGTTCACCTCCGCCCGCACCGCCGGCTGGAGCGCCCACATCCTCGAGCAGTACAAGACCGGCCGCCTGATCCGCCCCTCGGCGATCTACACCGGTCCGGCCGAGCGCCGCGCCGACGAGGTCGACGGCTGGAACCCGGCCTGGGGCGAGTCCAAGGCCTGAGCCTCGCACGATCCCGCACGGGGTGTCGCCACGGTCGTGGCGACACCCCGTCGCCGTTTCCCCTCCCCTTGCAGCCGTTTCTGGCGGCAGGTGTGCTTCACTCCTGTCCGTGACCAGGATGCGCGCGGTGACGCTCGCCCTCGGCGCATTCCTGACCGCGGGCTACGCGCCCACCGTCGAGCGCACGACACGCCGCGGGGTCGCCGGCGTCCGCGACGACCTCTTCACGATCGCGCCCGGTCTCGACCCCGACCGGGTCCTCACGGTGGGTCCGCACCCGGGCTGGGAGCCCCGGCCGGGCCTCGAGCTCGACGCGCAGCTGCCCGTCCCGTGGCCCGAGTCCTACCTGACGACGTACCACCAGCACTTCGCCCCGTGGCCGTTCCAGGTCAACGCCTCCCTGCTCGCCTCTCACGTCCGCCGGCACCCCGAGAGCCGCGACCTCGTGCGGCCGATCGCGGAGGCCCTGTACGACCGGCTGCTGGAGCACACCGAGCAGGTCGGCGACGCACGCTTCGTCGTCTACCGGTTCGCCCGTCGGTACGAGGGCGTGCGGGTCAGGGCGCCGTGGACCTCCGGCCTCGGCAACGGCGCCGCGATCTCCGGTCTCGTCGCGCTCGACCACGCCTTCCACGACCCCCGCTACCTGCTCACGGCGCGTGAGCTGGCCGCCGCCTACCGCGTCCGCGGACCGTCGACCGAGCACCTGTGGTTCAGCCTCGTGGCCGACGAGGGCTACCTCTGGTTCGAGGAGCAGCCGCTCGACGATCCGGTCCAGCCGGTGATCCTCAACGGGCACGTCACCGCGCTGACCGGGCTGTACTACCTGTGGGACCGCGGCGGCCGCGATCCCGAGGTGCACGAGCTGCTCTCGGCGGGCCTGACCGCCGCCGCGCACTACACGCCGCGCTTCCGGGTGCCCGGCGCGGCGAACCGCTACCAGCTGCGCGAGCCCGGGCACGCCGACTACGGACCCGCTCGCACGGTGCGCCAGCAGCAGGTCATGTACGCGATGACCGGCGACCGTCGGTTCCTCCGGATGCGCGACCTGTTCGCCGCCGACATGGGCATCGATCCCGAGGCGTATCCCACGCCGCTTGCCTAGCCGTCCCTTCGTGGACCGTTGCCATATTGGGCCCAATGCAGTAGACTTCGAACATCGGTTCGAGGGGTTTGGGGGATCTGGTGGACGTCGTCGGTGGGCTCAGGTCGGGGCAGCGGTTCCTGGCCGACGCGCGCTCGCGCGACCTGTCCGCCTTGTCGTCCGAGCAGCTCGCTGCTGAGGTGGCGGCGGTGCAGGCGCTGCGTCGCGAGGCTGACGCACTGCACCTCGCGCTGGTGGCCGCAGCCGACCGGAGCGACGCCCACCGCGCGACCGATGCCGCGAGCCTGACCGCGCTGGTCGCCACGGAGTCCGGGGTGACGCGGCGCGACGCCGCGAAGGAGATCCGCCTGGCGCACCGGATCGAGGCCGCCCCGCGGGTGAGGGAGGCGCTGGCCGAGCCGGGCATGTCCACCACCAAGGCCGCGATCGTGACCGACGCGCTCGACACCCTCCCGACGGGCCTGACGGTCGAGCAGCGTGACCTCGTCGAGGCGGACATGGTCGCGGCGGCGCGGGTGATGACAGCCGACCAGCTGCGTCGCAAGGCGCGTCGCGCGATCGAAGTGGTCGACGTCGAACGGGCCGACCGGATCGAGAACGACCAGCTCACCCGCGACGAGGCCGCCCAGCGACAGCAGCGCGAGTTCTGGATCGGCCGTCCCGACGAGACCACCGGGCTCGTTCCGTTCGGCGGCAGGACCGACGCCGTGACCGCGGACATGCTGCGCGCGGTCGTGGAGTCGAAGACCTCCCCGCGCGCCACCACGGATGAGAACGCACGCTTGCGGCCGCAGGAGAAGGCGGGCGAGGCATTCGCCGAGATCGTCCGTCACCTTCCGCGTGATGGGTACGGCAACCACGGCGGCGTCGCCGCGACCCTCGTGGTCACCGTCGACGAGCAGACCCTCCGAGGCCAGACCGACCGCGCCGGCGTCACCGAGCACGGCACGCCGGTCTCGGCGGGACAGCTCAGGAAGCTGGCCTGCAACGCCGGCATCCTCCCCGTCGTGATGAACGGCCCGTCCCAGGTCCTCGACGAAGGCCGCGCCAAACGCCACCACACCGCCGCCCAACGCATCGCCCTCGCCCAACGCGACCAAGGGTGCGCGTTCCCCGACTGCGACCGACCACCCGGATGGACCGAAGCACACCACGTCATCCCGTGGAGCCACGGCGGACCCACCGACCTCACATCAGGGGTCCTGCTCTGCAGTCACCACCACCACCGCGTCCACGACGCCCACATCGCCATCCGCTTCGGAGACGACGGCCTGCCCGAGTTCCGCCTCCGCGACCAATGGCGCCGCAAGCACCGCTACCGACCGCTGGCGGCCTGACCTCAGTCGGGGATCGCGCCGCGCTCGGACTCGCTGAAGACCTCGTCGATGACGCGGTCCGCGGCGTGCCCGTCCTCCAGGCCGCCGAAGCGCTCGCGGAACGCCGCCAGGCGGTCGGCGTAGCGCGTCTCCAGCTCGGGCAGGCTCGCCACGGCGTCGATGACCTCGTCGCTCGTGCGCAGCACCGGGCCGGGCGCGATCTCCTCGAGATCGACGTAGAAGCCGCGCAGGTCGTCGCGGTAGTGCTCGAGGTCGTACACGTAGGAGATGATCGGCCGGCCGCGCTGGGCGTAGTCGAACATGATCGACGAGTAGTCCGTGATCAGGGCGTCGGCCACCAGCAGCAGGTCCTGCGTGTCCGGGTACTTCGAGACGTTGACGATGCTCGCGTCGAGGTCCTTCGGCCAGGCGAACTTCACCAGCGGGTGCAGGCGCACCAGCAGCGTGACGTTCTTGCCCAGCCGCTCCGCGAAGCGACCCAGGTCGAGCGCCATGTCGTGCGCCCACGCGCCCTTCGCGCCCGCGGCGCGACCGTCGTCGCGGAACGTCGGCGCGTAGAGCACCACCGTGCGGTCCTCGGCCAGACCCAGCCGCAGTCGCGTCTCCCGCGCCCGTTGCGCGCCCTTCACGGTGTGGAACACGTCGTTGCCCGGGTAGCCCGACTCGATGATCGGCCCGGTGAAGCCGAAGGCGCTGCGGAACGCCTCGGTCGCGTAGGGGCTCGGCGAGACGAGGCTGGACCAGCGGTCCACCAGCTCCTGCGCCTTCGCGTGATAGTCGTCGGCCCGGCCGTACATGACCGGCACGTCGTTCTGCATCCGCTTGAGCGGGGTGCCGTGCCACGTCTGCAGGTAGTGGGTGCCACGCGGCCGCTGGCAGAGGTCGTGCACGTTCTGGTTGAACACCCAGTACTTCGCCCGCGAGAGGGTCCAGAAGTAGCGCGGCGTCAGCCGGAACACCTTGTGCGTGCCCGGCGGCACCCGCAGCGTGGAGTTGTTGACGTACCAGAGGTCGAGCGACGTGCCGCGCTCGTGCAACCGCTCGAACAGGGCGCGCGGGCTGCCGCCGTAGGCGTTGCCGCGGTCGCTCTCGAACACCGCGATGTCGCGCCGCGGCAGCAGGCTGCCGAACCGGAACATCAGCGACATCGCGCGGTAGTAGTGAGGCCCGGCGCGGAAGCGCTTGAAGGCGTCGCGCACCCAGCGCTGGTTGCGCAGCCGCAGCAGCCGCGTGGACAGGCCGTCGGCCGTGCGGACCATCTCGTAGTTGCGCTCGCCGTAGCCCGAGGTCGGCAGCTCGAGGTACTTCGCCGCCCGGCGGGCGTACAGGTCGTTCATCGCGAACCCGGACTCGGCGGACGTCGCCACCTCGGCCGCGAGGTCGGCGGCACGGTGCGCGATCGGGCCGGGCAGCTCGGTGGCTGCGTCCACGAAGGGCGTGCGGGCGCCGGTCAGCACGGCGTCGTCGAAGCGGAAGAAGAACACCGGACGGCGCAGGAACGCGGCGTCCCACGCCACGCTCGAGTAGTCGGTGACGAGCGCGGCGCTCGTGCGGATGAGCTCCTGCACGTCGGCGTCGCGCGGCGCGATCGAGATGCCCTCGAGCGGCAGGTCGTCCACCAGCGCCCGCAGGTTCGGGTGCATCACCATGAGGATCTCGACGCCCTGCTGCTGCAGACCCTGGATCCGCGGATCGTTCAGGAACTCCAGCCAGTTGGCCAGGTAGGTGCTGGTCAGCACGCTCTCGCGGCTGGTCAGCCAGTCGCGCCACGTGGGCATCACCAGCAGGCGGCGCTGCACCTGCGGCTCGCCCTCGAAGAGCGAGTCGTAGCGGGCGAAGCCGGTGACGGCGACCTGCGACGGGAAGAAGTCGAGGTCCTCGATGAAGATCTGGCGCTCGGCCGCGGAGTTCACCACGACGCGGTCCGGCGGCATCTCCTGCATGTGCAGGCGGCCGTAGTTGAGGCGCACGTTCTTCATGCCGGTGACGCCGTGCTGGAGGAACACGCGCAAACCGCGCGCGTGGCGGGCCAGCCGCGGCGAGCGCGAGGCGTGCAGGTACTCGGCGTGGTGGCTGCCCACGAAGCGCGAGGCCAGCGCGGTGTACCGGATGTGCTCGCGCGAGCGGGCGGTGACGACCTGGCCGAACGGCTCCACCTTGTCGCGGTCGGGCGAGTCCGCGTCGATCACGTAGTACGCGCGGCGCTCGGGGTGATTCCGGCGGATCCAGCGGAAGAGCGCGAAGCCGTTGTCCTGCGCCTTGTAGGGCACCTCACCGACGAGCCAGATGCCCGAGAACGGTCGCAGCGGCGTCATCAGCCACGCCCACCGCGAGACCCGGCGCAGGTAGCGGTGGTTGTCGACGGTGAACCGCTCCGACCAGAAGGCGAGGCGCTTGGCGCGGAAGGTCAGGTAGGGCACCCACTGGTCGACGTGGCCGCCGCCGGTGGTGGGCACCGGCAGGTCGCGCAGCCGGAAGTGGCGGAAGCTCTTCTCCGCGAACGGCACGCGCACCGGCAGGTCGAAGCCGCTCAGGTCCATGATCAGGTGCGGGTCGATGATGCCCTCGCGCTCGTCGTCGGAGACGGCGTCGGGCATGAGGTCGAAGCTGATCGCGTACTCGTACAGGCCGTGCGTCGCGGTGGCGTCGCGCTCCACGATCTGCACGGGGATCTCCTGCGTGCTGCCGGAGAAGCGCCACTGCAGCGACAGCCGGATGTCGCTGGCGGGTCGCGAGAAGGTCTTGAGCAGCAGCTCGGTGGCGATGCCCCTCGGGCCGACGTCGAGGCGCGTGCCCTCCACCTCGAAGCGGCGGATCGGCTCGGCGGCATACCGCACCGAGACGTTGCCCTGGTCGGTGACGTGCGTCCAGGCGTGCACCTGCTCGCCGAACGGCGAGGCGGCGCCCTCGAGCTCGATGCGGTCGAGCGCGGCGGCCGTGTCGGTGTGGTCGAAGCGGCCCAGGCGGAGCTCGGAGCGCTTCGTGCCGCTGCCCTCGACCTCGACGAAGAGGTCGAAGCGGCCGGCGGCGCGACCGCCGAGCTCCCACAGCTGCACGGGGTCGAGCGTGAACTCGAAGCGGGCGGAGGCCGGCTGCTCGAGCCGCACCGCCACCTGGTCGAGGCGGCTGGCCGGCCGCACCACGAGGGCGACGACGCGCACCGGGTCGCGGAACTCGCCGGAGTAGTGGATCAGGCCGGCATCGTGCCGGATCGCGAGACGCGCGTGGGGGCGGGGCGCCGGACCGCGACCGAGAGCTCGGCGCAGGCGGTCCTTCGCGCGCTCGGGGACCATCGCCACGACGCGGCGACGCACTCGACCCACGTCAGGCATGCTCTCCTCGGTTCCCGTCGACATCACGGCGGGTCGACGCCCACCGGGTACGCAGGTGTCGATTCTAGTGGTGCGGACCCGACGGCTGCCCGTCACCCGCCGGACGGCGGATTGGGCGCGACGAGGTCCGGCCTCGTATCGTGGTGCGGTGCCCGCCAGCCCTCCTCGCGACCGTTTCCGGGCCGAGATCACGGCCCTGCGCGCCGTCGCCGTGATGCTCGTCGTCCTCTTCCACCTGTGGCCGGGGCGTCTGCCCGGCGGCTACATCGGCGTCGACGTCTTCTTCGTGATCTCCGGATTCCTCATCACGGGACACCTGCTGCGCGAGACGGCCGACACCGGCCGGGTCGACCTGGCGAGGTTCTGGGCCCGTCGGGCCCGCCGCCTGCTGCCCGCCGCGTACCTGGTGCTGGCCGTGTCCGCGATCGCCGTGTGGCTGTGGATGCCGCTGGTCTCGTGGCGCCAGAACTTCAAGGAGATCGTCGCGTCGGCGCTGTACGTGCAGAACTGGGCGCTCGCGGCCGACTCGGTGGACTACCTCGCCGCCGAGAACGACCCCACCGCGGTGCAGCACTACTGGACGCTCTCGATCGAGGAGCAGTTCTACCTCGTGTGGCCGCTGCTGGTGCTGCTCGCCACCGTGCTGGCCGTGCGGATGGGCCGCTCGCGCAGGCTCATGGTGGCGATCGTGCTCGGTGCCGCCACCGCCGCGAGCCTGGCGTACTCGCTCTGGATCACCCAGGCGAACCCGCCGGCGGCGTACTTCGTCACCCCGGCCCGCGCCTGGCAGTTCGGTGCCGGCGCGCTCCTGGCCCTCTGGATGGGCAGCGCCACGGTGCGCCGCGGCACCCCCACTGCGCTGCTGTCGTGGGCGGGCTTCCTGACCCTCGCCTGGTGCGGTTTCGTCTACGACGAGTCCACGCCGTTCCCCGGCACCGCGGCGATCGTGCCCGTCGTCGCGACGCTGGTGGTCATCTGGGCCGGCGAGCCGCGCGGCCTCCTCTCCCCCGCGCCGCTGATGCGCTGGCGTCCCACGCACACGCTGGGCGAGATCTCGTACTCGATGTACCTGTGGCACTGGCCGCCGATCGTCATCCTGCCGTTCGTCCTCGGCGCCGAGCTGGGCTTCTGGGAGCGCGTCGGGATCCTCGTGTTCACGATCGTGGTCTCGTGGGCGACGAAGCGCTGGGTCGAGGACCCGGTGCGGTTCACGCACCGGTTCGGCCTGCGCCGCCCGGCCACCACCGGCCTCGCCACCCTGGTCGGCGCGGCGCTGCTGGTCGGCGGCTCGATGGTGGGCGTCCAGTCGGCCGCCTCCGCCCAGGAGCGCGCAGCCAAGGTCGCCGCGCAGCTCGAGGAGGACGCGCCGCCGTGCTTCGGTGCCGCTTCTCGCGATCCCGAGAACCCGTGCCACAACCCCGACCTCGACGACCAGCTGATCCCGACGCCCGAGGCCGTGGTCACCGACTACGCGAAGGACTACCCCGGCTGCTTCGCCGGCGTCCACGACACCGAGCTGAACGACTGCACGTTCGGCGACCTCTCCGACCGCTCGCTGCCGCACGTGACGCTGCTGGGCGACTCGCACGCGCGCTCGTTCCTGCCGGCGCTGGTCCGGATGGCCGACCAGAAGCTCATCACGCTGTCGGCGCAGCTCAAGTCCAGCTGCTCGTGGACGCGCGACGAGATCCGCCACGACGACCCGCTGCGCGTCAGCAGCTGCCAGGAGTGGAAGCAGAACCTCCAGAAGTGGCTGCTCGACCGCACCGACTCCACCGACCTGATCCTGACCACCGGCTACGCCCAGATGCTCACCGGCTCGTACGACGAGCGGGTCGAGAGCATGGAGGCCGCCTGGCAGCCGGTCGTCGACCGCGGCGTGCGCGTCGTCGCGATCCGCGACAACCCGCGCCTGCCGCGCGCGCCGCAGAAGTGCCTGTCGCAGCTCGACGAGATCACGCCCGACGCCTGCGCGTTCACCCGCGAGGAGGCGCTGTCGAAGTTCGACGCGTTCGCCGCCACGGGACGCCGGGTGGACGGCGCGCAGACGCTCGACCTGAGCGACCTCTACTGCGACGACGAGACCTGCCCGGCGATCATCGGCGGCGTGAACGTCTACCGCGACATCACCCACCTGAGCGTCACGTACGTGCGCACGATGACGCCCTACGTGTACCGGCGCCTGGTGGACATGAACGCCCTGCCGCGACCCTCCTGAGGGCCGAACGGGCGGAGAAAGAACGATGCCGCGGCGCCGTATCACCCCCCCGAGGTGATGCGGCGACGCGGCGGTCGCATGAGGAGACATTAACCCATGCGCTAGTCCTTTGGAACTAGTTCCGTGGTTCTTTCCGGCGTGTTGTCACTGAGAGTTGAACCCTGAGGGACTCAGCCGAGGGCGACGAGCTCGGTCACGTCGTCCTGCGGCAGCTCGTCCACGACGGCCGTCACCGTCAGCCGGTTCAGGTTCACCGCGGCGTGGTGCTGCGACAGGAACGCCGTCTCCGAGGCGTCCATTCCCGTGGCGATCCGGACCATCGTCTCGCGGGGAGCCAGCGCTGTCGCGTCGACGACGTGCCACTCCCCGTCGATGTACGCCTCGGCGACCGCGTGGAAGTCCATCGGCTGCAGGCCCGGGGCGTAGACCGAGACCAGCCGGGCGGGCACGTCGTGGGCGCGCAGGAGGGCGATCACGAGGTGCGCGTAGTCGCGGCACACGCCCTGGCGCTTGAGCATGGTCTGGACGGCGCCGTCGGTCGGCCGGCTGCTGCCCGGCACGTAGGACAGATGGGTGCCGACCCACGACGTGACCGCGTCGAGCAGGTCCTTGCCGGCGAGACCCGTGAACTCGGCCTTGGCGATCGCGAAGAGCGAGTCCGAGGGCGCGTAGCGGCTGGGCCGGCGGTACTCGATGATGTCGAGCTCCTCCGTGGCGATCGGGCCCGCGTGACCCGTGACGACGGCCTCGTAGTCGATCGTGATGGGCCCGGCGGGAGCGTCGACGCGGTGCAGCCGGGTCTCGTGGCGCCCCGCGATCTCGCGGGCCTCGAGCGCGGTCCCGTCCTGGACCACCCGCAGCGTCTCGCGCTCGGTGGCGATGTTGGCGGCGACGGCGATCGAGAGGACGAGGTCGGCGCGGTCGAAGGCGTGCAGTTCGAGGTGGGCGGTGACGGTGCGCTTCACCGCACCATGCTGGCACGCACCTCCGCGTACCGCGATCCGGCGGTCAGGAGTCGAAGGCGGCGAGGATCTCGTCGGCGGCGGCCGCCGGCGAGAGGCGCCCCGCGAGGACCTCGTCGCGCACCTGCTGGCGGACCTGCGCGACGGACTCGTCGGTGGCGAGCCGCTGCTCGATCTCGTCGCGGACGAGCGTCCACGTGAAGTCGAGCTGCTGCTGCGCGCGCTTCTCCTCGACGCCGCGGTGGCCCATGAACTCGCGGTGACGCAGGACCCGGCTCCACACGGTGTCGATGCCGGTGCCCTCGAGCGCCGAGCAGGTCAGCACGGGCGGCACCCAGTCCTGCGTGCCGGCGTAGACCAGGCGCAGGGCGCCGGCCAGCTCGCGGGCGGTGGACTCGGCCTCGCGGGCGCGCTCGCCGTCGGCCTTGTTGACCGTGATGACGTCGGCGATCTCGAGGATGCCCTTCTTGATGCCCTGCAGCTGATCGCCGGTGCGGGCCAGCGTGAGGAACAGGAACGTGTCGACCATGCCGGCGACGGTGATCTCGGACTGGCCGACGCCGACGGTCTCGACCAGCACCACGTCGTACCCGGCGGCCTCGAGGATCGTCAGGGCCTGGCTGGTGGCGCGCGCGACGCCGCCGAGGCTGCCCGCGCTGGGCGAAGGCCGGATGTAGGCGTTCGGGTCGGTGGACAGGCGGACCATGCGGGTCTTGTCGCCCAGCACCGAGCCGCGCGTGCGCACGCTGGAGGGGTCGACGGCGAGGACGCCGACCCGGTGGCCGCGCTCGGTGAGGTGCACGCCGAGGGCCTCGATGAACGTGGACTTGCCGACGCCGGGGACGCCGGAGATGCCGACGCGGACCGCTCCCCCGACCTTCGAGTCGGGCGCCGAGGACAGGCCGGCGAGCAGCTCGCGGGCGGCAGCGCGGTGGTCGGTGCGGCGTGACTCGACGAGGGTGATCGCTCGCGAGACCGCTGCCCGCCGGCCGGCGCGGACCCCCTCGGCCACCTGCTCCACGTCGATCACGCCAGTGAGTCTAGGGCGTGGGCCGGAGTCACCACGGCAGAGGCGGTCCCAGGTCGAGCTCGTCGATCACGTCGTGCACGATCGCGAGGAGCGCCTCGTCGGAGTTGTCCCCGCCGGGCCGGAACGCGACGGCGTTGATCACCACGCGGCCGCCGGAGAACGTGACGCCCAGGAATCCCTGGCCACCCATCCGCACCAGCTCCGCGGTCGGCCGCCCCGGCTCGTTGAACTGGCCGAAGGCGTACTGGCACGGCTGGCCGTCGATCCGCTCCACCGGATCGGGCACGCGGCCGAGGTTCGAGCAGCCCACCGCGTTGACGTCGGCGCCCAGCGCGAACCGCTCGAGGCGGCGCAGCAGCCGGACGGGCACGAAGGGGACGAGCGGGAGCGCCGCCAGCAGGGGCAGCTGCTGCGCGTCCTGCGCGCTCAGGGCGGCCTTCATCGCCGCGCGCGCGGGACGGAGGTCGCGGGTCACCTCGGCGGGATCGAGCGTGACGACGACCGACGACAGGGCGTTGCCGCGCAGGTCGTCGTCGCCCTCGCGGACGCTGACCGGGATCGTGAGGTTGACCGTGCCGTTGCGCTGGACGCGCCCCAGGTGGTGACCGAGGCGGGCGGCCACCGCCGCCGCGAGGACGTTGGACGTGCCGCCGAGACGCTCCGCGCACGCGTCCCAGGCCGCCTCGGACACGAAGGTCACGATCCGTGCGGCGCCGTCGCGGTCGGGCAGCCGGGTCGTGCGGGTGTGAGTGGGCGTGGCCGGGAGCGCGGCCGTCGACTCGCGGTGCGGCAGACTCCGCTCGGCGCGCATCTGGCGGACGACGGCGCCCAGGGCCCGCGCCTTCTCGGGCAGCGATGCCAGCACCTCGCTCCACTGGGACAGGCGGCTGCCTTGCGCGGCCCCACGTCGCGGGTGGGTGAGACCGAGGTCGCGGCCCTCGACCGCCTCGCGCAGGCCGAGCAGGACGCCGACCCCGTCGGTGACCGTGTGGGAGACGACGATCGCGACCGCACTGCCGCCGTCGTCCAGCCGCACCACGCCGAAGCGCCACGGCGGACCCGAGACCGGGTCGATGGGCCGGCGTGAGACCTCGACCGACCACTGCTCGACCTGCGACCGCGGCCGCGGGGCGGGCTCCACCTCGATCGGCACCGGGCGGTCGGGACGGACCCAGCGCGCCCGGCCGCCCCAGACCTGCGCGGGCTCCACGACGCGGGCGAACCGCCCGTGCTGCAGCCGCTCCGACAGCCGCCGCAGCGCCGCGAGGTCGACCGCGCGGTCGTAGACCCACGTGTAGTGCAGCGTCGGGTGGTGCCCCATCGCACGGAACGCCAGGTACGAGGCGTGATCCATGTAGTCCAGACGCGTGTCCACGCCCGCAGGCTAGTGCAACCGACAGTTACACGTCACGCGTCGGAGGAGCGCAGCTTCTCCAGCAGGTCGAGCGCCGAGTCGGCGATGACCGTGCCGGGCAGGAACACCTCGGCCGCGCCCATCTCCTTGAGCGTGGGCACGTCGTCCGGGGGGATCACGCCGCCGATGACGACCATGATGTCCGGACGGCCCTGCTCCTCCAGTGCGGCCTTGAGCGCCGGCAGCAGGGTGAGGTGCCCCGCTGCGAGGGAGGAGACGCCCACGACGTGGACGTCGGCGTCCACGGCCTGCTGGGCGACCTCCTCCGGCGTCGAGAACAGCGGGCCCACGTCGACGTCGAAGCCCATGTCGGCGAACGCCGTGACGATGACCTTCTGGCCGCGGTCGTGGCCGTCCTGACCCATCTTCGCCACGAGGATGCGCGGGCGGCGACCCTCCTCGCGCTCGAACTCGTCGGTGGCCTCGATGACCCGGGCGATGTTGCCCGACTGGCCGGCCTCGCTGCGGTACACACCCGAGATCGTACGGATGACCGCTTGGTGACGCCCGTACACCTTCTCCAGCGCGTCGCTGATCTCGCCGACCGTGGCCTTGGCCCGCGCCGCGTTGACCGCGAGGTCGAGCAGGTTGCCGTCGAGCGAGCCGTCGCGGCGCGAGCCGCGCTCGGCCGAGTTCGTGAGCGCCTCGAGGGCCGACCGCACGTCGTCGTCGTTGCGCTCGGCGCGGAGGCGCTCGAGCTTGGAGATCTGCGACGCGAGCACGGCCTTGTTGTCGACCTTGAGGACCTCGAAGGGCTCCTCGTCGGGCACCCGGTAGGTGTTGACGCCGACGACGACCTGCTGGCCGGAGTCGATGCGGGCCTGCGTGCGCGCGGCGGCCTCCTCGATGCGCATCTTGGGGATGCCCTCGTCGATCGCCTTGGCCATGCCGCCGGCCGCCTCGACCTCCTGGATGTGGGCCCAGGCACGGTTCGCGAGGTCGTGCGTCAGCTTCTCGACGTAGTACGAGCCGGCCCACGGATCGATCGTCTGCGTGGTGCCCGACTCCTGCTGCAGCAGCAGCTGGGTGTTGCGGGCGATGCGGGCGCTGAAGTCCGTCGGCAGCGCGATGGCCTCGTCGAGCGCGTTCGTGTGCAGGCTCTGGGTGTGGCCCTGCGTGGCCGCCATCGCCTCGATCGCCGTGCGCTGGACGTTGTTGTAGACGTCCTGCGCCGTGAGGCTCCAGCCCGAGGTCTGCGAGTGCGTGCGCAGGCTCAGCGACTTGGGGTTCTTCGGGTCGAAGTCGCTGACCAGCCGGGCCCACAGCGCGCGGGCGGCGCGCAGCTTGGCGACCTCCATGAAGAAGTTCATGCCGATGGCCCAGAAGAAGCTCAGGCGGGGCGCGAAGGCGTCGATGTCCAGGCCCACGTCGAGGCCCGAGCGGATGTACTCGACGCCGTCGGCGAGCGTGTACGCCAGCTCGAGGTCGTTCGTCGCCCCGGCCTCCTGGATGTGGTAGCCGGAGATCGAGATGGAGTTGAACCGCGGCATCCTGGCCGCCGTGTACGCGAAGATGTCGGAGATGATCCGCATCGACGGCGCGGGCGGGTAGATGTACGTGTTCCGGACCATGAACTCCTTGAGGATGTCGTTCTGGATGGTCCCGGCCAGCTGCTCGGGCTTCACGCCCTGCTCCTCGGCCGCCACGATGTAGAGCGCCAGCACCGGCAGCACGGCGCCGTTCATGGTCATCGAGACGCTCATCTGGTCGAGCGGGATGCCGTCGAACAGGGTGCGCGTGTCGTAGATCGAGTCGATCGCGACGCCGGCCATGCCCACGTCGCCGACGACGCGCGGGTTGTCGGAGTCGTAGCCGCGGTGGGTGGCCAGGTCGAACGCGACCGACAGGCCCTTCTGGCCGGCGGCCAGGTTGCGGCGGTAGAACGCATTGGACTCCTCGGCGGTGGAGAAGCCGGCGTACTGGCGGATCGTCCACGGCTGGGTCGTGTACATCGCCGGGTAGGGACCGCGCAGGAACGGGGTCATGCCCGGGTAGGTGTCGAGGGCGTCGAGGCCCTCGAGGTCGGCCGGCGTGTAGAGCCGCTTGATGCCGATCCCCTCAGGGCTCTGCCACGGCTCACCGGCGAAGGACTTCGGTGTGGTCATGCGAGCACCTCACGCATCTGTCGGAGGAAGGCCAGCGCGTCGAGGCCCATGGCTGCGGACGCGTCCTGGCCGAGGTCGGTCTTGCCCGCGACGACGACGTAGGAGGCGCCGTTCTCGCGCAGGGCGGCGACCAGGTCGGCACCCCACTCGCCGTAGGCGGCGTCGGTGCCGGCGAGGCAGACCACCGGGGGCGCCCCGGCCTCGAGGTACTTGTCGAGGACCTCGGCGACGTCGGCGGTGGGGCCGGCCGAGCCGATCCCGATGCCGCCGGCGGCCAGCAGGTTGATCGCGAACGTGGCGCGGGCCGTGTGCGCGGCGATCGGACCGAGCGTGGCCAGGAAGACCGGCTGGGCCATCGGCTCGTCGCGCATCTGCTCGAACTCGCCGGCGTACCGGTGGACCTGCGGCGCGACGGGGTACGGCGCGCGCTCGGGCAGGGTCTCGGCGGCGTTCGGGAACTCGCTGATGCCCGTGATCGGGCGGCGACGCTGGGCGATCTGGAGGGCGCGGTCGTTGCGGACGGCCTCCACGAGGGGCACGAGGCGCTGGGCGGCGGCGTCGAGGTCGGCGACGCCTTCCAGCTCGTCGAGGCCGTCGAGCTCGGCGAAGAGCTCCCAGGCGGCCATCGCGAGGTCGTCGGTGAACTTCTCGACCGCGTAGGCACCACCGGCGGGGTCGGCCACCTTCGCCACGTGCGACTCGTGGATCAGCAGGCTCGACGTGTTGCGCGCGATGCGGCGGCTGAACGGCGTGGGCAGGCCGAGCGGCTCGTCGAAGGGCAGCACGGTGATCGCGTCGGCGCCACCGACGCCCGCGGCGAAGCCGGCGACGGTCGTGCGCAGCATGTTCGTGTAGGAGTCGTAGCGCGCCATCATCGGCCGCGACGTGACGGCGTGCTGGCGCTGGGCGCGGGCCTCCTCGCCGATGCCGCTCATCTCGCCGACCCGGTTCCACAGGGCGCGGGCGGCGCGGAGCTTGGCGATCGTGGGGAACTGCTCGTCGGTGGCGGCGTAGCGGAACTCCAGCTGCGCCGCGGCCTCGTCGGTGGTGAGCCCGGCGGCCTCGAGGGCGCGCAGGTACGTGACCGCGACCATCATCGACCAGGCCAGCTCCTGCACGTCGGACGCGCCCTGGTCGTGCAGCGCGCTGGCGTCGACGACGACGCCGCGGACGCCGGCCCCCTTCGCCAGCGTGGCGACGCGGACGATCACGTCGAGGTCGGCGCCGGTGGCGCCGAGGTTGGTCAGGGGATGCGGGTCGACGCCCTTGTCGCGGCAGACCGCGAGGAACGCCTCGGCGGCGGCGACGGGGTCCTCGGGCGCGTCGAGCACGACGGGCGCGAGGTCGAGGAAGACCGGCTCGAGCAGCTCGGCGAGGCGGTCGGCGGCGATGCCGCGCTCCCCCACCGTGAGCCACAGCGAGTTGCCGCCGTTCTCCAGCTCGGTGGTGAGGTCCTCGGCGCGCGTGGCCGGGTCGGTGAACCAGCCGCGCACGTCCCAGCCCTCGAGCTCGGGATCGGCGGTGCCGGAGCCGCGCGTGTACGGCGCCTCGCCCGGCAGGCCGGTCTCGGGGACGTCGGCGACGAGGTGGGCGGTGCCCAGCGGCGTGATGCTGAGCCCGTCGAGCGTCGTGGTGGTCAGCGCGGACCACACGTCGGTGTCGGGGGCGTCCTCGGCGAGCCGGCGCGTCTTGCGCAGGACGGCCGCCGTGGCCTTCTCCCACTCCGACAGGTCGTGCTCGATGCCCTCGGCCAGGGGCACCACGGGCTGGTCTGCTGCCATGCGTGGCATGGTATCCGTCCCCCTCGGCCGACCGTTCAACGCATCGTTCCCGGGCCTCCTGCGAGAATGACGCCGTGCAGATCCCCGACGAGCTCCTCCCCCGCGACGGCCGCTTCGGCTCCGGTCCCTCGAAGGTGCGCACCGAGGCGCTCGAGGCCCTGGCCGCCACCGGCACCTCCCTCCTGGGCACCTCGCACCGCGCGGCGCCGGTGAAGTCGCTCGTCGGCAGCGTCCGGTCCGGCCTGTCCGACCTGTTCTCGCTGCCCGACGGGTACGAGGTCGTGCTCGGCGTCGGCGGCTCGCACGCGTTCTTCGACGCCGCGATGTTCGGTCTGGTCGAGCGGCGCAGTCAGCACCTCGTGCACGGCGAGTTCACCGCCAAGTTCGCGCGGGCGGTCGCTGCGGCGCCGTTCCTGGAGGACCCCGAGCTCGTCGAGTCCGACCCCTCCACGCACCCCGAGCCGCACGCGACGGCGGGCGTCGACGCGTACGCGTGGGCGCACAACGAGACCTCGACCGGCGTCATGACCTCGGTGCGACGGCCCGAGGGGATCGACGACGGCGCGCTGGTGCTGGTCGACGCCACCTCGGGCGCGGCCGGTCTGCCCGTGGACGTGGCCGAGACCGACGTCTACTACTTCGCGCCGCAGAAGGGCTTCGCCTCCGACGGAGGCCTGTGGGTGGCGCTCATGTCGCCCGCCGCGATGGAGCGGGCGCGGAGGATCAAGGAGTCCGGCCGGCACGTCCCGGGCTTCCTCGACCTGCCCACGGCGATCGACAACTCGCTGAAGGACCAGACCTACAACACGCCGGCCGTGGCCACGCTGTTCCTCATGGACCAGCAGGTGCGCTGGCTGAACGAGAGCGGCGGCCTCGACTGGGCCGTCTCGCGCACCAGTGAGTCGTCGCGGCGACTCTACGCGTGGGCCGACGCCAGCGCGTACGCGACGCCGTTCGTGCCCGACCCCGCCGACCGCTCGCTCGTCGTCGGCACGATCGACCTCGAGGGCGTGGCCGCGGCCGACGTCGTGGCCGCCCTGCGCGAGAACGGCATCGTCGACGTCGCCGGCTACCGGGGCCTGGGCCGCAACCAGCTGCGCATCGCGATGTTCCCCGCCATCGACCCCGACGACGTCTCCGCGCTCACGCGCTGCGTCGACCACGTGGTCGAGCGCCTCGGCTGACTGGGTTCAGTCGACGACCGTCGCGTCGCGGTGGAGCTCGCGGTGCTCCTCATAGATCGCGGCATTGAGGTGCAAGGTGGCGACCTCGTCGTCGGTGAGCTCGCGGCGCACCTTGCCGGGGACACCGGCCACGAGCGAGCGCGGCGGGATGACGGCGCCCTGGGGCACGAGGGCGTTCGCGGCGATGAGGCACTCGTCGCCGATCTCGGCGCCGTTGAGGATCGTGGCGCCCATGCCCACCAGGACGTGGTCGCCGACGGTGGCGCCGTGGATGATCGCGCCGTGGCCCACCGAGACGCCCTCGCCGAGGGTCAGCGGCTTGCCCTGGTCGACGTGGAAGACACAGTTGTCCTGCACGTTGCTGCGCCGACCGATCGTGATCGGCTCGTTGTCGGCCCGCAGGACCGCGCCGTACCAGACGCTCGACCCCTCCTCGAGGACGACCGAGCCCACCAACGTGGCGTTGGGGGCGACGAACGCCGACTCGTGGACCTGCGGTGACCTGTCTCCCAGCGCGATCTTCATGGCCTCACCGTAGCGCTCGGCGTCAGGCTCTCGACCGCCCCCGCCGGGCCACGAACACGACCGCCAGCGCCAGCACCGCGGCGAGGCCGATCCCGCCCACCACGAGCGTGCGAAGGTCGATCGCGAACCCCTCGGACTGCTCCGAGGACCTGGCGGCCGGCTCGGCCGACGGAGTCGGCTTTGGCGTCGAGGTGGCCACCGTCGCGACGCGGTCGGCCGCGACCTCGGACACCGGAAGGTCGAGTCGGTACAGCGGTGAGGCCTCGCCCTCGCTGCCCACGAGGACCGCGTCGTCCGACACGAACGCGACGGTCTCGGACTGCTCGAGCGGCGGCAGCGACCCGCTGCCGACGGGGCTCCAGTCCGCGGGGTCCATCGACCACAGGGCGCCGTAGGACACCAGCGCCACGCGCGAGCCGTCGGGCGAGTAGGCGCCGTCGGTGACGAGCGGCGGCATGCCCGAGGTCGTCACCTCGAACTCGGTGGACCCGGCGGGATCGAGGTCGCCCTCGGCGAGGGTCAGGAGCGTGGCGTCGGCGACGGTCTTCGTGACGACCTGCAGCAGGTCGGACCCCGGCGGTGCGAGCAGCGTCTCGACGTCGGCCGGCCCGCCCTCCAGCGAGACCGCGAAGCGACGCGGCTCGACCGTGGCGGTCGCGCGACCGGGCTCGTCGATCGCGAAGAGCGCGAGGTCGTCGCGCTCGCGCCGGTTGTCGCCCACGTCGCCGATCCACAGCGTGCCGTCGCGCAGCGCGAGCGCCTCGACGTCGCGGAAGTCCGCGCGCACCGTGGTGACGCCGGCGACCTCGCCGGTCGAGAGGTCGACCGCGAAGACCTCGGCGGCGTTGCCGGAGTCGTTGACCGTATAGGCGAGGTCGTCGTGCTCGGCGCTGACCGCGAGTCCGCTGGACTCGGTGATGCGCGGGTCGCTCAGCACGACCTCGGGCTCGGCGCTGGCGGCGCCCGCGCGGTCGGCGAGCGAGGCCACCACGACCACGACGATCAGAGCGATGAGCAGGCCGGGGATCAGCAGCCTGCGGTGGCGGGGGTTCACAGGGTCACCTTCGTCCCTCGGGGGCGGGTTATCGTGGAGGCATGGCCCGCGACAAGCGCTCCCGCATCCCCGACCTGGGCCGTCCCGAGGTCACCGAGCTCGAGTTCGGCAAGACGACCCACCGGGTCGCCGCGGTCGAGCCGATGGACGTCGACGGCGTCCGCACGATGACCGTCGGCACGATCGGCTGGGGTGTCGTGGCGCTCGCGCTGCTGCCGTTCTGGGGCAACCTGCAGGACCAGGGCCGCACGTGGTGGCTGTGGACCGCGTTCGCCGGACTGGGACTGGGCCTCATGGGCATCGAGTTCTGCAAGCGCCGTCGCGACATGCTGGCCGAGCGCGCCGCCACCGCGCCGGTGCAGACCGTGATCCCGGCCGACGACGTCCCGTCGCCGATCGCCTCGCCCCTCGTGGAGACCACGAAGGAGCCCCCGACCAGCCAGTCCACCGACCGGCCCATCGGCCGGCGTCGCCGCAGCTGAGGCCACCCGGCCCCGCATCGCACCGCGCACGACCGGCTCAGAAGTCCTCGAGCTCGGCACGCATCGTGTCGAAGACCGGATCGGGCAGCTTCGAGGCCGAGGCCGAGCGCTTGGGCCGCGTGCCCGAGTGCGCGCCGCAGCCGTGCGTGAGGGCGACGACCCGGCCGTCGGCGTTGGCCATCTTGTTGGCGCACACGCCGAAGCGGTCGGACAGGTCGCCCGCGAGCGAGACCAGGAAGCCGCACGTGCCGCACACGCCCGGCGCCTGCTTGGCGATGGGGGTGTCGGGTCCGGACTCGCCCTCGTACCAGCGCTCGGCGGCGTCCTCGCGCCCCTCGAGCGACAGGACCCACTCGCGACCGAGACCGATCTCGCGCGCGTAGTGGCGGTCGACCACGCCGGTGCCGTCGCCGTCGCCCGCGGACCACGCGGGCACGAGGCGGATGTCGTCCTCCTCGGGCGGCAGGACGTCTCCGGGACCGAGGTCGCCGGGGCGGATGCGCTCGCGGTAGGGCGTCCACGCGGGCGCGACGATCGCGTCGTCGCCGGGCAGCAGCACGATGTCGTTGATCGTGACCTCGTCGCCGAGCACCGACGTGCTGACGGCCCAGTACCAGCCGCGGTAGCCCGGCAGCAGGCAGGCGAAGCGCTCGGTGACGAGGCCGGGCGCCTCCTCGGTGCTGCCGAGGTGGTCGCCGACCGTGCCGTCGTCGGCGCTGGCGTCGAGGGCCGCGCGTGCAGGAGAGGTCGACGTGCTCATGGCTCGATTGTCCCCCACCGCCCCAGAGCGGACCAACAGGGCCGACCCGTGGCGCGCGGCAGTCGTCAGGGCACCAGCAGACCCGCCAGCAGGACCATCACCGGAAGGGACACGAGGGTCGTGATGACGACGCTGTCGCGTGCCAGCACCTCGCCGCGGCCGAACTGGGCGGCGTAGACGAAGACGCTCTGCGCGGTCGGCAGGGCGGCCATGACGGTGACGCCGGCGACCTCGTAGGCGTCCAGCCCCAGAGCGTGCCGCGCCACGAGGTAGGTGACGAGCGGCTGCCAGACCAGCTTGAGCACGGTCACGAAGGCCACCTCCGTCCGGTTGCCGTGCCCGATCCTGGGTCCGAACCGCAGGGCGACGCCGAACGCCAGGACGGCCGACGGGATCGCCATCGCGCCCAGCAGGGAGATGGGCTCGTCGACGAACCGCGGCAGGTCGACCTCGCCCAGCGAGAGGGCGACGCCGATGATCGCGGCGATGGAGATCGGGTTGCTCAGTCCTGCCTCGAGGAAGCCGCGCACCGTCACCCGCCGGCCGTCCTCCATGCTCAGCAGGGTGACGGCGATCGGCGTCATGACCATCAGCTGCAGCATGATCGTGGGCAGCGCGAAGGCGACGTCGCCGGCCACGTAGGCGGCGATCGGCAGGCCCAGGTAGCCGGAGTTGGCGAAGGAGGACGCGAGTCCGCCCACGACCACGTCCTTGCCGGGATGGCCCCGCCACCGGGCCCACGGCACGTAGACGAGCAGCACCGCCACGACGCCGATCGCGGCGACCAGGAACCAGGGGCCGAACACCGTGGCCAGGTCCGTCGAGCCGAGGATCTCGATCAGCAGGGCCGGGGTGGCGACGAAGTACACCAGCCGCGCGAGCACGACCTGGCTGGACTCCTCCAGCACGCCCGTCGCCGCGAGGAGGTACCCCACCGCGATCAGGGCACCGATGACGGCGAACCCCTCGAGCGCGCCCGTCACGCGTCAGGCGTCGAGATCCGTCGCCAGGCGACGCAGCAGCTGCGCGACCTGGCGGGCGCGCTTGCCCTCGGGGTGGCGACCGTGGCGGTAGCCCTCGCCGAGGCCGTCGAGGAGGTTGACGAGGTCCTCGACGATGACGACCATCTCCTCGGGCGACTTGCGGCGGGCGTGCGCCTGGGCCTGGGAGACCGACGGGGTCGGGTCGAGCACGCGGACCTGCAGGGCCTGGTCGCCGCGACGGCCGGCCGCGATGCCGAACTCGACGCGCGTGCCCGCCTTGAGGGTGGTCACGCCGTTCGGCAGCGCGTCGGAGCGCACGTACACGTCCTCGCCGTCCTCACGACTGAGGAAGCCGAACCCCTTCTCGGGGTCGTACCACTTGACCTTGCCGGTGGGCATGACCGTTCCTTTGCGTTCTCTCGATGCGACGCCTGCAGTCTAGTCGGGCGGGCACCCGCGGCGCGCCCGCGACGCTCAGGCCTCTTCGTCGAAGTCGACCGAGATCGTCTGGAACCCCTTGTGCCGCTGCATGCGCGCGTACTGGGCGTAGGCGCGGCGGTCGCCCGCGGTCAGCACGACGTTGTCGGTGAACGGCGTCAGCAGCGCGCGCGGGTAGAGGTGGCGGCGGCGCACCACGTTGATCTGCAGCCCGATCACGATGGTCGAGGTGAGCAGGAAGAGCAGCGCGATGAGGCCGAGGACGACCGCGAAGGTCTGGTTCATCGACGAGGCGCGCACGACGACGCCCTGCACGTAGGCGTCCCCGCCGAACTGCAGGAGCTGCCAGCCCAGGGCGCAGAACAGCGAGCCGGGCAGGACCGACCGCCACGACGCCCGCTTGAGGCTGACGAGCTTGAAGACCGTGACGAAGATGCCCCACGAGACGAGGAAGCCGACCACGCGCATGACCCAGCCGAGGTCGGGCAGGTGGTCGATGCCGACGACCTGCGGGTTGTCGACGATGGACTGCAGGATCGCGATGAACGCGATGCCCAGGCCGCCGATGCCGAGGACGACGAAGCTGCGCAGCCGCATGACGATCGGGTTCGGCCGGCTGTTGCGTGGGACGCCCCAGGCCACGTTCGCCGCGTTCTGGGTGGACTGGCCCACGCCGAGCGCACCGTAGAGCGCGGCGAGCGAGCCGACGACGATCGCCGTCGTGCTGCCGGTCAGGCCCTCGGGCCGGCCGAGCTGGTCGCCGACGATCGGGAACTGGCCGAGCGCCGTGTCGAGCAGGCGCTCCTGCAGCTCGGGGTCGTCCTGCAGCACGAAGCCGAGGACCGACGAGGCGATCAGCAGCAGCGGGAAGATCGCGATGAACGAGTAGTACGTCATGATCGCCGCCAGGTACGGGCCCTGGTCGTCGAAGAACTTGTAGAGCACCGCGATCGGGAATCCGAGGACCGGGTGCTTCCGCTGGAAGCGGTCGACCCGGGCGACGATGCTCATGGCAGGTATTGTCGCGCAGCCTCCAGCACGCGTTCGTACACCCCGCGGGGAAGGATGGCTCCTTCTCGGCGGACGTCGGCCTCGCGGACCTCGATCAGCCGGTTCAGCCGCACCTCGCTGGGCCGGCCCTTCGCGTCCCACGCGCCCGAGCCGATGTCCATCCAGAAGCGCCCGGCTCGCGCCTCCTGGGCCCGGTCGCGGTCGTGGTCCTTCGAGGTCAGCTGGAGCGCCACGAGGGAGCCGTCGCCGCGGCGACCGATGATGAGGACCGGACGGTCCTTGCCCTGGCGGGGGTCGTCCTCGTACGGCACCCACGTCCAGACGATCTCGCCCGGGTCGGGGCGGCCGTCGTGGTCGCCGGCCCACGTGTGGTCGATCCCGGACGACCGTCGCGGACGCGCCGACGGCGCCCGCCCGGACGAGCCGGAGGGCGCCGACGACGAGACGGAGCGGCCGATCGCGACCAGCCGTCGCAGGACGGCGGGCAGGTCGGGTCGCGCCACGCGCTCAGGCGGTGGTCTCGAAGGCGGGCAGCTGGCGCTTCATGACCTTGCCGGTGGGGTTGCGCGGCAGCTCGTCGAGGAACATCACGCCACGCGGCACGGCCGAGCGGGCGACGTTGTCCTTGGAGAACTGCACGAGCTCGTCGGCGGTGACGTCGCTGCCCTCCTTGCGCACGACGTAGGCGGCCAGGCGCTGACCCCACTCGGGGTCGGCGATGCCGGTGACGACCACGTCGGCCACCTCGGGGTGCTCGACGAGGCAGTCCTCGAGCTCGCGCGGGAAGACGTTCTCGCCGCCGGAGATGATCATGTCGTCGTCGCGGCCGGCGACGAAGAGTCGACCGTCCTCGTCGAAGTAGCCGAGGTCGCCCGAATCCATGAGACCCGAGTGGAACGCCTTGTTGCGGCCGTCGGTGTAGCCGCCGAACGGCATGTCGTTGACCACGTGGATCACGCCGATGTCGCCCTGGGGCACCTCGTTGCCGTCGTGGTCGAGGATCTTGACCGTGGTGCGCCACGGGACGCGGCCGGCGGTGCCGGGCGCGGCGCGCAGGTCCTTCGGGTCGGCGATCGTGATCCAGCTGGTCTCGGTCGCGCCGTAGAAGTTGTAGATGGAGTCGGTGTACATGTCCATGAAGTGCAGCGCCAGGTCGCCGGCCAGGGCCGAGCCGCTGGAGGCGGTGATCGCCAGGCTGGACACGTCGGTCTCCTTGACCACCTTCGGGTCGGCCTTGACCATGCGCTGGAGCATGAGCGGCACGACCACCAGCACGCGCACCTTGTACTTCTCGATGTCGCGCAGGGTCTGCTCGGGGATGAACTTGCGGCGCAGCACGAACGTGGGGCACGTCGAGAGGCCGAAGCCCAGGTTGATCAGGCCCCACGAGTGGAACAGCGGCGCGCCGATCGCGACGACCGAGTTGCTCTGGTACGGGATCGCGCCGAAGTAGGCCAGCAGCGGCTTGAGGTCCTCGGGCTCCTTGCGCTTCGCGCCCTTGGGCAGGCCGGTCGTGCCGGAGGTGAAGATGATCATCTCGCCGTGCTTGGGCGGCACGGGCTGGTCGGCGCCGGGCTTGCCGGCCGTGACGGACTCGATGGAGGGGATCTCGGAGGGTGCGTCGGCGTCGGCCCAGGCGAGCAGCAGGCGGCTGCGGCGGACGTCCTCGACGAGGGGCAGGAACTCCTGGTCGAGGATGAGCAGCTCGGCGCCCTCGCGCTCGGCCAGGTCGGTCAGCTGGGCGCGGCTGGACATGGTGTTGAGCAGCAGGATGCGACCGCCCATCTGCACCACGGCGACCAGGGCGATGACGAGGTAGCGGTGATTGCGCGCCAGGACGGCGACCGAGTCGCCCGCCTCGATGCCGCGCTCGCGCAGCACCTCGGTGAACTGGTTCACCTGCTTGACGAGGTCCTCGTAGGTGATCTCGCCGGCGTCGTCGATGATGGCGATCTGCTTGGGGTAGCGCTTCGCCGCGGCGTTGATGCCGGACGGCAGGCCCGGTCCCCACTTCTTCAGGACGCGCGCCGCGCCGATGAGCTTGTGCGGCGGGAGCGCCTTGATGATGCCGATGCGCCGCAGGACCTTCAGCTTGTAACCCAAATCACCCATGGCGCAGAGCGTAACAGTCGAAATCCGTGGGTCTGAGGCTTTCCTCAGGCTTCCGACGTGGGACGTGTGCGCCCCGTGTGACTGATGGGAAAGATGCCTCGAACGGGTGGTCGTTCATGGTCCCGACGGGTCCGCGGTCGACGGGCTCGGATCAGCCGCTCACCCCGCCCCGCACCACGGGTCCCATCCGTGCCGTCTCCTCCTCGGTGAAGACCCGCGACCGGATGATGAACCGGTGCCCCGTCGGACCCTCGATCGAGAAGCCGGCACCGCGTCCCGGGACGACGTCGATCGTGATGTGGGTGTGCGACCAGTACGCGAACTGCGCCGCCGAGATCCACACCGGGACCGGCTCGGGCGTGCCCGGCTCGAGCTCGCCCAGCAGCACGTCGGCGGCGCCGATCAGCAGGGTGCCCCGGGTGTAGCACATCGGCGCGGACCCGTCGCAGCATCCACCGGACTGGTGGAACATCAGCGGCTGGTCGTGATCGGCCCGGAGGCGGCGGAGCAGGTCCGCCGCCTCCGGGGTCACGGCCACCCGGGCCGTCGGAAGGGAGGAGCCGACGGACTCGGGTGACATCTCGGCCTCCATGGGGATCAGAAGAAGCCGACGGCGTTGGGCGAGTAGCTGACGAGGAGGTTCTTCGTCTGCTGGTAGTGGTCGAGCATCTGCGAGTGGTTCTCGCGGCCGATGCCGGAGTTCTTGTAGCCGCCGAACGCCGCGTGCGCGGGGTACTGGTGGTAGCAGTTGGTCCAGACCCGGCCCGCCTCGATCGTCCGGCCCGCCCGGTAGGCGGTGTTGGTGTCGCGGCTCCACACCCCGGCGCCCAGGCCGTACAGGGTGTCGTTGGCGATGCCCATCGCGTCGTCGAAGTCGTCGAAGCCGGTCACCGAGACCACCGGGCCGAAGATCTCCTCCTGGAAGATGCGCATCTTGTTGTGGCCCTGGAAGATCGTCGGCGCCACGTAGTAGCCGCCCGACAGGTCGCCGCCGAGGTCGACGCGCTCGCCGCCGGTGATGATGCGGGCGCCCTCGTCCACGCCGATCTGGATGTAGGACAGGATCTTCTCGAGCTGGTCGTTGCTGGCCTGCGCGCCGATCATCGTGTCGGTGTCGAGCGGGTTGCCCTGCTTCACCAGCTTGGTGCGCTCGGTCGCCGCGGGCAGGAACTGCTCGAGGATCGAGTTCTGGATGAGCGCGCGGCTCGGGCACGTGCAGACCTCGCCCTGGTTGAGCGCGAACATCGTGAAGCCCTCGAGCGCCTTGTCGTAGAACGCGTCGTCCGCGCTCGCGACGTCCTCGAAGAAGATGTTCGGGCTCTTGCCGCCCAGCTCCAGGGTGACGGGGATGAGGTTCTGCGCCGCGTTCTGCATGATGAGGCGGCCCGTGGTGGTCTCACCGGTGAAGGCGATCTTGCGGATGCGGCTGCTGGACGCGAGCGGGGCGCCGGCCTCGGCGCCGAAGCCGTTCACCACGTTGAGCACGCCGGCGGGCAGCAGGTCGGCGATCAGCTCCATCAGCAGCATGATCGACGCGGGCGTCTGCTCGGCGGGCTTGAGGACCACGGCGTTGCCGGCCGCGAGCGCGGGGGCGAGCTTCCACGTGGCCATCAGCAGCGGGAAGTTCCACGGGATGATCTGGCCGACGACGCCCAGCGGCTCGTGGAAGTGGTAGGCGACGGTGTCGTCGTCGATCTGGCTGATCGATCCCTCCTGGGCGCGGATGCAGCCAGCGAAGTAGCGGAAGTGGTCGACCGCGAGGGGGAGGTCGGCGGCCAGCGTCTCGCGGACGGGCTTGCCGTTGTCCCACGTCTCGCCGACGGCCAGCATCTCGAGGTTCTCCTCGATGCGGTCGGCGATCTTGTTGAGGATGTTCGCCCGCTCGGTGGTCGAGGTCCGGCCCCAGGCCGGCGCGGCGGCGTGGGCGGCGTCCAGCGCCTTCTCGATGTCCTCGGCGGTGCCGCGGGCGACCTCGCAGAACACCTTGCCGTTGACCGGGGAGACGTTCTCGAAGTACTGACCCTTGGCGGGGGCGACGTACTCGCCTCCGATCCAGTGGTCGTAGCGCGGCTTGTAGGAAACGACGCTTCCCTCGGTGCCGGGTGCTGCGTAGACGGCCATCGGTGACTCCTTCGTCGGGGGGGGCAGGTGTGAGGGGGCTCACACCCGATGACCCGACGGTAGGCAGCGCAACGTTGCAGAAAGGTACGCGCGGTCAGCCCAGCTCGGCGTCGAGCCGCTCGAGGTGGTCGGCCACCTGCGCGAACCGCGGGGAGGAGGCCGGCAGGACCCGGGCGATGCGCTCCCAGATCTCGTAGTCGTCGCGGCCGTGGCCGGTGTCGGCGAACGAGAGCAGCGCGTCGGGGTCGTCGCCCACGAGCAGGTGCGAGCGCACCAGCTGGTGGAGGTCGTCGCGCGCCGCGGCGATCGCGGGCGACTGCGAGTCGGGCAGGATCGGCCCGCGGTAGCGCGCCACGGCCTGTCGCAGCCGGTCGGCGGCGAGGTCGTCGCGCACGCGCTGCACGTCGGTGTCGACGGCCGCGGCGAACCGGTAGGGGCGCGACTCCAGGCGCAGCCCGCCGAGGACCTGGCGCAGGCGCGACAGCTCGGCGCGGATCGTCACCTCGGGCAGCTCGTCGTCGCTCAGGGCGACCGCCAGCTCGGCCGTGGTGAGGCCACGGTCGGCGGCCGCCACGAGCAGGGCGATCTCGCTGTGCCGGGCACTCAGCCGGGTGGTGGTCGTGCCGTGGTGCAGCACCGCGCCGCGCACGCCCAGCACGTCGAGTCGCGGACGTCGCACCCCGGGCGTGCCGACCGTGCGCGAGGCCGCGGCGCCGCGGACGCGCTCCAGGCGCAGCTCGGCCTCCACCGCCGCCGCCGTGGCGCGCACGAGCCCGAGGCTGGTCGCGCTGGCGACCTCGGCCCCGCCGGTGAGGTCGATGACGCCGAGCACGGCGCCGGTGTCGGGGTCGTGGACGGGCGCGGCCGAGCAGCTCCACGGCGTGACGGGTCGGGCCAGGTGCTCCGGTCCCAGCAGCGAGACGGCGCGGTCGAGCGCGAGGGCGGTGCCCGGAGCGTTGGTGCCGGCGCTGGCCTCGCTCCAGTCGGCGCCCTCCACGAAGTTCATCTCCTCGGCCATCCGGCGCAGCCGGGCGGCGCCCTCGACCCACAGCAGCTGGCCGGCCGCGTCGCTCACCGCGACCAGCAGCCCGGCGTCGGCCGCGCTCTCGACGAGGAGCCGTCGCACCACGGGCATGCCGGCGGCGAGCGGGTGGTGGCGGCGGATCTCCTCGAGCCGCGCGGAGTCGAGCGTGATGGCGGCGAGGTCACGCTCGGGGTCGAGCCCGCCGAGCAGGCTGCGCCGCCACGACTCGCTGACCACCGAGCGGACCGGCCCGTCGACGGCGCCGGTGGAGAGGAAGGAGTCGTGGGCGTCCTGCAGCGCCCGCGCCAGCGCGTCGGGATCGACTCCCGGCGGCACGGCGAAGGGCGATTCGGTGGACCCCGGCATGAGGGGATCCTAACGCGTCGTGTGAAGCGGATCACACGATCGACTCGGGATCGCGGCCCTAGGACCCCGCGACGACACCCCGCTCGCGCAGCAGCCCCACGACCGCCTCGACGCACTCGCCGACTCCCATGAGGGACGTGTCGATCGTCAGGTCGGCGTCCTCGGGTCGCTCGTAGGGCGAGTCGATCCCCGTGAAGTCGCGGATCAGGCCCGCCCGCGCCTTGGCGTAGAGACCCTTGCGGTCACGGGCCTCGGCCACCGCCAGCGGCGTGGCCACGTGGACCACGAGGAACGGCGAGCGCGGCTCCACCCGCTCGCGCATCGCGTGACGGACCGCGGCGAACGGGGCGATCGGGGCGCAGACGGCCAGTCCCCCGGCCTCGGCGACCCGCGCCGCCACCCAGGCGATGCGGGTGAGGTTCCGGGCCCGGTCCTCGCGACTCCAGCCGAGACCGTCGGAGAGCTCGCGGCGCACGTCGTCGCCGTCGAGCAGGACGGCGTGCGTGAGGCCGCGCGCCGTCACCGCCTCGACCACGGCGCGGCCGACGGTGGACTTGCCCGCCCCGGAGAGCCCGGTGAGCAGCAGCACCGCCCCGCGGGCGTCGCGCACGTCCGGGCGGCGGAAGTCGAGCGGGTCGCTCACGCCGAGCGATCGCAGCGCGATCCCGAGCACCTCCTCGGGCGTCGTCGCGTCGTTCACCGCGGGGGCGGGGAGGTACCAGGCCTGCGCATGCGGGACCTGCTCCGCGCACCGCCGCAGCTCCTCCATGAGCGTCATGTCGCCGGCCCAGCCGTCCTGCGCCACCCCGACGAGGGCGAGCGGCCGGCCGTCCGCGGCGCTCGCCGCCCGCATCACGTCGGCGGCGCTGACCCGGCCGCCGAACAGCGCGACGACGTGGTCGCGCAGGTCGACCGGGACCACGAGCCGCGCCCGCCGGGCCGGCGGGTGCTCGGCCGCGCGCACGGCGCGGACCCGGCCGGCGACCCACGTCAGGCCGTCCTGCCCGGCACGCGTGTCCGACAGCACGAGCACAGCGAGCGGCGTGTTGTCGGGGTCGGTGAGGGTCAGCGAGCCCTGGTCGACCGCGTCGCGGGCGGCCTCGGCGGACACCGCGAGCTGCGGCGCGACGGGCCAGTCGGCGGGCGTCCGCCCCGGCAGGCAGTACCCGTCCACCGGGTCGAGGAAGCCACCGAGGATCAGCTCCAGCCCGTCAAGCTGCGCGCCCCGGAGCACCGCCGTCGCGCTCATCGGCACGTCCCGGCGGACCAGTCCGCGGACAGGGTGTCCACGTTGTGGGCGCGTCCGGGGAGCCACGGGTCCATGGGCGACGATTGTGGCACAGCCGATGCCCGCGGTCGGCCGCGTCCGAGCGCCCACCGATCGCACCCCCGGCACCGCTCGACCCCATGGGGAGGAACCCGTCGATGACCGACACGCGTGAGTCGCGTCGCTACGGCATGAGCCAGCTCGACCATCTCGAGGCCGAGGCGATCTACATCATCCGCGAGCTCGTCGCCGAGAACGAGCGCCCGGCGCTGCTGTTCTCCGGCGGCAAGGACTCGGTCGTGATGCTGAACCTCGCCGTCCGAGCCTTCGCGCCCGGGCCCATCCCCTTCCCGGTCGTGCACATCGACACCGGCCACAACTTCGACGAGGTCCTCGCGTTCCGCGACCGCGTCGTCGACGAGCTGGGCGTGCGCCTCATCGTGGGCTCGGTCCAGGACGCGATCGACGAGGGCTTCGTCCGCGAGGAGCCGAACGGCTCACGCAACCGCATCCAGACCCCCGTCCTGATCCGCACCGCCGAGCAGCACGGCCTCACCGCCCTGTTCGGCGGCGCCCGCCGCGACGAGGAGAAGGCCCGCGCCAAGGAGCGCGTCTTCTCCTTCCGCGACGACTTCGGCCAGTGGGACCCCAAGAACCAGCGCCCCGAGCTGTGGTCGCTCTACAACGGCCGCATCCACCCGGGCGAGAGCATCCGCTGCTTCCCGCTGTCGAACTGGACCGAGCTCGACATCTGGCAGTACATCGCCCGCGAGGGCATCGAGCTGCCCGACATCTACTACGCCCAGAAGCGCGAGGTCTTCCTGCGCGGCGGCATGTACTTCACGATCAACCAGCACTGCGCGCCGCGCGAGGACGAGGAGGTGTTCGTCGAGTCGGTCCGCTACCGCACGGTCGGCGACGCCACCCTGACCGCGGCCGTCCCCTCCACCGCCGCCACGCCCGAGGAGGTCGTGGCCGAGGTCGCGGCCACCCGCATCACCGAGCGCGGCGCCACGCGCGGCGACGACAAGGTCAGCGAGGCCGCGATGGAGGACCGCAAGAAGGAGGGCTACTTCTGATGGACATCCTGCGATTCGCCACGGCCGGCTCGGTCGACGACGGCAAGAGCACCCTGATCGGCCGGCTGCTGTTCGACTCGAAGTCGATCTTCACCGACCAGCTCGAGGCCGTCGAGGCCACCAGCGCCCAGCGCGGCGACGAGTACACCGACCTGGCCCTGCTGACCGACGGCCTGCGCGCCGAGCGCGAGCAGGGCATCACGATCGACGTTGCGTACCGCTACTTCTCGACGCCGAAGCGCAAGTTCATCATCGCCGACACCCCCGGGCACATCCAGTACACGCGCAACATGGTCACGGGCGCCTCCACGGCCGATCTGGCGATCATCCTCGTGGACGCTCGCAAGGGCCTGCAGGAGCAGAGCCGCCGCCACGCCACGCTCGTGTCGCTGCTGCGGGTCCCGCACGTGGTGCTGGCCATCAACAAGATGGACCTGGTCGACTGGTCCGAGGACGTCTACCGCCAGATCAGCGACGAGTTCGTCGACTTCGCCGCGCGGCTGGAGTTCACCGACGTCACCACGATCCCGCTGTCGGCGCTCACCGGCGACAACGTCGTGTCGCGCTCGGCGAATATGGGCTGGTTCGAGGGCCCGTCGCTCATGCACCACCTGGAGAACGTCTACATCGCGAGCGATCGCAACCTCGTCGACGTCCGCTTCCCGGTGCAGTACGTGATCCGTCCGCAGAACGGCCAGGGCGACTACCGCGCCTTCGCGGGCCAGGTCGTCAGCGGCGTCATGCGCCCCGGCGACGAGGTGCTCGTGCTGCCCAGCGGCCTGCCCAGCCGGATCAAGGCGATCGACACCGCGAAGGGCGAGCTGGCCGAGGCGTTCGCGCCGATGTCGGTCACGGTGCGCCTCGAGGACGAGGTCGACGTGTCGCGCGGCGACATGATCGTGCGGCCGAACAACCAGCCCGTCGTCACGCAGGACCTCGACGCGATGGTCTGCTGGATGGACGCCAGCGCGATGACCGTGGGTGGCAAGTACGCCATCAAGCACACCACCCGCTCGGCGCGCGCCCTGGTCAAGGAGATCAAGTACGAGCTCGACGTGAACACGCTGCACCGGAACCAGGCACCGGGCAGCCTAGGCCTCAACGCGATCGGTCGCGTGGTGCTGCGCACGACCCAGCCGCTCATGGTCGATCCCTACCAGCGCAACCGCCAGTCGGGCTCGTTCATCCTCATCGACGAGGCCACGAACCGCACCGTGGGCGCCGGCACGATCACCGAGCACTGATCCGCGCCGCGCCCACCGACGACGAACGGCCGTCGCTCCCCCAAGGAGCGGCGGCCGTTCGTCGTGGACCGGTGGGGCCTACCAGGCGCCCTTGCGCCCCAGGACCACGCCGACGGTCTTGAACAGGATCGACAGGTCCATGCGCAGGTTCCAGTTGTTCACGTACATCAGGTCGAGGCGGATCGACTCGTCCCACGAGAGGTTCGAGCGGCCGCTGACCTGCCACAGGCCGGTCATGCCGGGCTTGACGTGCAGCCGGCGCCAGACCCACTGGCTGTACTGCGAGGTCTCGCTCTCGATGGCCGGCCGCGGTCCGACGAGCGCCATGTCGCCGAGCAGCACGTTGAACAGCTGGGGCAGCTCGTCGAGCGAGGTCTGTCGCAGCAGCCGCCCGACGCGCGTGACCCGCGGGTCCTGCGTCATCTTGAACAGCGGGCCCGCGCCCTCGTTCATCTCGCGCAGCTCCTCGACGCGCTGGTCGGCGTCGACGACCATCGTGCGGAACTTGTAGATGACGAACGGGACGCCGTCCTTGCCCGTGCGCTCCTGCCTGTAGATCACCGGGCCGCGCGAGTCGATGCGGATCGCCAGCGCGAGCAGGCCCATCAGCGGGGCGCCGAACAGGATCGCCAGCAGCGCGAAGCTGCGGTCGAAGAACGCCTTGACGGCCTGGCCGACGAGGTGGCTGTTCGGCGGGTCGAGGGCCAGCGCCAGCTGGTCGCCGACACGCGTGGGTCGCACGAACTCGACGTAGTCGTTCATGTCGGTCAGCACGAGGCACTCGATCTCGGCCCGCTGCAGGCCCCACGCGAGGTGGCGCAGCGACGGGTCGCCGAGGGCCTGGTCGGCCGTGATGACGACGCGGGCCCCGTGGACCGTGCGCAGCAGCTTCGGGACGTCGCGGACCACCGAGTTCACCGTGGCGCTGCCGAGCGGCTGCGTGGAGTCCCACGTGCAGCGCCCGACCACCACGAGGTCGTGGCGGTCCTCCCAGCGGGCGGCCAGCCGGTTGACCGCGTCGGCCGGACCCACCAGCAGGGTGGGCACCCGGCGCATCGCGGCGCGGTGGGCCAGGGCGGAGCCCACGATCAGGACCGCGGTGACGCTCAGGACCACGACGGCCGAGCGCAGCTCGGCGGACACGACGTCGGACACCACGAGGGTCGCCAGCGCACCGAGGGCCAGGACGGCGATCAGTCGCTTGGCGGGGCGCAGCGAGCCCGCACGCTCGTAGGCCGGCAGCGCGGCCAGGCTCAGACCCAGCCAGCCGACGACGCCGGCGGCCAGGACCGCGAGCGCTCCGGGGGCCATCCCGACGGCCACGCCGGCGATGACGGTGCCCGTCAGCACGAGCAGGTGCCCGAAGAGGCCCTGGCGGATCAGGTTCTCCAGAGACGATCGCCCCGTGGGGATCGCCGTGAGTTCCCGGTGCACGGAAGGAGATCCGAGTCCGGGGTCGCTGGTGATGGGCTCCACCAGACGCAGCGGAAGGACGGTCTCATCTCGTCCGTCGATCGCTGAAGTCATTGCCACTCCCCAATGCAAGCCATCGGTGTCGAGCTGCGGACCCCTCCGCCTCACCGCTGACCCACGTGATGTCTGTGTGTCTGCGTACTCAGCCAAGAGCGACGTGGAGTGGTACCGATACATGTCCGTGGACAAGCCCCCCGGCCCGGCTCCAGGCCACTCGATGCTCTCCCTCGCCGGCTTCCCCCGCCGGCGGCCATCGACTGGCACGACGCCCCTGCTTTCCCCTCGAAAGTAGGCCATCGTCGAACGGCTGTCTGGTCATTTCAGAAATTCGCGGATGTCGTCCATGTCACACGATCTCGTCCTGCGGTTTACCGGTGCCCGTGCGGTCGCACGTCGACGAATCGGGCACGGGCACCTGGGGTAACTGGAAGTTTCGTGCAATGAGTCCCGAAATCGCGCCTCACGGCGTGTCGTCGAATGACCACGTGGTCCCCTCACGCACCACACGCCCCGGAGACCCCATCACGACCACGTTCGGAGGCACCTTCTGACCGCGCACGACGGACCGCATGCCGACGCACACGTGCGCACCGATCTCGACGTGTCCGGACACCACGGCCTCACGGCACAGCCACACGTGGTGACCGATGCGGATCGTGGCGCCGAACGGGTTGAGCCGCTCGCCCGTGGCCGCGTCCTCGAGGCGGTGCATGTCGTCGGTGGCGATGTAGACGCCCGCGGCCCACAGCTGGTCGCCGGCGGCCACGACGCGCCCCCCGTTGCGCGCGTCCACGACCGGCGACCGGGTGGCCACGAGGGGTCCGTGCAGCGCGATCGAGGAGCCGGGCCCGCAGTACAGCTCGCCGGCGGTCAGCACGACGCGCTCGTCGAGGAACACCGTGGCGTCGTCGCCGCCGACCAGCAGCGAGGTCAGGTGGTCCATCGGCGCCCCCACCACGAGGAGCGCGCCGGAGTAGTAGAAGGTCGTCAGGCCGGCCAGGACGTGGTCGGGCAGCCGGGCCCCGGGAGCGGCGTACAGCACGTTGCCGAGGTCGTTCCACCACGACGGCAGCGGACCGTCCATCCGGCGCCAGGCGACGGCGTCGAGCCGCTCGGGGTCGACGCCCGCCGCGACGAGCCGGTCCCGGTGCTCGGGGGTCAGCGCGTCGTCGGTGCGGGACAGGTCGGGCCACGTGGTCACGCCGGTCATCCTCCCATCCCCCGGACGCACAGGACCCCGGCACCGCGCGGTACCGGGGTCCTGTGATCAGGCGTGGCTCAGAAGCCCATGCCGCCCATGCCACCCATGTCGCCCATGTCGGGCGCACCGGCCGGGGCCGCGGGCTCCGGCTTGTCGGCCACGACGGCCTCGGTGGTGAGGAACAGCGCGGCGATCGACGCGGCATTCGCCAGCGCGGAGCGCGTGACCTTGGCCGGGTCGATGATGCCGGTCGCGATCATGTCGACGTACTCGCCGGTGGCCGCGTTGAGGCCCTGACCCTGCTCCAGGTTGGCGACCTTCTCCGCGACGACGCCACCCTCGAGGCCGGCGTTGACGGCGATCTGCTTCAGCGGGGCCGAGGTGGCGACGCGCACGATGTTCGCGCCGGTGGCCTCGTCGCCCTCGAGCTCGAGCTTCTCGAACGCGGCCTTGCTGGCCTGGACGAGCGCGACACCGCCGCCGGGGACGATGCCCTCCTCGACGGCCGCCTTCGCGTTGCGGACGGCGTCCTCGATGCGGTGCTTGCGCTCCTTGAGCTCGACCTCGGTGGCCGCGCCGACCTTGATGACGGCCACGCCGCCGGCCAGCTTGGCGAGGCGCTCCTGGAGCTTCTCGCGGTCGTAGTCCGAGTCGCTGTTCTCGATCTCGGCCTTGATCTGGGCGACACGGCCCTGGATCTGGGCCTCGTCGCCGCCGCCCTCGACGATGGTGGTCTCGTCCTTGGACGTGACGACCTTGCGGGCGGTGCCGAGCAGCGTCAGATCGGCGTTCTCGAGCTTGAGGCCGACCTCCTCGCTGATGACCTCGCCACCGGTGAGGATCGCGATGTCGGTCAGCATCGCCTTGCGACGGTCACCGAAGCCGGGGGCCTTGATGGCGACCGACTTGAAGGTGCCCTTCAGCTTGTTGACGATGAGGGTGGCCAGGGCCTCGCCCTCGACGTCCTCGGCGATGATCGCCAGCGGCTTGCCGGTCTGCATGACCTTCTCCAGCACCGGGACCATGTCCTTCACGGTGCTGATCTTGCTGTTGACGATGAGGATGTACGGATCCTCGAGCACGGTCTCCATGCGCTCGGGATCGGTGACGAAGTAGCCCGACAGGTGGCCCTTGTCGAAGCGCATGCCCTCGGTGAGCTCGAGGTCCAGGCCGAAGGTGTTGGACTCCTCGACCGTGATGACGCCTTCCTTGCCGACCTTGTCCATGGCCTCGGCGATGATCTCGCCGACCGTGGTGTCCGCGGCCGAGATGGAGGCGGTGGAGGCGATCTGCTCCTTGGTCTCGACGTCCTTCGCCATGGCGAGCAGCTGCTCGCTGATGGCCTCGACGGCGATCTCGATGCCCTTCTTCAGGCCCATCGGGTTGGCGCCGGCGGCCACGTTGCGCAGACCCTCGCGCACGAGCGCCTGGGCCAGGACGGTGGCCGTCGTGGTGCCGTCGCCGGCGACGTCATCGGTCTTCTTGGCGACTTCCTTGACGAGCTCGGCGCCGATCTTCTCGTAGGGATCCTCGAGCTCGATCTCCTTGGCGATGGAGACGCCGTCGTTCGTGATCGTGGGGGCTCCCCACTTCTTCTCCAGGACGACGTTGCGGCCCTTCGGGCCGAGGGTGACCTTGACGGCGTCGGCGAGCTGGTTCATGCCCCGCTCGAGCCCGCGCCGGGCTTCTTCGTTGAATGCGATGGACTTGGCCATGGGTGCGTGTCTCCGACATAAGTAGAAGTGGAACTAGCACTCTCACTATACGAGTGCTAATCCCGCCCGTTCAAGCGACCCCGCACCCGAGGTCGGCCGAGGCCCCGGCCCCGATGCCTAGTGCAGCGGCTGGACGTTCTCGGCCTCGCGCCCCTTGGGGCCGTCGACCACCTCGAGCTCGACGTTCTGGCCGTCCTCGAGGGTCTTGAACCCGTTGATCGCGATCTTCGACCAGTGGACGAAGACGTCGTCCTGGCCGTCGACGGCGATGAAGCCGTACCCCTTGTCGGAGTTGAACCACTTGACGGTGCCATGCACCATGAGACCACCTGTTCTGCGGGGGAAGGCCCGCTGCCGGACCCGGGACCAGCGTATCGGCAGGCGCGTGAATCGCCTACGGCGGACTGGCCGAAAGCCTGCTCAGCAGCCGCCGGCGACCGCGGGGATCACCGAGATCTGGGTGCCGTCGGGGGTCTTGGTGTCGAGGCCGTCGGCGAAGCGCACGTCCTCCTCGGCCACGTACACGTTGACGAAGCGGCGCAGCTTGCCGTCCTCGTCGACGATGCGGGCCCGGATGCCGGGGTAGGCGGTCTCGAGCGAGTCGAGCACGGCGCTGAGGCGGTCGCCCTCGGCGCTGACCTGCGACTCGTCGTTCGTGTAGCTGCGCAGGATCGTGGGGATGCGGACGGACACGGCCATGGGGGCTCCTCGGGTGGTTTCGGTCGGACGGCTCAGGCGATGCCGGCCGCGGCGAAGGCGTCGTAGGTGGGGGCGATCGTGGCGCGCGGGCCGACGGAACCGGCGACCGCGTCGAGCGTCTTGAGGCCGTGACCGGTGTTGATCACGACGGTCTCGAGCTCGGGGTCCAGCTGGCCCGTCTCGACGAGCTTCCTCAGCACGGCCACGGTGGTGCCACCGGCGGTCTCGGTGAAGATGCCCTCGGTGCGCGCGAGCAGGACGATCGCGTCGCGGATCTGGTCGTCGTCGACCTCCTCGACGCCGCCGCCGGTGCCGCGCGCGATGTCGAGCACGTAGATGCCGTCGGCGGGGTTGCCGATCGCGAGCGACTTGGCGATCGTGTCGGGCCGCACCGGCCGGATCGCGTCGACGCCGTCCTTGAACGCGGTGGCGACGGGGTTGCAGCCCTGCGCCTGCGCGCCGAAGACGCGGTACGGCTTGTCCTCGACCAGGCCCAGCGCGATGAGCTCCTGGAAGGCCTTGTGCACCTTCGTCAGCTGGGAGCCCGAGGCGACGGGGATGACGATCTGGTCGGGCAGGCGCCAGCCGAGCTGCTCGGCGATCTCGTAGCCGAGCGTCTTGGAGCCCTCGGCGTAGAACGGCCGCACGTTGACGTTGACGAACGCCCAGCCCTCGTCCTCGCCGGCGATCTCGCTGGCCAGCTTGTTGACGTCGTCGTAGTTCCCGTCGACGGCGACCAGGTTGTCGGTGAAGATCGCCGAGTTCACCTGCTTGGGCGTCTCGAGGTTGCTCGGGATGAACACGACCGTGCGGATGCCGGCGCGGGCGCCCGCGGCCGCGACCGCGTTGGCGAGGTTGCCGGTCGACGGACAGGCGAAGACCTTGCTGCCGAACTCGCGCGCGGCGCTGAGCGCGCAGGCGACGACGCGGTCCTTGAAGGAGTTGGTGGGGTTCGTGCTGTCGTCCTTGACCCACAGCTTCGACAGGCCCAGCTCGGCCGCGAGGTTGCGCGCGTCGAGCAGGCGGGTGAAGCCCGGCTCGAGGTTGGGGCTGTCCTCGATGTCGGCGGGGACGGGCAGCAGCGCCTTGTAGCGCCAGATGTTCGTGGGGCCGGCCTCGATCTGCTCGCGGGTGACCGTGCCGAAGTCGTAGGCGATCTCGAGCGGGCCGAAGCACTCGTAGCAGGCGTAGTGGGGACCGAGCTCGCGCGTGGCGCCGCACTCGCGGCACTTCAGGGCGGTGGCGGGGCCGAAGGCACCCTCGCGAAGGGTGGTGCGGTCAGGGATCGTGACACTCACGACGACTCCATTCATCTCTCCGGGCCGGCGTTCGACCGCGGACGGAATTAGCACCTGGCCGGTGGTCGGCTGGTTGCTGGGGCTTCGTCGGGCCGTGTCCCTCTGCCCCTCGGGATGAGTGATGCCAGCCTAGGGGCGCGTCTCACGATACGTCCACTTCGTCCGGATGCCGAGACGAGCGGGAGGGGCGAGCGTCAGACCGGGGCGAACCGGTCGGCGAGGTCGCCGAGCCAGGCCGCGACGTCGTCGGGCCCGTCGAGCACCACGTCGGCGAGCGCGACGAGCGCGTCCTGCTCCTCGGAGGCCGAGCACACGAGGGTGACGTCCATCCCCTGCTCGCGCAGGGCGATGGCCTCGCGGAACGCCGGCAGGTCGCCGAGGTCGTCGCCGGCGTAGATGACCGCACCGGGCGAGACGCGGCCGATGATGCCGCGCAGGGTCTGGCCCTTGTCGGTGCCCGAGGCGCGCAGCTCGATCACCTGGCGGCCGGGCTCGAGGTGCAGGCCGACCTCGGTGGCGAGCGCCTCGATCTGCGGAGCCAGCTCGTCGAGCAGGCCCGGCGCGACGCCGCGCGTGTGCAGCGCGATCGCCAGGCCCTTGTCCTCGACCCGGATGCGCGACGCATCGTGCTCGCGCATCCACTGCGGCAGGCGCGCGGCCAGCTGCGAGACGGCCTCGGGGCGCGACGGCCGGGTCAGCTCGCCCGTGGCGGCGTCCCAGCGCTCGGCGCCGTACTGGCCGCAGACGACCAGGTGCTCCAGGCCGTCGCCCTCCTCGAAGCGGCCGAGCCGGCGCACCTGGTCGACGGGACGTCCGGTGATGATCGCGATCGTCCCCAGGATCGGCCCGAGACGCCGCAGCGCCGCGAGGGACTCGGGGTGGATGTACGCCGACGCGGGGTCCTCGACGATCGGCGCGAGCGTGCCGTCGAAGTCCAGCGCGAGCAGGGTGCGCCCCGGATCAGTCATGGGAAGAGTATGGCGCGGCCGCACGAGGGGTCAGCGGGGGCTGGCCAGCACGACCGTCAGGTTGCTGGTGGACATGTTCCCCGTGGCGGGCATGAGGCGCACGATCCCGAGGTCGCTGCCGAGCAGCGCGGCCTCGGCCTGGCGTCCCGCCGGGTAGTAGACGGTGTCCTGCGGGACCCCACCGCGCCAGTCGGCCACGGCGCCGACGGTCCAGCCGGCGGCACGGGCCTGGCCGGCGACGCGGGCGGCGAGGCCGCCGATGCCGATCTGGTTGTAGACCGAGACGCCGATCGACCGGGTCGCGGTGGGCTCGGTGGTCGGCTCGGTCGTGGGCTCGGCGGTGGGCTCGGTCGTCTTCTTCGGCTTCGGCTTCGCGGAGGCCTTCTTCGTGGGCTTGGACGTCGGGCCCGTGCTGGTGCGCTGCGCGGACTGCGCGGGCGCCTCGTCCTCGCGGACGGCCTCGATGATCGCCCAGCCGCCGAGGGCACCGAGGATCAGCCAGACGGCGGGCAGCACGACGACGTGCCACGGGCGACGACGCTCGGGCTCACGCCGGTCGTCGCGCGGTTCGAGGGGCGGCTGCTCCTCCACCTCAGCGGTCGGAGCCGGTACGCCGGGCCTGGCGCTGACGCTGGCGCTGCGAACGGAGGCGGCGCAGGCGCTTGACGAGCAGCGGGTCGTGCGCGAGCGCGTCCTCGGAGTCGATCAGCGCGTTGAGGATCTGGTAGTAGCGGGTGGCGGTCATGTCGAACTTGTCGCGGATCGCCTGCTCCTTGGCGCCGGCGTACTTCCACCACAGGCGCTCGAGCTCGAGCATCTCGCGGTCGCGATCGGACAATGCGCCGTCGCGGACCGCTTGGTCGTGACTCTCCACCGCTGCCATGTGCCCGACTGTACCGGCGAAATCACACGCTTGTCATTCCCGTTCGCCGAAACCGTCGCCCCACCGCGTGAGGTCCGCGGCGGGCGGGCCCGTTCTCCTCTAGGCTGGCCGCATGGCGCCCGAGAAGACCGACTTCCTCGTGATCGCCAACCGCCTGCCCGTCGACCGCCGGATCGGCGACGACGGCGAGGTCTCGTGGCGCACGTCGCCCGGCGGTCTGGTCACGGCACTCGAACCGGTCATGAAGCTCCAGGGCGGGGCGTGGATCGGCTGGCACGGTGCCGCCGACGAGGACCTCCCCGAGTTCGAGCACGACGGCCTGCGACTCGTCCCGGTGCCGCTGACCGAGCTGGAGGTCGAGGAGTACTACGAGGGCTTCTCCAACGGCACCCTCTGGCCGCTCTACCACGACGTCGTCGTCACCCCGGAGTACCACCGCGAGTGGTGGGACGCCTACGTCACGGTCAACCGCCGCTTCGCCGAGAAGGCCGCCTCCCTCGCCGCGCAGGGCGCGGTCGTGTGGGTGCAGGACTACCAGCTGCAGCTCGTCCCGCAGATGCTGCGCGAGCTGCGCCCCGACCTGCTGATCGGCTTCTTCCTGCACATCCCGTTCCCGCCCACCGAGCTGTTCCAGCAGCTGCCGTGGCGCCGCCAGATCCTCGAGGGCCTGCTGGGCGCCGACCTCGTCGGCTTCCAGATGCCCGGTGGCGCGCAGAACTTCGCCCGCCTCGTGCGTCAGCGCGTGGGCCACCGCACCGTGCGCGACACCGTCTTCCTGCCCGACGGCCGCAAGGTCCTGGCGCGGGCCTACCCGATCTCGATCGACGCGCGCGGCTTCGAGCAGCTCTCGCGCACCCCCGAGGTCATCGCCCGGGCGCAGGAGATCCGCGACAGCCTCGGCAACCCGCGGCACGTGCTCATCGGCATCGACCGCCTCGACTACACCAAGGGCCTGCCCCAGCGGCTGCGCGCCTTCGGCGAGCTCGTGCGCGACGGCGTGATCGACGTCGACGAGGCCGTGTTCGTCCAGGTCGCCACCCCGTCGCGCGAGCGCGTGCACCAGTACCGCCTGCTGCGCGACGACATCAACCGCCTCGTGGGCCGGATCAACGGCGACATGGGCCGCATCGGCCAGCAGCCGATCCAGTACCTGCACGCCTCGTTCCCGCGCGAGGAGATGGCCGCGATGTACCGGGCCGCCGACGTCATGGTGGTCACCCCGCTGCGCGACGGCATGAACCTCGTCGCCAAGGAGTACATCGCCACGCGCTGGGACGACCGCGGCGCGCTCGTGCTCAGCGAGTTCGCCGGTGCCGCCGGCGAGCTCCGACAGGCGTTCCAGGTCAACCCGCACGACATCAACGGCATGAAGCAGGCGCTGCTCGAGGCCATGCAGGCGCCTCCGGTCGACCTGCGCAAGCGGATGCGCGCGCTGCGCAAGCAGGTGATGGAGAACGACATCGAGCGCTGGGCCACCACGTTCCTGGCCGAGCTCGCCGAGGCCCGTGACACCGGTCCGGCCGACGGTGACGACTGAGCTTCCGGCCCGGGTCCGGCGCGGCTACGCGCTCGGCAGCGTCGCCACCGGGACCTTCGGCACCGTCCCCGGACTGCTGCTGCTGCCCTACCTGACCGACGAGATCGGCATCGGCGCGGCGCTGGCCGGCGTGCTGGTGTTCGCGCCGAAGGCGTGGGACGTCGTCCTCAACCCGATCGCGGGGCGCATCAGCGACCGCTCCACGCATCCCGCCGGGCGGCGCCGTCCGTTCCTCGTGCGGGCCGGGCTCACCCTGGCCGTGCTGTTCGCGGTGATGTTCGCCGGTCCCACCGAGCCGCAGGCCCTGGCCGCCGCGTGGGTGGCCGTGGCGTTCCTGGGCTGCGCGAGCGCCTATGCGTTCTTCCAGGTGCCCTACGTCGCGATGCCGGCCGAGCTGACGCTCGACTACGCCGAGCGGACGCGCCTCATGACGTGGCGCGTCGTCGTCCTCGCGCTGGCGATCCTGGTCTCGGGCGCCACCGCCCCGATCGTGGCCGACCAGCTGGGGCACGCGGCGATGGGCGCGTACGTCGGCCTCGTCATCGCGCTCGGCGTGCTGGGCGCGTGGTGGGGAACGCGCGGCGCGCCCGAGCACCCCACCGAGACCGCGGGCGGCACGTTCGCCGACCAGCTGCGGCTCGTGGCCCAGAACCCCGACTTCCGCGCGGTGCTGCTGACGTTCGTCGTGCAGGCCGCCGCGATCGGCACGGTGCTGGCGGGCGTGGCCTACGTGGCCGACGACCTGCTCGACAGCACGGCCGCCAACACGTTCCTGTTCGTCGCCTTCGTCGGTCCCGCGCTGCTCGTCACGCCGCTGTGGGAGCGCTACGCCACCACCCGCGGCAAGCGGTCGGGGTACGCCGTCGCCACCGTCTTCCTCGTGATCGGGATGGCCGCACTGCTGGCGGCGCACGAGGGCTGGCTCGCGCTCACCTATGTCGCCGCCGCACTCGTGGGCATCGGGTACGCCGGGGCCCAGGTCTTCCCGATGGCGATGCTGCCCGACGTGGCCGCCGACGACGCCTCGCGCAGCGGGGCCAACCGCATCGGCGTGTTCACCGGCGTGTGGACCGCGGGCGAGACGCTCGGCCTCGCCCTCGGGCCCGGCATCTTCGCGCTCGTGCTGACGGCCGGTGGCTACGTGTCGTCGACGTCCGGCGTCACCGTCGACCAGCCCGACGGCGCCCGCCTCGCGATCGCGCTGGGCTTCTCGGTGCTGCCGGCCCTCCTGTCCGCGATCAGCCTCGTGCTGCTGCGCGGCTACCGACTCGACGACCGACTGAGGAGTGCCGATGTCGCCTGAGCAGGTCCTCGCCGAGCTCGCCGCCCGCCGCGAGGGCGACCTCCCCACCCACGGCGGCCGCACGCTGGCGTACGTCTACGACTCGGGACTGGCCGAAGCCGACGAGGTCGCCCGACAGGCCGTCGCGATGTACGCCGCCACGAACGGCCTCGACCCCACCGCCTTCCCCAGCCTGCTGTCGATGGAGGCCGACCTCGTCGGCTTCGCACGCTCGATCCTGCACGGTGGCGACGAGGTCGTCGGCACGGTGACGTCCGGCGGCACCGAGTCGATCCTGCTGGCGGTGCAGACCGCGCGCGATGCCGCCGGCGTGGAGCGCCCGGCGATGGTCGTGCCCAGCACGATCCACGCGGCCTTCGCCAAGGCCGCCCACTACTTCGGGGTCGAGCTCGTCGCGGTCCCGGTGGGAGCCGGACACCGCGCCGACGTCGACGCGATGACCGAGGCGATCGACCGTCTGGGCGACCGCGTGGTGCTGGTGGCCGCCAGCACGCCCTCGTATGCCCACGGCGTCATCGACCCCGTCGAGGAGCTGGCCGCCGTCACCCGCGAGCGCGGGCTGCGCCTGCACGTCGACGCGTGCATCGGCGGCTGGATCCTGCCGTGGACCCCCGACGCTCCCCCGTGGGACTTCGCGGTGCCCGGCGTCACCAGCCTCTCGGTCGACCTCCACAAGTACGCGTACACGCCCAAGGGGGTGTCGCTGCTGCTGCACGCCGACGCGTCGCTGCGCCGGCCGCAGTTCTTCGCGCACGCCGACTGGCCCGGCTACACGATGCTGAACTCCACCACGCAGTCCACGAAGTCCGGCGGACCGCTCGCCGCCGCGTGGGCCGTGGTCCAGCTGATCGGTGCCGACGGCTACCGCGACCTCGTCCGCCGCACGCTCGACGGCACCCGCGAGCTGGCCGACGGCATCGAGGCCACCGAGCACCTGCACCTCGTCGAGCGGCCCGACACCTCGCTCGTCGTCGTGGGCACCGACGACGCCGTCGACGTGTTCACGATCAGCGACCTCATGCTCGACCGCGGCTGGTTCGTGCAGCCGCAGATGCGGTTCGGCGACGAGCCGGCGAACCTGCACCTGACGATCTCGGCGGCCACGGCCGCGTCGGTGCCCGAGTTCCTCGACGCACTGCGCGCGTCGGTGGCGCAGGCGGCCGAGCAGGGACCGATCCACATCGACCCGCTGCTCGCCGAGGCGGCCGCGACGCTGGACCCGGACACCCTCGACGACGAGGCGTTCGACGGCCTGCTGGCGCTCGCGGGGCTGGCCGGCGAGGGCGGAGAGGTCGCGGTGCCCGAGCGCCTCGGACCGGTCAACGCACTCGTCGACGTCGCTCCGCCGCGGGTGCGGGAGGCGCTGATGATCGCCTTCCTCGACCGTCTGACACGCTGATCCCGTGACCGATCCCTGGACCACGCCGGTGCCGATCGCCGGGCGCCTCGTGCGCCTCGAGCCCCTCGGACCCGAGCACGCCGAGGGCCTCGCCGCCGCCGGCGACGACCCCGCCGTCTTCGAGCACCTGCGCCGCTGGGACGTCATGTCCCCCGAGGTCGCGGCCGCCCACATCGCGCGTGCCGTGGCCGACCCGGCGCTGGTGCCGTGGGCGCAGATCGACGCCCACACGGGCGAGGTGGCGGGGACGACCTCCTACTACGACGTCGACGCCGAGCTCCGCACCGTGGCGATCGGGCACACCTGGATCGGCCGGCGCTTCTGGCGGACCGGGCTCAACACCGAGGCCAAGCTGCTGCTGCTCACGCGGGCGTTCGACGAGCTCGGCTGCGTGCGCGTCGTGTGGCACACCGACATCCGCAACGACCGGTCACAGGCCGCGATCGCGCGGCTCGGCGCCCAGCGCGAGGGCGTGCTGCGCAAGCACAAGCTGCGCGACGACGGCAGCTGGCGCGACACCGTGACCTACTCGATGCTCGACGACGAGTGGCCCGCCGCGCGCGATCGGCTGACGGCGCGCCTCGCGGCCGACGCAGGATGAGGCATTCGGGTACCGGAGCGGGGCGCGATGCCTCGTCGTTCGTCCCGGCGGAGCCGCGTCAGGAGACGATCTTGGCGTTCCGCAGGATGCGCTGCGTGGCCAGCGAGAGCACAAAGGCGATCGCCATGGCCGAGATCGTGACCGCGAACGCGGGGGTGGGGCCCGAGGGGCCGAACGCGCCGTCGGCCGCGCGACCCGCGAGCGACGCGCCCGTCGCGTAGCCCAGGCCCGTGCCGCCGGCCATGAACGTCATGGCCGTGCCGATCCGGGCGGGCGGCACGATGAGGCCGGCCAGCGCGAAGGCGCTGATCAGGTAGGGCGCGACCGCGAAGCCCAGGACCGCGATCACCGCGACGACCTGCGGGATCGTCTGGACGAGCAGCAGCGGCAACGCCAGGACGACCATCGCGCCCGACGCCCACAGCATGCGCGTGGCGTAGAGGACGCTGGCCGGGACGGCCGCCAGCGACAGCGCCGCGACCATGCTGCCGATGCCGAGCACCGCGTGGATGAGGCCCGCCACGTCGGGGTGGCCCTGCTGCGTGGCCAGCACGGTGGAGCCGGCCTGGATGCTGCCGAAGAAGGTGCCCATGAGGAACACGGCCACGGCCAGGACGATGAACGCCGAGGTCCACATCCTGACGCCGTGGGTGGGCGCGTGCTCGCTGCCGCGCGGCACGAGCGCGGCGGTGCGGTGGACCGCGAACCACGAGCCGAAGACCAGCAGCAGCGCGGCCGCGGCGAGCAGCGCGCCGTCGGCGCCGATCAGCACGCCGAGGATGCCGACGAGCGCCGGACCGAGCACGAACGACGCCTCGTCGCCCGCGCCCTCGTAGGAGAAGGCCAGGTCGACGAAGCGGTCGACCTCGTCGGAGCGGATGCGGCCCTCGCTGACGCGCAGCGCGAGGACGGGGCGCCAGCGCACGCGGGCCAGCGGTCCGACCTGCGGCATGACCAGGCCGGTGGCGGCGGCGATGACGATCAGGGTCCCCGAGGACACGCCGTGGTCGGCCGCGTAGACGACCGTCACGAGACCGATCGCGCCGAGGATCGACTGGGTGAGCACGACGGGTCGCTGCCCGATGCGGTCGGCCGCGGCCCCGAAGAAGGGCGAGCCGATCGCGCTGGCGACCGCGAGCGCTCCGGCGGTGGCGCCGGCGATGCCGTACTTGCCGGTGGCCTGGGCCACGAGCATCAGGACGCCCATCTGGCTCATGGCCAGCGGGATGCGCCCCAGGAAGGCCACCGCGACGAACGAGAATCCAGCTGCGCCCCAGAGGCGGCGGTAGTCGGCGATGGCGGAGGACACAACCCGCCCATGCTACCCGTCGGCGCCACGGGTGGGCCTCCTAGACTCGGTGCAATGGTGGAGGCGACGATCGGGCGCGCCCGGGTGGCGACATCCGGACTGCTGTTCAGCAACGGATTCCTGCTCGGCGCATGGATCGTGCACATCCCCGTGGTCATGGACCGCACCGACATCACGGCCGCCACGCTCGGCACGCTGCTGCTGTGGATGGGCGCGTGCGCGTGGATCGGCATGCAGGCCGCCGGCTTCTTCGTCGACCGCACCGGCAGCGCCAAGGCGGTCACCGCCGCGCTGCTCGCGATGGTGCTCACCGTGACGCTGCCCGGACTGGCCACCGACCTGTGGACCCTCGCGGCCGCCCTCGGCGTGCTCGGCTTCGCCAACGGCATCGTCGACGTCGCGCAGAACGCCCAGGCCGTCACGGTGGAGCGCGCGTACGGCCGGCCGATCATGTCCTCGGTGCACGCCTGGTTCTCGGCCGGCGGGTTCGCGGCGTCGGCGCTCGGTGCGGGGATGCTCGCCCTCGGCTGGCCCATCCCGCTGAACTTCGTCCTGTTCGCGGTGATCGGCCTCGTCCTGCTGGTTGTCATCCGGCCCCACCTGCTCGACCACGACGTCCGCGACGCCGACGACCGTCCCGGCCGTCCGCCGTGGACCGCGCAGATCGTGCTGCTCGGCGCGCTCGCCTTCGCCCTGATGCTGGCCGAGGGGGTCGCCTACGACTGGAGCACCGTCCACCTGCGCGACGAGCTCGGCACGACCGAGGCGCTCGCGGCCGTCGCGTACGGCGCGTTCAGCCTCGCCATGTTCGTCACGCGACTGCTCGTCGACCGGGTCGTCGCGGTCATCGGACCCGGACGGTTCGTGCGCTGGGCCTCGCTGCTCGGCGCGGTGGGCCTGGCGATCGCGATCGTCGCGCCGACCCCCGCCGTCGCGATCGCGGGCTGGGCCGTGGTCGGCATCGGCCTGGCCGGCTGCGTGCCCCAGTTCTTCAGCGCCGCCGGCAACGTGGACCCCCGCCACGGCGCCGCGATCATCGCCCGGGTCACCGGTATGGGCTACGTCGCGCTGCTCAGCGGCCCCTCGGTGATCGGCCTGCTGACGCACTGGGTGCCGCTCACGACCGCGTTCCTGGTGCCGCTGGCGCTGTGCCTCGTGGCGAGCGCGCTGGCACCCTCGGCCCTCAGGAGGCACCCGTGAGCCTGCGCGACCTCATGGCGCCCGACTGGGCCGAGGCGATGGAGCCGGTGGCGCCCCAGATCGCCGCGATGGGCGACTTCCTGCGCGCCGAGGTCGCCGCGGGCCACACCTACCTGCCCGAGCCCGACGCCATCTTCCGCGCCTTCCGCACCCCGCTCGCGCAGGTGCGCGTGCTCATCACGGGGCAGGACCCCTACCCCACGCCCGGCCACCCGATGGGGCTCTCGTTCTCGGTCCGGCCCGACGTGCGCCCGGTGCCCCGCAGCCTGGCCAACATCTACCGCGAGCTGGAGGCCGACCTCGGCATCGCGCCCGCGTCGCACGGAGACCTCTCGGCCTGGGCCGACCGCGGCGTCATGCTGCTCAACCGCTGCCTGACCGTGCGGCCCGGCGAGGCCGCGAGCCATCGCGGACGCGGCTGGGAGGCGGTCACCGACCGCGCCATCGCGGCGCTCGTCGAGCGCGGCGGCCCGCTGGTCGCGATCCTGTGGGGTCGCGACGCCCAGTCGCTCGCCCCGCGCCTCGGCGACGTGCCGCGGATCGAGTCGGCGCACCCGAGCCCGCTGTCCGCCTCGCGAGGATTCTTCGGCTCGCGCCCGTTCAGCCGCGCGAACGACGCCCTGCGCGCGCAGGACGCGCAGCCGGTGGAGTGGGAACTGCCCCGCTAGGGTTGCCGCGTGAGCCAGACACGCATCCGCGACCGCGCCGTCCTCATCGACCAGGGCTTCGTGGTCATCCAGCGCTGGGGCCTGCGCATCATCGTGATCGCCGCCGCCCTCTACGTGCTGGGCTGGGGCGTCGGCCGCACCTGGATGATCTGGTTCCCCGTGTCGCTGGCGATCCTGTTCGCCACCGTCCTCGGCCCGCCCACCAAGCGCCTGCGCGAGCTCGGCGTCCCCGCGGCCGCCGCGGCGGGCGTCGTGATGCTCGCCTTCCTGGCCGCGCTGGGCTTCCTGTTCTCCATCCTCATCCCGCAGCTGGTCGACGAGGCCCCCGAGATCGCCGACCGCGCCGCGAAGGGCGTCAGCGAGGTGCAGGACTGGCTCGTCAACGGGCCGCTGCCGATCGAGGCCGGCCAGATCACGAACGCCCTGAACTCGGTGGAGGACTGGCTGCGCGACAGCGCCGGCGACATCAGCAGCGGCGTGCTCTCCACGATCGGCGTCGCCACCAACGTCGTCCTCAACACCGTCCTCGTGCTGATCCTGACCTTCCTGTTCATCAAGGACGGCCACCGCTTCCTGCCGTGGGTCGAGCGCCTCGGCGGCCACCGCGTCGGCGGCCACCTGCGCGAGATGCTGAACCGAGCGTGGAACACCCTCGGCGGCTTCATCCGCACGCAGGCGCTCGTGTCGTTCATCGACGCGGTGCTGATCGGCATCGCGCTCGCGGTGGTCGGTCAGCCGCTGTGGGTGCCGCTCGCGGTCATCACCTTCATCGGTGGCTTCATCCCGATCGTCGGTGCGTTCGCCAGCGGCGCCATCGCCGTGCTGGTGACCCTCGTGACGAACTCGCCGCAGGACGCGCTCATCATCCTCGTCGTGATCATCGTGGTGCAGCAGCTCGAGGGCAACGTCCTCTCGCCGATCCTGCAGGGCAAGAGCATGAACCTGCATCCGGCCGTCGTGCTGATGGCCGTCACCGCGGGCGGTTCGCTGTTCGGCATCACCGGCGCGTTCCTCGCAGTGCCCGTCACGGCCACCATCGCCGAGGTGCTGCGCTACGCGAACGACCGGATCGACTCCTCGCTCACCGCCGGTGGGGATCCGGTGGCGGCGATGACCGCGCCCACGGTGGCCGACGTCCAGGCCGACGAGGCCGACGCCGCGCAGGAGCGCGAGCGCGAGAGCTGACCGAGGCGCCGGCCTCGGCCGTCCGGCTCAGTCGAAGACGACCGTCTTCATCCCGTTGAGCAGCACCCGGTGCTCGGCGTGCGCCCGCACGGCGTGCACGAGCGCGCGGGCCTCGAGATCCTGGCCCATCGCGGCCAGCTCGGAGGCCGACGAGCGGTGGTCGACCCGGCGGAAGTCCTGCTCGATGATCGGACCCTCGTCGAGGTCGGCCGTCACGTAGTGCGCGGTCGCGCCGATCACCTTCACGCCGTGGCGGTGCGCCTGCTCGTACGGGCGCGCGCCCTTGAAGCTCGGCAGCAGCGAGTGATGGATGTTGATGGCGCGGCCGTGCACGTCGCGGCACATCTGGTCGGTGAGGATCTGCATGTAGCGCGCCAGGAGGAGCGCCTCGGCGCCCTTCTCGTCCATGAGGTCGAGCACGAGCTGCTCGGTCTCGCGCTTGGTCTCGGGCGTGACACGGATCTGGTGGAACTCGATGCCGTGCCACTCCACCGTCTCGCGCCAGTCGGGGTGGTTCGACACGACGGCGACGATCTCGATCGGCAGCTGGCCCTGGCGCGTGTGGAAGAGCAGGTTGTTGAGGACGTGGCCCTGCTTGGAGACCATCACGACGACACGCAGCGGCGCGGTGGCGTCGTGCAGGTCCCAGTCCATCTCGAAGGGCTCGAGCACGGGCGCCAGCGCGGCGCGCATGTCGTCGAGCGCCACCTGGCGGTCGGCGGCGAACCGCACGCGCATGAAGAAGCGGCGCGTGTCGGGGTCGGCGTACTGCTGGCTCTCGGTGATCGTCCATTCGTCCTGCGCCAGCGTGGAGGCGATGGCCGCGACGATGCCCACCCGGTCGGGGCAGGCGAAGGTGAGGATGAAGTCGCTGTGCGGCTGGGGGGTCTCCATGAGGTGCATCGTCTCAGGTGCGCACCGCGAGGACGACGCCCAGGTACAGGACGTAGGCGAGCACGGCCGCGACGCCCTCGGCACGCGACATCCGGCGCCCGGTGGCCAGCACCGGCAGCAGCATCACCGCGACGAACGCCATGAGCGGCAGGTCGACCCGGATCAGGTCGCTCGTGACCTCCAGCGGCGCGACGAGCGACGTCACGCCCAGGATCAGCGCGAGGTTGTAGACGCTCGAGCCGATGAGGTTGCCGACCGCGATGTCGCGGTTGCCGCGCAGCGTGGACACGACGGTCGTCACCAGCTCGGGCGCCGAGGAGCCGATCGCCACGACGGTGAGGCCGATGACGACCTCGCTCACCCCGAGGGAGGCCGCCAGGTCGACCGCGCCGTGCACGAGCCAGTCGGCGCCCAGCACGACGACCCCGAGTCCGGCGACCAGCACGACGAGGTGCCGGGCCAGGCCTCCGCCGGACGCGTCGGGCTCGGCCGGTGGCCGGGCGGGGTCGCGCACGGCGAGCACCACGACCGCCAGCGTGTAGACCGCGGCGATGACGACCAGCAGCGTGCCGTCGGCGCGCGAGAGCCGTCCGTCGAGCGCCAGCACCACCACGAGGATGGACACGGCCGCGACGACCGGCAGCTCGAAGACGATCGTGCGCGACTCGACGGCCAGGGGCACGAGCGCCGCGCTCAGCCCCAGGATCAGCAGCAGGTTGACGATGTTGGTGCCCGCGATGTTGCCCACGGCGAGCGGGCCCGCGTCGCGCAGCGCCGCGTCGATCCCGATCGCCAGCTCGGGCAGGCTCGTGCCGATCGAGACGACCGTGAGCCCGATGACCATCGGCGGGACGCCGAGCCGGGTCGCGACGGCGGCACCGCCGCGCACCAGCAGCTCCGCCCCGATCACGAGGGTCGCCAGGCCGGCCGCGACCAGCAGGACGGCCACGCGGCGGCCTAGTCGCGCTCGCCGCTGGACCGCTGGAGGCGGTCCTTCAGCAGCAGCGCGTGGTTGTGCTGCTCGTCGCGCGCGGCGTACAGGAGGGTCACGACGTCGTGCTCGGCGACCAGGCCGCGCAGCTCGTCGAGGGCCGGGTTGGCGTCGAGCTCGTTCGCGTACTCGTCGGCGAACGCCGAGAAGGCGATGTGCTCGTGGTGGAAGAGCTGGCGCAGCTCGGTGCTGGGCGCGACCTCCTTGAGCCAGACGTCGACCGCCGCGCGCTCCTTCGTCATGCCGCGCGGCCACAGCCGGTCGACCAGCACGCGCAGCCCGTCGTCGGGCGACGGGTCCTCCTGCACGCGGCGGACGCGGATCATGAGCCCGCGGGAACGAAGGTGGTCAGCAGGACGGCGGCGTCCTCGAGCGCCAGCAGGTCGTGGCGGTGGTCGGGGATCACCAGCAGCTCGCCCGCGGCGCCCTCCCAGGACTCCTCCCCCGCCGTCAGGCGGACGCGTCCCGACAGCACCTGCAGCGTCGCCTCGGGCGGCGCCTCGTGCTCGTCGAGTCGGCGGTCGGCCGCGAGCGCGATGACCGTCTGGCGCAGGTGGTGGTGGCGCCCCCGGTGCAGCGCGACGGCGCTGCGGCCGCTCGAGGCCTGGCCCGCCGCGGCGAGCTGGTCGCGGACGAGGGACGGGAGGTCGGTGGAGTCCATGACCCGACCGTAGCCCGAGCGGGGTGCCTCGCGCGCCGCCGCGTGAGAGAGTCCTGAGCCATGCGCATCAAGCCCGGCCGCCCCGACCTCTCCACCCACGCCGCCCTGTTCGACCTCCCGGAGGCGGCCGCGGGCGCACCCTCCGTGACCTTCGGCGGGGTCTCGACGCTCGCGTTCGACGACGGCCGCTCGGCCCTGCTCACGGACGGGTTCTTCTCGCGCCCGTCCCTGCTACGGGTCGGGCTGGGCCGAATCGCGCCCGACCTCGCCCGGATCGCCGACGGGCTGCGGCGGGTGGGTCTCGCCGGGCCCGAGGCCTCGCACCTCGAGGCGGTGCTGCCCGTGCACAGCCACTTCGACCACGTCATGGACGCGCCCGAGGTCGCCCGGCGGACCGGCGCCGCCCTCGTCGGCGGCACCTCGACGCTGAACGTCGGTCGTGGCGCCGGGCTGCCCGACGACCGCCTGCGGCCCGCGACGCCGGGCGTGCCGATGGAGCTGGGCCCCTGGCGCGTCACCGCCGTGCCGTCGGAGCACTGCCCGCCCGACCGCTACCCCGGCACGATCGACCAGCCGCTCGCGGTGCCCGCGCGCGCCGGCGCCTACCGCTGCGGGGAGGCCTGGTCACTGCTCGTCGAGCACGACGCGGTGGGCGCCACGCTCGTCCAGGGCAGTGCCGGCTTCGTACCGGGCGCCCTCGACGGGCTGCGCGCCGAGGTCGTCTTCCTGGGCATCGGCCAGCTCGGGCTGCTGGGCCCGGAGTACGTCGAGGGGTACTGGACCCACACCGTCCTCGCCGTGGGCGCGCGTCGCGTCGTGCTCACGCACTGGGACGACTTCTTCCGCCCGCTGGACCGGCCGCTGCGCGCGCTGCCGTACGCGGGCGACGACCTCGACGTGACGATGCGCGAGCTGCGGTACCTGGCGGGCCGCGACGGCGTCTCGCTGCACTTCCCGACGCTGGGGCGGCGCGAGGACCCGTGGCGGTCCTGACGGCCCGGAGCCCCCGACAGGATTCGAACCCGCGACATCCTCTTTACAAGAGAGGCGCTCTACCGACTGAGCTACAGGGGCGCGGCCGTGGCCGACCGCCTCATCCTAACGACGCTCAGACGCGGCCGGCCCGGCACGCTCGCGCGAAGTCCTCGTCGACCTGGTCCTCCTCCGGCAGGGCCGGCGTGACCGCCTCGTCGCCGTTGCCGATCTCGGCGAACTGCGTGAGGTCGGTGACCTGGTCGTCGGAGTCGCCGCCCGGCGTGAGGAACCCGTCGAGCACGATCGCGCAGTCGGCGGCGCCGAACTCCTGCCAGCCGGTGAGGGTGCCCCACTCGTCGGCGCCGTCGCTGGCGATGACCCCCTGGGTGCGCAGCACGCCGATGACGCGGACGAGCCCCTCGTCGTTCTCCACCTCGTAGGCGGTGCGGGTCTGCAGCGAGAGGTCGACCGACCCGGCGTCCTGCGAGGTCTCCCAGACCGCGGTCATGCGCGTGTCCCGCAGCTCGAGATCGGGGTCGAGGACGGTGGCCCGCGCCAGTGCGGGCTCGGTCTGCGCGTCCGCGGCGTCGTCGATCGCGGCGACGAGGGACTTCGGCAGGTCCTCGCCGACCGCCCCGGGGTCGGTGGCGGCCTGCAGACCCCACGTCGCGACCGCGTCGGTCATCTCCTCGTACTCCGCGGCGGACACGCCGTCGGGCCGGGCGGGCGGCTCGGGGATCGCGCCGTCGGGCGCGGGCCAGCCGGCGATCCCGAGGTCGTCGAGCGTGATCTGCTGCGTGGGCGCGGGCTGCGGATCCGGCGTCGCCGCGGTCTCCTCGGGCTCGTCCGACCCTCCGGTGCATCCCGCCAGCACGAAGGTCACCAACACGAGCAGCAGGACCGGTCGACGCACCCGTCCAGTATGCATACTGGCCCGGTGGCTCCTGCGAACCCGACTCCCCCGTACCCCCGCCTGCTGCGCGCCACGAGCCTGCTCGACACCCCGTACGCGGTGATCGACGAGGAGGCGCTGTGGGCCAACGCGTCCGACCTCGTCCGTCGCGCGGGCGGCAAGCCGATCCGGCTGGCCACCAAGTCGATCCGGGTGCGCTCGATCATCAAGAACGCGCTCACGCTCGACGGCTTCCGCGGGGTGATGACCTACTCGCTGGCCGAGTCCGTCTGGCTGGCCGACCAGGGCGTCGACGACATCCTGCTGGCGTACCCCAGCGTCGACCGCGAGGCCTACGCCGACCTGGTCGCCGACGAGCGGCGGCTCGCGTCCATCACCGTGATGGTCGACTCGATCGAGGCGCTCGACCTCATCGACTCGTTCCTGGGACCCGACCACCCGCCGATCCGGGTGTGCCTCGACGTCGACTCGTCGCTGCGGATGCTGGGCGCGCACCTGGGCGCCCACCGCTCCCCCGTGCACACCGCCCGCGACGCGAAGCGGATCGCTGCGACGATCACCGCCCGCCGTGGGTTCGACCTCGTCGGCCTGATGTTCTACGACGCACAGATCGCGGGCCTGCCCGACGGCGGCCCGGCCATCGCGATGGTGAAGCGGCGCTCCACGGCCGAGCTCCGGCGCCGCCGCCGCAAGATCGTCAAGGCGGTCGGTGCGATGACCGACCTGCAGATCGTCAACGCGGGCGGCACCGGCAGCCTCGACGTCTGGCGCGACGACGCGTCGGTCACCGAGCTCGCGGCCGGCTCGGGACTCTTCGTGCCCACCCTGTTCGACGACTACCGGTCCTTCACCCCGCGACCCGCGGCGTTCTTCGCCCTCTCGGTCGTGCGCAAGCCCAGCCGCGACGCGGCCACGTGCTTCGGCGGCGGCTACATCGCCTCGGGGCCGGCCTCGACGTCGCGCGTGCCCACGCCCGTGTGGCCCGAGGGCCTCGAGTACTACCCCAACGAGGGCGCCGGCGAGGTGCAGTCGCCGCTGCGCGGCAAGGTCGCCCGCACCTTGGCGATCGGCGACCGCGTGCTGTTCCGTCACGCCAAGGCCGGCGAGATGTGCGAGCGGTTCGACCGGGTCGCGATCGTCGACGCCGCCGGCCAGGCCTCGCTGACCCCCACCTACCGCGGCGAAGGGAAGAACTTCGGATGACCTCGTGGAGCAACTGGGCCGGCAACGTCACGGCCTCGCCCGACGCAATCGAGCACCCCGGCTCCACCGACGAGGTGGTGGCGCTCGTCCGCGCCCACCCGCGGGTCAAGGCGGTCGGCGCGGGCCACTCGTTCACGCCCATCGCGCAGCCCGAGGGCGTGCAGCTGCGGCTCGACCGCATGGACCGTGTGCTGAGCGCCGACACCCGCACGGGCCTCGTGCGCGTGCAGGCGGGCATCTCGCTGCACGACCTCAACCGCCGCCTCACGTCGCTCGGGCTGGCGCTGCCGAACCTCGGCGACGTCGATCCGCAGTCGGTCGCCGGCGCCACCTCCACCGGCACCCACGGCACCGGCGCGCGGCTCTTCGGCATCGCCAAGGCGGTCGCCGGGATCCAGCTCGTCACCGCCGACGGCGAGGTGCTCGAGATCGGACCCGACCACGAGCTCTTCGACGCCGCCCGCGTGGGCCTGGGCGCGCTCGGCATCGTCACCGAGGTCACGCTCCAGTGCGTCCCGTCGTTCCTGCTGCACGCACGCGAGGAGCCGATGGCGCTCTCGGACGTGATCTCCGGGCTCGACGCGCTCGTCGACGGCAACGACCACTTCGAGTTCTACTTCTTCCCGCACACCGACAAGGCCCTCACGAAGCGCAACAACCGCGTGCCCGACGGCACGACGCGCGCGCCGCTGCCCCGCTGGCGCCACGCGCTCGACGACGAGCTCCTGTCGAACACCGTCTACGAGCAGGTCCAGCGGCTCTCGACGCGCAAGCCCTCGCTGATCCCGCGCATCAACGCCCTCTCGGGCTCGCTGCTCGGCGCCCGCGAGTACACCGACGTGTCGCACGAGGTCTTCATCTCGCCGCGTCGCGTCCGCTTCCGCGAGTCGGAGTTCGCGCTGCCGCGGGCCGCCGCCGCCGACGCGATCGCCGAGATGCAGCGCTGGTACGCACGCACCGACCAGTACGTCTCGTTCCCCGTCGAGGTGCGCTTCACGGCGGCCGACGACATCTGGATGTCCACCGGGTACGAGCGCGACAACGTCTACATCGCGGTGCACCAGTACCACCGCACCGACCCGGCGGAGTACTTCGCGGCGATGCAGGACATCTTCGTCGCGCACGAGGGCCGGCCCCACTGGGGCAAGATGCACACCCTCGGGCCCGACCACTTCCGCGCGGTCTACCCGCGGTTCGACGACTTCGTCGCCGTGCGCGACCGGCTCGACCCCGAGCGCCGGTTCGGCAACGCCTACCTGCGCCAGGTGCTGGGCAGCTGACTCAGGCGCGCGCCTGGCTGATCGCGTAGAGCGAGATGCCCGCCGCGACGCCGGCGTTGAGCGACTCCAGCGTCGAGGACATCGGGATGGACACGAGCTGGTCGCACGTCTCGCCGACCAGTCGCGACAGTCCCTTGCCCTCGCTGCCGATGACGACCACGAGCGGTCCGTCGCCGAGGTCCATCTCGGGCAGCGCGACGTCGCCGTCGGCGGCCAGGCCGATGACCATGAGGCCCGCCTCCTGGTAGGCCTTGATCTGGCGGGTGAGGTTCGTGGCGCGTGCCACCGGGACGCGGGCCGCGGCCCCGGCCGAGGTCTTCCACGCGGCGGCGGTCATCTGGGCCGCACGACGCTCGGGGATGACGACGCCGTGCACGCCGAAACCGGCCGCCGAGCGCACGATCGCGCCGAGATTCCGCGGGTCGGTGATGCTGTCGAGCATGACGATGAGCGGCGGCTCACCGCGCTCGGCCGCGAGGTCGAGCAGGTCGTCGGGGTCGGCGTAGTCGTACGCCTCGAGCTTGGCCGCGATGCCCTGGTGGACGGCACCCGACGTGATGCGGTCGAGCTCGTTGCGGGCCACCTCGAGCAGCGGCACGTGCAGGTCGGCCGCGAGCTGGAAGATCTCGCGGACCCGGTCGTCGCGGTCGATGCCCTCGGCGACCTGGAGCGACACGACCGGCACGCTGGCGCGCAGCAGCTCCACGACGGAGTTGCGGCCCACCACCAGCTCGGGACCGTCGTCGCCCCGTCGCTTCGGCCGGCCCGACTGACGCCGTTCGGCCGCCTGGGCCATCTTGTACTTCTTGTGGTTCGGACGGTCCTCGGCGCGGGGCGTGGGGCCCTTGCCCTCCAGACCCTGTCGGCGTCGTCCGCCCGAGCCGGCGGTGGGGTTGCCCTTGCCGGTCTTCTTGATCGCGCCCTTGCGCTTGCTGTTGCCGGCCATCAGCGGCCACCCTTCAGGTTCCAGCGGGTCCCCGAGGGCGTGTCCTCGAGCTCGATCCCCGCAGCAGTCAATTGGTCGCGCAGCTCGTCGGCGCGACCCCAGTCCTTCGCGGCCTTGGCCTCCGCGCGCGCCGCGACGAGCGCGTCGACCAGCTGGCCGAGCGCGTCGGTGGCGACGCCCGAGCCGTCCTGCGTGCCCCACGTGAGCGGGTCCAGACCCAGCACGTCGAGCATCGCGCGGACCGAGGCCAGCGTCGCGGCGAGCGCCGCGGTGTCGCCGTCGGCGAGCTGGCGGTTGCCCTCGCCGATCTCGGCCTGCAGCACCGCGAGCGCCGCCGGGACCGAGAGGTCGTCGTCCATCGCGTCGGCGAACGCCTGCGGCACCGTGCCGGGCTCGCCCTCACCGACCAGCTCGGCGGCGCGCACGCAGAAGCCCTCGATGCGCTCGAACGCCGTGGCCGCCTCGGCGAGCGACTGCTCGCTGAACTCGATGATCGAGCGGTAGTGCGCGGCGACGAGGTAGTACCGCACCGCGATCGCCGGGACGCGCTTGACGACCTCCCCGACCGTGAGCGTGTTGCCGACGCTCTTGCTCATCTTGGAGTTGCCCAGGTTGAGCATCGCGTTGTGCATCCACACCCGCGCGAACCGCTGGCCGGCCGCGCGCGACTGGGCCAGCTCGTTCTCGTGGTGCGGGAAGCGCAGGTCGAGGCCGCCGCCGTGGATGTCGAACTCGTGACCGAGGTACTTCGCGGCCATTGCCGAGCACTCGAGGTGCCAGCCGGGTCGGCCGCGACCCCACGGTGTGGGCCACGAGGCGGACTCGGGCTCGTCGGTCTTGCGGCCCTTCCACAGCGCGAAGTCGCGCGGGTCGCGCTTGCCCTCGGGCGGGGCGTCGGGCGCGGCCTGCATGTCGTCGAGGCGCTGGTTGGACAGCTGGCCGTAGTCGGGCCAGGAGCGGACGTCGAAGTACACGTCGCCCGATCCGTCGGTGGCCGGGTAGGCGTGGCCGCGGTCGATGAGCTCGGTGATCATCTCGATCATCTCGGGCACGTGGCCCGTGGCGCGCGGCTCGTACGTGGGCGGGCGGCAGCCCAGCACCTCGTAGGCGGCGTGCAGCGCGCGCTCGTTCTCGTAGGCGACCTCGAACCACGGCTTGCCCTGCTCACGGCCCTTGGCGAGGATCTTGTCCTCGATGTCGGTGACGTTGGCGATGATCGTGACCTGGAGGCCCGCGTGCTCGAGCCAGCGGCGCAGCACGTCGAAGACCAGCTCCTTGCGGATGTGGCCGATGTGCGGCGGACCCTGCACGGTCAGCCCGCAGTGGTAGATGCCGACCTGGCCGGGCACGACGGGGTCGAGCGGTCGCAGCTCGCGGCTGGCGGAGTCGTAGAGGCGCATCGTCACGCCCCCAGCGTATCGGCCGCGGACAGGCCCACGGACCGCGACGAACCGCACCAGCGCCGTCACTTCGCTACCAACCGCCACAGTTTTCACTTAGCCTGATCCGGTGATCCGCCGACTCTTCCCCGTCGCGGCAGCGCTCACGGCCCTGCTGACGTCCGTCCTGATCGCGCCGGGCATGGCCACCGCGCCCGCCGAGGCCGCCTCCTACCCGCGCCCGAAGCTGACCCAGTTCACGCCGAAGCTGACGATCCCCGCCGGCGCGAAGGCCAAGTCCTGGCGCTCGCCGTGGGTCGCGACCCCGCAGGCCAGCACCGCGCTGATCCCCTCGTGGAACGTCACCCGCATGCCCAGCGGCACGTGGATCAAGGTCAAGGTGCGCGTGTCCAGCGGCTCCACCGTGTCGTCCTGGAAGACCGTCGCCCAGTGGCGCCACGCCCTCGCGGGCGGCCAGCGCCGCACGTTCGGCGCGCAGGCCGACCGGCTGGCCCGCGTCGACACCGACGTCGTCCGCGCGGTCACGGGCAAGACGTTCTCGAAGTGGCAGGTGCAGGTCTCGGCAGGCCGCAAGACCGTGAAGACCAAGACCCCGATCGTGCGCACCGTCGCCGGCGTCTCGTCGACGTACGTGAGCAAGACCGCGGGCACGTCGAAGACCACCATGACGAGCACGGTGGACCTCAAGGTCCCGGCGTCGTCGCAGATGATCCACTCCGGCCACTACCCGCAGTACGGCGGCGGCGGCGAGGCCTGGTGCTCGCCCACCTCGACCTCGATGGTGCTGCGCTACTACGGCCTCGGCCCGAAGGCCGCCGACTACGCGTGGGCGTCCGGCGCCGACCGCTGGGTCGACCACGCCGCGCGCTACTCCTACGACTCGTCCTACAAGGGCACGGGCACCTGGCCGTTCAACACGGCCTACGCGTCGATGTACAGCACCGACGCCGTGGTCCACCGCCTGGTGAACCTGCGCGAGATCGAGGCCTACGTCAAGAAGGGCGTGCCGGTCGTGACGTCCGTGGCGTTCGGCCGCGGCCAGCTGAGCGGCTCGCCGATCAGCGCCACGCCGGGCCACCTCATGGTCGTGCGCGGCTTCACGAAGGGCGGCGACGTCCTGGTGAACGACCCCGCGGGCCGCACGAACTCGCAGGTCCGCCGCACCTACGACCGGGCGCAGTTCGAGCGCGCGTGGCTGAAGGGCAGCGGCGGCGTCGTCTACGTCATCGCGCCGCGGAACAAGCGCCTCACGTTCTGAGCCCGACTAGGGTTCAGGCGTGAGCGCTCCCCGGGTCGGCATCGGAACCGACGTCCACCAGCTCGTCGACGGCCGTCCCCTCTGGGTGGCCGGTCTGCACTGGCCCGACGCTCCGCGCGGGCTGGAGGGCCACTCCGACGGCGACTGCGTCGCGCACGCGATGGTCGACGCCGTGCTGACCGCCGCAGGGTTGGGCGACATCGGCAGCCGCTTCGGCACGGCCGACCCGCGCTACGCCGGAGCGTCGGGCACCGAGTTCCTGCGCGCCACGGCCGACCTCGTCCGCGAGGCCGGGCTGTCCGTCGGCAACGTGAGCGTGCAGCTGATCGGCAACGAGCCGCGCCTCTCCGGCCGCCGCGACGAGGCCACGCAGGTCCTCTCGGAGGCCATCGGAGCCCCGGTCTCGCTCTCGGGCACCACCACCGACGGCCTCGGCCTCACCGGCCGCGGCGAGGGCATCGCCGCCATCGCCGTCGCCCTGGTCCTCTAGTAGGCACACTCAGGTCGGGAGGTCCGCGACGGCGCGGTCGTCGGACGCGTAGTACTCCGCGAGGATCCGCTGGGCCACCCGTGCGCCGCCGTCCTCGAGCCGCTCGCGGCCGCCGGGAAGGTGCCCCAGCACGCGGTGCCGGGCGCTGTTCGCGACCCAGAGCATCGCGTGCGCCCACGGCGGCCGCCAGGGCAGCCCGAGCTCGCGCATGCTCTCGCGGCCGAGGAACAGGCTGAGCATGCTCAGCGTGCGCTCGGTCTTCCAGCGGCCGTGCGGCAGCTCCCCGAGCACCGAGATGATGTCCTGCGAGAGCCGCGGCCCCGCCTCGGTGATGGTGTCCTGCGCCAGCACCACGTGGTAGTTGATCCGCTGACGCTCGCGCTCGCTGTCGACGAGCCACTGCTCGTCGACGCCCATGAGCCAGCCCACGTACTTCCACAGGTGCATCACGGCGTCGGAGTCGCGCCGGCTCACCGGGACACCGAGCGCCTTCACGCCGATCAGCACGGTGCCGTCGAACAGGCCGAGCGTGCCGGCCTGGTCGGCCTGGTTGATCGGCAGTCCCCACCGCGCGGTGTCCCAGCGCGACGCGAACGTGTGGTTCACCAGCGCGTGCATCGCGCGGACGTGTGCCGTCGTGCGCCAGCCCTCGCCGCGCACCGCCAGTCCGCCGGGCGTGGTCACCGCCACCGCCCACGACTGGGTCTCGGCCAGCCGCCGGCGGGTGGACGACCCGGCCAGCGCGCCCGTCGCCACGAGCAGGTCCGGCGGTCCACCGAACCGGTAGCCGCCGATCAGCGAGAGCTGCAGTAGCACGTCGGCGGCGTTGCGGCCGAACCGGCGGAACACCCGCGCGCCCTCGTCGACGAGGTCGCGGTCGAGCCACGGCGGGTCCTGCTCCAGCGTCCCCACGAATGCGGCGAGCGAGGGAGGCGTCGCGTCGTCCACCCCGTGCTCGAGTGCCGCGCGGAACTGCGCCATCGAGACCTTCTCGGGGTCGCCGGCCGGCAGCCGCATCGCCGCAGCCAGGCGCGCCCCCAGCTCGTCGCGCTCGGTGAACCCCCGCCCGATCCGCTCCATGAGGTCCTCGTCGACCTCGCGGACCCCGGCGAGCGTCCTCAGCACCCGCCCCAACCGCACATTGCGCTGTCCCCCGGCGCGAAACCGCGTGGGCGGGACCTGGACCGTCGTCATGGGAACACCGTGACACGAGCATTTGCTCGCATACAATTCGCGTCATGGCCCTGAGGAAGCTGCCGCGGCAGCAGCGCTCGCGCGAGATGGTGGACCGGATCGTCGCAGCGGCTCGCGACGTGCTCGTGGCGGACGGCTACGACCGGCTCACCACCAACCGCGTCGCCGACCGTGCCGAGGTCAGCCCCGGCTCGCTCTACCAGTACTTCCCGGACAAGGCGTCGATCGTCGAGGAGGTCACCGCCCGCTACGTCGACCGGTTGGCCGAGGACGTCGTGGCCTCGCTCGTGGACCACGTCCACGAGGACCCCGAGGCGATGGCCCGCGCGACGGCCGAGGCGCTGCTGTCGGCGCTCGAGCGCGACCCCACGCTGCTGCGGGTGGTCTGGGAGGAGCTCCCCGCCGCGCGGCACCTCGACGATCGGCTCGGGCTCGAGCGGCGCGTGCGCGACGTGCTGCGCGCCTACCTCGGCGGCCGGCAGTCCCCGGCGGCACGTCGGCGCGACCCCGCGCGCTCCTCGTGGCTGATCGTGCTGGCCGTGGAGTCGCTGGCCGTGCGCTTCGTGCTGGACGAGGACCCGCCGCTGACCCGCGACGAGCTCGTGGACGACCTCGTGGCCCTCGGCCTGGCCTGGTGGTGAGGCGCCCGCAGCGCACGAACGCCCGGCCGGAGCCGGGCGTTCGTGGTGCTGCTGGTGATCAGGAGGCGAGGACCTCGTCGAGACGGATCTCGGCCTTGTCCTCGTTCGTGTTCTCGGCGAGCGCGAGCTCGGAGACGAGGATCTGGCGAGCCTTCGCCAGCATCCGCTTCTCACCGGCCGAGAGGCCACGCTCGTGGTCGCGGCGCCAGAGGTCGCGCACGACCTCGGCCACCTTCAGGACGTCTCCGGAGTGCAGCTTCTCCAGGTTCGCCTTGTAACGCCGGGACCAGTTGGTGGGCTCCTCGACGTGCTCCGCACGGAGCACGCTGAAGACCCGCTCGAGACCGGCCTCGTCGACCACGTCTCGCACCCCCACCAGGTCGACGTTGTCGGCCGGCACACGTACGACCAAATCGTTCTGAGCGATGATCCGGAGGACGAGGTACGTGCGGTCCTCACCCTTGATGTTCCGGACCTCGATGTCTTCGATCACCGCAGCACCGTGGTTGGGGTACACAACGGTTTCGCCGACAGAGAAAGCCATGGAGAAAGCACCTTTCCTAGGTGACCAGAATAACATGCGCAGTGGAGTACCCTGCCTGCCTTCGTCCGCGGTGGGCCTCGGTACCATGCCAGCGTGAGCACACGTCGTCGCACCATCGCCGCCATCGCCCTGGCCGTCTCCGCCCCGTTCGCGCTCTCCGCCTGCGGTACGAGCTTCGGCGCCCAGACGAACCAGCAGTACCAGGCCGGAGTCGGCGCCAACCTGCGCACCGGCCCGATCGGGGTCTACAACGGCCTGTTCGTCGACAACGGCGACGGCACGGCCACCTTCTCCGGCGGCCTGCTGTCCGACGAGGCGCAGACCATCGAGTCGGTCACCGTCGACGGCGCCGCGAAGAAGCTCGCGCGCCCCATCTCGCTGGAGCCGAACGCGCTCCTCACGCTCGGCGCGGCGGGCGAGATCGTGGTCCGCAGCGACGTCGCGGCCGGCGACTACGTCACCATCAGCTTCGCCGCGACGCCCGGCGGCGACGTGAGCATCGAGGTCCCGGTCGTCACCCGCACCGAGATGTACTCCGACGTCGCGAAGCGTCCCACCTCCCCGGCCGAGGCCGAGGCGCCCCAGGCTCAGGAGTCCGCTCCCGCCGAGGGCGACGAGGGCCAGTCCGACACCGAGCAGGGCGACACCTCCCCCGGCGGCAGCTGAGACTCCCCCGACACACGACGAAAGGGCCCCGGCGGATCGCCGGGGCCCTTTCGCGTGCGGTCGTCAGGCGACGGGCAGCTCGCCCGTGACGAGGTAGACGACGCGGCGGGCCATGCTGACGGCGTGGTCGCCGACGCGCTCGTAGTAGCGCCCCAGCAGCGCGAGGTCGATCGCGGTGTCGACGCCGTACTCCCACGTGCCGTCGAGCAGGACGCGGAACAGCTCCTGGCGGAGACGGTCCATCTCGTCGTCCTCGACCTCCAGCTCGGCCGCGGCGTCGAGGTCGCGCTCCGACACGATCCGCGCCGCCGACCCGATCATCGAGTGGGCCACGCTGGCCATGTCGCGGATGAGCGGCTGCACCGGGAGCGGCACCGCCATCTCCGGCGCGCGGCGGCGCGCGATCTTGGAGACGTGGACGGCCAGCGCGCTCATGCGCTGCAGGTCGGCCACCATCCGCAGGGTCGAGACCAGCTGGCGCAGGTCGGTGGCGACGGGCTGCTGGGTCGCGAGCAGGACGAGTGCCCGCTCCTCGACCTCGTCGATGGCCTCGTCGATCCCCCGCTCGCCGGCGATGACGGTCTCGGCGGTGGCGATGTCGGTGTCGAGCAGGGCCCGAGTGGCGTCGGCCACGGCGGCTCGCACCCGGTCGGTGATGATGACGAGCTCGTCGACGATGAGGTCGAGCTGCTCGTAGTACTGGTCGCGCATGGGTCGACCGTAGGCGTGCTGCGTGAATGATCGGCGACCTGCGGTGAACGGGCGGTGAACGCCAGCGGAAAGCGTGCTCGCAGGGCCTGCCGCGATGGCGGTTCGGGCGGACGGTCGGCCTACGATCGGTCTCGTGGAGGTCTCAGAGATCCTGGCCGGCGCCGCCGGCATCGTGCTCGGCGCGCTCATCACCTATGTGTGGTGGTTCTCCGAGCGGTCCCAGGAGGCCGCCCCTCCCGCCCCCGTCCCGGCCGTGCCGCCGGACATCGCCACCGTGCTGTCGGTGCTGCGCTCGTCGGCGCTCGTGCTCGATCAGGAGGAGCGCGTGCTGCGGGCCTCCGCCGCCGCGATCGGCCTCGGCCTGGTGACCGACGACGACCGCCTGCGCAGCGAGGAGCTGCTCGACCTCGTCCGCCTGGTCCGCCGCGACGGCGAGGTGCGCGAGGACGAGTTCGAGATCCGCATCCGCCGCCGTCCCCCGGTCTACGTGCGCGCCCGCGTCGCACCTCTCTCCCACGGGCTCATGCTCGCGCTGGTCGAGGACCGCACCACCGAGCAGCGCGTCGAGACCCTCCGCCGCGACTTCGTCGCGAACGTCAGCCACGAGCTGAAGACCCCGATCGGCGCGATCAGCCTGCTGGCCGAGGCCGTGGGCGAGGCCAGCGACGATCCCGAGGCCGTCGTGCGCTTCGCGTCGCGCATGCAGGCCGAGAGCGAGCGCCTGACGCGCCTCGTGCAGCAGATCATCGACCTCTCGCGCCTGCAGGCCGACCTGGGCAGCGACGACGCGGCCGTGATCAAGGTGGGCGAGCTCGTCGCCGAGGCGGTCGAGCACTCGCACACCGACGCCGAGGCGAAGTCGATCACGATCTCGCAGGACGTCGAGCCCGACCTGTTCGTCCAGGGCGACCGGGCCCAGCTGCACGCCGCCGTCAGCAACCTCGTCGAGAACGCCGTCACCTACAGTCCCGAGGGATCGGTCGTCGCCGTGGGCGCGACCGGCGACGGCGAGGACGTCCGCATCACCGTGTCCGACCACGGCGTGGGCATCGCGCCGGAGGAGCAGGACCGGATCTTCGAGCGGTTCTACCGGGTCGACCCGGCGCGCGCCCGCGCCACCGGCGGCACCGGTCTGGGACTGTCGATCGTCAAGCATGTCGCCGCCGGCAACGGCGGCTCCGTCGAGGTCTGGAGTGAGCCGGGCCTCGGATCGTCCTTCACGCTGGTGCTGCCGGCGCGGGACGTCGATGAAGGAGAGCGCGAGTGACCAAGGTCCTGATCGTCGAGGACGAGGCCAGCTACAGCGAGGCCCTGTCCTACGTCCTGCGCAAGGAGGGGTACGACGTGGCCGTCGCCGAGACCGGCCCGGACGCGCTGACCGCCTTCGAGCGCGGCGGTGCCGACATCGTGCTGCTCGACCTCATGCTGCCGGGCCTGTCCGGCACCGAGGTGTGCCGCACGATCCGCCAGACCTCGTCGGTGCCGATCATCATGGTCAGCGCGAAGGACACCGAGGTCGACAAGGTGGTGGGACTCGAGCTGGGCGCCGACGACTACGTCACCAAGCCGTACTCGCCGCGCGAGCTCGTGGCGCGCATCCGCGCGGTGCTGCGTCGCGGTGCGCCCGAGGAGGTCGACGACGACAGCGTCATCGAGGTCGGCGGCGTGCGGATGGACGTCGACCGCCACCTCGTCACGGTCGACGGCGCCGAGGTGCGGCTGCCGCTCAAGGAGTTCGAGCTGCTCGAGTACTTCCTGCGCAACAGCGGCCGCGTGCTGACGCGCGGCCAGCTGATCGACCGCGTGTGGGGCGCCGACTACGTGGGCGACACCAAGACGCTCGACGTCCACGTGAAGCGCCTGCGCGCCAAGATCGAGGACGACCCCGCGCACCCCACGGTCCTCACGACCGTGCGCGGTCTGGGCTACAAGTACGCCTAGACCTGCGGGAGGGCGCTGGGCGTGACGTTTCGGGGCCGGATACGGCGTTTCGACCTCGCGAACGTCACTGCCAGCGTTCTCAGCGGCCCTGGTTGGCGACCGCGGCGATCGCGGCCGCGGCGGCCTCGGGGTCGAGGTACTGGCCGCCGCGCTGGGTGGGCTTGAGGTCGTCGTCGAGCTCGTAGACCAGCGGGATGCCCGTGGGGATGTTGAGGCCGACGACCTCGTCCTCGCCGAGCCCGTCGAGGTGCTTCACGAGCGCACGCAGCGAGTTGCCGTGGGCCGTGACCAGCACGGTCTTGTCGTCGCGCAGGTCGGGCACGATCTGGTCGTACCAGTACGGCAGCATCCGCACGAGCACGTCGGCGAGGCACTCCGTGCGCGGCAGCAGCTCGCTGGGCAGGTCGGCGTAGCGGGGATCCCCGGCCTGGCTGAACTCGGAGTCGTCGTCGAGCGCCGGCGGGGGCGTGGAGTACGAGCGGCGCCACGTCATGAACTGCTCCTCGCCGAACTCCTCGAGCGTGGCCTTCTTGTCCTTGCCCTGGAGGGCGCCGTAGTGGCGCTCGTTGAGGCGCCAGCTGCGCTTGACCGGGATCCAGTGGCGGTCGATGCCGTTGAGCGTGATCTCGGCGGTGCGGATCGCGCGGCGCAGCAGCGAGGTGTGCGAGACGTCGGGCGCGATGCCCGCGTCGTTCAGGAGCTGGGGCGCGCGGAGCGCCTCCTGGACGCCCTGCTCGTTGAGGTCGACGTCGACCCATCCGGTGAACAGGTTGAGGGCGTTCCACTCGCTGTGACCATGACGCAGCAGGACCAAGGTGCTCATGCCGACAGCCTAGTGCCGGGCGCGGGACCCCGACTCAGGGCTGCGCGCTGATGGACTGCAACGCGCGCAGGTAGTCGTCCTGCGAATGCACGCCCGCGAGCGTGTAGCGCGCGTCGACGACCACGAACGGCGACGCCTCGGCGCCGATCGCGCGGGCGGTCTCGCGCTGCTCGTCGACCTCGGCACCCAGCTCGTCGCTGGCCAGCAGCGCCTCGGCCGTCTCGAGCTCGAGGCCGACCAGCGCGGCCCGGCTCGCCAGGACGAAGCCGTCCGACACGTCGGCGCCCTCGAGGAAGTGCGCCCGCCACAGCTGGTGCAGCAGCTCGCGCTGGACCTCCGAGCCCGACTCCTCGGCCCACGTCAGCAGCCGCCATGCGTCGGTGGAGTCGGCCGGGACGACCTCGTCCACGTTGAGGTCGATGCCGGTGATGCGCGCGGCCGCGGCGACGTCGTCGGCCGTGCTGGCCGCACCGAAGGTCGCCGCGCGGTACGAGACGTCGATCGGCTCGCCGGTCAGGATCGTGTAGAGCGCCGCGGCCCGCTCGAAGCGCACCGCGCCCACGTAGGACCAGGCGTCGACGACGTCGGCGAAGACGATGGCTTTCACGCCGACCACGCTACGGGACGGGGCCCGGGGGCTCAGTCCTGCGGGCGCAGGTGGCGGAAGGCGTCGAGGTTGCGCGTGGACTCGCCGCGCGACTCGCGCCAGCGCCACTCCTTGCGGATGCTCGACGCGAAGCCCAGCTCGAGGATCGTGTTGAACGACTCGTCGGCGTAGGACAGCACCGAGCCCAGCAGCCGGTCGAGCTCGTCGGCCGTGACGGCCTCCAGCGGCAGCCGGCCGTCGAGGTAGATGTCGCCCGCGGAGTCCACCGCGAACGCGACGCCGTAGAGCTTGAGGTTGCGCTCGAGCATCCAGCGGTAGACGGCCTCGTGGTTCTCGTCGGGGTGACGCGCGACGAAGGCGTGCACGCCCAGCGCGTGCTGGTTGACCTCGAGCCGGCACGTGGTCTTGAGCTTGCGCTCGCCCGGCAGCTCGACCTCGAACACGTCGTTGCCGTGGCGCGTGTACTCCAGCCCGGCCTCGTCGAGCGCTGCCTCGATCACGTCGCGGACGTCGGTCATCGTGCCTCCTCCTGCGCCGCCACGCGGTCGTGCAGGGCGGCGGCGTAGACGTCGAGGGTGCGCTCCGCAGTGACGTCCCAGCCGAACGACTCGGCGTGGCGCACCGCCTTGGCACCAGCCTCGGCCCGGAACGCGGGGTCCGCCAGGTAGGGGCGGATCGCGGCGGCGTACGCGGCCGGGTCGTGGCCGTCGACGAGGGTGCCCGTGACGCCGTCGGCCACGGCCGTGGTCAGGCCGCCCACGGCGGCGGCCACGACGGGGGTGCCGCAGGCCTGGGCCTCGATGGCGACCAGCCCGAACGACTCGTTGTGCGACGGGACGCACACGACGGCGGCCCGCGAGTACCACTGTGCGAGCTCGGCCTGGCTGACCGTCGGGACGAAGTCGACGCGGTCGGCGATGCCGAGGCGGTGGGCGAGGTCGGTGAGCTCGGTGGGACGCTCCAGGCCGCTCCCCGAGGGACCGCCGATGATGGCGACCCGGTGCGGCTCGTCGATCAGCGCCGACGCGTGCAGCACGACGTCGGGCGCCTTGAGCGGCTGGATGCGACCGGCGAAGACGATCAACGGCGGCTCGTCGTCGGGCTGGGACGCGCTGAAGACGTCGAGGTCGACGCCGGGGTGCACGACCTCGACGGCGAGCGGGTCGGCCTCGTACAGGTCGATCAGCTCGCGGCGCTCCTCGGCCGTGTTGGCGATGAGGCGGTCGGCGAGGCGCACGATCTCCTCCTCGCCGGCGACGCGTCCGACGGGCTCGGGGGTGTCCCCCGTGGCCAGCGCCGCGTTCTTGACCTTCGCCATCGTGTGCATCGAGTGCACGAGCGGCACGCCCCAGCGCTCGCGCAGGACGGTGCCGACCTGACCCGACAGCCAGTAGTGCGAGTGGACGAGGTCGAAGTAGCCGGGCTCGTGCCGGGCCTCGACGCGCAGCACGTCGCGCACGAACGCACACAGCTGGCTGGGCAGGTCGCCCTTCGTCAGTCCCTCGAACGGGCCGGCGGCCACGTGGTGCACGCGGATGCCGTCGGCGGCCTCGACGACCGGGGGCAGGTGGCGCGAGGTGGCGCGGGTGAAGACCTCGACCTCGATGCCGCGCGCGGCGAGGCGCCGCGAGAGCTCGAGGACGTAGACGTTCATGCCGCCCGCGTCGCCGGTGCCCGGCTGGTCGAGCGGGGAGGTGTGCGCCGACAGCATCGCGACACGTCGGATCCCTCGGGCAGCCATGGGCTCCATTCTGGCACGCTGTCCCCATGCCCACCGCCGTCGTCACCGGAGCCAGCAGCGGGATCGGCGAGGCCACGGCCCGCGCCCTGTCGGCCGCCGGGTTCACCGTCCTCGCCGCCGCCCGACGCCGTGATCGCATCGAGCGACTCGCCGAGGAGATCGACGCGATCGCCCTGCCCTGCGACATCACGAACCCCGACGACGTGGCTCGTCTGGCCGACGCGGTCGGCGACCGGCTCGACCTGCTCGTCAACAACGCCGGCGGCGCGAAGGGGATGGTCGACGTCACCGACGCCGACCTCGACGACTGGCGCTGGATGTACGAGACCAACGTGCTCGGCACCGTCGCGGTGACCCAGGCGCTCGCGCCGGCACTCATCAACTCGGGCGCCGGCACGATCATCAACGTGGGCTCCACCGCCGGACGCGTCGCCTACGAGGGCGGCGGCGGCTACACCGCGGCCAAGCACGCGCTCGCGGTCGTCACCGAGACGCTGCGACTCGAGCTGAACGGCCAGCCGGTGCGGATCAGCGAGATCGCCCCGGGCATGGTCAAGACCGAGGAGTTCAGCCTCACCCGGTTCGAGGGCGACGTCGCCCGCGCCGAGGCCGTCTACGCCGGCGTCGACGAGCCGCTGCTCGCGCAGGACATCGCCGACGCCATCACGTGGGTGGCCACGCGGCCGCCGCACGTGGACATCGACCTCATGGTCATCAAGCCCGTCGCGCAGGCCGCGCAGCACAAGGTGCACCGCCGGCCCCAGTAGACCGAGGCCGGCGACGCGCCTCAGTCCGAGGCGGGCGTGTCCGCGCTCGCCGGGTTGTCCGGCGTGGCCGGCGGCGTCACGGGCGATGCGGCCGGCGTGGCGGCCTTCGTGGCCTTGCGCGCGGCGGTCTTGCGACCCTGGGCGCTCGCGCGCTTCGCGGTGGAGGTGGCGCCGGCCTTCTTCGCCGGTGCCTTCGTGGCGGTGGCGGTCTTCTTCGCCGGAGCCTTCTTGGCCGTGGTGGTCTTCGCCGTCGTCGCCTTCTTCGCGGGCGTCGCCTTCTTCGCGGTCGTGGCCTTCTTCGTGGTCGTCTTCCTCGCCGAGGTCTTCTTCGCGACGGGGGTGACCTCGGCGGCAGGGGCCGTGCCGGGGACCTCCGCGTCGACCGGTCCACTCGCGTCGGAGGCGGCCAGCGCCTCGCCGGCGAACGAGGTGGTCTCGTCGGCCTTCGCAGGAGCCTTCTTCGTCGTCTTCTTCGCGGGCGTCTTCCTGGCGCTGCGGGCGGCCGAGCCGAGGGGGTCGCCGTGCGCGGCCTCCACCGGGGAGTCCGTGGGTCGCGAGGGCTCGGCCGGCGCGGGGGTGGGCTCGGCCGGCGGCGGCGTCGCGGTGGAGCCCGGCTTGACCACGTCGGGCGCCAGGCGCGCCACCATCGCGGTGAGGTCGGCGATCTGCTTCGCCGTGGTCTCGCGCACCTGCGCCAGCTCCTCGCGGACCTTCCTGATCTCCGACGAGGTGGACTTGGTGGCCGCCTTGCGGACCTTCTTCAGCTCACCGCGGAGGTCGTTGATCGTGGAGATCGTCTCGCGGAGCTTCTTCTCGACCTTGCTCGTGGCCATCGGGGATCCTCTCGGTGGTGCGGAGTCGGTGCTGCCAGCCTAGGAGGATCGGGGCTCACCCGCCTGCCGCGTCAGCGCGTGCCGGCCTCGGTGCGGCCGCGGTCGATCGAGCCGTCGGGCTTCCACCCGGGCGGCCCGAGCACGTAGCCCACGCGCTCGCGCCACGACGACGCCGCACGGACGTCGGCGGCCATCTTGCGGTAGTCGCCGTACTGCAGCGTCAGCAGGTTGTACGTCTCGACCGGGTGGGTGAGGCCGTAACGCGGCCGGTGCAGCTCGGCCTGGAACGTGCCGAACAGCCGGTCCCAGACGATGAGGATGCCGCCGTAGTTCTTGTCCAGGTACTCCGGATCCGAGCCGTGGTGCACGCGGTGGTGCGAGGGCGTGTTGAACACCCACTCGATCGGCCGCGGCAGCTTCCCGACGACCTCGGTGTGCACGAAGAACTGGTAGATGAGGTTGATCGCGAAGGCGGCGAACAGGGTCCACGGCGCGAAGCCCAGCAGCGGCAGCGGCAGCCAGAAGAAGAACTCGAACCACGGATTCCACTTCTGCCGCAGGGCGGTGCCGAAGTTCATGAACTCGCTGGAGTGGTGCGCCTGGTGTCCGGCCCAGCCGATCCGCACGCGGTGGCTGAAGCGGTGGTGCCAGTAGTAGCAGAAGTCCAGGCCCACGATCAGGGCCGGCCAGTACCACCACGCACCGGTGTCGAGCTCGAACAGCGCGAAGTGCGCGAACACGAAGACGAAGGCGAAGAACGTGATGATCTTGAAGACCGTGAGGAACAGGATCGAGCCGACGCCCATCGAGATGGAGGTCCGTGCGTCCTTGAGCGCGTAGCCGGTGACGTTGTCGTCGTGGTCGAGCCACTTCAGGGCCGCCAGCTCGATCGCGATGCTCAGCAGGAAGAACGGCACCGCGTACGTCAGCGGGTTCTTCATCGGGTCCAGGAGTTCGGCCAGCACCCCACCACGATACGCCGTCGTCTGTGACTACGATCACAGCCCATGGGCATCGATCCGGCGGGTCAGGTCATCGTCATCACGGGGTCCTCGAGCGGCATCGGCGCCGCGGCCGCGCACCGGCTCGCCGCGCGGGGCGCCACCGTGTGCCTGCTGGCCCGTCGCGCCGACGAGCTGGCCGCCGTCGCCGAGGCGATCCGGGGTTCCGGAGGCGACGCGCACGCCTATCCCGTCGACCTCACGGACGACGCCGCCGCGCGCGATGTCGTCGGGCGGGTCCTGGCCGAGCACGGCCGCATCGACGTGCTCGTGAACAACGCGGCGCGCTCCATCCGGCGGCCGATCACCGCATCGCTCGACCGCCTCCACGACCACGAGCGCGTCATGGCCATCAACTACTTCGCGGCCGTGCGGCTCATCTCGCTCGTGCTGCCGTCGATGCTCGAGCAAGGGCGCGGGCACGTCACGATCAGCTCCACGCTCTCGACCCAGGTGCCGATCCCCCTGTTCTCGGCCTACCTGGCCAGCAAGAGCGCGCTCGAGTCCTACCTGCGGTCACTGTCGGCCGAGCTCGGCCACCGCGGCATCACCACGACGGTCGTGCACTTCCCGATGGTGCGCACCGAGATGTCGGGCGGCACCGAGATCTACCGCGCGATGAGGATGATGGGTCCGGACGAGGCGAGCCGCTGGATCGAGCGCGCCGTCGTCTCGCGGCCCTCGCGCGTGACGAGCGCGTTCGGCGTCGCCGGCGAGACCTCGATGGCGCTGCTGCCCGGCGTCGTCACGCGCGCGACGGCGCCGTTCTTCCGGCGCATGGACCGCAACCTCGCCCGTCGTGCCGCCGCCGGGGACGTGCACGAGTAACGTGGGTCACAGCGACCACCACCCCCGGTCGCGCACCAACCACACCGACAGGCCGGCACCACCCCCGCCGACCCAGGAAGAGGGAACATGAGCACGCCCAGCAGCTTCGGCACCCACCACGAGCAAGTGGTCTTCTGCCACGACGAGGCCTCCGGACTCCGGGCGATCATCGCCCTCTACTCCACGGCCCTCGGGCCCGGCCTGGGCGGCACCCGCTTCTTCCCGTACGCCAGCGAGACCGACGCGCTCGCCGACGTCCTCAACCTCAGCCAGGGCATGGCCTACAAGAACGCGCTCGCCGGGCTCGACCTCGGCGGCGGCAAGGCCGTCATCATCGGCGACCCGCACACCGACAAGTCCGAGGCGCTCCTGCGCGCCTACGGCCGCTTCGTGCAGACGCTCAACGGCCGCTACTTCACCGCGTGCGACGTGGGCACCTACTCGGCCGACATGGACGTCATCGCCCGCGAGTGCGACTACGTCACGGGCCGCACGGTCGACCACGGCGGCGCCGGCGACTCCAGCGTCCTGACCGCCTTCGGCGTCTACCAGGGCATGCGCGCGGCCGCCCAGTTCACGTGGGGCGGCACGTCGCTGGCCGGCAAGCGGGTCGGCATCGCCGGCGTCGGCAAGGTCGGCCGCCACCTCGCCGAGCACCTCGTCGAGGAGGACGCCCGGGTGGTGGTCACCGACATCGACGCCGAGGCCGTGGCGCGCCTGCGCGACCGCTTCCCGTCCCTCGAGGTCGCCGGCTCCACGGAGGAGCTGATCGCCGCCGACCTCGACGTCTACGCCCCGTGCGCGCTGGGCGGCGCGCTGAACGAGGTCTCCGTCGAGGCGCTGACGGCGAAGGTCGTCGCCGGTGCGGCCAACAACCAGCTGGCCCACGACGGCATCGGCAAGCTGGTCGCCGACCGGGGCATCGTCTACGCGCCCGACTACTGCGTGAACTCCGGCGGCGTCATCCAGGTGGCCGACGAGCTCGACCCGAGCGGCTTCTCCTTCGACCGCGCCAAGGCGCGCGCCACCGGGATCTTCGACACCACGCTCGCCGTCCTCGAGCGCTCCGCCGCCGAGGGGATCACCACGGCCGAGGCCGCCGACCGCCAGGCCGAGCAGCGGATCCGCGAGATCGGGCGGCTGAGCCAGATCCACCTGGGCTGAGCCGAGGGGCGGGCGGGCGGGGCCCGCCCGCCGTCAGCGGGAGATAGTTAGATCGCTTAGCCTTCTAGCGTGAAACCCGTCGACCATCGGTCCTTCCCCCTCGCGCGCCTCGTGGGCCCGCGCCGATCCATCGTCGTGGTGCTGCTGGGACTGATCGTCTCCGGTCTGGTCATGGCCTTCGCCCCCGAGCCGACCTCGGGCAACGAGGCCGGCTCGAACCTCCCCGACTCGGCCGAGGCCTCGCGTGCCGCGGCGCTGCTCGACCAGCTGCCCGAGGCCGACGAGTCCCCCGCGATCGTCGTCTACTCGCGTGACGGGGGCCTGTCGCCGCAGGACCTGCAGGCGCTCGGCGAGCGCGCGCAGACCCTGGGCTCCGAGCTCGACCTCCAGGCCAGCCCGCCCGTGCCGTCGGAGGACGGCGCCGCCGCGATCGTCGCGATCCCGGTGAAGTCCGGCCTGAGCAACGACGAGAACGCCGAGCTGGTCGACCGCATCCGCGAGGTCGCCAAGCAGGACCTGCCCGACGGCGTCACGGCCGAGGTGACCGGCGCCCCTGCCGTCCAGGCCGACCTCGGTGCCGTGTTCGACGGCGCCGACGTGCGCCTGCTCGCCGTCACCGCCGCGGTCGTCGCGGTGCTGCTGATCGTCACCTACCGGAGCCCGTGGCTGTGGCTCGTGCCGCTCACCGTCATCGGCATCGGTGACCGCGTGGCCGCGAAGGTGCTCGAGGGCGCCTCCGGCCTCTTCGGCTTCGAGATCGACGGCTCGATCACCGGCATCACGTCGGTCCTGGTGTTCGGCGCCGGCACCAACTACGCCCTGCTGCTCATCGCCCGCTACCGCGAGGAGTTGCGTCGCCACGAGTCCCGCCACGAGGCGATGCGGACCGCCGTCGGCGGCGCCGCACCGGCCATCCTGTCGAGCTCGGGCACCGTGATCCTCGCGCTGCTCTCCCTGCTGATCGCCGACTCCCCCTTCGTGAGCGGCATCGGCCTGGCCGGTGCCATCGGCCTGGTCATCGCGGTGGCGTTCGCGCTGCTGATCCTGCCGTCGGCGATGGTGCTGCCGGGCCGCTGGCTCTTCTGGCCGTTCGTGCCCCGCAATGGCGACGACGACCCCAGCGAGCGTGGCTGGTGGTACCGCGTGGGCAGGACCGTCACGTCGCGCCCGTGGCCCGTCGCGATCGCCTCGATCGCCGTGCTCGGCGCCATGGCCGCTGGCGCGCTGACCCTCTCGACCGGTCTCGGCCAGAGCGAGCAGTTCCTCGACACGCCGGAGTCGATCCAGGCCCAGGAGACGCTGCAGGACGCGTTCCCCGCCGGCATCTCGGCGCCCACCACCGTGGCGACCACGCCCGACAAGGTCGAGGACGTCACGGCCGCCGCGAACGAGGTCGAGGGCGTCGAGAGCGCCCGCCCCGCCGGCGCCTCCGACGACGTCGCCGAGGTGCAGGTCGTGCTCTCGGTCGCGCCCGAGAGCGAGCAGGCCCTGAGCACGATCGAGGACCTCCGCAGCGCCGTGAAGGACGCCGATCCCGACGCCCTCGTCGGAGGACCGGACGCCCAGGCGCTCGACGAGGCCCAGACCGCCGCCGACGACCGCCTCAAGGTCATCCCGGTGGTGCTGGTGATCGTCCTGCTGATGCTGCTGATCCTGCTGCGCTCGGTCGTGGCCGCGGTGGTGCTCTGCGCGACCACCGTGCTGTCCTACCTGTCGGCGCTGGGCGTCGGCTGGCTGCTGTTCGACCACGTGCTCGGCTGGTCGGCGATGGACGTCAGCACGCCGCTGCTCGCGTTCATCTTCCTGGTCGCCCTGGGCGTGGACTACAACATCTTCCTCACCGCGCGGGCGCGCGAGGAGATGGCGCTGACGCACGACGCCACCGAGTCGATCGTCAAGGCGCTCGCCGTGACCGGCGGCGTCATCACGAGCGCCGGCGTCCTGCTGGCCGCCGTGTTCACCGTGCTGGGCGTGCTGCCGCTCGTGCTGCTGGCACAGCTCGGCGTCGTCGTCGGCTTCGGCGTGCTGCTGGACACCGTGCTGGTGCGCGGTGTCGCGACGCCGGCGCTGGTGGCCCTGTGCGGCCGCCGGTTCTGGTGGCCCAGCCAGCTGTCGCGCTGAGGGAGCAGCACCGAGACCCGTGGGGCACACAGGTGCCCCACGGGTGACGATTCGGTGGGTTCCGCCCGAGGGCGGGGAGAGACGTCTGCCCTACCGCTCAACTGGCGGCAGGGCCTCCCAGTTTCTTGGCGAGATCAGCGTACTGATCCGGGATGGGATCCCCGGACTCTCCGTGAAGTTCTCGTTCGAGATCATTGAAGTCAGTGTCCAATGTCCGATACTTGAGATCGCGAGCGACCTTGGTCTGCTTCGCTTTGGCACGGCCGCGGCCCATGGGCTCGACCCCCTCGCACTCAGTGGTCCAGTATGTCGTGGTACCAGCGTACCCAAACACTCCCAGATCGCATGAAGCGGCCCCGGCTCGGCGAGTGCGGGAGCCGGGATTGCAGCGAATATTCTCAGCCGAGGGTGACGGAGCCGCCCTTGCCGTGCACATCGGCCGCCGCGACCTCGCCCGCGATCCACGCGTCGACGCCCTGATCGGACAGCAGCGAGACCGCCGCGTCGGCCGCGTCCTGCGCGACGATCGCGACCATGCCGACGCCCATGTTGAGCGCCTGGTCGAGGTCGGCCTGGGATACGCCGCCGAGCTCGCCGACGAGGGTGAAGACGGGCGCCGGCGTCCACGAGGACCGGTCGAGCCGCACCGACACCGTGTCGGGCAGCACGCGCTCGAGGTTGGCCGCGAGGCCGCCACCGGTGATGTGGGACATCGCGTGGACCTCGACGCCGTCGGCCAGCGCCAGGCACGGCTTGGTGTAGAGGCGAGTGGGGGTCAGCAGCTCCTCGCCGAGGGTGCGGCCGAACTCGGGCACCTCGCGGTCGAGCTCCCAGCCGGCCTTCTCGAAGAAGACGTGGCGCACGAGCGAGTAGCCGTTGGAGTGCAGGCCGGACGAGGCCATCGCGATCACGACGTCGCCGTCGCGCACGAGGTCGGCGCCGAGCAGGCGGTCGGCCTCGACCACGCCGGTGGTGGAGCCGGCGACGTCGTACTCGTCGGCGCCCAGCAGGCCCGGGTGCTCGGCGGTCTCGCCGCCGAGCAGCGCGGTGCCGGTCTCGGCGCACGCCGCGGCGATGCCCTTGACGATGTCGGCGATGCGCTCGGGGACGACCTTGCCGCAGGCGATGTAGTCGGTCAGGAACAGCGGCTCGGCGCCGCAGACGACGAGGTCGTCGACGAGCATGCCGACCAGGTCGAACCCGATCGTGTCGTGGCGATCCATGCGCTGCGCGATCGCGACCTTGGTGCCCACGCCGTCGGCGCTGGTGGCCAGCAGGGGGCGGCGGTAGTCCTTCAGGGCCGAGGCGTCGAAGAGGCCGGCGAAGCCGCCGATGCCGCCGACGACCTCGGGGCGGGTGGCCTTGGCGACCCACTGCTTCATGAGCTCGACCGCGCGGTCGCCCTCTTCGATGGAGACTCCGGCGGAGGCGTACGAGGTCACTGGATCACCTTCAGGGGCTCGGTCCCGTTGTGCGGCAGCTCCAGCAGGTGCTTGCCGATGAGGTCGTCGTCCGGCAGCTCCACCGGGTAGATGCCGTCGAAGCAGGCGCGGCACAGGTTGTCCGCGGGGACGTGCGTCGCCTCGATCAGGTCGTCGAGCGAGACGTAGGACAGGCTGTCGGCGCCGATCGAGCGGCAGATCTCGTCGACGCTCAGGCCGTTGGCGATCAGCTCGGCGCGCGAGGCGAAGTCGATGCCGTAGAAGCACGGCCACTTCACCGGCGGGCTGGAGATGCGCACGTGCACCTCGGCCGCGCCGAACTCGCGCAGCATCCGCACCAGCGCGCGCTGGGTGTTGCCGCGCACGATCGAGTCGTCGACGACGACGAGGCGCTTGCCGGCGATGACGTCGCGCAGCGGGTTGAGCTTGAGCCGGATGCCGAGCTGGCGGATCGTCTGCGACGGCTGGATGAACGTGCGGCCCACGTAGGAGTTCTTGACCAGGCCGTGGCCGAACGGGATGCCGCTCTCCTCGGCGTAGCCGATCGCGGCGGGCGTGCCCGACTCGGGCACCGGGATCACGAGGTCGGCCTCGACGGGCGCGGTGTTCGCGAGCTTGCGTCCGATCCGCTCGCGCACGCTGAACACGCGCTGCTCGTTGATCGTGGTGTCGGGGCGGGCGAGGTAGACGTACTCGAAGATGCAGCCCTTCGGCGCGGCCTCGGCGAATCGGCTGCTGCGCAGGCCGTTCTCGTCGATCGCCACGAACTCGCCGGGCTCGATCTCGCGGATGTACGAGGCGCCGACGATGTCGAGGGCGGCGGTCTCGCTGGCGATGACCCAGCCGCGCTCGAGCCGGCCCAGCACGAGTGGGCGGATGCCCTGCGGGTCGCGCGCGCCGTAGAGCGTGGTCTCGTCCATGAAGACGAGGGAGAAGGCGCCGCGCAGCTGCGGCAGCACCTCGAGCGCCGCGTCCTCGACCGAGCGGTCGCGGTAGGACGCCAGCAGCGAGGCCATGACCGACGTGTCGGTGGTGGCGGTCTCGGCGGAGGCGGACTTCGCGTCGCCCTCGGTGCGCTCGCGCAGCAGCTGGACGAGCTCGTGGGTGTTGGTCAGGTTGCCGTTGTGGCCCAGCGCGACCGAGCCCTGGGCGGTGGGCCGGAACGTGGGCTGGGCGTTCTGCCACACGCTGGCGCCGGTGGTGGAGTAGCGCGCGTGGCCGATCGCGATCTGGCCGGCGAGGGACTCCAGGGTGGCCTCGTCGAAGACCTGGGACACCAGGCCCATGTCCTTGTAGACGAGGATCTGCCGGCCGTTGCTCACGGCGATGCCGGCCGACTCCTGCCCGCGGTGCTGCAGGGCGTAGAGACCGAAGTAGGTGAGCTTGGCGACCTCCTCACCGGGGGCCCAGACCCCGAACACGCCACAGGCGTCCTGGGGGCCGGCGTCGCTGGGGTCGAGCTCGTGGGTCAGGAGACCATCTCCGCGGGGCACGGGTCCCAGTCTACCGGCCGTCGGCGCGTTCCCCGACCGGCACCGGAAAGCCGGAATCCTCATTAACAGTCAACCTTGACTGGAAGTCTTCCCTGCGGCGCTCCGGAGCACTAGCGTGTGACGCACCTCACCACCGGCCTCCAGGAGACCTCATGACCGATGCCGCCTTCATCGCCGACCACGCGCGCGCCGCCGCGCAGGCCTCGCCCGACGAGACCGGCTGGATCTACGAAGGGCGCGAGTGGACCTGGGCGCAGGTCTGGGAGTCGGTCCGGCGCACCGCGGGCGCGCTGCGCGCCGAGGGCATCGGGCACGGCGACCACATCGCCGTCGTCGACAAGAACAACCCCGCGATCCTGCAGCTGGTGCTGGGCGCGAGCCTGGTCGGCGCGGCCACGGCGATCGTCAACTGGCGCCTCGCCGGCGACGAGCTCGACTACACGATCAACGACGCCGGCGCGAAGCTGCTGTTCGTCGGGCACGAGCTGCTCGACCAGGTGGAGGTCATCCACGAGAGGCTCACCACGGTCGAGCGGATCGTCGTGATGGGCGGCGACGCCGACGAGTTCGAGGCCTGGCAGTCCGCGGGCGAGCCTCTCGAGCAGGCCGACGACGTCACCGCCGACGACCCGGTCGTCATCATGTACAGCTCGGGCACGACCGGACGCCCCAAGGGCGTGCTGCTGACCCAGCGCAACCTCGTCGCCCACACCGAGGCCGCCGACACCGGCATCGCCTACGGCGAGGGCGCCAAGATGCTCATCGCGATGCCGATGTTCCACGTCGGCGGCACGTCCTACGCGATGTTCGGCCTCAAGAACCGGGTACCCGGGCACATCATCCGCGAGGTCGAGCCCACCGCCCTGGCCGGCGCGATGATGTCCGGCGTCACCCACGCGTTCCTCGTGCCCGCCGTGGTGGCGATGCTGCTGCAGGCCGGGCCCGACGCGATGAAGCTCTTCAGCGGCCTGCGCGGCTTCTCCTACGGCGCGGCGCCGATGCCGCTCACGATCCTGCGCGGGGCGCAGGAGCACTGGCCCGACACGGCGTTCTACCAGGTGTACGGCCTCACCGAGTTCTGCGGCGTCGTGACGATGCTGCACGACGACGAGCACCGCGACCTCGAGCACCCCGAGCGGCTGCTGTCGGCCGGCAAGCCGATCCCCGGCGTCGAGGCGCGCGTCGTCGACCCGGCGACGCTGCAGGACGTCGCTCCCGGCGAGCCCGGCGAGCTGTGGTTCCGGACCGACCAGGCCACGCCCGGCTACCACGGCAAGCCCGAGGCGACCGCCGAGCTCTATGCCGGCGACGGCTGGGTCCGCACCGGCGACATCGGGCGGATCGACGCCGACGGCTACGTCTACGTCGAGGACCGGATCAAGGACATGATCATCACCGGCGGCGAGAACGTGTACTCCCCCGAGGTCGAGCGCGTGCTCTCCGAGCACCCGGCGCTCCTCGAGGTCGCGATCATCGGCGTCCCCGACGACACGTGGGGCGAGTCGGTCAAGGCGGTCGTCGCGCTGCGGCCCGGCGCCGAGGCGACCGAGGCCGAGATCATCGCGTGGGCGCGCGAGCAGCTGGCGCACTACAAGGTGCCGCGGAGCATCGACATCGTCGAGCTCCTGCCGCGCAACCCCTCGGGCAAGATCCTCAAGCGCGACCTGCGCAAGCCCTACTGGTCGAGCGGCCGCCAGGTCTGAGTCAGGAGACCGACTCGATCACGACGTCGTTCTTCGGAGCGACGCCGTCCGCGCCGTTGCCCTCCTCGGCGATGGCGCGGGCGGCCTCCATCCCGGCCTCGTCGACCGTGCCGAAGACCGTGTAGGCGGCGGGCAGCGCGGCGTCCTCGAGGACGATGAAGAACTGCGAGCCGTTCGTGTCGGGGCCGCTGTTGGCCATGGCGAGCGTGCCGGCGGGGTAGGTCTCGTCGCCGGTCAGCTCGTCGTCGAAGCTGTAGCCGGGGCCGCCGGTGCCCGTGGCGGACGGGTCGCCGCACTGCAGCACGAAGCCGGGCACGAGGCGGTGGCACTTCGTGCCGTCGAAGTAGCCCTGCTCGGCCAGCGACGCGAACGAGTTCACGGTGCACGGCGCGGTGTCGGGCGTGAGCGTGAGGCCGAAGTCGCCGCGGTTGGTCTTGACCGTGAGCTGCTCGGGGGCGAGCAAGTCGGACGGCGGGAGCTTCGCGTCCTTCGCGGCCGCGGACTCCTCGACGTACGAGCACTCGCTCGAGCCGGCGTCGGAGTCGTCGCCGCCTCCACAGGCCGCGAGGAGCGGGAGGGCCAGGACCGACAGGAGCAGGAGTCGCACGCGCATGGGGAAGACCCTAGCGAGCGGCTTCAGGGGACGAGCGGCAGCAGTGGCGAGAGGTCGGATCGCTCGCCACTGGCCCGCACGGACGCGTCGGCCCAGGCGAGCCGGCCGCGCGCGAGGGCGATCCAGGTCTCGGCGTCGGTCTCGACGACCGCCGGCGGGGTGCCGCGCGTGTGGCTCGCCCCGGCGATGCACTGGATCGCGGCGAACGGCGGGATGCGGACCTCGACGCTGTGCCCCGGCGCCTTGCGCTGGAGCAGGGCCAGCAGGTGCTTCGTGGCGGCCTTGAGGTCGGCGCGGTCGGCCTCGCCGGCGTCGATGCGCGCGCAGATCTGCGCGAACTCGGCGAGGTCGATCGGGGTCAGGGTGCGCGCCACCCGGTCACCCTATCCGGCCCACTGAACGAGGTTTCCTGTCACTTCACGAGGGTTGCGAACCTCGTGAAGTGACAGTTTCCCCGGTTAACCGGGGAAACCGTCACTCCGGCAGCCGCAGCGCGGAGTGGCGGGGGCGGGGGGCGGCGGGGCGGCCGGCGAGGTACTCCTCGGTGCTGACGCCGCGGACGTCGGCGGGGTCGCGGCCCTCCTCGGCGAAGACCCGGCGCGCGATGTCGGCCCACGACTCCACCGGGCCGCGGCCCGTGACGTGGTGGATGCCGTACGGCGCCTCGGACCGCAGCAGGTCGACGATGCCCTCGGCCAGCACCGACGCGGGCGTCAGCCGGCCGTGCTGGTCGTTCACCACCGACGGCGAGACGCCCTCGCGCGCGAGCCGGCGCATCGTGTCGACGAAGTTCGCGCCCTCGCCCACGACCCAGCTGGTGCGCACGAGGTAGTGCCGCGGGACGACCGACGTCACCGCCTCGGTGGCCGCCTTCGTCTGGCCGTAGACGCCCAGCGGGGAGACGGGCTCGTCCACGCGGTGCTCCTCGACCGTGCCGTCGAAGACGTAGTCGCTCGAGACGTTGACGAACGTCAGGCCGCGGTCGTTCGCGATCCGCGCCATCGCGGCGACCCCGGTGACGTTGATCGCCCAGCACAGCCGCCGGCCCTCGGGCGTCTCGGCGCCGTCCACGTTCGTGTAGGCGGCGGCGTTGATCAGCGTGCCGACGCCGCTCCAGTCGATCGAGTCGAGGGTCTCGGGGCGCGCGAGGTCGACCTCGGGGAGGTCGTGGAACTCGGCGTCGGGCAGCACCTGCTGCAGCGCCCGGCCGAGCTGGCCGCCCGCGCCGATCACGACCGTGCGTCGCGGCGCCATCGGGGCGACCTCGGCCAGCAGCGGGTGGGCGCGGTCCTTCTCGGACATCTCGCCCACCGGCAGCGGCCACGGGATCGCGACCTCGGGGTCGAGCAGGTTGACGTTGGCGTAGACCGCGTCGGGGCTCCAGTGCTCGTTCACGAGGTACGAGTAGGCCGTGTCGTCGTCGAGCACCTGGAACGAGTTGGCGACCCCGCGCGGCACGAAGACGGCCGTGCGCGGGTCGAGCTCGGTCCAGAAGGTGGCGCCGAACGACTCCCCCTCGCGCAGGTCGACCCACGCCCCGAACGCCCGGCCCGCCGCCACCGACACGTACTTGTCCCACGGCTCGGCGTGGATGCCGCGGATCGTGCCCGCGGCGGCGTTGAAGGAGACGTTCTGCTGCACCGGCCCGAAGTCGGGCAGGCCGGCCGCGACCATCCGCTCGCGCTGCCAGTTCTCCTTGAACCAGCCGCGGTTGTCCTCGTGCACGTCCAGGTGCACCACCAGCAGGCCGGGGACGGGTGCCGTCTCGATCCTCATCGCGCTCCCCTACTGGCCCAGCGCCGCGTACTTGGCCTCGGTGGCCGCCTTCGCGGGCCGCCACCAGTCCTCGTGGTCGCGGTACCACTGCACGGTGTCGGCGAGTCCCGCCGAGAAGTCGGCGAAGCGCGGCGTCCAACCGAGCTCGGTGCGCAGCTTCGTCGAGTCGATCGCGTACCGCAGGTCGTGACCCGCCCGATCGGTGACGTGGTCGAAGTCGTCGGGCTCGCGACCGAACAGCGCCAGCAGCGCCTCGACCACCTCGCGGTTCGACCGCTCCCCGTCGGCGCCGATCAGGTAGGTCTCGCCCAGGCGGCCGCGCTCGAGGATCGTCAGGACGGCGGCGTTGTGGTCGTCGACGTGGATCCAGTCGCGCACGTTGCGACCCTCGCCGTAGAGCCGCGGCCGCACGCCGTCGATGAGGCCCGTGATCTGGCGCGGGATGAACTTCTCGAGGTGCTGCCACGGCCCGTAGTTGTTGGAGCAGTTCGAGATCGTCGCGCGCACCCCGAACGACCGCACCCACGCCCGCACCAGCAGGTCCGAGCCGGCCTTCGTGGACGAGTACGGGCTCGACGGGTTGTAGGGGGTCGACTCGGTGAAGCGCTGCGGGTCGTCGAGCTCGAGGTCGCCGTAGACCTCGTCGGTGGAGATGTGGTGGTAGCGCACGTCGTGGGCGCGGACGGCCTCGAGCAGCGTGTACGTGCCGACGATGTTGGTGTCGAGGAACGGCCGCGGCCCGACGAGCGAGTTGTCGTTGTGCGACTCGGCGGCGAAGTGGACCACCGCATCGGCGTCGGTCACGAGCGAGTGGACCAGCTCGGCGTCGGCGACGTCGCCGACCACGAGGCGCACCCGGTCCTCGGGCAGCCCGGCGAGCGACTCACGGCTGCCGGCGTAGGTCAGCTTGTCCAGGACGGTGACGTGGTCGTCGGAGTGCTCCACCACGTGGCGGACGAAGTTGGACCCGATGAAGCCGGCTCCCCCGGTGACCATCAGTCGGCGCATGGGGCCGAGCGTAACGCTGATCGAACCCCCTCCGGGGCGGTCTTGGCCACAGTAGGGTGCACCCATGCGCGGCATCATCCTGGCCGGAGGAACCGGATCGCGGCTGCACCCGATCACGCTCGGGGTCAGCAAGCAGCTGGTGCCCGTCTACGACAAGCCGATGATCTACTACCCGCTGTCGACCCTCATGGCCACGGGCATCCGCGACATCCTGGTGATCACGACGCCCCACGACGCCGAGGCGTTCCAGCGCCTGCTCGGCGACGGGTCGCGGTTCGGGATCAACCTGACGTACGCGCAGCAGCCGTCGCCCGACGGCCTCGCGCAGGCGTTCCTCATCGGTGCCGACCACATCGGCGACCAGGGCTCGGCGCTGGTCCTGGGCGACAACATCTTCTACGGCGCGGGCCTCGGCACGAACCTGCAGCGGTTCGACCAGACCGTCGGTGCTGCGGTGTTCGGCTACCACGTGGCCAACCCGCGAGCCTACGGCGTGGTGGAGTTCGACGCCGAGGGGCGGGCGATCTCCCTGGAGGAGAAGCCGAGCGTCCCGCGCAGCAACTACGCCGTGCCGGGCCTGTACTTCTACGACGACACGGTGGTCGAGCGCGCCCGCGCGCTGCGGCCGTCCGCGCGAGGCGAGCTGGAGGTCACCGACCTCAACCGCACGTACCTCGACGAGGGCACGCTGCAGGTGGAGGTGCTGCCGCGCGGCACCGCCTGGCTCGACACCGGCACGTTCGACGACCTCGCCGACGCGGGCGCGTTCGTCCGCACGATCGAGAAGCGGCAGGGGCTGAAGGTCTCGTGCCCCGAGGAGATCGCGTGGCGGCTGGGCTGGCTCTCCGACGAGCAGCTGGCCGAGCTGGCCCGCCCCCTCGTGAAGAGCGGCTACGGCGGCTACCTGCTGGGGCTGCTCGGCTCCTGAGGTCCCAGCCACGCGTCGACCACGCGCGCGGCGGCGTGGCCGTCGTCGAGCGGGGCGTACCGCTGGCGGAACGCGCGCGCCTGGTCCGACGAGGCTCCCGCGAGCGCCTCGATCACCTGGTCGGTGGAGGTCGCGATCGGTCCCGGCGGCGTCTCCTGGAGGTCGAGGTAGAAGCCGCGGTCGTCGCGGTACTCCTCCACGTCGGGCACGAGCAGCACCTGGGGCCGCTCGGTGACGGCGAAGTCGAACATCACCGAGGAGTAGTCGGTGACGAGCACGTCGGCGGCGGCGAGCAGCGCCGTGATGTCGGGGTGCGCGGTGACGTCGAGGACGCCGGGTGAGCTGATCCGGCCTCGCCCCGCCGCGGCGTTGCTGTGGCTGCGGAGCAGGACGGTGGCGCCGGTGCGCTCGTGCACCCGCGCCGCGTCGAGGTGCGACACGAAGGCGCGGCGGCCCTGCTCGGTGCGGGCGGTGTCGCGCCACGTGGGGGCGTACAGGACGACGCGCTCGTCGCCGAGCCCGAGCGCCTCGCGCGTGGACTGCCGCAGGAGATCGGCCCCCTCTCCGGCGAGCGCGTCGTTGCGCGGGTAGCCCTCGAGGATGACCCGGCCGTCGAAGCCGAGCGCCTGCGGCAGCACGCCTGCGGCGAAGGAGTTCTGCGCGAGCAGCGCCTCCCACGCGCCGGCCTCGCGCGCCATCGCCGCGGTGTAGCCGGCCGAGAGCCGCGGCGAGGCGATGTCGCGGCCGATCCGCTTGAGCGGGGTGCCGTGCCAGGTCTGGAGGTAGCGCTGACCCTCGCGGAAGCGGACGTAGTGCGGGAACTCCGCATTGTTGACGAGGTACCTCGCGTGGGTGAACGCGTCGTGCCACTCGCGGGAGTGCAGCAGGATCGGACGGGAGCCCTCGGGCACGGCGACGGAGTGGTCGGTGACGACGAAGTCGACGGGGATGCCGCGACGGACCAGCTCACGCGCGACGGGTGCCACGCTGTCGCCGGCACCGCTGCCGCCGAAGCACATGGCGACGGCACGGTCGCGCAGCGGACCGGCGTTCTCGCGGACCTCGTCGAGGAGGAGTCGCTGACGACGGCGGCCCCGGTCCTCCACGGGGATCGGGTTCCTGACGACGAGGGCGACGCCGGGCTCGCCGGAGGTCCAGCCGCGTGCCGTGACGAGCAGGTCGACGAGGTCGATCGCCCGCTCGGCCAGGGGCAGCGCCAGCGCTGCCGGGTCGGCGAGGTCGAGGGGCACGTCGGCGGTGACGGCGAAGCGACCGGCGGGAATGGTGGCGGCCGCACCGAACCGGTCGACGCGGGCGTCGAGGTGCAGTGGGGACGGCCCGCCTCCCCAGGCCTCGGAGACGGCCGCCACGGTCAGCTCGTGGTCGCCGGCGGCGAGGCGGACGCCGGACGCGGTGGGGACGACGGCGAGGGGCACGGCTCCGTCGAGCGCGGGCACGACGACCTCGGCCGTGCGGACGACCTGGTCGGACGTGACCGTGACGGTGAGGGTGATCGGCTGGCTACGGTCGAGGCCGATCGCGGTCCACCAGGACGCGCCGGTCTGGTCGGCCCACCGCTCCCCGCTCTCGGCGTCGGCGACCGGGTCGGGCCGCATCGTGACGTCCGCCTCGACGGTGCCGTCGCTCGTCGTCGCGGTCACCGCGACGGTGTCGACGTCGGGGTCGAAGGCGAGGCCGGAGATGAAGCTGGTGCCGGCGACGTACACGGGCGACGAGCCGGCGGCCTCGACGGTGACGCGGAGGGCGAGGTCGTGCTCCTGCGCGGCGAGCAGCCAGCCGGGAACCTCGATGCCCTCGCCGAGGTCGATGCGATGCGTGCCGCGATGGACGAGGAACGAGGGCCCGTGGACGGTGCGCGACTCTGCCAGCCGGTCCACGGTCTCGCGGTCGCCGTGCGCGGCCGCGTAGAGGGCCGCGCGGTCGCGGACGGGCAGGTCGAGCCAGTCGGCGCGGTTCCAGGTGGCGGCTCCGGACTCGGCCTCGGCGACGAGGGCCCGCCATTGCTGGGCGTCGAGCCGGAAGGCGGTGCGCACGCGCTTGGCGAGGGCCGGCGGCGACGGGGCGTCGCCGTGCCGGCGCAGCCGCTGCACGATCCTGCGCACGAGATCCATCCGGTCAACCTACCGATCGGTGGGCGCGGGTCGGGTCACCCGGTGAGGCTCAGGGGTCGGTAGTGGTGGTTGCGTCGCCAGGGCTCGCCGGGACGCCGGCGAAACTCGACGATCTGGTCGGTGGGATGGAGTCGGAGATCCCAGTCGCGGTCGTGCACCTCGTGGTGGTGGCGTGAGCAGAGCAGCACCCCGTCGTCGACGGTGGTGGGACCGCCGCGTGACCACGGCACGAGGTGGTGGCTCTCGCACCAGCCGGGTGACCGGTCGCAGCCGGGGAAGGCACAGCCGAGGTCGCGCTGCGCCAGTGCCCGTCGCTGGGCGACGGAGTGGAGCCGCTCCTCGCGCCCGAGGTCGAGGACCTGGGACTCGCCGCTCAGCACCAGGGGCAGGATGCCCGCGTCGCAGGCGAGGCGCCGGAGCTGGCCGGCGGAGACGGCCGTGCCGTGCTCGGTGACCCCGGCGCGGTCGGTGGCGCCTCGCAGGCTGGCCTCGTCGACCGTGACGACGAGCGTGGCCGGCACGCCGCCGTGGTTGCCGAAGCCGTCCTTCGGCAGGTGGCGCACGAGCCGGACGAACGCCTCGCCCTGGGCGCGCCGACGATCGATGACGCCGTCCTGCTTGCGGGGCGCCGTGGCGGAGTCCATGAGGGAGCGCAGCAGGTCGCCCGTGACGGCGTCGACCTCGAAGCCGCCCTTGACCAGGCCGGTGGCGGGATCGGGTCGGATCATCCAGAACGAGGCCTCGGCGGCCTGCGGCGTTCCTCGCCGTCGAGGAGCTGGTTCTCGATCGCGTCGGCGCGGCGCACGTCGACGACCTCGACCGCGCGGCGGGCCTTGCGGCGCAGCTGCTCGAGCGGGAGGTCGGGCGCGGCCGCGGTGAGGTCGGACTCGACGGCGCGCCGCTCGTCGGTGGTGAGGTCGGCCGGAAGGCCTTGGAGGGCCTCGGTGACGATGCGGGCCTTGTCGGCCGACATTCCGTCGCGACCGAGGGCCTCGCGCAGCACGGGCGCGGTCTCGAGCTGCTGGGCCAGGCGGACCTGCTGGGCCGCCTCGCGACGCGAGACCCCAGCTTCCCGGGCGACGAGCGCGGCCATCGAGATCTCCCCGGCCGCACGGTGCGCCTCGGCGCGGGAGGCCTCGGCCATCGCCGCGAGCCCCAGCGCCGTGGCCTTGCGCACGAGGTCCTGCGCCAGCCGATTCAGCCGGACGAGCTCGTCGGCGGTGAGCTCGGTCAGGTCGCACGCCAGTGCCGCATCGAGAGCCCGCGGCCCCGACTCGATCTGACTGAACACCCGATGCACGCGTCCCCCGACGACCCTCGAACTGATGTTCTGAGTCTACCGCATTGGGCCCAACACAACAAGCATCAATCCGAGCTCGATGCGTGGTCGCGCTGCCACCAGAAGGTCAGCTGCTCGCGCGGCACCTGCGGCTGCACGACCACCTTCAGCCGGCGCGGCCCGCCGAGCGCGAGGTACCCCTGCCGGTCCTCCATCTCGACGTCCCACGGCAGCCGGAGCGCCAGCGACTGGTCGACCAGCCCGGGCACCTCGTGCTCGCCGATCTCGGCCGGGATCTCGATCGCCGCCGGGTCCCTCAGGTCGCCCTCCCACGGCACGACCTCGTCGATCGTCAGCGCCCACGGCTCCTCGCCCGTCAGAGCGACGTCGCCAGCCCGCTGGCGGATCGCGGCCGAGCCCGTCGGATCGATCCGGGTGACGACCTCTCGACGCGTTCGTCCGCGATGTGTCACCTCCAGCACGAGCTCCGACGAGTCGACGTCGTCGAGGTCGGGCAGCTCCAGCTCGAGATCCCAGACACTGTCCTCGTTGCTGCGGCGGGTGGTGCGGACCCGATGGCCGATGAACTCCGCGGAGGGCGCCACGGTGAACTCGCGCTCCCAGCCCGTGATGTCGCGCAGCCAGGCACGACACGTCGGCGCATCGCCGTCGACATGGCGCAGCCACGCGGCGACCGTCAGGCGCAGGCCGGACTCGTCGAGGTGCGCCCGCAGGATCGTCGCGTCGAGCGGCGTCTGCCGCTGCGACAGGACACGCGCCTCGTCGGGCACGTCCGGGTCGCCCGTGAAGGGAAAGACCAGCGCGGGCTCCCCACCCACCTCGTCCGATCGGAGCGAGGCGAGCTCGAACCCGCCTTGCTCGACGAACGTCGCGACGTCGGACGCGCGTCCGGCCCGCAGCAGCGCGTAGACGACCCGCGCCTCGGCCGGCGCCTCGGCGAGATCGAGGTCCGGCTCCGCCAGCAGGTCGAGCGCCCCGCGGAACAGCCGCTCGCGATACCCCTCGTCCTCGACCTTCGCGAGCGTGCGGAGGTACCGCGGCACGTCGTTCGACAGCACCTGCGAGGCGCGCGCGGCGCGGGCACCGGGCACAGTGTCGAGCGCATCGAGACTCAACGCGATCGCGTCGAAGAACGCGCCGATGGACCGCTCGGTGGCCTCACGCGTGATGGAGCCGGGCCGCACCCGCCAGAGGTACGTGGGGTACGGCACGAGGTCGATGCGATCGGCCGCCGCGAACGCCCGCGCCGTGACCTCCTGGTCCTCGTAGAGGACGCCCTCGCGGAACGCCAGACCGGCACGGTCCCAGAAGCTGCGGCGGTACACCTTCGACCACGCCGTCGCCTGCGCCAGGATCTCGGGGTGCTCGTGCGCGACGACGGTGCTCGTGCGCTCGTCGTAGAACTCGGCGACCCAAGGCGGCGTGGGACTGATGGATCCCAGGTCGCGGAACTGCTGGTACGGCAGCAGCGCATAGTCCGCACTCGTCCTCTGCAAGGAGTCCAGCCCTTCCCACAGACCGATCGCGTTCACCCGGTCGTCGGAATCGACGAACGTCAGGTACGGCGCCGTGGCGTGCTCGATGCCGGTCATGCGCGCGGCACTGAGGCCGCCGTTCGGGCGGGTCACGACCGTCACCCGAGCATCGCGGCGGGCGTGCTTCCGCGCGATCTTCGCACTGCCGTCCGGCGACCCGTCGTCGACCACGATGACCTGGAACGGCGCCTCCGGCTGTTCGAGGATCGAGTCCAGGCACTCCGCCAGGTACTCCTCGACGTCGTACACGGGCACGATCACGCTCAGCAGTGGCTCGGGAGCCGCCTTGCGGAACAGCCTCACGCGTCCCACCCGAGCAGCCCGTCGACGGCGCGCTCGGCGGCGTGCCCGTCGTGGAACCGGTTGAACCGCTGGTTGAACGCGGCGTACGCCTCGGCGCACTCGGAGCTCCACGCGGTGTCGCGCACGAGTGCCGCCAGCTCGCCGGAGTCACGCACGACCGGACCGGGTGCGGACTCCTCGAACGGGAACAGGAAGCCGCGCAGCTCCTGCTCGTACTTCTCCAGGTCGGGGACGAAGAAGATCATCGGCTTGCCGGTGATCGCGTAGTCGAACCGCACCGACGAGTAGTCGAGGATCGCGAGGTCGGAGGCCAGCACGAGGTCGTTGATCTCCGGGTGGTCCGTGACGTCGACGACGCCTCCCCCGCTGCCGTGACGCTGGTCGGACCGGGCGACGGAATGGTGGCTGCGCTGCAGCACGACGACGTCGTCGCCGAGCTCCTCGGCGAGCGCCTTCACGTCGAGCAGGCCGGGATCGGCCGACGTGTTGTCGCCGCGCGACAGGTCCTCGCGCCACGTGGTGGCGTGCAGGACCGCCACTTGGTCGTCGCGGATGCCGAGCAGGCGGCGCGTCGCGCGGCGCACCTCGTCGGCGTCGTCGGCCAGCAGCGAGTCGGTGCGCGGCAGACCGTGGTCGAACGCCGGCCCCTCCCAGTCGTAGGCCTCGCGGTAGAACTCCGCCGCCTCGGGATAGGGCAGCGCGATCACGTGCCAGTAGGCGGAGCGGCGCTCGGTGGCCTCGTACTGCGCCTTCCACGGCGCCATCCGGCGCGCGAAGTCGGGGCGTCCCATGCGCTTGAAGGGCTGGCCGTGGAAGGTCTGCAGGTAGACCTGGCCCGGCCGCAGGCGCGTGTACGTGCCGACCTCGGTGTTCTTCACGAGGTACTTCGAGGCGGCGAGCGCCGAGTACCACTCGCGGGTCCCGGCCACCACGCGCTTGGCGCCCTCGGGCAGCGGCACGGAGTGGTCGACCGCGCCCCAGTAGAGCCGCATCCGCGGGTCGCGGCGGTGCAGCTCGCGGTGGATCGCGGCCTGGCTGTCGGTGGCGACCTCGGCCCAGTAGCACTGGAACATCGCGGCGCGGGCGTCCACGTCGACCTCGAGCGCCGCGTAGGCCTCGCGCAGGTCGCGCTGCCCGTACATCGCGTTCTCGTCGCGCTGCCGCGGCTTGATGAGGCGCAGACCCACGTCGGTGGTGTGGCCGACGAGAGGTCCGTCCTCGAGGTCGGTGGGCCAGCCGACGAGGTCGGCCGAGAGCGGCAGCGCGTCGCCCTGGGACACGACGGCGTAGTCGCCGACGGGCAGCGGCAGGGCGCCACGGCCCCAGCGCTCGGCGGTGGCCGGGAAGACGGCCCGGAAGCTCGAGCCGAGGCGGGCGAACTCGGTGGCCTCCAGCGTCACCGACGCGGACTCCAGCGTCGGCGCGGCATCGAGGCCGCGGCCGTTGACGACGATCGTGCCGCGCTCCAGCGAGATCGCGTCGACGGCCGGTCCGATCGGGTCGGGCGCGGCGACGAGGCCCACTCGACCGGTGGCGGTGCGGCCGGCGAGCCGGACCTCCACCTCGACCTCGAGCGCCTGCTCGGGACCGAGCCGCGAGAGCGCCACGTCGACGGCCCAGGTGCTGCGGTCGTAGGTCTCGCGCCACGTCGCGGCGCCGCCGCGGTGGCCGGAGGTCTCGCCCGTCCACTCGGCGCGGACGCCCGGCGTGAGGACGGTCAGCTCGGGAACGGCGCCCGGGACGTCGATGTGCGCGAAGCCGGCCCGGAACACGGCCTCGAAGCGGTCGCCGACGACGCGCGACCGGACGACCTCGCCGGCGAACCGGGTCTCGGAGTCGGCCAGCACGAACGCCTCGCGCGGGATGCTCGGGTCGTCCCAGCCGGGCAGGTGGGCGACGGGCTCGCCCTCGTGCACGCCCGCGGCGAACTGGCGCACGTCGGTCAGTCCGAGGTTCAGCGCCGCGTGCAGGGCGTCGAGGTCGTCGTGCTCGAGGTGGTGCAACGCGACCTTCGCCCACGACGGCAGCCGACGCACGAGCTGCGTGCGGTCGACGCCGTGGAGGAGCTCGGGGAGCCGGGCGAGGAGGTCGGCCTCCACGCTGCCGTCGACGTCCTTGGGCAGCCGGCGCACGAGCGGCGGCAGCTCCTTCACGAGCACGTCGAGGGGCTTCGCCGGACCCGTCGCGAGGTCCAGCACCCGCCGCGAGAGCGACCGCAGCCTGCCCATGTCACCTACGCCTTCGACGAACATCCCGGACGGCGTCGATGCTATACGCTCGCCGCGTGTCGCCTTCCCCTGCAGCACCGGGCGCGCCCGCCGCGGCCTTCCCCGACGGAGCCTGGTTCTCGGTCGTGGGCAACGTGCGGCTCGGCGCCGGCGGCCAGACCCGGATGGTGCTGCTGCGCCACCGGCTCTTCCTCGCCGCCGGGCTCGACTTCCCGATCCTGACCTACAACCCCGTGCCGTCGTACGAGCCGATCCGGGCGGGCCTGCGCGCCGACGGGCTGCTGCTGCCCGAGAGCCAGCTGCTCAACCTCCACGAGGACCTCCGTGAGCGCGACCTGGGCGCGCTGCCTGCCGTCGAGGCCGCTCCCGTGCCCGAGCCCGCGCGGACCGAGGACGACGCCGAGGACGGCTACGTGTGGCGCCGCCGTCACCTCGACGCCGCCGGCACCGAGACCACGTGGGAGTACCTGCGCCCCGACGGCACGACCTACGCCTTCACCCCGCCTGACGTCATGGCCGGCGACACCCGCGTGCTCGACCGCGACGGCCGCGTCGTCCTGGCGGGCGACGGGCTCGGCGCGCTGTGGCGCTGGTGGACGCGTCAGCTGGCCCCCGCCGGCGGTGCCGTGTTCCTGGTGAGCGACAGCCGGTTCGTCGCCGAGGAGCTCGGCCTGCTGGACGACCCGCGCTTCGTGCTCATGCACCAGATGCACAACCCACACCTGCGCGGCGACCGGCGCTGGGACTCCCCGCTGGAGCCCTCGTACGCCTCGTCGCTGGAGCACGTCGACCGGTTCGACGCGATCAACACCCTCACCGAGCGCCAGCGCCACGACCTGCGGCTGCGCTTCGGCGACCTCCCGCAGCTCCACGTGGTGGCCAACCCGGTGGAGGCCGTGGAGCCGCCGTCGCCCGCGCCCGCCCGCGTGCCCGGGCGGATCGTCGTCATCGCGCGGCTGCACCCGCAGAAGCAGCTCGACCGCGCGATCGACGCCTTCGCGCTCGTGGCGCCGCGCCACCCCACGGCCACGCTGGAGATCTACGGCGACGGCGACGAGGAGGAGGCGCTGCGCGCCCGTGCCGCGAAGCGCGACGTGGCCGACCGCGTGGTCTTCCACGGGCACGTCGCGGACGCGGCCGAGCGGCTCTGGGAGGCCGACCTCGCGTGGCTCACGAGCCGCTTCGAGGGCTACGGGCTGTTCATCCTCGAGGCGCGCATGCGCGAGTGCCCCGTGCTGGCGTTCGACGTGCCGTACGGCCCGGCCGAGCAGATCGAGTCGGGCGTCGACGGCGTGCTGGTGCCGCCGGGCGACGCCGCCCGCTTGGCCCACGCCACCCTCGACCTGCTGGCCGACCGCGAGCGGCTCGAGTCGATGCGCCCCCGCGCCCGCGCCGGCGCCATCGCGCACGGACACGAGTCGTTCCTGGCCGACTGGGCCGAGGTCGCGCGCGACGCGCTCGCCCGCAAGGACTCGCGCGTGCGCCTACGGGGTGTGACGGCCACGTTCGACGGCCGCACGGCCCGGCTCGAGGTCGACGGCGACGGCGATCTCGGTGAGGTCACGCTGCGCTGGCAGGCTTGGCAGCAGGGCGACGACGCCCCGGCCGACCTCACCACCTCGGTGGAGCGCGACGGCGCCACCCTCACGATCAGCGCCGCACGAGCGCCCAAGGGCGCCCACGAGCGGCTCCTGCTGACCTGGCGCAACGCCACGTGGCAGCACGACGTGCCGCCGCCGCGCAGGTTCTGGCGTCGGCGGTGAGTCCTCAACCCCTCGCTCGCTTCGGTGGTGAGCACTCAACCGAATGAGGGCACCGTTCGGTTGACCGGTCACCGCTCCTCCAGACGGACGAAGGCTCAGGCGGGTGAGGGGCCGACCTCGGAGGTGGTCTCCTCGTCGTCGCCCGACGGGAGCCGGCAGGCCCACTCCAGGCACAAGGCGGCGACGAGCAGCAGCAACGCTGCACCGGCGGCGGCAGCGGCACGCCAGAAGCGCAGCTCGCCGAGCTCGGTGGACGAGCCCAGGTAGGCCAGTGCGTAGCCCGCGTAGCCGCCCGTGAAGACGCCGCCGACGAGGACCGCGGCCTTGGCCAGCGCGACGAGTCGGATGGCGTGGTGGGCGGTGAAGCGACGCTTGTCGCGGTGCAGGCGCTGCCACGTGCCCCACGCGAGGGCGCCGACGGCGATGGCCCCGCAGAGCAGGACGATCGCGGCGCCCCAGCCGGGGACGGGCGGCGACGTGCCGTCGAGGCGGACGGCCAGCGGCGGCAGCAGCCGGCCGACCACGAGACCCGACGCGACGAGCAACGCGACGTAGAGCGGCGAGCTGCGCCGGGCCTTCCTCATCGGGACGTCACAGGATGATCTCGACGTCCTCGCGCTTGGTGACGCCCGAGGTGTCGATGCCGGACAGGAGGTCGGCGACGAAGCCGTGCCCGGGGATCTCGCCCTCGGGGTCGATCTCGAGCCACGGCACGAGCACGAAGCCGCGCTCGTGGGCCCGCGGGTGCGGCAGCACGAGGGAGTCGTCGTTGGCGATGCGGTCGCCCACGACGATGATGTCGACGTCGAGGGTGCGCGGGGCGCCCGGCTCGCTGCGCTCGCGCTCGAACGCGTCCTCGATCGCCAGCGCGCGGTCGAGCAGCGTGTGGACCGTGAGGGTCGTGTCGATCAGCACCACGGCGTTGAGGAACGCGCCGGAGCCCTCGGGCGCGCCGACGGGCTCGGTCTCGTAGACCGACGAGATCGCGACGACGGTCACCTCGGGGGTGTCCTCCAGCGCGGAGACGGCGCCCTGCAGGCGGCCGGCACGATCGCCGAGGTTCGAGCCGATCGACAGGACGGCCTGACGGATGGGTCGCATGCCCCCGGTCATCGTGTCGGCGTCGAGTTCGTACGGCGTGGGTGCTTCGGTCACAGCTTGCTCCGCTCCATCGTCACGGTGACGTCAGTGAACGCCACCTCGATCGGCGCCTCGGGCTTGTGCACCGTCACGCTGACCCAGCGGACGGGCTCGTGGCCCAGACACGCCCTCACTATACGGAGGGCCAACGTCTCGATGAGATCCACGGGGTCGCCCGTGATGATCGCGTGCACCTGTTCGGCGAGTTCGCCGTAGTGCACGGTGCGCGTCAGGTCGCCGGACTCGGCGGCGGGCTGCAGGTCGACCGACAGCACGAGGTCGACCACGAAGGTCTGTCCGTCGCGTCGTTCGTGGTCGAACACGCCGTGGTGGCCGACGGCGGACAGGCCGCGCAGCTCGATGCGGTCGCCCTGGTGCTCGGTCATGCGTCCTCCGGTTCGATCAGCGGCGAAGCGTGCCGCGCGAAGAACCGCCAGCGTCCCGCATCGCGGACGAGCACGCTCGTGGCGACGGCCTTGCCGCCGTTGAACGACTCGACCGAGCCCGCGTCGGACAGGATGTTCTCGGTGCACACCACGACCGCGGTGGTGGGGTCGGTGGCCGGCAGCAGCGTGACCTCGACGTCGGTCAGGAAGAACTGGATGTACCCGACGCCCGCCATCAGGACGGTCCACGACCGCAGGATCGGGCCGGTGCCGCTCAGCGGCTGCGCGCCGGGGTGCACGCAGGTGGTGGCGACGTCGTCGACCCACAGCGAGGCCATGAGGTCGACGTCGCCCGTCTCGATCGCGTCGTAGAAGGCGCGGTGGGCCGCGAGGACGTCAGCCACGGCCGGCCTCGCTGCGCAGCCGGGCGGCCACGCGGACGGCGTCGGCGCTCCGGCGGGGGTCGTGGACGCGCACGCCCCACGCGCCGGACAGCGCCGCGAGGGTGCTCAGGGCGGCCGTGGCGTCCTCGCGACCGTCGACCGGGCGCGGACCGACGGAGTCCGCCAGCAGCGCGCCGAGGAAGCCCTTGCGGCTGGCCGCGACGAGCAGGGGCCGGCCGAGGTCGGTGAAGCGGTCGAGGTGCGCGAGCAGCGTCCAGTTCTGGTCACCGGTCTTGCTGAAGCCCAGGCCCGGGTCGAGGATCACGCGCTCGGGGTCGACACCGGCCTCGCAGACGGCGGCGTACTGCTCGCGCAGCTCGCCCACGACGTCCTCGACCACGTCGGTGTAGTCGGTGTGCTGCTGCATGCGGTCGGAGTGGGCGCGCCAGTGCATCACGACGAACGGCACCTCGGCATCGGCCACGAGGGGCACCATCTGCGGGTCGGCGCGGCCGCCCGAGACGTCATTGACGATCGCGGCGCCCGCCTCGATCGACTGGCGCGCGGTCTCGGCCCACATGGTGTCGACCGAGACGACGACCCCCGCGTCGGCCAGGCGGCGCACGACGGGCACGACCCGGCGCAGCTCCTCGTCGCGGTCGACCGGCAGGGCGCCCGGGCGCGTGGACTCGCCGCCCACGTCGACGAGATCCGCCCCGCGGCGGACGAGGTCGAGCCCGTGCTCGACGGCGGCGCCGGGGTCGAACCACCGGCCGCCGTCGGAGAACGAGTCCGGCGTGACGTTGACGACGCCCATCACGACGCACCGGTCCTGCGGCAGGCCGGGGATCGGGGGCGTCACCATGGGGAGCTCACCGGGTGATGAGGTTCATCGCCTCGGCGCGCGTGGCGGGGTCGAGCAGCTGGCCCCGCACGGCGCTGGTGATGGTGCGGGCGCCGGCCTTGGCGACGCCCCGCATCGTCATGCACAGGTGCTCGGCCTCGACGACCACGATGACGCCCTCGGGGTCGAGGACGTCGACCATCGCCTCGGCGACCTGCGTGGTGAGGCGCTCCTGCACCTGCAGGCGGCGGGCGTAGACGTCGACGAGCCGCGCCAGCTTCGACAGGCCCGTGACGTGGCCGGTCTCGCCGGGGATGTAGCCGATGTGCGCGACGCCGAAGAAGGGCACCATGTGGTGCTCGCACATGCTCCACAGCTCGATGTCGCGGACGAGGACGAGCTCGCGGTGACCGACCTCGAAGACGGCCGAGAGCACCTCCTTGGCGTCCTGGTCGTACCCGCGCAGCAGCTCGGCGTACGACCGCGCGACGCGCGCGGGGGTGTCCTGGAGGCCGTCGCGGTCGGGGTCCTCTCCGATGGCCGCGAGCAGCTCGCGGACGGCTGCCTCGGCTCGGGGCTGGTCGACGGACACGGCCGCTCCTCAGTTCGTGGGTGACTCGCCCGGCTGCGGCTGGTCGGCGGGAGGCGCGTCCGAGCCGGAGTCCGGTCCGACGACGATACCGTCCTCGGGCCCGGCATCGGCGTGTGAGCCGTTGCGTGCCGGCACGACGATGGGCGGCTGCGTCGACGGCAGGCGGTTCTCGGAGCCGGTCCACGCGGGACGGATCTCGCGCATGGTGAGGGCCTCGAAGATGCGGGCGACCTGGGCCTTGTCGAGCGTCTCCTTCTCCATCAGCTCGCGCACCAGCGTGTCGAGGACCTCGCGGTTCTCCACGAGGATGTCGAACGCCTCCTGGTGGGCGTGCGCGATGAGGGCGGAGATCTCGTCGTCGATCGTCGCGGCGATCTCCTCGGAGTAGTTGCGCGAGTGGCCGATGTCGCGACCGAGGAACGGCTGGCCGTTGTCCTCGCCGAAGCGGACGGCGCCGATGCGCTCGCTCATGCCGTACTGCGTGACCATCGCGCGAGCCAGACTGGTGGCCTTCTCGATGTCGTTGCCCGCACCCGTGGTGGGGTTGTGGAACACGAGCTCCTCGGCGGCACGGCCACCGAGCATGTAGGCCAGCTTGTCGAGCAGCTCGGCGCGGGTCTGGCTGTACTTGTCCTCGTCGGGCAGCACCATCGTGTAGCCCAGGGCGCGACCACGCGGCAGGATCGTGATCTTGTGCACGGGGTCGCTCTGCGGCAGCGCCGCGGCCACCAGGGCGTGCCCGCCCTCGTGGTAGGCGGTGACGAGCCGCTCGTGCTCGTTCATGAGGCGCGTGCGCTTCTGCGGGCCCGAGATCACGCGGTCGATCGCCTCGTCGAGGGAGGCGTCGTCGATCGTGGTGGCCGAGCTGCGCGCCGTGAGCAGCGCGGCCTCGTTGAGCACGTTGGCCAGGTCGGCGCCGCTGAAGCCGGGGGTGCGGCGGGCGACGGCCTCGAGGTCGACGCCGGGCGCGATCGGCTTGCCCCGGGCGTGGACCTTCAGGATCTGGGTGCGTCCGGCCAGGTCGGGCGCCTCGACGGCGATCTGGCGGTCGAAGCGACCGGGGCGCAGCAGCGCCGGGTCGAGCACGTCGGGACGGTTGGTCGCGGCGATGAGGATGACGCCGCCGCGCACGTCGAAGCCGTCCATCTCGACGAGCAACTGGTTGAGGGTCTGCTCGCGCTCGTCGTGACCGCCGCCCATGCCGGTGCCGCGGTGACGGCCGACGGCGTCGATCTCGTCGATGAAGACGATCGCCGGGGCGTTGTCCTTCGCCTGCTCGAACAGGTCGCGCACGCGGCTGGCGCCGACGCCGACGAACATCTCGACGAAGTCCGAGCCGGAGATCGAGTAGAACGGCACGCCGGCCTCGCCCGCGACGGCGCGCGCCAGCAGGGTCTTGCCGGTGCCGGGAGGACCGTAGAGCAGCACGCCCTTGGGGATCTTCGCGCCGACGGCCTGGAACTTGGCGGGCTCCTGGAGGAACTCCTTGATCTCGCCGAGCTCCTCGATGGCCTCGTCGCAGCCGGCGACGTCGGCGAACGTGGTCTGCGGGGTGTCCTTGGTCATCAGCTTCGCCTTGGACTTGGCGAACTGCATGACGCGGCCTCCGCCGCCCTGCATCGAGTTCATCAGCCACAGGAAGATGAGGATGAAGATGACGAACGGCAGGAAGCTCAGCAGCACCGAGAGGAGCGTGTTCTTCGGCGGGACCTTGACGTTGTAGGAGGTCATCTTGTCGTCGTTGACGAGCTCCTGGGCCTGCGTGACGAGCTGCGAGCCCTGGTCCTGGCCGAGCCAGGTGGCCTTGACCTTGTCCTCCTTGTCACCCTTCAGGGTGGCGCGGATCTCCTGGTCGCCGTCGACGAAGGTGACCTCCTTGACCTTCGCGTCGTCGAAGTAGCCCACCATCGTGGCGGTCTTGACCTCGCGGTAGCCGTCGGCCGAGCCGGAGAACGTCAGGACGCCGATGACCACGCCGGCGATCAGGATGATCCACAGCCACGGTCCCTTGAACACGCTCTTGATGTTCATGCCGCCTCGTCGTTCATGCAGGTCTGGTTCCGTCCGGTGCTCTCAGCCACGTGCTCAGGAGTACATGTGCTCAGCCAGTGTGCCGATGCTGCGCAAATTCCGGTACTTCTCGTCGTAGTCCAGTCCGTAGCCGATGACGAACGCGTTCGGGATGTCGAAGCCGACGTACTTGACGTCGACCGGCATCTCGAGGGCCTCGGGCTTGCGCAGCAGCGTGGCGATCTCGACCGACGCGGGGCCGCGGGACTTCAGGTTGGCCACGAGCCACGACAGGGTGAGGCCGGTGTCGATGATGTCCTCGACGATGAGGACGTGGCGTCCCTCGAGGTCGGTGTCGAGGTCCTTGAGGATCCGCACGACGCCCGACGACTTGGTGCCGGCGTAGGACGACACCGCCATCCAGTCGATCTCGACGTGGCGGTTCAGCTCGCGCGCGAGGTCGGCCATCACCATGACCGCGCCCTTCAGCACGCCGACGAGCAGGATCTCGCGGCCCTCGTAGTCGGTCTCGATCCGCCGGGCCAGCTCGGCCAGCCTCTCCTTGATCTGCTCCTCGGTGAAGAGCGTCTGGGTCAGGTCGAGGTCGGCTTCGACGTGCGAGGTGTCCACGGTGTCAGCGTGCCACAAGGGACGACATCGGGCGTCGCCTGGTGGCCGGGACGAACGATGAGGCATTCGGGCACCGCAGCGGGGCGAAAGGCCTCATCGTGCGTCGAGGAACCGGACCCCGCGACCGTCGCGCACGGCGGTGACGTGACCCGGGAGCTCGATGCGCGTGCCGCCGCGGGCGTCGAGCAGGCCGTCGAGGGCCCGGGTGTGCGCGTGCGAGAGCTCGCCCGCCGCGGCGCCCGCGGCCACCGCGAGGCGTCGCCAGACGCGCATCCGCACCGCCGGGTCGAGGTCGGCGAACGCCGTCACGTCGTCGATCGCGCCCGACGGCGGCGCCTCGTCGCAGGCCATCGCGTCGAGCAGGTCGGCGTCGGCGCGCACGAGGTCGGCCGTGCGGGCGAGCGCCTCGGCCACTCCCCCGCCGAGCACCTCCTCCATCAGCGGCAGCAGCTCGTGGCGCACCCGCACGCGGCGGTAGGCGGGGTCGTCGTTGTGCGGGTCGTGCCACGGCTCGACGTCGTGCAGCGCGCAGATCCGCTCGGTCTCGGCGCGACGCAGCGCGAGGAACGGACGGCGCAGGGCTCCGCTGGCGGGCCGCATCCCGTCGATCGATCGCGGCCCCGAGCCGCGGGCGAGTCCCAGCAGGACCGACTCGGCCTGGTCGTCGAGCGTGTGGGCGAGCAGGATCGGAGCCCCGTCAGCCTCCGCGTGCAGGGCCCGATGGCGAGCCACGCGGGCGGCGTCCTCGGGTCCGCTGCCGAGGTCGCGGACCTCGACGCGGCACACCGTGGCGGGCAGGCCGAGGGCCTCGCACTGCGCGGCGGCGCGGGACGCGACCTCCGCCGACCCGTCCTGGAGGCCGTGGTCGACGACCACCGCGCGCGCGTCCAACCCGCGGCGGCGCACGAAGAACCCGGCGACCGCGGCCAGCGCGAGCGAGTCGGCACCGCCCGAGACCGCGACGACCGCACCGGGCGCGAGGTGCGGCTCGACGAGCCGGCGCGCCCGCGCCACGAGCGCGTCGAGGCGGCTCGTCGGTCGGTCCTCACCTTCGGGTGGTCTCACCGACCCAGCGTCTCAGCCGTGGACGCGGGAGACCCACGATTTCGGGTCGACGATCTCGGCCCGGGTGGGCAGGTGGGCGGCGTCGGCCCACACCGCGTCGAAGCCGTCCTTGCCGACCTGGTCGGTGACGGCGCGCACGAACTTGGCGCCGTCGCTGTACTGGCGCATCTTGGCCTCGTAGCCGAGCAGGCGGCGCAGCACCTTCGACAGGGCCGAGCCCGAGCCGCGGCGCTTCGTGAACTTGCGGCGGATCTCGGCGACGCTCGGCACGACCTCGGGACCGATGTCGTCCATCACCACGTCCGCGTGGCCCTCGAGCAGGGACATGAGGCCCGTGAGACCGTCGATGACCTCGCGCTGCTGCTCGTTCTGGAACAGGTCGGAGAGCGACTTGTCGGACTCGCCGCGGACGATGCGCACGAGCTCGGGCAGCGCCTCGGAGAGCATGTCGGTGACGGCTCCCCCGCCCACGTCGGTGGCGTCCATGAGCCGGGCCACCTGGGCCAGCATGTGGTCGCGCATCCAGGGCACGGCCGTGAACTGCGCGCGGTGCGTCTCCTCGTGGAGGCACACCCAGCGGCGGAAGTCGGTGGGGTCGACGCCGAGCTCGCGCTCGACGTGCACGACGTTGGGAGCCACCAGCAGGAGTCGGCCGGGGCCGTGCTCGCCCTCGGCGAACGGATCGAACTGGCCGAGCACCTTGCCGCCGAGGAACGCCACGATCGCGCCGAGCTCGGCGCCGGTGACGCGTCCGCCGACCGCACGCGGGATCCCGGTGGGCATCTTGCCCGCCGCCGCCAGCTTCTCGTCGAAGGGACCCATGAGGACCTCGAACGCGGCGAGGTTCGCGTCGGCCCAGCGCGGACGGTCGACCACGAGCACGGGCGTGGGGTACGCCGGGACGAGCCCGGTGAACTCGCGCACGGGCCCCTCGGCGATGCGCGAGGCCTCGCGGAGCTCGGCGACGACGTCCTCGACCTCGGCCGGGCTCAGGTCGGGTCCGGGCCGCATGAGGCGCCGGGCCGTGGAGCGCGCGACGTTCCAGTCGATCATGGCGTCCAACCTACGGCCTGCGCCCTCGCCCGGCCCGCCCTCACTTTCGGAACGGGATCCACGTGAATCCGGCGACAGACGGTGCATCCCGCTCCAAGAGTGGGGAGGGGGTAGGGCGCGGAGGGTCAGCGGGGGCCGACGTCGAGGACGCGCACGACGGGCTCGCCCTGCTCGTCGGAGGCGTCGAGGTCGACCTCGGCGGCGATGCCCCAGTCGCGGTCGCCCTCGGGGTCCTCGAAGACCTGGCGCACCTTCCACGTGCGGGTGCTGTCGTCCTCGACCATGAACAGCTCGGGCCCGCGGGCCGACGGGCCGGTGCCGAGCTCCTCGTACTCCTCCCGGTAGCCGAGCATCGCCTCGCGCCAGGCGAGCGCGTCCCAACCGTCCTCGGCGTCGAGCTCGCCGAGGGCCTCCCAGCGGCCGAAGGCGGCCAGCTCGACCCTGCGGAACATCGCGTTGCGGACGAGGACGCGGAACGCGCGGGCGTTGGCGGTGAGGGGGCGCGGCGTCTCGGCGCCGGTGGCCTGCGGACGCACGTCGGCCGGGTCCTCCCCGGGCGCGATGAGCTGCTCCCACTCGTCGAGCAGGCTCGAGTCGGTCTGGCGCACGAGCTCGCCGAGCCACTCGGTGAGGTCGGTCAGCTCGTCGTCGCGGACCGCCGTGGGCACGGTGCGGACCAGGGTCTTGTAGACGTCGGAGAGGTACCGCAGGACGAGGCCCTCGGACCGCGCGAGACGGTAGTCGGCGATGAGCTCGGAGAAGGTCATCGCCCGCTCCCACATCTCGCGCACGACCGACTTCGGCCGCAGCTCGTGGTCGGCGACCCACGGGTGCCCCTGGCGGTACATCTCGTAGGCGGCCTCGAGCAGGTCGCGCAGCGGCTGCGGGTGCTCGACGTCCTCGAGGAGCTCCATCCGCTCGTCGTACTCGATGCCGTCCATCTTCATCTCGGCGACGGCCTCGCCGCGGGCGCGGAAGCGCTGGGCGCTGATGATGGGGCGCGGGTCGTCGAGCGTGGACTCGACCACCGAGACGACGTCGAGCGCGTAGGTGGGCGACTCGCGGTCGAGCAGGTCGAAGGCGGCCACCGCGAACGGCGAGAGCGGCTGGTTGAGCGCGAAGTTGGCCTGCAGGTCGACGGTGAGGCGCAGCGTGCGACCCTCGGCGTCGGGCGGGTCGATCCGCTCGACGACCTCCCCGGCCAGCAGCGCCTCGATGATGTGGTCGACCTGCGCGAGCAGTCGCTCCTGCGACTCCTCGGTCTCGCCGCTCTCGCGCACGAGGTGCTCCAGGGCGGCCCGCGCGTCACCGGGCCGGGTGATGACGTCGAGGACCATCGCGTGGCTGACCTTCATCCGCGAGTGCAGCGCCTCGGGCGTGCCGTTGACGAGGCGCTCGAACGTGCCGTGGCCCCACGAGACGAACCCCTCGGGGGGCTTCTTGCGCTGGATGCGCTTGAGCTTCTTCGGGTCGTCGCCGGCCTTGCGCACGAGCTTGGCGTTCTCGATCTCGTGCTCGGGCGCCTCGACGACCACGTGGCCGACGGTGTCGAACCCGGCCCGCCCGGCACGGCCGGCGATCTGCTGGAACTCGCGCACCTGGAGGTGTCGCTGACGGGTGCCGTCGTACTTGCTCAGCCCGCTGAACAGCACCGTGCGGATCGGCACGTTGATGCCGACGCCGAGCGTGTCGGTGCCGCACACGACCTTGAGCAGTCCCTGCTGCGTGAGGGTCTCGACGAGGCGGCGGTAGCGCGGCAGCATGCCCGCGTGGTGCACGCCGATCCCCATGCGGATCAGCCGCGAGAGCGTCTTGCCGAACGCCGAGGTGAAGCGGAAGTCGCCGAGCGCCTCGGCGATCGCGTCGCGCTCGGCGCGCGTGGCGACCTTGGCGCTGGTGAGCGCCTGCGCCCGCTCGAGCGCGGCGGCCTGTGAGAAGTGCACGACGTAGACCGGGGTCTGGTGCGTCTCGACGAGCTGCTCGAGCGTCTCGTGCACCGGCGTCGTGACGTACTCGCTGACGAGCGGGACGGGTCGCTCGACCGACGTGACCGCGACGGTCTCGCGGCCGGTGCGGCGGGCGAGGTCGGCCTCGAGGCGCGTGGTGTCGCCGAGCGTGGCGGACATCAGGAGGAACTGCGCGCGCGGCAGCTCGATGAGCGGCACCTGCCAGGCCCAGCCGCGCTCGGGGTCGGCGTAGAAGTGGAACTCGTCCATCACGACGAGGCCGATGTCGGCGTCCGCGCCCTCGCGCAGCGCCATGTTCGCGAGGATCTCGGCCGTGGCGGCGATGATCGGGGCGTCGGCGTTGACCGCGGCGTCGCCCGTGACCATGCCGACGTTCTCGGCGCCGAAGATCTCGCACAGGTCGAAGAACTTCTCGCTCACGAGCGCCTTGATCGGCGCGGTGTAGACGCTGCACTCGCCACGGGCGAGGGCGGCGCCCATCGCGGCGGTGGCGACGAGGCTCTTGCCCGAGCCGGTGGGGGTGGCGAGGACGACGTTCGAGCCGGCGACCATCTCGAGGATCGCCTCGTCCTGCGCCGGGTAGAGGGTCAGTCCGCGGTCCTCGACCCACTGCAGGATCGCCTCGTGGACGGCGTCGACGTCGTCGGTGGTGCCCGACGGGAGGCGGTCGACGAGGCGCGCCATCAGCGGGCCCCGCAGGCGCAGTCGGCCATCGCGACCGTCACGCGGTCGAGTGCGGCCTGGGTCTCGAACGGGTTGACCTGCTCGGTGTCGTCGGCCATCAGCGCGAACGCCACGGGCCGCCCGCCCGAGAGGGTGACCACCCCGGCGAGGGAGTGGACGCCCGTGAGCGTGCCGGTCTTCGCCCGGATGCGACCCCGTGCGTCGCCGGCGCGGTCGTAGCGGTTCTCGAGGGTGCCGCTGAAGCCGCCGACGGGCAGGCCGCTCAGCACCGACCCCAGGCGAGGGGTCGCCGCCACCTCGACCATCGTCTCGGCCAGGGTGCGCGCCGCGATGCGGTTCTTGCGCGACAGGCCGCTGCCGTCGTACAGCACGAGTCCCTCCGTCGTCACGCCCGCCTGCCGCAGGACCTGGCTCACCACCTTCGCACCCCCGGCGAACGAGCCGGGCTCCCCCGCCGCGATCGCGGCCTGACGCAGCAGCACCTCGGCGACCTCGTTGTCGGAGTCGGCGAGGAACTGCTCGACGATGCGCGAGAGCCGGGCGCTGCGGACGGCGGCCACGCGCGTCGCGTCCGCGGGCACCTCGGCCTGCTGCGGCTCGCCCGTCACGTCGACCCCGCGCGCCCGCAGCAGCTCGGCGAAGCGGCGCGCGGCGTCGCCGGCCGGATCGGTGGAGCGGGCGGCGCCGACGCGGCCACGGTCGATCCACAGCGGGCTGACCGGCGCGACGACCGCACCGACGTAGCCGTCCTCCCACGCCGGGCTCACGGACGGGCCGGAGAACAAGGAGACGTCGTAGCCGAGGCTGACCTGCTGGTCGCCGACCTGCTTCGCCGTGGCCGCGGCCAGGGTGGCGAGGTCGGCGCGCTCGACCGGTGAGCCCTTCGTCCGGACGTCGCTCAGGTAGGGGTCGCCGCCGCCGACCAGGACGAGCCGGCTGCCGTCGCGCACGACCGAGGTGGTGAAGGTGGCGTCGGGGCCCAGCTCGGCCAGGGCGCCGACCGCCGTGAGGACCTTGGTCGTGGAGGCCGGGACGTGGGCTCCGTCGGACTCGTCGGCCAGCACCGTGCCGTCGCGCGCGTCGAGGGCGACCAGGCTGGTGCGGCCGCCGAGCGCGTCGGAGCGGAGCGGACCCGCCACCGCGGCCTCCAGCTCGCCCGCCGTGATCGGACCCGAGCCGACCGAGGCCGCCCGCGCGGGGTCCGGCGAGGCCGGCTCCAGGCCCACGGGCGCGGTCACGAATTGCGGTCCGCACGGCCCGTCGCACAAGATGGGGTTCAGGTCGCCGCGGACGTACAGCCAGGTGATCGACGCCAGCGTCACGAGCACGAGCAGCGGCAGCACCCAGGCCGCATGCACTCTCTCCCCCCTGCGGGGACCACGGGCCGTCACGTGCGTCAGACTATGTGACACCCATCAAGACCAAGCCGGAGGAACCGTGTTCTTTGACGTCACCGTGGAGATCCCCAAGGGCGAGCGGAACAAGTACGAGCTCGACCACAAGACCCACCGCATCCGGCTGGACCGCACGCTCTTCACGTCGATGCAGTACCCGGCCGACTACGGCTTCATCGACAACACCCTCGGCAACGACGGCGACCCGCTCGACGCGCTGGTCATCCTGCCCTTCCCGACCTTCCCCGGCTGCGTCATCGAGTGCCGCGCGATCGGCATGTTCAAGATGACCGACGAGGCCGGCGGCGACGACAAGATCCTGTGCGTCCCCGCGGGCGACCCGCGCCACGACCACCTGCAGGACGTCACCGACGTGTCGGACTTCGACCTGCAGGAGATCGAGCACTTCTTCACCAGCTACAAGGACCTCGAGCCCGGCAAGTCCGTCGAGGAGGGGTCCGAGTGGGTCGGCCGCGAACAGGCCGAGGCCGAGATCAAGGCCAGCCTCGAGCGGTTCACGGCCAACGGCGGCTACTGAGCCGCCGGGTCCCTCCGGGGCCTGACCAGTCCGGCGAGCACGTCACCGAACACGTCCATGTCGACCTTCGGGTCGAGCGCGCGCAGGCCGCCCAGACCCGCGCCGAGCGCCAACAGGGCCGTGGCCACGTGCTCGACCGGCACCGTCGTCTCCAGGCCGGCGTCCTCCACGGTCGCCGAGATCAGCTGGGCGATGAGCCGACGCACCTCGCGGTGACGCTTCACCAGCTCGGACGCGACCCAGGGGTTGTGCCGCGCGACGGCGGCGAACTCCACCTCGAGCGCCGTCCAGCGCGGCTCGCCCAGACCCGATCGCGACCACTCGACGAAGCTCTTGAGGCGCGTCTCTATCGACGTGTCCTCGGTGAACATCTGGTGCACGAGGCGGATCTTCTCGGCGTGGATCGTGTCGAGCGCCGCCATGCAGAGCTCTTCCTTGCCGGCGAAGTTGGAGTAGACCGCACCCTTGGAGAAGCCGGCCTCGACGGCCACCTTGTCCAGCGACGTGCCGGAGTACCCGACGTCGAGGAACATCTCGGTGGCCACCTCGATGAGGCGTTCGCGCGTCTGCTGCTGACGCTCGGCCCGGCTCACTCTCGTCTGGGACACGGCTGGCTCCTTCGGTATTCGCATACCGATGGTATCTGAAACTCGGCGTCTGTCGCCCCCGGATCCCGAATCGACGCGCCGCTAGGGTCGGGCCCATGACCTCACGAGCCCTCTGGTCGGCGATCGAGAACCTGCACGGAGGCGTCTACTTCGCGCCCGAGTCGAAGGCGCGCTACGAGGCGATCGGCCTCAAGGGCTATTGGATGGGCTACTTCGCCAGCCGCTCCGCCGCCCTCGGCACGCCGGGCCCCGAGCTGGTGATCGCGACCTTCCACGGCTTCGCGCCGCGCCTCGTCGAACGCGCGCTGCCCGACGCGTGGCGCCTCGCCGACCGCGACCGCGTGCTCGAGGCCCGGTACTCCTTGGCGCGCGACCTGCTCGCGAACGTCGCGGACCAGGCCTCGGCCCTGGCCGCGAAGACCCGCAGCGTGCTGGACGGCGTCGACTGGGCCGGCAAGCCCCTGGCCGCCGCTCACGCCGGCCTGCCCGCCTCGGACGACCCCGTCGTCGACTTCTGGCAGTCCGTCACGGCGCTGCGCGAGTACCGCGGCGACTGCCACCTCGCGGTCCTGACCTCCGCGGGGCTGGGTGGCGCGGCCTCGAACGCGCTCGCCGTCGCCACCGGGTGGTCGTGGTTCGCCGACCAGCGCACGATGCGCGGCTGGACCGAGCAGGAGTGGGCCGAGGCGATCGCCGGACTCGTGACCCGCGGCTGGCTCGCGCCCGACGGCACCGCCACCGAGACCGGAACCGCCGCGCGCGCCCAGATCGAGGACGCCACCGACCGCGTCGTGGCCGCCGGCCTCGATCGCGAGGCCACGTCCCGGCTGCTGACCCTCGAGGACGACCTGGTCGCGATGGCGGGACAATGGGCAGATGATCACCCCGCCCTCGCAGGACGCACGCACCGCAGCTCGTGACCGCCTCGCCGCCCTCGCGATCCCCACGGGGGCGCTCGGCAGGCTCGGCGAGCTGGCGGTCTGGTGGTCCTCGGTGCGCGGCGAGGCGACGCCCGCTCCCCCGTCGCACGTGAGGGCGGTCGTCTTCGCCGGCGACCACGGCGTCGCGGCGCACGGTGTCTCGGCCTACCCGTCGGCCGTCACCGGCGCGATGGTGCGCGCGTTCGCGTCCGGCGTGGCCGGCACCTCGGTCCTCGCCCGCCAGCACGACGTGCACCTGCGCGTGCTCGACCTCGGCGTCGACGGCGACTTCCCCGACCTCGACCCCGCGATCGGCGCGTACAAGATCCGCCGCGGCACCGAGCCGTTCCACCTCGCCGACGCGATGACCCTCGACGAGGCGCGCCGCGCGGTCGAGGCCGGCGCGGCGATCGCCGCCGAGGAGATCGCGGCCGGGGCCGACCTGCTGATCGGCGGCGACATGGGCATCGGCGACACCACCACCGCCGCGGTCCTCACCGCCGCGGTCCTGGGTCTGCCGGCCGTCGAGGTCGTCGGCCGCGGCACCGGCATCGACGACGAGGGCCTGCGGGTCAAGACCGAGGTCATCGACACGGCGCTGCGACGCGCGCAGGACCGCACGGCCGATCCCATCGACCTGCTCAGCGCGATCGGCAGCCCCGACATCGCCGCCCAGGCCGGCTTCATCAGCGCCGCCGCGCAGGCCGGTGTCCCCGTGCTGCTCGACGGCGCGATCGCCACGGCCGCCGCGCTCGTGGCCGAGCGGCTGACGCCGGGCGTCGCCCCGTGGCTCGCCGCTGGTCACCGCTCCACCGAGGGCGCCCAGTGGCACGCCCTGAAGGACCTCGGCCTCGAGCCACTGCTCGACCTCGGCATGCGCCTGGGCGAGGGCTCGGGCGCCGTCACCGCGGTGCCGCTCGTGCGCTCGGCCGCCCTGCTGCTCTCGGACATGGCGCTGCTCTCCGAGATCCTGTGAGCCGGCTCGGGGACGCCGTCCGGCTGTCGGTCGGCACCTTCAGTGCCCTCCCCGTGCCGCCGCCGCGGCAGGTCGACCGTCGCACCGCCGGCATCGCGGTGGCGATCGCGCCGCTCGCGGTCGTTCCCGTCGGCCTGCTCGTGGCGCTCGTGGCGTGGGGCGGGCGCGAGCTCGGCCTGAACCAGCTCGTCGTCGGCGCCCTCGCGATCGGCGCCGGGGTCTGGGCGACTCGCGGGTTCCACCTCGACGGGCTCGCCGACACGACCGACGCGCTGGCCTCGTCCTACGACCGCGAGCGGGCGCTGACCGTCGCGCGCACCGGCGACGTCGGCCCCGCGGGAGCCGCCGCCCTCGTCCTGGTCCTGCTCGCGCAGGCCGCCGCCGCGGGCACGCTGATCGTGTGCTGGGAGCGAGGCTTCGTGGCCGTCGGCGTGCTGTGGTGCCTCGCCCGCGCGGGTGCCACCGTGGGCCTGCGGCACGGAGTGCCGGCCGCCCGCCAGGACGGCATGGGCGCCACCTTCGCCGGCAGCGTGAGCCCCCTCGCCCTCGCGACCGTCTGGCTCCTCGTCGCTGTCGCCGGCGCGGCCGTCACGGGGCTCACCGACGCCACCGTGGCGCAGGGGCTCGTCGCCGTCGCGGCCACGCTGCTCGTCGTCCTCCTGCTGGTCGCCCACGTCGCGCGTCGCCTGGGTGGCATCATCGGCGATGCGGTGGGCGCCTCGGTCGAGGTCGCCCTCGCTGTCCTCCTGATCGGCTTCTCGGCGGTGATCGCATGACCTTCCTCGGCCCCGACGGCCAGCCACGCTGCGACTGGGCGGGCAGCGCGCCCGGCTTCGTGGAGTACCACGACACCGAGTGGGGCTTCCCCGTCGCCGACGACGTGCGGCTGTTCGAGAAGTTCTGCCTCGAGGGGTTCCAGTCGGGGCTGTCGTGGCGCACGATCCTGGACAAGCGCGAGAGCTTCCGGGCGGCGTTCGCGGGCTTCGACCTCGACACCGTGGCCGGGTTCGACGAGTCCGACGTGCTGCGGATGCTGGCCGACGCCGGCATCGTGCGGCACCGCGGCAAGATCGAGGCGGCGATCAACAACGCCGGCCGCGCGCTCGAGCTGGTCGAGTCCGAGGGCTCGCTCGCGGCGTTCGTCTGGCGTCACGAGCCCGACCCCGCCGAGATCCCCGCGCCGCAGACGCTCACCACCTCGCCCACCGCGATCGCCCTGTCGAAGGACCTCAAGAAGCGCGGCTGGAAGTTCGTCGGCCCCACCACGGTCTTCTCGTTCATGCAGGCGATGGGCCTGGTGAACGACCACGCGCACGACTGCGTCGTACGGGCCAGCGTCGCCGCCGCGCGCGACGCCTTCACGCCTCCGGCCTGAGCGCGGCCTCGCGCGCCGAGCCCGGCGCGGGTCAGAGGCGCAGGACGCGGCCCGAGACGACGAGGAGGACCTCGTCGCAGTCCATCGCGAAGCGCTGGTTGACCTTGCCGAGGAGGTCGCGGAAGAGGCGCCCGGAGCGGTGCTCGGGCACGACGCCCCAGCCGACCTCGTTCGTCACCACGACGACGTCCTCCCCGTGCGCGGTCATGGCCTGCGCGGCGCGCTCGACGCGCAGCCAGAACTCGGGCTCCCAGTCGTCGAGGGTCTGGTCCCAGCCGTCGAGCTCGCTGACCAGGGCGGTCACCCACGTGCCGAGGCAGTCGATGATCACCGTGTCGTCGGTCATCGCGATCGCGCGCTCGAGGTCGGCGGTCTCGACCGTCTTCCAGTGGGCGGGACGCCGGCTGCGGTGCGCCTCGACCCGGGCCGCCCAGTCGGGGTCGAACTCCGGATCGGGGGCCGGACCGGGGGCGATGTACGTGACGTCGGGGGCCGCGACGACGAGCGACTCGGCATGGAACGACTTGCCCGAGCGCACGCCTCCGGTGATGAGGGTCCTCACCCTCGCAGCCTAGTCCCGTCCGGTGCCGCGACGGTCAGCCCTGATCGAACACGGAGTCGAACGAGGCGGTCGGCGGCTCGAAGTCGAAGCGCTTGAGGAACTCCAGCGCCTCCGGGGCGCCGCGGAGGCGGTCCATGCCCGCGTCCTCCCACTCCACCGAGATCGGACCGTCGTAGCCGATGCGGGCGAGTGCGCGGAACGCGTCCTCCCACGGCACGTCGCCGCGACCCGTGGAGACGAAGTCCCAGCCGCGGCGCTGGTCGCCCCACGGCAGGTGCGACGAGAGGATGCCGTTCCTGCCGCCGCCCATCCGCATCCGGATGTCCTTGCAGTCCACGTGATAGATCCGGTCGGCGAAGTCGCTGATGAACGCGACGGTGTCGATCCCCTGCCACACCATGTGGCTGGGGTCCCAGTTGAGGCCGAACGCCTCGCGGTGGCCGATCGCCTCCATCGCCCGCACCGTCGACCAGTGGTCGTAGGCGATCTCGGACGGGTGGACCTCGTGCGCGAATCGCACGCCGCACTCGTCGAAGACGTCGAGGATCGGGTTCCAGCGGTCGGCGAAGTCCTGGTAGCCGGCCGCGATGCGCTCGGCGGGGACCGGCGGGAACATCGCCACGTACTGCCAGATCGACGAGCCCGTGAAGCCCACCACGACGTCGACGCCCATCCGCTGCGCAAGGCGCGCGGTGTGCTGCATCTCCTCGGCCGCGCGCCGGCGGACGCCCTCGGGGTCACCGTCGCCCCACACGCGCGGGCCCACGATCGAGCGGTGCCGGTCGTCGATCGGGTCGTCGCAGACCGCCTGGCCCTTCAGGTGGTTCGAGATCGCCCAGCAGCCGAGCCCGTGGCGGCGCAGGATCTCCAGGCGCCCCTCGACGTACTCGTCGTCGTCCCAGCGCCACGCGTCGAGGTGCTCGCCCGACACGGCGATCTCGAGACCGTCGTACCCCCAGCGCGCCGCGAGCTCCGCGACCTCCTCGAGGGTGAGGTCGGCCCACTGGCCCGTGAAGAGGGTGAAGCGCTTGCCCATGGTGTCTCCTTCGATGATCAGGATCGCGCGAGCTCGACCGTGCCGCGGCCCGCCACGGCGCTGCGCTCGATCGCGTCGAGCACCCGCTGCACCGCGAGCCCGTCCTCGAACGACGGTGCCGGGTCGACGCCCGAGGCGATCGCGGACAGGAACCCGGCGGCCTGCGTCGTGAACGTGTGGTCCCATCCCAGCACGTGGCCCGGCGGCCACCAGGCGGCGAGGTGCGGGTGGTCGGGCTCGGTCACGAGGACGCGCGTGCGGCCCTGGCCCGTGTCGACCCACAACTCGTTGAGGCGCTCGAGGTCGAAGGCGACCGAGCCTCGGGAGCCGTAGACCTCGATCTGCAGCGCGTTCTTGCGGCCCGCGGCCATTCGGCTGACCTCGAGGCTGACCACGGCGCCACGACCGGTGCCGAGCAGCGCCCACGCGGCGTCGTCGACGGTCACGTCCTCCGGGCCGGCGGGACCGGGGCGCGACCCGACGAAGGTCTCGAGGCGGCCCGAGGCGCTCGCGATCTCGTCGTCGAGCAGGAAGCGGACCTGGTCGACGACGTGCGAGCCGAGGTCGCCCAGCACGCCGGACCCGGCCTGCTCCTTGCGCAGCCGCCACGTCATCGGCGCGTCCGGGTCGACGAGCCAGTCCTGGAGGTAGGACGCGCGGACCTGGCGCACCTCGCCGATCCGGCCCTCCGCGATGACCTCGCGGGCGAGCGCCAGCGCGGGCACGCAGCGGTAGTTGAACCCCACCATCGAGCGCACCCCGCGCGAGCGCGCCTCCTGCGCCGCGGCGACGAGCTCGACGGACTGGTCGATCGTGTTGGTGAGCGGCTTCTCGACCACCACGTGCTTGCCGGCGCGCAGGGCGGCCAGCGCGATCTCGTGGTGGAGGTGGCCGGGCGTGCAGACGTCGACGACGTCCACGTCGTCGCGGGTCACCACGTCGCGCCAGTCGGTGGCCCACTCGCGCCAGCCCAGCTGGTGCGCGGCGCCGCGCACGGCGGACTCGTCGCGACCGACGAGGACCTGCTGGGTCACGGCGGGAAGGTCGGGGTGGAACGCGCCGACGTTGCGCCAGGCGTTGGAGTGGGCCCGGCCCATGAAGGAGTAGCCGATGGCGGCCACCCGCAGCTCGCGCGCGCTCATCACGCCGCCTCCGTCCGGGTCAGGTCGCGCAGGAAGGCGAGACCGTCGCGGGCGAGGTCGTCCTGCGTGGGCGCGAGCGGGCGCCAGATCGAGGCCGCCGTCGCGATGGAGGCGTTCTCGGCGGTGAAGCTCTCGATGACGAGTGGGCCGGTGTGCCCGACCTCGTCGAGGGCGGCGATCAGGGCCGGCCAGTCGGTCTGGTCGCCTCCGGGTGCGCCGCGGTCGCTGCCGCAGACCTGCACGTGCACGAGGTGCTCGCCGGCCGCCCGGACCGCGTCCGCGCTGGACCGCTCCTCGATGTTCAGGTGGTAGGTGTCCAGGGCGAGGCCCAGCGACGGGCCGAGCAGGCCGTCGAGTCCCTCGAGCGCCTGGGCCACGGTGTTGACGAGCGAGGTCTCGTAGCGGTTGAGCGGCTCGATGCCGATCCGCACGCCGCTCTCGGCCGCGTGCTCGACGACCGGCGCGAGGTGCTCGCGCCACTGCGCGTAGGCGGACCGCCGCTCGTCCGGGGTCATCCGCCACGTGCGGCCGGTGGCCGCGTAGAACGGTCCGCAGACCGCGGCCGCGCCGATGCCGGAGGCGAGGTCGACGCAGCCACGCAGGTAGTCCTGCGTCGCCGCGACCGCCGCGCCGTCGGCCTCCACGAGGTCGCGTCCGGGAGCCATGGCGCCCACGACGAGCGGCACCAGCCCGGTGCGCTCCAGCACCGGCCCGACGACGGCGGGCGTCAGGTCGCCGAGTCCTTCGAGCGGGAGCTCGACCGCGTCGAAGCCGAGCGCGGCGACGTGCTCCAGGCGGGCCTCCACCGTGGCGTCGGTGAGCGGGGACTGCCAGACCCACGTGTTGATGCCGATGCTGCGCACAAGAGCTCCTGTCGAGAGGGACGGGGTGGGCCGGGTGGCGGCGGGTCGCCGCCACCCGGACACGGTCAGCGGTCCTGCCAGGCCTTCGGGAAGCCCGGGAGGTCCTCGCCGCCGAACTTGGCGTAGTGCCCGTCGGGCATGCCGTCGTTCGCCTTCAGGTAGTCCGCACGGTCGTCCTCGGTGATCGGCGACTGGGGCAGCACCCACTCGGTCGGCACCTCCTCGCCCGCGAAGATCTTCTGCACCGCCAGCAGCGGGGTGCGCCACTGGAAGTTCGAGTAGACCGGCGCGAGTCCGGTCAGACCGGTCTCCTCCCACTTGCGCAGGAAGCTCATCTCGTCCTCACCGGTCATGACCGGGTAGTCCTTGCCGGCGTCCTCGAAGGCCTCGATCGCGGCGACGGCACCGTCACCGGCGTCCATCCAGACGCCCTTGATGTCGTCGGAGTTGATCGCGTCGGTGATGATCTGCTTGATCTTCGTCGGGTCGGCGTCCGTGAACTGGTCGTCGGCCTCGATGTCGTTCTCCTCGAAGATCTTCTCGGCGGCGGCCCAGCGGGTCTCCAGGACGTCGACGCCGGGCAGGATGCGCAGCGCGACGACCTTGTCGCCCTTCTCGAGGTTGTCGACCAGGAACTCGGCCGTGTCGATGCCCCACGCGTAGCCACCGATCGGGTGGATGAACGACGTGGCGCAGTCGGTGTCGACGCCACGGTCGAACACGACGACCGGCTTGCCCGTCTCACAGGCGCGCTCGACGGCCGGGGTCATCGCCGCGGTCGAGTTCGGCGAGATGATGAAGGCGTCGCAGTTGCCCTCCTTGATGAAGTAGTCGATGTCCGCGATCTGCGTGTCGTCGGAGTCCTGCGCGTCGCGGGTCTCCATCTGCGAGACGACGCCCTCGTCCTGGAGCACCTTCAGCTGCTGCTGCATCGTGATCCAGCCGGTCTGGCGCCACGGGTTGCTGATCGAGGCGTTGGCGAAGCAGACCTTCTTGGCGCCCTCGGACTTGAACTTCGAGGTGTCCGTCATGTCACCGTCGATGTACTGCAGCCACGGGGTCGCGGCGTCTCCCTCGAACGTCGCGCTGCGCTGCTCGTTCTGGCGGTCGAAGTCCGCCTGCACGAACCACTCGGTGTCCTTCGAACCCGAGTCGTCGTCGCCCGCGTCGGACACGTCGTCCGTGCTGCAGGCAGCGAGTACCAGCACGGCCGCGGCCGACACGAGTACCCCTCTCATCGATGCTCGCATCAGTTCTCTCCTGTCGTATCGCCCGTCGCGGGCTGGGGTGGGGTGGGTGGAGAAGTCACGGAGGGCCGCCGGCGGACGGCGCCCTGCCACGCGCGGCCGGCCAGGGCGACCGCGACGATGATGATGAGTCCCTGCACGGTGTCGCGCCACGTCGACTCGATGCCCAGGCTGTTCAGCAGCACGAAGAGCAGCTCCAGGGCGAACGCGCCGGCGGCCGCCGAGAGGACCCAGCCGCGCCCGCCGCCGAGGACCACGCCGCCGAGCACGACCGCGGTGATCGCGGCGAACTCGTAGCCCGAGCCGACCGACGGGTGGACGCCGGCGTAGCCGACCAGCAGGATGCCCGCGACGGTGGCGGACAGCGAGGAGATCATGAAGGCGCGCGTCTTCGTCCACCACAGCGGCGTGCCCGAGAAGCGGGCGGCCTCGGGGTTGTCGCCGGCGGCGATGAGGGTGCGGCCGTACGGGCGCCGCATGAGCCACACGGCGAACGCGCCCGCGGCGATCAGCACGATCAGCGGGTACGGGATCGTCCCGACGAGCGGCACGTCCTGGATGCCCCCGCGGCCGATCTCGCGGAAGCGGTCGGACGGGTTGCCCGTGGCGGCGCCGCCCGTGACGTAGCGGACGAGGCCGGTCAGCGACAGCATCATGCCGAGCGTCACGATGAAGCTCGGCACCCGCAGCAGCGTGGTGGCCAGGCCGTTGACCAGACCGATCAGCGCGCCGACGACGAACATCAGCAGCAGGCCCGGGAGGATGTTGGCCTCGTCCTGGCCGATGACGTTGCCGGCGAGCACCACCTGCGCGGCGATGACCGCGCCCATCGACAGGTCGAACTCGCCGCTGACGATGACGAAGTACTGACCCATCGCCGCGATCGCGATCGGCGCCGTGCGGCCGGCGAAGCGGATCAGCGTGTTGCCGTCGGCGAAGCTCGGGTTCGAGACCATGATCGCGAGCAGCAGGGCGATCACGAGCAGGAAGACACCGCCGCCGGGGGTGGCCAGGGCCGCCAGGGACCGGCGACCGAACGTGGTCTCGTGGACGGGCAGCACGCGCGTGGTCATCGGGCCACCTCCGTGGTCTCGGCGGGGGCGGCGGACCCGAAGCGCTCGGGCCGCCGGTCGATCTCCCGGCGCGCGTAGACGGCCACCGCGACGACGATGACGATGCCGCGCACGACGTCCTTGAGGAACGGGTTGAGCTCCATGACGCCCATGACGTTGTCGAGGACGGCGAAGATGCCGACGCCGGCGATCGTGCCGACGATGCTGCCCTTGCCTCCGGCGAGCAGCGTGCCGCCGAGCACGACGGCCGCGATCGACATGAGGTCGTAGCCGCCCTGCGAGCCGACCGTCGGCTGGCCGACGCCGAGGCGCGCGAGCAGCAGCAGACCGGCGAGCGCCGCGGTCACCGAGCAGATGACGTGCGCCGCGATGATCGGCACCTGGGTCCGCAGGCCCGACATGCGTGCCACGTCGGCGTTGCCGCCGACGGCGTAGAGGTGGTGGCCCAGGCGGGTGCGGCGCAGCATCAGGACGGCCAGGCCCGCGCACGCCAGCATGATGAGCGTGGCGACCGGCACCGGTCCGATCCGGGTCGCGTCGAGCAGCCGGAACGCGTACGGCGCCGAGCCGTGGCTGCCCTGGTAGTTCGAGCCGAGGTAGCCCGAGACGACGAGGCCCGTGCCGAGCGTCGCGATGAAGCCGTGCACGTGCAGCAGGCTGACGATGAGGCCGTTCACGAGGCCGAAGACCACCGCGACGGCCAGCGCCGCGACCACGCCCAGCACGATGTTGGAGGTCTGGCCGGCCATGATCCCGCCCGCCAGCACGCTGGAGAGGCTGACCACGAACGGCACCGACAGGTCGAGCGAGCCGGCGAGGATCACCAGGGTCTGGCCGATCGCGATCAGGCCCAGGATCGTCATCGTCGTCAGGACGTTGTCGATGTTGCCGACGCTGAAGAAGTTGCGTCCCTCGATCGCCGTGATGATCGAGCCGACGACCACCGAGATCAGCAGCACGATCCAGACGATCATCGTGGAGTCGAGTGCAGCGAGCCGGGCCCTCATGAGGCCACCTCCTCGTCGAGGCCGGCGGCGAGCGACAGGATCGACTCCTCGTCGGAGCCGCCGGGCCGCTCCCCCGCCAGCCGGCCGTCGCGCATCACCAGCACGCGGTCGGACATGCCGATCACCTCGGGCAGCTCGCTGGAGACCATCAGGACCGCGACGCCGCGGGCGGCGAGGCTGCGCATGACCTCGTAGATCGCGTGCTTCGCGCCGACGTCGATGCCGCGGGTGGGCTCGTCGAGCAGGACGACGCGCGGGTCGGTGGCGAGCCACCGCGCCAGCACGACCTTCTGCTGGTTGCCGCCGGAGAGCAGCTGGGCCTCCTGGCTGAGCGCGCGCGCCGAGACCGAGAGCGAGCCGAACAGCTCGGGGACGTCGCGGCGGACCGCGTCGGTGCGGCGGGGGAAGACGGCGCGGACGACACCGAGCGCGTTGTCGAGCAGTGACTGGTGCAGCGCCAGGCCGGTGGCCTTGCGGTCCTCGGTCACCAGCGCGAGGCCCGAGCGGATCGCGCGACGCGGCGTGCCGATCGGGGTGACGACGCCGTCGATCGCGATCTCGCCGCGGGCGAGCGGCTCGATGCCGAAGATCGCCTCGAGCAGCTCGGTGCGGCCCGAGCCCTGGAGGCCCGCGATGCCGACGATCTCGCCGCCGCGCAGGGTCAGGTCGATGCCGTCGACGTAGCCGTTGCCGGCGCCGCGCAGCTCCAGCCGCGGCTCGCCGACGGTGGTGCCGGGGACCGGATCGGGGAAGAACGAGTCCATGGGGCGGCCGACCATGAGGCGCACGAGCGTGGCCTCGTCGAGCTCGGACGCGGGGCGCGTGTCGACCTGACGGCCGTCCTTGAGGACCGTGACGTTGTCGCACAGGTCGAGGACCTCGCGCAGGCGGTGCGAGACGTAGACGATGGCGACGCCGCGCGAGGTCAGCTCGCGCACGATGCGGTAGAGCAGCTCGACCTCGTGGTCGGCCAGCGCGGCCGTGGGCTCGTCCATCTGGATGACGCGGGCGTCGAAGCTGACGGCCTTCGCGATCTCGACGATCTGCTGCTCGGCCACCGAGAGGGACCGTACGCGACGCGACGGGCGCAGGCCCTCGATGCCGAGGCCGCGCAGCAGCTCACCGGCCTGACGCTCCATCCCGCGGGTGTCCACGAGTCCGCGGCGGCGCGGCTCGCGACCAAGATAGATGTTCTCGGCGATCGTCCGCTCGGGCAGCAGGTTGAACTCCTGGAAGACGGTGGCGAGCCCGGCGCGCTGCGCCTGGACGGGGTGGGTGAACGCGACGGGCTCGCCACCGAGCTCGACCGACCCCGAGTCCGCGGGATGCACGCCTGCGAGGATCTTCATGAGGGTCGACTTGCCGGCGCCGTTCTCGCCCACGAGTCCGTGGACCTCGCCGGGGACCAGGTCGAGGTCCACGCCGTGCAGGACCGGGTTGCCGACGAAGGACTTCGTCACGCCGCGCACGCGCAGCACCGGCGGGGTCCCCCGCTCGTTCAGGACAGCGTCGTTCACGGTTGCACTGTGACACAGATCTCCACTTCTGTCGAGAAGTCGGCAGAAGTTGTGCGCTAGACGTTCAAAAGCCCGAGTGGTTGAATCACCCCCGTGAAGACCAGCGACGTGTTCGCCCTGCTCCAGCGCGAGGGTCGGCCCATGACCCGCGCGGAGCTGGCGGAGTCGACGGGCCTGGCCCGCTCCACCGTCGCGTCCCGCGTGGACCTGCTGCTGCGCCTCGGTCTCATCACCCCCTATGGCGGGCGGAGCTCCACCGGCGGGCGTCCCCCGTCACTGCTCGCGGTCAACACCGCCGCCCGCGTGGTGGCCGCGATCGACCTCGGCGCGCGTCATGCCCGCGCGGCGATCGTCGACCTGTCGGGCGCCGTGCTGGCCCAGGAGCGCCAGGACCTCGACATCGCCGACGGCCCCGTGCCCGTCCTGAACTGGGTCACCGCCACGATCGAGCGGCTGCTGCTGCAGACCGAGCGCCCGCTGGGCGACCTCGCCGGGATCGGGATCGGCCTGCCGGGGCCCGTCGAGCACTCCACCGGGCGCGCCATCAACCCGCCGATCATGCCCGGCTGGGACCGGTTCGACGTGCCGCAGTTCGTGCGCGGCTCGTTCGACGTGCCCGTGCTGATCGACAACGACGTGAACATCATGGCGCTGGGAGAGCAGGACACCCAGTTCCCCGAGATCGACGACCTCATCCTCATCAAGGTGGCCACCGGCATCGGCGCGGGCATCATCGCCGGCGGCGAGCTCCAGCGCGGCGGGCAGGGCACCGCGGGCGACATCGGCCACATCCGGGTGTCGCGCAGCAGCGACGTGGTCTGCCGCTGCGGCAACGTCGGCTGCCTCGAGGCGCTCGCGGCCGGCCCGGCGATCGCACGCGAGCTGGGGCGGACCGGGGTCACCGAGGCCACCGACGTGGTCGAGCTCGTCCGCGCGGGCGACCTCGAGGCGATCCAGGCGGTGCGCCAGGCGGGCCGCGACATCGGTGACGTCCTGGCGATGATCGTGAACTTCATCAACCCGTCGGTCGTGGTGATCGGCGGCGCGCTCGCCGAGGCGGGTGAGCACCTCATCGCCGGCATCCGCGAGGAGGTCTACCGCCGGTCGCTGCCGCTGGCCACCGAGCACCTGCGGATCGTGCCGTCGGTCAGCGGCGAGCAGTCCGGCGTCCTGGGCGCCGCGGCGATGGCCATCGGCCACGCCCTCTCCCCCGAGGCGATCGAGCAGGCCAGCGCCGAGCTGCTGGCCGCCGCCGACTGAGTCCTCCGCTTCACCTCGCCCCCCGAGATTTGCTCCCATGTCGACGTTTCAACCGGTCTGAAAGGTCGAAATCGGAGCACATCTCGGGACGGGGCGGGGTCAGCCGCGGCGCCGGCGGCCGACGACGAAGGCGGCGACGGCGACGAGCAGCGCGGCGGCGATGGCGATCGGCAGCGCGATGGCGGCCAGCGGGGTGTCGTCGTCCTCGATGACCGTGAGATCGCTCTGGTACGCGGAGTCATGGGTGACCTCGGCCGCGGCGCGGGTCTCGACGCTCGCCGGGACGGCGACCTCGACGGTCTCGCCGTCGGCCATCAGGTGGTACTTCAGCGCGATGAAGTCGCCCTCGGCGACCTCGTACTCCTGCAGGCCCACCGACGCGTAGCCCCAGTCCTGGTCCTCCTTCGCCACGAGGAACGCCCAGTAGCCGGGGCCGTTGAGGGCGTTGCCGCACTTCTCCTGCTCCGGCGTCGGCTGACCCTCGATGCGGCACACCATCGGCATCGCGGCGGTGGTCTCCTCGGTCTCCAGGTCCACGGCATCGAGGACCTCTAGGCCGGTGTCGCCCGCCGCGTCCTTCGCGCACAGCACGCGGTCCTCGCCGTCGAGCGTGCCGAACTCCAGCACCACCGGCACGTCCGAGGCCGCGTCGCAGGACCCGTGGTCCTCGGCCGACGCCGCCGTCGGCAGCGCGATCGCGCCGGTCGACAGCAGGGTGGCCGCGGCGAGGCGGGCGAGCAGGCTCTTCATGTGGACTCCTTGAGGAGGTAGCGGGCACGCCGGGCGGCGCGCCGCAGCGTGGCCAGGACGGCGGGGCCCAGGAACACGACCAGCAGCGCGTTGGTGATCGCGCGGCCGAGGTCCCAACCCCAGAACGAGGTGAGCAGGGTGAAGACGAGGAAGCGCTGAAGGTTCTCCAGGACGGGGTCGCCGGGCACCATCGCGAGGGAGTCCTCGGCGCCGGGGATCGCGATGCCCAGCGTGAACGGCCACGACGACAGGTTCATCAGCAGCCCGTACGCGAACGCCGCGACCACCGTGTAGGCGGCCAGCACCGCGATCTCGGCCCGGCCCGTGGCGCGGCGCGGCAGCAGGCCCGCGCCCATCCCCACCCACGCGGCGCAGAGCATCTGGAACGGCAGCCACGGGCCCACTCCGGACGTCAGGAGCGCGGACGCGAACAGGCTCGTGCAGCCCAGCACGAAGCCGAAGCCCGGACCGAACACGCGCCCGCCGAGGATCAGCAGGAAGAAGATCGGCTCGACCCCGGCGACGCCCGCGCCCAGCGGACGGACGGCCGCGTTGATCGCGCTGAGGACGCCCAGCATCGCGAGCGCCTTGGAGTCCAGGCCGCCCTCCGACAGCTCGGCGACGACCACCAGGACGACCACGGGCATCAGCGCCATGAAGATGAAGGGCTGGTCGACGCGCGTCTGGCCCTCGGCCGGCGTGAAGATCAGCGGCCACAGCAGCATGAGCAGGCCGGCGACGCTGGCGGCCGCCAGCACGAGCGCGGAGCGCGGCGTGACGGGGACGGCGGTGTGCCGCGGCGAGGTCATCGGACGACCTCCGACGGCAGCGCGGCGGCGACCTCGTCCACGGTGAGCCAGTCGCGGCCGAGCACCTTGGAGACCTGCGGGGCGAACGCGGGCGACTCGGCCAGCACGGTGCGGACCGGTCCGGTGGAGACGACCTCGCCCTCGGCCATCACGACCACGGTGTCCGCGACCGAGGCGACGAACTCGACGTCGTGGCTCGACACGACCACGCCGCGTCCCTCGGCGGCGAGGTCGTGCAGGATCGCCGCCAGCGCGGCCTTGCCGGGGTAGTCGAGACCGCGCGTGGGCTCGTCGAGCGCGACCACCGCGGGCTGCGCCGTCAGGACGATCGCCAGCACCAGCGCGAGCTTCTGCCCCTCGGACAGGTCGCGCGGGTGGCGGTCGCCGGGGATGCCCGGGGCGAGGCGGTCGAGCAGCGCACGGCACGAGCCCGGCGCCACGCCGGACTGGTCGTCGGCAGCGGCGCACTCGCGGTCGACGGTCTCCAGGTAGAGCAGGTCGGCGGCGGTCTGCGGGACGAGGCCGACGAGCATGCGCGCCTCGGACGGGCGGACGTCACCCGGGTCGACGCCGTCGACGTCGACCACGCCGTCCACCCGGTCGCCCGTGCCCTGCACGGCCCACAGCAGCGAGCTCTTGCCCGAGCCGTTGCGGCCCATCAGCGCGACGACCTCGCCGTGGCCGACCTGCAGGTCGACGTCGTCGACCGCGGTGAAGCGGCCATACTGCACGGTGACGCCGCGCGCCCGCAGCGCCGGCGGGCGCTCGAACGGCACGTGCACCGGCGGCGGCCCGAGGCGCGCGGCGAGCGGCTTGACCCGGCGGCGGGCCTCGCGCACCGACAGCGGCAGCGGGCTCCAGTCGGCGAGCCGGCCGAGATGGACCAGCGGCGGCGCGACGGGCGCGTCGACCAGCAGGTCGGCGGTCTCGCCGATGCGGACCCGACCGTCCTCGACCACGGCCAGGCGGTCGGCGAACGGGACGACCCGCTCCATGCGGTGCTCGGCCACGACGACGGTGAGCGCCAGGTCGTCGACGAGGCGCGCGATCGTGGCGAGCACGTCCTCGGCCGCGGTGGGGTCGAGGGCCGAGGTCGGCTCGTCGAGCACGAGGACCCGCGGGTGCATCGTCAGCACCGAGCCGATCGCGACCCGCTGCTGCTGGCCTCCGGACAGCGACCGCACCGAGCGGCGGCGCAGGTCGGCGATGCCGAGCAGGTCGAGCGTCTCCTCCACGCGGCGGCGCATCGTCTGCGGGTCGAGGCCGAGGTGCTCCATCCCGTAGGCGAGCTCCTCCTCGACCACGTCGGCGACGAAGCCCGAGACCGGGTCCTGGGCGACGTAGCCGACCAGGTGCGCCAGCTCGCGCGGCGGTCGGCCCAGGATCGAGGCGCCGTCGACGTGGATGTCGCCGGCGAGCGTGCCGCCGGTGAAGTGCGGCACGAGTCCGTTGAGCATGCCGAGCAGCGTGGACTTGCCCGAGCCGGTGCGGCCCGAGACCAGGACGAGCTCGCCCTCCTCGACCTCGAGGCCGACGTCGCGCAAGGTGGGACGCCTGGCGCCCTCGTACCAGAACGAGACGTCGTCGAAGCGGATCATGCGTCGTCACCTCCGACGTGGTCGTGGGCGGAGGGGGCCTGCGGCGCGACGAACACCGGCAGGATCCCGATCGCCACGACGGCCAGCGACAGGACGCTCACGGGTGGCCAGCCCGGCACGCTCGGGTAGATCACGGCGATCTGCTCGGAGGACAGCAGCTTGAGCCCCACGGCGACGGCGAGGCCCGAGCCCGCGGTGAGGTACTCGGCCAGGTGCCAGCGCTGCGGGCGGTAGCGGGTGCGCTGCACGCGTCGGCCCGCCGACCGCAGCGCCAGCACGGCGAACACGAGGCCCAGCGCCAGCATCGGGTAGGACAGGATCCGTGGCGCGGTGCCGTCGAGGTAGCCGTAGGTGCCGACGCTCAGCCCGAACAGGCCGACCAGCATGAGCACGCCGGTGGCGAACCGGTCGCGCTGCGTGGCGGTGCCGCTGCGGCCGTAGCCGCGCGCGTCCATCCCCGCGGCCAGCGTCATCGACCGGTCGAGCGCGTCCTCCAGCACGGGGATGACGATGCGGTGCATGGCGCCGGTGCCGCGGCTGGCGTCACCGCGCAGCTTGCGGGCGCGGTTGACCCGGCGCACGCTCTCGGCCAGCTGGGGGAAGACCGAGACCGCGACGACGAGCGCCGCCCCGACCTCGTAGAGCGCCGGCGGGGCCGAGGCGAGCAGCCGCTTCGGGTTGGCCAGGGAGTTCGCCGCGCCGACGCAGATCACCAGCGTGGCCAGCCGCATGCCGTCGTACAGGCCCACGAGGACCTCGTTGACCGTGACGTCGCCGAGCAGCTGGATCCCGCGGGCCACCTCCGGCAGCGGGATCTCGGGCAGCGAGAACAGCACGGGGTCGCCGGGGGCGGAGCCGCCACCGAGCAGGATCCGGAACACGACCCGCATGACCACGATGACGAGGCCGAAGTACAGGTAGTACCGGAACGACAGCGCCCACGGCGCATCGCCGCGGCAGGCGGCCACGACGAGCGCCGCGATCGCGACCGTGACCAGCAGCAGGAACGGGTTGAGCGTGAACGAGGCACCGGCCGCGAGCCCCAGCGCCCACAGCCACCAGGCGCCGGGATGCAGCTCGCGCCGCGGCCGTCCGGTGGCCGCTGGCGGCCGGGTGGGGGTGGGGTCGACGACGGCGGTCATCCGGTCCCCTTCCCCACGGGACGGGGGCGAGGTCCACGAGGGCGGTTCGCCCACCCGTCGCTGCTCGACAACATCTGGTGGCGGCGTCCCGGCGCGGGTTCCCGGCTCGCACCGCCCGGGAGGGCGGGGCTGACGGTTGCGGCACAGCACCGGAATCGCACCGGTTTCCCCTGCGCCGGACGTTGGTCCAACGTCAGGAGTCTACTCGCACCGCGCCCTCAGCCCGCCCGGCGGCGGTACCAGACCACTCCCCCCGCGGCGGCCAGCACGACCACCACGGCGGCCGCGGTCGCGAGCGCGGCGCCCGAGGTCGCATCCGACCCCTCGGCCGCGGTCGGCTGCACGGCGGGCGCGCCAGCAACGTCGTCGTCCGTCCCGGCCGAGGCCGCGGGAGCCGACGCACTCGGGGTGGCGGTCGAGGCGCTCGCGGACGGCGTCGCCGTCGAGGGGGACGGGGTCGCCCCCGCCGACGCGCTCGCCGTGGCCGAGGGAGCCGAGGAGGCCGGGCTCGCGGCCCGCGTCGAAGGCGTCGACCGCTTCGGAGTCGACGCCTTCGACCCCTGCTCCTTCGAACCGGGCTTCGGGCTGGCGGAGGTGGGACGCGAGGGCGGAGGCGTGGGGGCGGGGGCCGCCACCGGGGGCTTGACCGAGGGCCACGTCCGCGACGAGGAGTCCTGGAACACGAACGCGACCGACCCGCCCTGCGGCACCTTCAAGGAGGTCACGCCGAGACTGGAGTAGGTCCACGTTCCCTTCTTCCCGTCCGACCAGAACAGGCCCCAGTAGGCGTCGGCTGGGGACGCCTCGACGCAAGGGTCCGACGCCGGCGCGCCGTCGACCCGGCACACGAAACCGGGGGCGCGCGACGCGAAGCTCAGCTGGTGCCCCGCGTCGGCGAAGTTGCTCGCCGCGACTCCGCCGCCGGTGGCGTCGCAGCCGACGCTCGACCCGACGACGACCGTCACGCCCTTCCCGCCGGTGCACGCGGCGGCGTGCGCGGGGGCGCTGAGCGCCGCCGGCCCGGCGGCGACCCCGAGGAGGGTCGCCGCCAGGAGGCGATGGACGAGACGGGTCACTTCACGACCCGGAAGACCCGCACGCCGTTGCGCTCGGCATAGGCGCCGCGGACGATGACCTTCGTCCGGCCGACCTTCTTGCCGACCTTGAGGCGATACGTGTAGCTGCCGGCCTTCGACGCGACGCCGCGCTTGACGAGCTTGCCGCGGTAGTAGACGCGCACCGGCTCGCCGGCGACGAGGCCGCGGACGACGACCTTCTGCACCTTGGCACGGCGCACCGTCGACTTCGACGAGACGCGCAGCTTCTTGGCGGCCAGCACCTGCACCGAGGAGGTCGCGACGGCGCGGCCGGTGGCGTCGCCGACGACGACCGCACGCTTCGCGGTGCCCTTCGGCGCGCGCACCGTGAACGTGGCGCGACCCGCGGCCGGGACGACGGCGCGGGCGGAGGTGCCACCCGAGACGCGAGCCGTGCTGCTCCAGCCGGCGGCCAGACCGCTGGCGGTGACCTTCAGGGTGCTGCCCGAGCGCACGTACTTGGGCACCGACACCGCGGCCTTCGGCGCGGAGAGCAGCGCGAGCGCCGGGGCGGCCTGCGCCGAGGCGCGGATCCACTGGTCGATCGCGAACTCGTCGATGCCGTCCTCACGGCCGGCGGTCAGCGCGGCGCCGTCGTAGGCGACCGCACCGAGCTCGGACGCGAGCTTGCCGCCCGTGGCCTCGGTGACCTGGTGGCGCGCGACGTACGCCGCGGCCTTCGCGGCCTCGGTCGTGCGGCCCGCACGGGCGAGCGCCGACGCGGCGAGGCCCGTGGAGTTCGTGTTGGCCACGCCGTTGCCGACGAACGAGCCGTCGGCGGCCTGCGCCGCGACGATCGCGGCGACGGTGCGGTCGACGACTGCCGCGTCGACGGTGATGCCCGCGGCGCGCGCCTCGAGGAGCGTGTGCAGCGCGGCGGTCGTGGTGTCGATCTCCGGCACCTCGGGGCACGGCGCGGTGAGCACCTGGCGGAAGGTGCCGTTCTCGCACTGCTGCGCGGCCACGTAGCCGACCGACGCGGCGGCCTCGTCGCTGTCGCCCGCGATCAGGCCGCGGGTCGCGAAGGTCTGGCCGAACAGCCCGTAGGTGTCGGCGGACTCGCCGGTCTCGTCGTTCGTGGCGGCCTCGATGTCGGCCACCAGGTCACGGCCGCCGACCGAGGTCACGTCGCCGCCCGCGGCGTCGACCGCGAGGGCGAGCTTGCCGGCCGAGCCGGGGTAGAACGTCGTGACGCCCTCCCACGTGGACTCGACGTACTCGTCCACGCGCGACGTCACCGCGGTCAGGATCTGCTGCTGGGCCGCCGGCTGGACGTCGAGGGCACGCAGCGCGGCCAGCACGTCGAGCGTCAGCCCGAAGTCGTCGTAGTCCCACTGGTCGTTGTGGACGACGCCGCCGGTCAGCTGGGCGGCGAGCCACGTGCCGGCCGCGGAGGTGGAGGGCGTGGGGGCCGCCGAGGCGGTGGGGGCGACGGCGGTGGACAGCGCGACCGCGCCGCCTGCGAGCACCGCGAGGGCGCGTCGACGCAGGGGTGTTCTCATCAGGGGTCCTTCCCGCTGCATCGGACGGGAAGGGGCCTGATCGTCGTGCGACCTCGGCTCCGTCCGCTGCGTTCCTCGACAGCGTGTGGTCGGTTCCGACAGGCAGGTGCTCCGGCTCGCCGACCCGTCTCGGGCGGTCTCACGGTTGCGGGTCAGCGCCGGATTCGCACCGGCTTCCCCTGGCACTGCGGAAGGTGTGTGGTTGTGGGGAGCAGGCTAACAGGCTCCGGCCCTCCCCTTTTCCGCGTCCCGCGGACCAGATGTGCAGCGGTGTCCACCGTTTTCCGGCCGATCCGCCGCCGAAATGGTGAAGACCGCTACAGATCTCGCGCGGCGGAGCCGTGGTCAGCAGGTGCGGTAGCGGTGGCCGGGGGCGCCGCGGGGGACGACGTCGCGGTCGCGCAGGAGTACCGAGATCCGCGAGCCGCGGGCCTTGCAGGCGCGCAGGAACGCACGCCGGCCGTTGTCGGTGTACTCGACCTCGATCACGCGGCGGCCGTACAGGCGCGTGTAGCGGCCACACTCGCGGTAGACCTCGCACTCCTCGGCGATCGCGAAGTCGAAGCCGAGCCGCCGGCCGTTCAGCTGGGGCGTGTTCTTCTGCGCGATCGCGAGCCCCTCGGCGTGCGCCGCGAGGACCAGCCGCTTGGCGAACGCCTTCGCCTGCGAGCCTTTCAGCAGCCCCTTCGAGCGGGTCCACGAGTCGAGGTTGTCGGGCTCGACCGCGCGAAAGCCCCGGTCGGCGCAGTCGGCGAACCAGCGCCGCGCCACCCCCGCCGCGACCGTGCGCTTGCGCGCCGAGCGCAGGTCCAGCAGCACCTCGTCGGGCCAGCCCGGGTCGCGCACGACGCGGCCCTTCCGGTCGCGCAGCAGCAGTCCCGGGTGGTGCTTCTTCCACCACCGCAGCGAGCCCGGCTGGGTCTGGAACGCGTTGACGTAGCAGACCGAGTAGACGCCGGGGGCGGGCTGCTCGGTGCGGTCGCGCACCACGATCTCGACCTTGGCGGCCGGACGGTAGGCGCCGCCGAGCTGGTAGTCGGCCACGCCGCCCGCCGGCGGGGGCGTGACGGGCGTGATCGCGGCGACCAGCGCCAGCAGCACCGAGGACAGGAACCCCATGCCCTCAGGAGTACCAGTCCTTCACCGTGTCGTCGTGGGCGGGCGCCACTAGCCTGTGCGCATGAGTCTCGGTGAGGAACTTCGACGGTCCATCGACGGCAAGTGGCGTCACGTGCGCGAGCAGAGCCGCATCGAGCTCGCGAGGCTCGACCTGGCCTACGACCACTCGCTCACCCTCGACGAGGCCCGCGAGCGCGTGCTCGACCAGATGAAGCAGCTCGTGCCCACCGGGATCCCCGCCGCGGGCTTCCGCACGGAGAACGGCGGCACGGGGGATCCGGGCATGGCCGTCACGGGCATCGAGATGCTCGCGCAGTTCGACCTCTCGCTCATGGTGAAGGCCGGCGTGCAGTGGGGCCTGTTCGGCGGCGCGATCGAGAACCTCGGCACCGAGCGCCACCACGAGAAGTACATCCCCGCGCTGATCAACCTCGACCTGCTCGGCTGCTTCGCGATGACCGAGACGGGTCACGGCAGCGACGTGCAGAGCCTCGAGACCACGGCGACGTACGACCCCGCGACGCAGGAGTTCGTCGTGCACTCCCCCACGCCGTCGGCGCGCAAGGACTACATCGGCGGGGCCGCGAAGCACGCGCGCGTGGCCGCCGTCTTCGCCCGACTCGTCACGCTCGGCGAGGACCACGGCGTGCACTGCTTCGTCGTGCCGATCCGCGACGAGGCCGGCGACGACCTGCCCGGCGTCACCACCAGCGACTGCGGCCACAAGGGCGGCCTGGGCGGCGTCGACAACGGCCGCATCATGTTCGACCAGGTGCGGATCCCGCGCGAGAACCTGCTCAACCGCTACGGCAACGTGGACGAGGGCGGCACCTACTCCTCCCCGATCGACAGCCTCAACGCGCGCTTCTTCACGATGATCGGCACGCTCATCCGCGGCCGTGTCAGCGTGGGCGGCTCGGCCCGCGCCGCGGCGGAGGTCGCGCTGAGCATCGCCACCCGGTACGCGCTCCAGCGCCGTCAGTTCGAGGGCGTGCCGGGCGAGGAGACGGTGCTGCTCGACTACCGGATGCACCAGAGGCGCCTGCTGCCGCTGCTCGCCGAGGCCTACGCCTTCCGGTTCGCCCACAACCAGCTCGTCGCGCGCATGCACCGCCTCCAGACCGAGGCCGATCCCGACGCGCACGCCCAGCGCGAGCTCGAGGGTCGCGCCGCCGGCCTGAAGGCCGCGCTCACCTCGTTCGCCACCCGCGCGATCCAGGAGTGCCGCGAGGCCTGCGGAGGCGCGGGCTACCTGTCGGAGAACCGCCTCACCACCCTCAAGGCCGACAGCGACGTGTTCACCACGTTCGAGGGCGACAACGTCGTGCTGCTCCAGCTGGTGGCCAAGGAGCTGCTGACCTCGTACGCCAAGGAGGTCACCGGACTCGACCCCGTCGGCATGGTGAGGTTCGCCGCCGGCACCGTCGCCGAGACGGTCAAGGAGCGCACCGCCGCGGCCCAGCTGATCCAGCGCCTCATCGACGCGCGCTCGCGCGACGACGACCACAACCTGCTCGACCGCGGCACCCAGCTCGACCTGTTCGAGGACCGCGAGCAGCACGTCATCGAGACCGCCGCGCGACGCCTGCGCCGCGCCGGCGACGACAAGGGCGCCGCCTTCGAGACGTTCAACGCCGCGCAGGACCACGTGGTCAAGATCGGCCAGGTCCACATCGACCGCGTCGTGCTCGAGGCGTTCACCGCCGGCATCGCGCGGTGCGAGGACGAGGAGGCCGCCGACGTGCTGCGCGACCTGTGCTCCCTCTACGCCCTCACCGTGATCGAGCGGGACAAGGCGTGGTTCATGGAGCACAACCGCATCAGCGACACCCGCGCGAAGGCCGTCACCACCGAGATCAACGCCCTGCTGGAGAAGCTGCGGCCGCACGCGCTCGCGCTGGTCGAGGGACTCGGCGTGCCCGAGGAGACCCTCGGCGCCGCCATGCTCGACTGATGTGACCAGTGGGACTGATGTGACTTCTTCGCCCGTGCGCGGATGAACACTCGGCATCGACTTGCCGGTTGAGCAGGACCATCCGGCGGGGCCGTGGCAGACTGAGCCTGCCAATTCACACATTTTCGTCTCGGGGAGAAAAATGAACCGAACCTTCACGAAGGTCGCGCTGGCCGCTGCGACCGCCATGACGCTGTCGCTGGCAGCGCCGATCTCGGCCCACGCCGACGAGTCGGCCACCGCCAAGCGCGGCAGCGTCTCCACCGCCGTCGACGCCCCCCGCGCGGCCTCCGCCGCCACCGGCTCCGTGCGCTTCACGACCTCGGCGGTCCTGACCAGCAGCAAGCAGACCTACGCCAAGACCCGCGCCGGTGTCGCGGTCCCCGGCTCCGTCAGCTGGTCCGTCCGCGCCGACATCTACGTCAACGGCGTCGTCCGCGTGCGCGACGAGCTCGTCGGCACGAACAGCTCGCCGAACCTGAGCGCCTGGTGGCCCCGCGCCTCCGGCTACGGCAAGGCCCAGATGCGCAACGTCCGCGTCACGTCGTACGACGCGAACTACAACTCCACGGTCACGCGCCTGCCCGACAGCAACGTCATCGCGATCCGTCGCAGCACGGGCTACCTGCCCTCCGCGACCATCGTGAAGCGCGGCTCGAAGCTGACGATGAAGGCCAAGAACTGGCGCGTCTACCAGCCCAACGGCAGCACGGTCCGCGTTCCCAAGATCACGGTCAAGCGCTACTACAAGGGCAAGTGGCGCAACGTGAAGCACATCAAGCTGAACCGCAACGGCCACGGCAAGGTCAGCTGGAAGTCGAAGAAGAAGTACAAGTACCGCGTCTACCTGAAGACGACCTCCACGGTCCAGGGCACGTTCCTGTACTGGCCCCGCAAGATCTGAGGCAGTCGCCTCGCACCGGACGCCGGTCCACCCTCGGGTGGGCCGGCGTTCGCCGTTCCCGGGGCCGGTCAGCTCCAGTCGTCGCGGCGCAGCGGCGTGAGCAGCTCGTGGATCGTGCGCTGGTCCTGCGCACTGACGCCGCCGACGCCGAAGTCGAGCGCGGTGAGCGCCTCGGTGGCCGCGTCGAGCACCTTGAGGCCCGCGGGGGTCAGCGAGGCCAACACGCGGCGCCGGTCGGCGGGGTCGATGTTGCGGTCGACGAGGCCGTCCGCGACGAGCCGGTCGATGACGTTGGTGACCGAGGTCGGGTGCACCATGAGCCGTTCGCCGATCTTCGACAGCGGCAGTGAGCCCGAGGAGCTGAACGACAGCAGCCGCAGCACCTCGTAGCGCGCGAACGTGATGCCGAACGGCTTGAGGGCGCCGTCGAGCCGGGCCAGCACGATCTGGTGGACCCGCATGATCGAGGTCGCGAGGCGCATCGAGGTGGCGTCCCCGATGCGCTCCTCCCACAGCTCCCCGGCGCGCTCGAGCGGGTCGAAGTCCAGTCCTGGCATGGACCCACCGTAGCCACCCGGAGCACCCCGTGTTCGCAGGGCGGATGCCGGTGGCGTCCCAGGTGGGCGTACGGTTAGGCTTGGCTTACCTACACGTCACGAAAGGCACTCCCTTGCGTCTCGCACCCCTGCTCGCTGCTGCGGCACTCGCTCTGAGCCTCGCCGCCTGCGGCTCCTCCGACGACGATTCGAACGACGCCTCGGGTGCGTCGGGCGAGGGCTTCCCCGTCAGCGTCAAGCACACGTTCGGCACGACCGAGATCGAGTCCGAGCCGCAGCGCGTCGTCGCCGTCGCCTGGTCGAACCAGGACACCGCGCTCGCGCTGGGCGTCGTGCCGGTCGCGATGCCCAAGGTCACCTACGGCGACGACGACACCGACGGCCTGCACCCGTGGGTCAAGGACAAGATCGACGAGCTCGGCGGCGAGACGCCCGCCCTCTTCGACGAGACCGACGGCATCGACGCCGCCGCCGTCGCGAAGGCCGAGCCCGACCTCATCCTCGCGGTCCACTCGGGCCTGACGAAGGAGGAGTACGAGACCCTCAGCAAGATCGCGCCCACCGTCGCCTACCCCGACAAGGCGTGGGGCACGCCGTGGCGTGACGCCATCGAGCTCACGGGCCAGGCCCTGGGCAAGACCGACGAGGCCGACCAGCTGATCGGCGACCTCGAGCAGCAGATCTCCGACGCCGTCGCGAAGCGCCCCGAGATCCAGGGCAAGAGCGCCGTCATGAGCTGGATCGACCCGAGCGACCTGAGCAAGATCGGCTACTACACGGCGTTCGACACCCGAGCCACGTTCCTGAACGACCTCGGCCTCGAGACGCCCGAGTTCGTCGAGAAGGCCTCGGCCGACACCGACCAGTTCTTCCTCGAGATCAGCGCCGAGAAGGCCGACGAGCTCGCGGGCGCCGACATCTTCGTGGGCTACGGCGACGACGCCGCACTCAAGAAGGTCCAGGCCGACCCGCTGCTCGGCAAGGTCCCCGCCTTCGAGCGCGGCAGCGCCGCGCTGCTCGAGGACAACACGCCGCTCGCCGCGGCCGTGTCGCCCTCGGCCCTGTCGATCCCGTGGATGCTGGACGACTACGTCACCCTGCTCGCCGACGCGGCTGCGAAGGTGAAGTGACGACGACGACCGACTCCGCCGTGGGGGGTGCCGCGCAGACGCGGCGCCCCCCGTGGTGGTTCCTGGTCAGCCTCGTGGCCCTCGTGGCCGCGGTGCTCCTCTCCGTCGCGTTCGGCGCCCGCGTCGTCAGCCTCGGCGAGGTCTGGGACGCCCTCACCACGGGCGGCGGGGACGACGTCACCTCGGCCGCGATCCGGTCGCGCGTGCCGCGCACGATCCTGGCCGTGCTCGTCGGCGCCGCCCTCGCGATGGCCGGCGCGGTGCTGCAGGCGGTCACCCGCAACCCGCTGGCCGACCCGTTCATCCTGGGCATCAACTCCGGCGCCTCGCTGCTCGTGGTCATCGGCATCGCCTTCGCCGGCGCCGCCACGATGCCCGAGTACATCGCGTTCGCGCTGGCGGGCGCCGCCCTGGCGGCCGTGTTCGTCTACGTCGTGGGCTCGCTCGGACCCGGCGGTCCCACCCCGCTGAAGCTCGCCTTGGCGGGCGCCATCAGCACCGCGGCCTTCACCTCGCTGTCGAGCGCCATCCTGCTGCCGCGGATCGACGTCATGCGCGTGTTCCGGTACTGGCAGGTCGGCAGCGTCGGCCGCGCCGAGAACTCCGACACGCTGCTCGTGCTGCCGATCCTCCTGGTCGGCGCCGCGATCTGCTTCCTGTCGGCCCGCTCCCTGAACATCCTCGCCCTCGGCGACGAGGCCGCCGCCGGCCTCGGCGTATCCGTGGTGCGCACCCGCCTGCTGGCCGCGGCCGGCGCGATCGTCCTGTGCGGCGCCGCCACGGCACTCGCCGGGCCGATCGGCTTCGTGGGCCTCATCGTGCCGCACCTGTGCCGCCTCGTCGTGGGCGCCGACCACCGCTGGCTGCTGCCCATCTGCGCCACCGTGGGCGCCACGCTGCTGACCGTCGCCGACGTCGTCGGCCGCGTGCTCGGCCGCCCCGGCGAGATCGACGTCGGCGTCATCACCGCCCTCATCGGCGGCCCCGTGTTCCTGTGGGTCGTCCTGCGTCGCACCGGAGGTGCGTCATGACCGTCCTGACCGCACCCGAGCGGGTCCACGCCACACGCACGCGCGGCGCCCGCCGCGCCACCTCCGCCATCGTCGCGCTGGCCGTCATCCTCGTCGTGCTGTTCGTCGTGTCCCTCGCCGCCGGCGACCCCGTGTACTCGCTCGGCGACGTGTGGCGCGTGCTGATCGGCGAGCAGGTCCCGGGCGCGTCCTTCATCGTCGGCGAGCTGCGACTGCCGCGCGCGGTGCTGGCGATCACCGCCGGCGCCTCGTTCGGGCTCGCGGGCATCACCTTCCAGACGATGCTGCGCAACCCGCTGGCCAGCCCCGACATCATCGGCATCACCAACGGCGCGAACGCGGCCGCGCTGTTCGGCATCGTCGTGCTGGGCGCCGGCACCCTCGCCGTCTCGATGGGCGCCGTGGTCGCGGGCATCGCCACCGCCGCCCTGATCTACGGCCTCGCCGCCAGCGGCAAGGCCGTGGGCACCCGGCTGATCCTCGTGGGCATCGGCATCGCGGCGATGCTGCACAGCGTCACGTCGTACCTGCTGGTCTACGCCAACGAGCTCGACCTGCAGCGCGCCATGCGCTGGCTCAACGGCAGCCTGAACCTGGCCTCGTGGGACACCGTCCTGATCGCGGCCGTCCCGTTCGTGCTGCTCACGCCGATCCTGCTGCTGCTGGGTCCGCGCCTGTCGCTGCTGCGCCTCGGCGAGGACCTCGCGGCCGGGCTCGGCGTGCCGGTCGAGGCCACCCGGCGGATGCTCGTGCTGGTGGCCGTGGCGCTGGCCTCGTTCGCCACCGCCGCCACCGGACCGATCCTGTTCGTGGCGTTCATGTCCGGGCCGATCGCCACGCGCTTGGTCGGCCACCGCGGCTCGCTCATGGTGCCGTCTGCGCTCGTCGGCGCCACCCTCGTGCTGGCGGCCGACCTCATCGGGCAGTACGCGTTCGACACGCGCTACCCCGTCGGCGTCATCACCGGCGCGCTCGGCGCCCCGTTCCTGATCTACCTGCTCATCCGCACCCAGCGCACGGGAGGCTCCCTGTGACCACCAGCCTGACCACCGAGTCCCTGACCCTCGCGTACGGCGACCGGCCGATAGTCTCCGACCTGAGCCTGTCGCTGCCCGCCGGGAGGATCACGACGATCGTCGGCGCGAACGCGTGCGGCAAGTCCACCCTGCTGCGCGGCATGGCGCGTCTGCTGCCGGCGCAGTCCGGTCGCGTCCTGCTCGACGGCAGCGACATCCACTCGATGCCGACCAAGCAGGTGGCCCGCCGCCTCGGCCTGCTGCCCCAGTCGCCCATCGCGCCCGAGGGCATCACCGTGGCCGACCTCGTGGCACAGGGCCGCCACCCGCACCGGCGCTCGTTCGCGCGCTGGACGCCGGCCGAGGACACGATCGTCGCCGACGCGCTCGAGGCCACCGGCGTGCTCGAGCTGGCCGACCGCGTCGTCGACGAGCTCTCGGGCGGCCAGCGCCAGCGCGTGTGGATCGCCCTGGCGCTCGCCCAGCAGACCGAGGTGCTGCTGCTCGACGAGCCCACGACGTTCCTCGACGTGTGCCACCAGGTGGAGGTCCTCGACCTGCTCACCGACCTCAACCGCTCGCGCGGCACGACGATCGCGATGGTGCTGCACGACCTCAACCTCGCGGCGCGCTACGCCGACCACCTCGTCGCCGTGGACCGCGGGCTGATCCACGCCCAGGGCACTGCCGAGGAGGTCCTCACGCAGGAGACGGTGAAGATCGTCTTCGGTCTCGACGCCCGCGTCCTCGAGGACCCCACCAGCGGCCGGCCGATGATCCTGCCGCTGGGCCGCCACCACGTGCGCGCCTGAGCGGAAGCGCAGTTTCCCCGGTTAAGCGGGGAAACCGTCACTTCGCGAGGTTTGCAAACCTCGCGAAGTGACAGGAAACCCACTTAACCGGGGAAACTGTCAGCCGGTCAGCGGACGCGCACCGTGGTCGCCCGGTAGACCGGGGCGAACAGGGACGAGCCGTTGTAGCGGACCGCCACGGCGCGCTTGCCCTTGGCGGACTTCAGCGTGACCGTGGCCTTGCCGTTCTTCAGCGTGACCGTCTTGGTCGACGAGCCGACCTTGACCCGGACGGTGCCCGTGGGCGTGCCCGCCGAGGACTTCACCGTGACCGTGACCTGGACGCGACCCTTGCCGAGCGCCTTGGCCTTGATCCCGGCCCGGGTCGCCGCCTTGGCGACCTTGACCGTGGCCACCGCCGAGGTGGAGGCCGCGAAGCCCGAGTCCGCCGCGGGGACGAAGCGGGCCGTCAGGCGACGGGTGCCGGGCTTGAGACCCGAGATCCGCAGCGTCGCGGTGCCACCGGACAGGGCGCGGGTCGCGAGGACCTTGGAGCCCTCGCGCACCTCGACCGTGCCGCTCGGCTTGGTCGCGCCGGGCGCCGTGACCGACACCGAGGCGTTGATCGCCTTGCCGTAGGTCGCCGTCGCCGGGACCTTCAGGGTCGTGGTCGTCGCCACGTCGGGCGCCGGCGCCGGGACGCCCTCACCCTCGGGCGCGGCCCAGAACAGCGCGCGAGCCGCCTGGCTCTGACCGCCCTTGGTGTGCGTGCGGTAGACCGGCGAGGTGCCGAAGACGAACGCCTTCGCACCCGACGGCAGCGCGGCCGACACCGCCGCCGGCTGGCCGCCGGCGTTCAGCGGACCGTTGTTCGCGTTCGTCGCACGCCAGTGACCCGCCAGCAGCGGGTTGCCCTCGGCGTAGCGCTGCTCGACCTTCACCGACTCCGGCAGGCCCGTGAACCACGTGGCCGGGTACACGAACGCGTACTTCTGCGCGTACGGCGCGAGCACGCCGTCGCCGGCCGTGTCGATCGTGACGATGCCGTTGCCGGAGTTGTTGCCGGCCACGGCGGTGCCGCTCTCGAAGATGCCGAACGTCCGCGCCGTGTTGAAGGCACCGGCCGCGCGGCCGACGATGCTGCCGCCGGCGTTCACGAACGCCTGCACGGCGTCGCGACCCGCGGTCTGCGAGTCGTTGAACGTCAGCGCCGAGCCGAGCCACAGGACGTCCACGCCGTCGAGCAGCGCCGGGTTGGCGGTGATCGTCGCGGCCGTGAGGACCTGGAGGTCGTCGAAGCCGAGCTGCGTGAGCGAGAGCAGGTCGTCCTGGTTGCCGGTGTAGCCGATCTTCAGGTCCTTCAGCCCGCGCGTGGCCTCGTCGGACAGCTGCGCGATCTCGGCCGACGTCGCCTTGTCGACGTCGACGTCGAACTCCTGCGCGGCGTCCTCCAGGGCCTCCTGGGCGTCGGCCGCGGCGACGATCGCCGAGCCGTCCGCCAGGACCGAGACGGGGATCTCGTCCTCGAGCAGCGCGTTGAGCGTGCGGAAGTCGTTGACGCCCGCGAGCTCGAACGTGAGGTACTTCCCGGAGGCGACCTTGCCGTCGGCGTTGCCCGTGGTGACCTTGGTGCTGGCGGGCAGCGTGCCCTGGCCGGTGGTGCCGACGGAGTCGACGTCCACGCCCCACAGGTGGCCCCAGCTCCACGCGGACACGTCGTACATGCTCAGGATCCCGGGCTTGTTCGAGATGTCCGACCCGGGCGCCAGCAGCGCGTGCGCCAGGTTGCGGTTCGGCTGCGACATGTCGACGACGTACGAGCCGGCCGGGTACGAGGTCCCGTCCAGCGTCGCGGCGGCGTCGAGACGACGGACGGCGATGTTGTGCTTGATCAGGCTCGCGACCAGCGTGCGGGCGTCGGACAGCGAGCGCTGACCCTCACCCACCGGGATGACGAACGCCCGCGGGTACTGCACGGTCGTCTGGTCGTCCGAGTCGTTCCAGAGGGGCTTCCACTGGTCCGGACCGGGCACGTCGGCGATGTTCGCCTGCGTGAGCGCGACGCGCTCGGCGCCGACGTTGGCGCGACGGAAGAACTCCATCTGGTCGGCCAGCATCGCGTCGTCGTTGGACTTCACGTAGTCGACGATGCTCTTCATCGTCTGCTCCGCGACGGCCACGTTGATCGTGGCGCTCGCCGGGGTCTGCGAGCTGCCGTTGGGGCGCGTCTTCGGCAGCTCGACCGTGTTGCTGACCGAGCCGGTGAAGGCGGCGTACTGCGCCGTGAAGATCGGCGGGAAGTCGTCCCAGCCGGTCGGGGTGTCGCGGTACGGGATCTTGATGTGGTCGGTGTCGTCGCTGGTGTTCTCCGGGACGACCTGGCCGGTCACCACGTTGTAGTACGTGTTGCCGGGGATCTCCGCGTCGACGACGTCGCGCTCGACCTTCAGCGCTGCGGCGTACGCGTGCGGGATGAACAGGTCGTACTCGTAGTCGTCACCGTGCGGCGGGCCGCAGGGCTCGATCTGCAGGACGCTCGTGTAGCCGTGGAAGTCGGCGGCGTAGAGCGCCTGCACGGCGTGGGCCGTGCGGACGAACGACGCCGACTCGGGCGTCGTGTTGGTGATCATGTCGCGGTTGGCGTCGAGGTTGAGCGCCGTGGGCCGCTGGCCGATCGTGCGGCCGTCGGGGTTCAGCACCACGCTGAAGTAGAGACGGTGTCCGCGCAGCAGCGCCTTGACGTCGTTCCACGGGGCGGTGGCGAGCTCCTCGATGTAGTCCAGCGACGCGTCGGTGCCCTCCCACTCGTTGCCGTGGATGTTCGAGCTGATCCAGATGGGGGTCTTGTAGCCCGACTTGAGCGCCGTGTCCGTGGCCGCGGCCTCGGGGTTCGTGCGGATCTTCTTGCGCCACGCGGTCTGCTGCGCCGTCTGGTGCTCGTCCTCCGGAGCCGTCACGGTGACCAGGTAGAGCTGACGGCCCTGCGTGGACTCGCCGACGATCTGGGTGGAGATGCGGTCGGACGCGCGCATCAGCGACTGCAGCCGCGGCGCGATGTCGTCGTACCCGATGAGGTTGCCGGTGTCGGCCGCGTCCGGGGTGGAGTCCGGATAGACCTTCAGCTTGGGCTGGAACGGGTAGGACGAGGGCATCGGCAGCGCGCCCTCGGGGTCGTCGTCCTCGGCCGCGGCACGCGCGGCCTTCGCCGTGAGCGACCCGGCGTTCGGGGACTCGGGGGCGGAGCGGACGGTGATGCCGGGCGGTGCCGGATCGGCGGCTGACGCCGGGGGTGAGCCCAGCAGCGTGGCCAGGAGCGTGACGCTCGCGGCCGTGGCGAGCATTCGTGTGGTGCGCACGGACAGACTTCCCTTCGGACAGTCCGGCGGGCCTCGGGCGTACTCGCCGGCACAGGGGGGTGACCGCATTGTTGCGTCAGTCACCCTGATGGGGGAAGCGTAAGTTGTGCTTCAGGGCCGATTGTCACGCGAAATTGACGCGTGAAACCGTCCCGTCACACTCACTTTCGAAAGCTCAGGAACGACGCGGGAACTGGGTGAAGTCCGGCGTCCGCTTCTGCTTGTAGGCGTCGCGGCCCTCCTGCGCCTCGGCCTGCCCGTAGAACAGCAGGTTGGCGTCGTGGGCCAGCTGCTGGATGCCCGCGTAGCCGTCCTCGTGGGCGTGGAAGCTGAGCTTCGACAGGCGCAGGGCCCACGGCGACAGCGCCAGCATCTCGCGGCACCACTTCAGGGTCTCGGCCTCGAGGTCGGCCAGCGGCACGACGGTGTTGACCAGGCCCATCGAGAGAGCCTCCTGCGCGTCGTACTGACGGCACAGGAACCAGATCTCCTTGGCCTTCTTCGGGCCGACGAGGTCGGACAGGATGCTCGCGCCGTAGCCGCCGTCGAACGAGCCGACGCGCGGGCCCACCTGACCGAAGCGGGCGTTGTCGGCCGCGATGGTCAGGTCGCACACGAGGTGCAGGACGTGGCCGCCGCCGATGGCCCAGCCGGCCACGGACGCGACGATCGGCTTGGGGCAGCGACGCATCTGCACGTGCAGGTCGGTGACGTCGAAGCGGCCGGTGGCGCCCTCGTCGGACTTGTAGCCCGAGTCGCCGCGCACGCGCTGGTCGCCACCGGAGCAGAAGGCCTTCTCGCCCTCGCCGGTCAGGACGATGACGCCGACGGACTCGTCGTCGCGCGCCATGGAGAGAGCGCGAGAGATCTCCTGGATCGTCTGCGGGCGGAACGCGTTGTGGACCTCGGGGCGACAGATCGTGATCTTCGCGATCCCGTCCTGCGTCGTCTCGTACCGGATGTCCGTCCACTCGCCCGCGGCGCTCCACTCAGTCATGGAATCCACCCTAGGGTGGACTCCGATGCACGACGACCTCGGCTTCGACCTCGCGCCCGCGGGCCCCGCGCGCCGCGTGGTCAGCCTCGTCCCGTCACTGACCGAGGCGGTCGCCCACACCCGGCCCGACGCGCTCGTCGGCGCCACCGACTGGTGCACCCAGCCCGCCGGGCTCGAGGTCGCCCGCGTGCGCGGCACGAAGAACCCCGACCGCGCCGCGATCCTCGACCTCTCCCCCGACCTGGTGATCGCCAACCGCGAGGAGAACCGCGAGCTCGACGTCACCCGCCTGCGCGAGGCGGGCGTGCGCGTGTGGGTCACCGACATCCGGACGGTGGCCGAGGCGTTCACGTCGATGCGGCGGCTGTTCGACACCGCACTGGCGTGGGGCGTGCCGTCGTGGCTCGACGAGGCCGAGCGCCGCTGGGCCGAGCCCGTCGTCCCCGACGGCCGCCGGGTGGCCGTGGCGATCTGGCGCGACCCGTGGATGGTGGTCGGCCGCGACACCTTCACGGGCGACCTGCTGCAGCGGCTGGGGCTCGTGCACGCGTTCGCGGACGCGCCGGAGCGCTACCCGCACGTCGCGGTCGAGGACCTCGACGCGGCCGACCTCGACCTCGTGCTGCTGCCCGACGAGCCCTACGTCTTCACCGCGGACGACGGCCCCGAGGCGTTCGCCCGGGTGCCGACGGCGCTGTGCAGCGGCCGGGCGCTCACCTGGTACGGGCCGTCGCTGCTGACCGCGCACCGGGACCTGGCCGGCGCGCTGGCCTGATCAGGAGCGGTCGGCGCCGATCTCGTCGATCGTCTGCTGCGCGGCGGCCTTGCGGACCTGCGCCTTCTTCGAGATCGCCTTGCGGGCCGAGCGGGCGGCCTTCTTCGTCGGCACGACCTCGATCTCGCTGCCCGAGACCACCTTCGGCTCGTGCGCGATGACGTAGGGCGTCTCGCCGACGATCGCGTTGTGGCTGCGCCACAGCAGGTACTTGATCGACAGGTTCGTCATCGTGGCGAAGCGGTTGCGGTTGCCCAGCAGCAGCGCGACGTGGACGGTGACCCAGATGAACCAGGCCGGGAAGCCCTTGAGGCGCGGCAGTCCGCGGACCTCGGCGATGGCGGCGTTGCGACCGATCGTCGCCATCGTGCCCTTGTCGAAGTACTTGAAGGGCTTGGGCATCTTGCCGTCGCCGAGCTTGGCCTTGATGACCTTGGCGACGTGCTTGCCGCCCTGGATCGCGGGCTGGCCCAGCTGCGGCAGCGGGGAGTCGGGGTTGACCGAGATGTCGCCGATCGCGAAGACGCCGGGCATGCCGCGCACCTGCTGGTGCTCGTCGACCTCGATGCGGCCGCCGCGGCCTTGCGGGACTCCCCAGTCCTTGACGACGCCGTGCGCGGCGACGCCCGAGGCCCACACGACGATGCCGGCGGGGAGGAACTCCTGCTGGCCGTCGTGCTCGATGAGCACGCCGTCGCGGCGGACCTCCTTCACGGCGGTCTGCAGGCGCAGGTCGATCCCGCGCTTGACGAGCTCCTTCTTGGCGTACTCGCGCAGCTTCGGGTTGAAGGGCGCGAGGACGTGCTCGCCCATCTCCACGAGCGAGATGTGGATCCGCTTGGAGTCCAGCTCGGGGTACGTGGTGGGCATGTCGAGGTTGCGCATCTCGGCCAGCGCACCGGCGGTCTCGACGCCGGTGGCGCCACCGCCGACCACGACGACGCGCAGGTCGCGGTCCTGGCCGTTGACGGCCGCGTCCTCGAGGTTGGCGAAGAGCAGGTCGCGCAGCGCGAGGGCCTGCGAGCGGCGGTAGAGCGGCATCGCGAACTCCTCGGCACCGGGGATGCCGAAGTAGTTGGCGGTGACGCCGTTCGCCAGCACGAGGTAGTCGTAGGTGACCGTGATGTTGCCGTCGAGCAGGACGGACTTCGCCTGGTGGTCCATCTCCACGACGGTGCCCTTGAGGAAGCGGACGTTGTCCTGCTTCGCGCGGACGGCGCGCAGGAACCACGTGATGTCGCCGGGATTCAGGCTGGCCGTCGCGACCTGGTAGAGCAGCGGCTGGAACGTGTTGTACGTGTGGCGGTCGATGAGGGTGATGTCGACGTCGGCACGGGCGAGCTTGCGCACCAGGGCCAGTCCTCCGAACCCACCTCCCACGACGACGACGTGTGGACGATAGGACGCGCGGACCATGGACATGACCTCCAGCCTAACGAGGCTTTTTGATCAGTTCACGTCCGGGAGCGCGGTGTGAGGACGATCATGCCCTCCGGAACCATTCCTTCGCCTCAGGACGCGAGAGCTGCACGATCACGACGATCGCGCCGAGGATCCAGAGCAGGCCCACCGGCAGCCCCAGCGCGGCGATCCCGGCGGTCAGGACGCTGACGACGATGAGCGCCCACCAGCCCATCGGACCGCCGCTGGCGGCCCATGCGGTGGCGACGAGACCGAGCACCGAGACGACCAGCCAGCTGCCGAACAGCCACGTGCCGATCGTGACCATCTGCTCGGCCGAGATGCCGGCGCTGTCGAGCTGGCCGCGGAGCAGGTCGTTGTCGTCGTACTGCGCGATCACCTGGTCGCGCATGGCGACGAGGGCCAGCAGGACGAGGCCGGAGCCCAGCGCGCCGAACAGCGAGCCGAGGCCCGCGATGATCAGGGCGAGTCCCACGGGACGGGGGCGCCCGGCGGGCGCGACCGGCTGCTGCGGGAGGCCCGCGTGCTGCGCCGGGTCGTAGGGCGGCGGCTGCACCGCGGGCTGGCCGGCGGACGACTGAGGCGTGGGACGGAACTCGGCCGGGGCGCCCGAGACGGACGGCTCGGTTCCCAGCGACAGCGGCGTGCGGCCGTTCACGACGGCGAACCACTGGCGAGCCGGTGCCGACCACAACAGGTAGACGATGAGGGAGCCCAGGACGGCGGGCAGGATGCCGGCGGCACCCGTGGCCAGGAACGTGACCGCGCCGAGGCCCGCGATGACGCTCAGGCCGATGCGCGACTGCTGGTGGCCGCGCGCGGCGTAGAACGAGAAGACGGTGGCCGCGATCGAGCACACGAGCAGGCCCATCACGATCCAGCGCAGCGTCGGCAGGACCGCCGACGGGTCGGCCCCCAGCGGCTCGAGGCCGGAGCGGAGCGCCTCCTGGACCTCGATCGATCCCCAGTTCGCGAGCGTCTCGTAGAGCGCGACGGTCGCCAGCACGCCACCGAGCCCGCCGTACACGCAGGCGAGCGTCACCGACCGGGGCCTGGGGGTTGACATGCCTCCGATCCTTTCAGATCCCGCCTGACACCCCCACCACCGAGTCCGGCGCCTCCCCGGGGTGATTCCGAGGAGGCGCCGGTGGGTGGCGGCGGGTGTCAGGCCCGCCGCACGACGAGCTCGTCGGCGTCGGGGACGCGGTCGACCAGGACCGTGTCGCCGTCGCGGACCTCGCCCGCCAGCAGCTCGCGGGCGAGCCGGTCGCCGATCGCCTGCTGCACGAGGCGGCGCAGCGGACGGGCGCCGTAGGCCGGGTCCCAGCCGGTGAGCGCCAGCCACTCCTTGGCCGCGTCGGTCACGTCGAGCGAGATCCGCCGGGCGGCGAGCCGCTGCTCGAGCGAGGCCAGCTGCAGGTCGACGATGTGCGTCAGGTCCTCCACGCCGAGGGCGTCGAACATGACGACCTCGTCGAGCCGGTTGAGGAACTCGGGCTTGAAGGCCATCTTGACGACGTCCATGACCTGGTCGCGCTTCTGCTGGTCGTCCAGCGCCGGATCGACGAGGAACGAGGAGCCGAGGTTCGACGTCAGGATCAAGATGACGTTGCGGAAGTCCACCGTGCGGCCCTGGCCGTCGGTGAGCCGACCGTCGTCGAGCACCTGCAGCAGGATGTCGAAGACCTCGGGGTGGGCCTTCTCGACCTCGTCGAGCAGCACCACCGAGTACGGACGGCGCCGCACGGCCTCGGTCAGCTGGCCGCCCTCGTCGTAGCCGACGTAGCCCGGAGGGGCACCGACGAGCCGCGCGACGGAGTGCTTCTCGCCGTACTCGCTCATGTCGATGCGCACGATCGCGCGCTCGTCGTCGAACAGGAAGTCCGCGAGCGACTTCGCCAGCTCGGTCTTGCCCACGCCCGTGGGGCCCAGGAACAGGAACGAGCCGGTGGGACGGTCGGGATCGGAGACCCCGGCGCGCGCCCTGCGCACCGCGTCGGACACGGCACGCACCGCGTCGCGCTGGCCGACGAGCCGCTTGCCGAGCTCGTCCTCCATGTGCAGCAGCTTCTCGGTCTCGCCCTCGAGCAGGCGCCCGGTGGGAATGCCGGTCCACGACGCCACCACCTCGGCGATGTCGTCGGAGCCGACCTCCTCGTGCACCATGCGGTCGTCGGCGGCCGAGGCCTCCGCGGCCTGTGCGTCGGCGAGCTGCTGCTCCATCTGCGGAATCTCGCCGTAGAGCAGGCGGCTCGCGGTGGCCATGTCGCCCTCGCGCTGGGCCCGCTCGGCGGCGATGCGCGCCTCGTCGATGCGCTCCTTGATCTCGCCGACGGCATTGAGGCCCTGCTTCTCGGCCTCCCACCGCTGCTCGAGCGAGCGCAGCGTCTCCTGCTTGTCCGCGAGCTCCTGACGCAGCTTCGCCAGGCGCTCCTGACTGGCCTCGTCCTTCTCGTTCTGCAGGTGCAGCTCCTCCATCTTGAGGCGGTCCACGCCGCGGCGGAGCTCGTCGATCTCGACGGGGCTGGAGTCGATCTCCATGCGCAGCCGGCTGGACGCCTCGTCGATGAGGTCGATCGCCTTGTCGGGCAGCTGACGGCCCGGGATGTACCGGTGCGACAGCGTGGCCGCGGCCACGAGGGCGGCGTCGGCGATCTCGACCTTGTGGTGGGCCTCGTACTTCTCCTTGAGGCCGCGCAGGATCGCGATCGTGTCCTCGACGCTGGGCTCGCCGACGTAGACCTGCTGGAAGCGGCGCTCCAGCGCGGGGTCCTTCTCGATCGACTCGCGGTACTCGTCGAGGGTGGTCGCGCCGATCATCCGCAGCTCGCCGCGTGCCAGCATCGGCTTGAGCATGTTGCCGGCGTCCATCGCCGAGTCGCCGGTGGCACCGGCGCCGACGACGGTGTGCAGCTCGTCGATGAAGGTGACGACCTGGCCGTTGCTCTCCTTGATCTCGGCGAGCACGGCCTTGAGGCGCTCCTCGAACTCGCCGCGGTACTTCGCGCCCGCGACCATCGCGCCGAGGTCGAGGCTGACCAGGCGGCGGCCGCGCAACGACTCGGGCACGTCGCCGTCGATGATGCGCTGGGCGAGGCCCTCGACGACGGCGGTCTTGCCGACGCCGGGCTCGCCGATCAGCACGGGGTTGTTCTTCGTGCGGCGGCTGAGCACCTGGACGACGCGCCGGATCTCGGCGTCGCGGCCGATCACGGGGTCGAGCTTGCCCTCGCGGGCGAGCGCGGTCAGGTCGATGCCGTACTTCTCCAGCGACTGGTACTGGTCCTCGGCGTCCTGGCTGGTGACGCGGGCGCCGCCGCGCACCGACTCGAACGCCGCGGTGAGCGTCTCGGGGGTGGCGCCGCGGGCGGCCAGCAGCTGCTGCGCCGGACCGCCGACCGTGGCGATGCCGACGACGAGGTGCTCGCTGGAGACGAACTCGTCGCCCAGCTCGCCGGCGAGGTCGATCGCGCGCTGCAGCGCCTCGTGGGTGGCGCGCGCGAGCTGGGGGTTGCCCACGGTGGAGCCGCTGGCACTGGGGAGCCGGCTGATCACCGCATCGGTCTCGGTCAGCACGGCATCGACGTCGGCGCCCGCTGCGGTGAGCAGCGGTGCCGCGGTACCGCCCTGCTGGGTGAGCAGGGCTCGGAGCAGGTGCGCCGGCTCCACGGTGGGGTTGCCGGCGGCAGCGGCCTGCTGCATCGAGGCAGCGAGGGCCTGCTGACTACGCGTGGTGAGGTGGTTCAGGTCCATGTCAAGGTCAACCATAACAAAGTTGAGTCCATTCCACTCAACCTTGGATCTGCGTCACATCCCGTCCCACGACGCACGACGGCCCGCCCCGGAGCCGGGACGGGCCGTCGTGGAACCGCGTGCAGCTACTCCTTCGCGGGAGTCTGCTTCTCCGCGGCGGCACGCGCCGCGGCGTCCTCCTCCGCGAGGATCTCGTCGCGCTTCGCGCCCGGCGTCCAGCCCGCGTCGACGACCTTGACCTGGTAGACCGAGGCCGCGACGACCAGCGCGATGCCGATCAGGATGCACAGGACGATGCCGATGCCCGGGCCGGCCAGCAGGCTCGAGCCGAGCAGCGTGCCGAACCAGCCGAAGTCCGCGTCGCCGAAGGTGGAGTTCGCGAAGCCGAGCTCGCCGAAGACCTCCAGCAGCAGCGCCGGCAGGATCGTGATGAGCACGCCGTTGACGAAGCCGCCGACGACCGCGCCCTTGCGACCACCCGTGGCGTTGCCGTACACGCCGGCACCACCACCGGTGAAGAAGTGCGGCACCATGCCCGGCAGGATCAGCGCCAGGCCGAACGCCGGCTCCAGCCACACGGCCAGCAGCGCCAGCGTCGCGAGGCCACCGGCGAACGAGGCCAGGAAGCCGATCAGCACGGCGTTGGCGCCGAACGGGAACACGATCGGGATGTCGAGCGCCGGCTTGGCACCGGGGACGACCTTCTCGGCGATGCCCTGGAAGGCGGGGACGAGCTCGCCCAGCACGGTGCGGACACCGTAGAGGATGATCGCGACGCCGACGCCGAACTGCAGCGCCTGGCCGAAGCCGGCCATCACGGCGGCGCCCGCATCGGCGGCGCCGAGGAGCTCCTTGGTGTTGTCCGGGCTCGCGATGAGGCCCCAGACCACGAAGACCTCGTAGATCAGGACCATCGACAGCGCGGTGGCGACCATCGAGTCGCGCAGGAACTTCAGGCCCTGCGGGAAGTTGATCTCCTCGGTGGAGCGGCTGCGCTTGCCCACGGCCTGGCCGGTGGCGCCGGCCGCGATGTAGCCCAGCGTGCCGAAGTGGCCGATCGCCAGCGAGTCGTCGCCGGTGATCTTGCGGGTCCACGGCTGCGCGAGCGCCGGCATGACGACCATGATGACGCCGAGCAGGAACGCGCCCACGAGGACGACGAGCCAGTCGTTCTTGTCGTCGAGGCCCACCGACAGCACGACGGTCAGCATGAGCGACATGAAGACCATGTGGTGGCCGGTGAGGAAGATGTAGCTCAGCGGCGTGAACCGCGCGAGCGCCAGCATCACCAGGAAGCCCAGCGTCAGCACGTACGCGCTCTGCGCGCCGTACTGCTCGGCCGCCATCGCGGTGATGACCTCGTTCGTCGGGATGACGCCCTGGGCCCCGGTGACGTCGAGGATGATCTCGCCCAGCGGGCCGAGCGAGGCGATGACCACGTTCGCGCCGGCACCGAGGATCAGGAAGCCGAGCGCGGCCTTGAGGCCACCGCCGATCACCTGTCCGCTGGAGCGCTTGAGGGCGATGAGGCCGATCGCCGTGATGATGCCGATGAGGTACGCCGGCACGTTGAGGATCTGTTGTCCGATGAAGTCGAGTACGTCGACGAACCAGTCCATGTCGTTCTCCCTTGGTTCCGTTCTTTCAGGCTCGTCAGACGAGCGGAGTCAGCTTCTCGGCGATCTCGCCGACGTCGGTGAAGTTGTTGACGATGACGACCTTGGCCGGCACGTCACCGATCTCGTCGGCCAGGTCGGCCGACGTCAGGACGATGTCGGCGGTGCGTGCGGCACCCTTGGCCGTGCCGATGTCGGCGGCCTCGACGTCGACGTCCTGGTCCTTGCCGAGGGTCCGCAGGACCTTCTCGGCGTTCATCTTGAGCAGCACCGAGGTTCCGATGCCCATACCGCACACGGCGACGATCTTCATGACGATGGTCCTTCGTTCAGGGGGTGGTGGGGGTGAGCAGCTCCAGGACGCGGGCCGGCGAATCGGCCTCGCGGAGCCTGGCGAGCAGGTCGGTGTCGCCCAGGACGGCGGCGAGGGCGGACATCAACCCGAGGTGTCCGTCGTGGTCGAGCGCGGCCAGGGCGACGACGAGCCACACGGGGTCGTTCGTCTGGTGGCCGAACTCGACGGGCTCGGCCAGCTGCAGCCACGCGATGCCCGCGCGGTTGACGGCCGGCGAGGGGCGCGAGTGCGCCAGGGCGATGCCGGGCGCGAGCACGATGTAGGGGCCGAGCTTCTCGACCGTCTGGACCATCTCGTCGGTGTACTCGTCGGTGGTCACGCCGACGGCGGTGAGCAGTGCGCCGGCCTGGCGGACGGCGTCACGCCAGTCGGACGCCTCGGCGCGCACGGCGATCGCGTCTTCGGTGAGCTCGTCGTTGAGTGTCACGGGGCGGCCCCTTTCGTCCCACGGCGGGACGGCTGAGTGGAGCGTAGCGCGCCCCGGGTCTGTTTTGCCTAACCCTAGGCATATGTCGGAGTGTCGCCGCGGCCGACCCCGGACGGCGGATCAGGCCGGGCGTTGCAGCACGCGCAGGCTGTCGGTGTGGCCCACCTCGACGAAGCCGTCGGCCAGCGCCCGCTCGTAGATGTGGAAGGGGGCCTGGCCGCCGTCGGCCGGGTCCGGGAAGACGTCGTGGATGGCCAGCGCGCCGCCGGGACGGACCCACGGCGACCAGCCCGCGTAGTCGGCCTGCGCGGCCTCCTCGGTGTGGCCGCCGTCGATGAAGACGAGGTCGGCGGGCGTGCGCCACCAGGCCGAGATCGTGGCCGAGCGACCCACCATCGGGACGACGACGTCCTCGAGCTGCGCCGCCCAGAGCGTGCGGCGCAGCACGGGGAGGGTGTCGAAGGCGCCCGTCTCGGGATCGACGAGCGAGGCGTCGTGGTACTCCCAGCCGACCTGGTGCTCCTCGGAGCCGCGGTGGTGGTCGATCGTGACGAGCGTGGCGCCGGCCTCGCGCGCGACGTAGCCCAGGTGGACCGTGGACTTGCCGCAGTACGTGCCGATCTCGACGATCACGCCGCCCGGCGTCGCGAAGCGTGCCGCCGCGTCCCGCAGCGCCTGCGCCTCGACCTCGGGGAGGAAGCCGCGGACCTCGTCGGCGATGCGGGACAGTTCCTCGGGAAGCGCGTTCACCCGCCGCACTCTACGACCCTCGCGCGGGAGTGTGACCACAGTGGCAGGAGGGGCTCCAGATCTCGCGTACCATCATCCGGTGACTCGACGCCCCTGGAGCCTGACGGCTGCCGTCGCCGTCGCGGTGTCGGTGCTCGCAGCATCCCCCGCCACGGCCGACGACGCCCCCGTCCCCGACCCCGTCGTCACCACGGCTCCCGCACCCGAGCCGACCACGGCACCCACGACCGCGGTCCCGACGAGCACGCCGACCGTGCCGCAGGGCGACGGCGGAGCGGTCGACGACGGCGGCGAGGTCGCGCTGCCGAACCCCGGTGCCCCCTCCGCGCGCCACGCCCGCGTCCTCGTGTTCGGCGACTCCTTCTCCAGCACGCGGCGCTACAGCGTCAAGGGCACGAAGAGCCGGCCCAAGGCCTGGTGGGCGCACGTCGCCGAGGCCGCCGGCATCCCCGCCAGCGAAGTCATGGTCAGCGCCGAGGGTGGCAGCGGCCTGCTGGCCCGCGGCTTCGGCTCCACGCTCGTGCCGTGCTCGGGCACCACGTTCGGCGACCGGCTGGGCGACCTCGCCGCCACCGATCCCGACGTCGTCATCGTCGAGGTCGGCCGCAACGACGTGCGTCGCTGCCGCGGGGGCGCGCGCGTCGTCGCCACCGCCGCCGAGCGCCGGGCCGCCGCCGAGCGATACTTCGTCGCGCTGGCCCGTGCGGCCGACCGGCAGGGCATCGCCCGCTCGCGGGTCTACGTCATGACGCCGTGGGGCTCGTCCGACGGCGCCGGCAAGGTGGCCACCTCCACGCTCTACGAGGCGCTTGCGAAGGCGCGCGGCTTCACCTGGATCACGCTGCCCTCGCTCGTCCGTCGCGAGACCATCGACGCGATCCACCCGAACGCCGCCGGCGCCACCACGCTCGGTGCGTGGGTGGTGCGCTCGTCCGACCTCGCCACGATGATCGGCTCGCGCGCCGCGCAGCACGCCCCGGTCCCCTCGCACGCGAAGGTGCTGTGCACGGGCGTCAGCGCCTGCCGCGCCGCGAAGACGTCCACCCGCGGCCACGAGAGGGTGACGCGCCGGATCTGGGGCGCGGCCCCCCGCACCTCCACGCACTACGCCGCGTTCCGGCTGAGCCAGGGCGTCCGCTCGGCGCCCGTGCTGACCTCGACCACGCCGCGCACGTGGCGCACCGCCGCCCTGAAGGAGCGCGCCGCCGCCCAGGTCGCGCAGCCGCAGCGGGGCGACATCGCGTGGTGGCTCAGCGCACCTGCGGGCGTCGGAGCCACCTCGCGGGGGCACCTCGCCGTCGTCGAGAGTGTCGCGCACAACAACTCCTGGGTCGTCGTCACCGAGCTGACGAGCCGGGGCACGTTCCGCTCGGTCCGGTACGCCGGCACCTCCTACCCGCGCGCGTTCCTGCGGTTCACGCGCACCGACGGCGGCCCGCGCGGCCTCGTCACCGGCCTGAGCGCGAAGAAGGGCCTGCTGGCCGTGCGCGGTCGCGCGGTGGACACCGACGCGGAGACCAAGGGCGTGCGGATCCGGGTGCACGTCACCCAGGGCAGCCGCTCCTGGACCCGCACCGCCACCCGCACGAGGCTCGGCTTCTACCACCGCTTCTCGCTGCCGGGCCTCAAGCGCGGCACCGCGACGGTCAAGGTGCGGGCGCTCGACGCCCCCGGCACCCGCGGCTCCGACCGCACGCTGCGCACCGCCCGCCTCACCGTGCGCTGACGCCGCCGCCGAGGCTGGCGCGCCGAGCGGCGCCAACCAGGGTCGCGAGTGGCGCGATGGCGCCCGCCACTCGGCGAGTGGCGGCGTTTCTGCGCCCCTCGCGGAGGGGGCGCGGGGACGGGTCTGCCGGAGGTGCTCCCGCAGTGGCGTGACGCAGGCCACAATCGGTCCATGACCACGCAACGCGACGTCGACGTCCTCATCGTCGGAGCCGGCCTCTCCGGCATCAACATGGCCTACCGGATCCAGCAGGCGTGTCCCGACCTGACCTACGCGATCGTCGAGCGACGCGAGCGGATCGGCGGCACGTGGGACCTGTTCCGCTACCCGGGCGTGCGCTCCGACTCGGACTTCTTCACCCTCGCGTTCCCGTTCCGGCCGTGGCGCGGCAAGGACGCGATCGTCGACGGCGACCAGATCCTGGAGTACCTCGAGGACACGGCCCGCGAGGCCGGGATCGACCGCCACATCTCGTTCGGCCGACGCGTCGAGGCGGCCGACTGGTCGTCCGCCGACGCGCGCTGGACCGTGCAGGCCGAGGGCCCCGACGGCGCCGAGGAGTGGTCGGCGCGGTTCCTCGTCGCGTGCACCGGCTACTACGACTACGACCAGCCGTACGACCCCGGGTTCGCCGGCGTCGACGACTTCGAGGGCACCCTCGTGCACCCGCAGTTCTGGCCTGAGGACCTCGACCACACCGGCCGGCGGGTCGTCGTGATCGGCAGCGGCGCCACCGCCGTGACGATCGTGCCCGCCATGGCCGAGACCGCCGAGCACGTGACGATGCTCCAGCGCACGCCGAGCTACCTGCTGGCCCAGCCGAAGGGCGACCCGATCGCCGACGTCGTCCGCAAGGTGGCGCCGCCGACCGTGGCCCACCACGTGGTCCGCACGAAGAACATGCTGCTCCAGTGGGCGCTCTTCCAGGCCTGCCAGCGCGCGCCGAAGGCGATGCGGTCGCTGCTGCTCAAGGGCGTCGCGCACGGCACCGGCTCGGAGGAGATCGCGCAGCAGCACTTCAACCCGCCGTACGACCCGTGGGACCAGCGCCTGTGCGTCACGCCGCAGGGCGACATCTTCGCGGCGATCAAGGCCGGCAAGGCCTCGGTCGCCACGGCACGCATCGACCGCTTCGTGCCCGAGGGCGTCCGGCTCGAGGACGGCACCGTGCTGCCGGCCGACATCGTCGTCACCGCGACGGGCCTGTCGATCAAGATCCTCGGCGGCGCGCGCATCACGGTCGACGGCGAGCTCCGCGACCCCTCGGACTCCTTCGCCTACTACGGCGCGATGCTGACGGGACTGCCCAACCTGGCCTTCTGCGTCGGCTACATCAACCTGTCGTGGACGATGCGCTCTGACATGACGTCGCGACTCGTGGCGAAGGTGCTGCGCCGGCTGGTCGACTCCGGGTCCACGTCGGTCGTGCCGGAGTTCGCGGGCACGGGCGCGTCCACGCCGCTCATGGACATGCAGTCCGGCTACCTGCAGCGTGGCGCCCACCTCATGCCGCGCGCGGCCGCCTCGTACCCGTGGTCGTTCAAGCAGAACTTCCTCGTCGACTCGTGGTCGACGAACCGGGCCGACCTCGACGACGGCCTCGTGTGGACGACCGCGGCCGACCGGGCGGAGGTCGGGGCGTGAAGGCGGTCAGCGTCCACGAGGGCGAGCTGTCCGTCGTCGACCTGCCGACCCCCGAGCCCAGACCTGGCCAGGTCCTCGTCGCGGTCACGCGCTCGGGCATCTGCGGCTCGGACCTGCACGCCCGCATGCACGCCGACGCGAGCGCCGACGTCGCGGCCGAGGTCGACTACGACCGCTTCATGCGGCGCGCCGACCACGTGGTGATGGGGCACGAGTTCACCGGCACGGTCGCCGCGTACGGGCCGAAGTGCCGCAGGCGATGGCCCGTGGGGACGCCTGTCGTGGCCCTGCCGGTCCTGCAGCGCGAGGGGCAGGTCGACATGACGGGCCTGTCCGAGCGCGCGCCCGGCGGCTACGCCGAGTACGTGCTGGCCCAGGAGGCGATGACGTTCGAGGTGCCGTCGCACGCCGACCCCGACCACGTCGCGATGACCGAGCCGCTCGCGGTGGCGCACCACGCGGTGAACCGCAGCGAGATCGGTCGCAAGGAGGTCGCGCTGGTCGTGGGCTGCGGTCCGATCGGGCTCGCCGTGATCCTCATGCTGAAGGCGGCCGGCGTGCGCACGGTGGTCGCGAGCGACTACTCGGCGGGCCGGCGCGCGCTCGCCGAGCGGTGCGGCGCCGACGTCGTGGTCGACCCGGCGGTCCGGTCGCCGTGGGACGCGTACAAGCGCCCGGCCACGCACCTGACCTCCGCGCCCGACTACTTCGGGCAGGGCATCGACGCGATGCGGATGCTGCGGCGCGTGCGCTGGGTGCCGTGGAAGCGCGTCATGCGACTCGCCGAGCGGGCGGGCCAGACGCCGCGAGGGCCGGTGGTGTTCGAGTGCGTCGGCGTCCCGGGGATCATCGAGGACCTCGTCACGCATGCGCCGATCCGGTCGCGGATCATCGTCGTGGGCGTGTGCATGGAGCCCGACACGTTCCGCCCGACGATGGCGGTCAACAAGGAGCTCGACCTGCGATTCGTGTTCTGCTACCAGCCGCACGAGTTCCACGAGACGCTCGAGATGATCGCCGACGGCCGCGTCGACCCCAGTCCCCTGCACACCGGCACCGTCGGCCTCGACGGCGTGGCCCAGGCCTTCGACGACCTCGCCGGCGCCGAGCACCACGCGAAGATCCTCATCGACCCGCGGCGCTGACGGTTCCCCCGGTGACCTGGGTCTGCCCTCACTGACCGGGGATCGCAATCCCCGGTCAGTGACAGTTTCCCCGGTTAAGTGGGTTTTCTGTCACTTAACGAGGTTTGCAAACCCCGTGAAGTGACAGTTTCCCCGCTTAACCGGGGAAACTGTCACGCTCGCCGACGCCGTAGCCACTCCAGCACCGACCCCTCGAGGAGGCACACCGCGAGCAGGCAGACCAGCAGGATCTCGAGGAGGCGGGAAGCGTCGAGGAAGCCCGCGCTGACGACGCCCAGAGCCACCGCGGCTCTCACGACGTGGAACCACCGAGTGAGCGCGTCGTCGTCGGGGCCGGGCAGCAGGCACGACCCGAGGACCACGGCCATCACCGCGATAGCCCACACGGGATGGCCGCGCGCCGCCAGGACCATGGCCACGACACAGAGGACGACTTGCGCCACGGTGAGAGCCCACTGAAGCGCGGCCGTTCGGACGCTCGCGCTGATCTCCACCATCCACGAAGGATCGCAGCGCGATCGTCCGCTGTCAGGCCGTTCGACGGACTGGCGTCAGCGGCCCATGAACCCGGCGGCGGGCGTGGCGCCGGTCAGGGCGTCGTGGGCGAGCAGGGCGGTGCCGGCGGTCCACGTGGACTGCTCGACGGGCCAGCGCTTGCCGTCGTTGTAGACCAGGCCGGTCCACCAGGCGCCGTCGGGATCGCGCAGGTGGCCGATGTCGGCGTAGAGACTCTCGGCCGCGGCGGTGCGGCCGGCGCGCACGAGGGCGAGCACGAGCTCGAGGGTCTCGCCGCCGGTGACCCACGGGTTCACGGTGACGCAGCGCGTGCCGAAGCCGGGGACGACGAACTCGTCCCACCGCTCGTCGAGGCGAGCGGCCGCGGCCTCGCCGTCGAGCACGCCCGTCATCACCGGGTAGTACCAGTCCATCGAGAAGCGAGGCTTGGGCGTGAACAGCTCGGGACGATCGACGAGAGCCGCCGCGATCCCGTCGGCCGCGTGCCGCCAGTGCGGGCGCGGGTGGCCCCACGTCTCGGCGAGACGGGCGGCGCACCGCAGGCTGAACACGATGCTCGAGTTGCCGGTGACGAGGCACTCGCCGGCGACCTTGCCGTCGACGCCGCGGGCCCACGCGACGGGACCGTTCCCCACCTGGAGCTCGAGCACGACGTCGACCGCGCGCTCCAGCATCGGCAGGAAGCGGCTCGCGTCGACGCCCAGCAGTTCGAGGTGGAACAGGCCGGTGGCGACGTAGGCGCAGTAGTTGGCGTCGGTCTCGGGCTCCTCGACGCCGTCGTCGTCGGCGCCCGGCCAGTACTTGCGGCCCCACGAGCCGTCGGGCCGCTGCGCATGGCGGAGCCAGTCGTAGGCCGCGACGGCCTCGTCGACGAACCCGGCGGTGGCCAGGCCCATCGCGGCCTGCACGTGGTCCCACGGGTCGAGGTGACCGCCGTCGAACCACGGGATCGCCCCGGTGCTCAGCTGGACCGACGCGATCCACTTGCCCGTCTGGTGGGCCTCGGTGGGCGTCACCGCGCGCGCCTCGCTCCACTTCTGGAACGGGGTGCACCGTTCTGAGGCGCGAAAGCGTTCAACCCGTTCCACAAGTGGGGAGGGGGCGAGGACGCGGGCTGCATCAGAAGGGCTTCTGGAAGTACAGGGCCACGCTCTTGCCGAGCACGGGGTTGAGGGCCTTCTCGGCCCAGCGGGTGGTGCGGGGGGCCTTCATCATGTCCCACACCAGCAGCTGGTGGTAGCCGCGCACGAGGGGGTGCTGGTCGCGCTCGACGCCGACGGCGCACTTGATCCACCAGTACGGCGAGTGCAGCGCGTGGGCGTGGTGCTGGTGCGTGAACCGCAGGCCCGTGGCCTCCAGCTTCGCGCGCAGCTCGTCGGCCTTGTAGATGCGGATGTGGCCGCCCTCGTTCGCGTGGTACTCGTCCGAGAGCCTCCAGCAGACCGCCTCGGGCATCCATCGCGGCACCGTGACGGCCAGGACGCCGCCGGGCGCGAGGATGCGCTCGAGCTCGCTGATCGCCTGCACGTCCTCGGGCACGTGCTCGAGGATCTCCGAGGCGAGCACGACGTCGAACGTGCCGTCCTCGTAGGGCATGTCGAGGATCGTGCCGACCTGCACCTCGCCGCTGCCGCCCGGCGGGACCTCGCCCTCGAGCGCCATCGCGCCGAACATGTCCTCGACGCCCTTGAGCTCGACCTCGTCGAGGTCGAACGCGGTGACGTGCGCACCCCGGCGCAGGGCCTCGTAGGAGTGGCGGCCGGCGCCGGCGCCCACGTCGATGAAGCGCGTGCCGCGGCCCACCCGGAGGCGGTCGAAGTCAACGGTCAGCATGGGGATTCCTTCCGTCCCGGAGTGCAGCGCGGTGATCGGCGATCACCTTCTCATAGGCCTGCGTGGTGGCGCGGGCGACGGCGAGCCAGCTGAAGCGCTCGATCGCGCGGCTGCGGGCGACGCCGGACAGCCGGGCGCGCTCGACGGGGTCGTCGAGCAGGCGACCCACCTCGGTGACGAGCGCGTCGACGTCGCCGGGCGGCACGAGCACGCCGGCGTCGCCGACGACCTCGGGCAGCGCGCCCGCGGCACTGGCCACGAGCGGCGTGCCGCACGACATCGCCTCGACGGCGGGCAGGCTGAAGCCCTCGTACAGCGACGGGACGACCATGACCTCGGCGGACGAGATCAGCGCGGCGAGCTCCTCGTCGGAGATGCCGCTGTGCACCGTGACGATGCCGGCGAGGTCGCCGTGGTGGATGCGCTGGTGCGCGGCGCCCTCGGGGTCGAGGTTCGAGACCAGCTGCACGTCGATCTCACGATCGGTGGCCAGCTTCGCGGCGGCGTCCATGAAGTGCGCGAGGCCCTTGAGCGGCGAGTCGGCGCTGGCGACCACGACGATGCGGCCGGGCACGCGGGACTCCGGCGGGCTGAAGAGGTCGGTGTCGACGCCGAGCGGGACCACGGTCATCTGGTCGGGGTCGAGGCGGAAGTCGGTGACGGTGTCGCCCGCCGAGGCCGTGGAGACGCCGAGGATCGTGCGGATCCGCCGCGCCACGAAGGCCTGCATGCGCACGAAGGCGTACCAGCGCCGCGTCGTCACCTGCTTGCGCAGCGGCGCGGCCGCGATGTCGAGCGCGCGGTCGCGGCTGATCGGGTGGTGGATCGTGGCCAGGAACGGCTGGCGCTTGTTGATCGAGAGCAGCCCGTAGCCGAGCGACTGGTTGTCGTGCACGACGTCGAAGCCCGAGAGGTCGAGGCGGCGCGCGCGGAGGCTGAACGTCAGCGGCTCGGGGAACGCGGCGGTGACCATCTGCAGGTACTCCAGCACGTCGATCCAGTCGCGGAACTCGCGCAGCCGCGGCGTGCGGAACGGGTCGTCGTCGCGGTAGAGGTCGAGACTCGGCACCTTCTCGAGGCGGACGTCCGGGTGCAGGTCCTCGGGGTACGGCTGGCCCGAGAAGATCGTGACCTCGTGCCCGAGCTCGGCCAGTCCGGTGCTGAGGTTGCGGACGTAGACGCCCTGCCCACCGCTGTGCTGCTTGCTGCGGTACGACAACAGTGCAATCCGCACGCGGCCTCCTCGGGTACTCGTCGGTAACCCATTGTGCCGGGTCACACGCGAGTCGGCTCAGGGGGCGCTGATCTGCACGCTGCTCAGCTCGACGTCGCGACCGGCGCGGAGCGTGCCGTGCACCTCGGCGAGCAGGTCGGTCTCGCGCACGAGGTCGGCCACGAGGCCCGCGTCGGCGGCGGACTGCACGTGCACACGGTAGGTGAGGTCGGAGGCGGGCTCGCCGCGCTCGCCGAACTCGGACTCGACGACCACCTGGACCGCGCCGATGTCGACGCCGCGGCGGACGGCCTCGCGGTGGAGGTCGTTGAGGAAGCAGGTCGCGAGCGCGGCGGCCAGCAGCTCACCGCCGTTGACGGCCGAGCCGGGCCCGTCCTCGCGGGCGGGCAGGTCGAGCGTCGTGGTGCGGTCGTCGGTCCGGACCGTCACCTCGTGGCGCCCCGGCTCGTGGTGCACGGTGGCGGAGATCCTCATCCCTCGATCGTGCGCCCGGCTCCGGCGCGATCGCAACCCCCGACTCAGTACCCCAGGAAGTGGTCGCGGCGCAGCCGGCGGACGCGGCGGCGCAGGCCGCGCGAGACCTCGTCGACGAAGTCCGGGCGGCCCGAGACGAGCGCCGTGCGCTGGTCGAGGTCGGGGACGAGTCGCGCGATCGTGTCGCCGTCGACCTCCTCCACGGGGAGGCGGAGGACCTTCGCGTCCGACGCCTCGAGCTCGGTGGTGTAGGGCTGCGCGGCGCGCTCGCCCACCACGACCACGACGTCGCGTCCGCGGTGCGCGGCCAGCTGGCTGAGGAACGGAGTGACGCCGATCCCCGCGCCGACCAGCAGCACGGGCCCCTTCGCCGGCCAGACGAAGTCGCCGTGGACGGCCGTGACGCGGAAGTGGTCGCCGGGCTCGGACGCGGCGAGGGCGCGCTTGTAGGAGGAGCCGGGCTCGGGATGCCGCGTCGCGAGAACGACCTCGCGCCCGGGCGCCGAGACGACGCTGAACATGCGCCGGCGGCCGCGGGTGTCGATGCGCGCGTGCGGCACGTCGAGCTCGACGTACTGGCCGGGCACGAACCGCAGCGGGCGGTCGGCGTCGAAGACGTACTCGACGACGTCGTCGCCCAGCCGGCGCTGCTCCCGCAGGACGAGCGTGCGCGAGCCCTGGCGCAGCGCGAACGCGACGAGGCCGGTGACCACGAGGGCGAGCTCGTAGGTGCTCGTGAACGGCTCGGTCGTCCAGGGCTCGCCGAACAGGCGCGACGTCAGCAGCGGCCACGTGAACGCGACGCCCGCGAGCGCCGCGACGCCCAGCTGCTGGGCTCGCCGCGGGGGCAGCGTCAGGGGCTCGCTCAGCATGAAGCCGCCGAAGAAGACGATGGGCGTGGAGTAGAGGGTGAAGCGCAACGCCTCGGTGAGCTCGGCGCCGACGCCCAGCTGCCACCACACCGTGACGGCGATCGCGACCAGCGCGAACACGGCACCGAGGGCCAGCCGGCGGGTGCGGTAGAGCACCAGCAGCGCGCCGACGAGGACGAACCAGAACAGCGACTCGCTCGCGACCCACCAGCCGGTGAACGGGATCGGCCAGTCGGTGACCCAGCCGAGCAGCACCGACAGCACGACGCCGGCCGCGGCCGGGTTCACGAGGTGACGACCGCGCCACGCGATGAGGTACTTCGAGATCTGCGCGAGCGCCGCGACGAGCGCCAGCCAGGCCAGCTGCTCGCCGTGGGTGGTGGGCCAGTAGAGGAACCACAGGATCAGCGCGGTGACGATCGAGGACTCGAGGTGCGGACGCGCACCGATGAGCCGGCCCACCACGTAGTTCACGACCACCGACGTCGCCACCATCACGGCGAGCGTCAGCAGCAGCGCGTCCACCGGGAAGATGTCGGAGTCGAGCACGCCGAGCGCGGACTGGACCACCGCCACGACGACCAGCGCGAGCAGCACCAGGGTGACGAGTCGGTACATCGTGAACCGACCGAGCTGGCGATCCAGGAACGTCATGTGAACACCTCTCCGGGCAGCTCACGGGCCACCAGCCGCCGATTCCGGTCCAAGGATGCCCACCAATGACCGGTCTCGGGAAGGGTCGGGCTGAAGAACGCCGCGGTGGCGAGACCGTCGGCCCAGCCGGCGTCGGGCCCGCCGGCCCACGCCGCCACGACGTCGCGCGTCGGACGGCCCGAGCGGGCGTCGAGGACGTGGTGCAGGTCGGCCGACCAGCGGCGCCGGTTGCTGGCCGAGCCGCAGATCCCCTCGCCGTCGGGGACCTCGACGACGGCGACGGCCAGCGTGGGGTCGTCGGGATCCTCGAGCGCGACGCGCAGGACGTCGCCCGAGCGGTTCACGAGGTCGCCGCTGGCGTCGACGACGCACGGCTGGTCGATCATCGCGGCGACCTCGCCGGCGAGCCAGCCCTTGCCGACCGCGCCGATGTCGAGGACCACCGGGCCGGGCACGCGCAGCACGCTGCCGCTCAGCTCGCAGTCCGCCCACGACGGCACGCGCACGGGGTCGCCGGAGGGGGTCAGGGTGTAGCCGGGGCCGTAGCCCAGCTGCTCGAGGGCGCCGCCGACGAGCGGGCTCACGGCACCGTCGGTCAGCGCGAAGAGACGGTCGTAGAGGGCCAGGATCGCGGGGGCGTCGGGCCCGAGGTCGACCTCACGCTCAGTGCGCAGCGCACTCACGGCGGAGTCGGCGCGGAACCGCGACCACGTCCGATCGAACGAGTCGATGCGGTCCGTGATCGCGGTTCGCAGCCCGGGGGCGATCGGGTCGGGGGTCCCGATCGACCACGCGGTTCCGATGGCGTCGAGACGCCAGTCGGAGCTCATGGGTCAGGCCTGGGCCTGGCTGATGATCTGGTCGATGGCGTCGTTGAAGCCGCCGCTGGTCAGGGAGGAGCCGGACACCTTGTCGACGTCGAGCTCGGTGATCTTGCGGCCCTCGACCTGGGCGTCGATGCCGCTCTCGAACTTCTTCTGGAACTGCTCGGAGTTGCCGCCCTCGGCCTGGCCGTCGGCGTCGAGCGAGGTGATCGTGCCGTCGGCCGCGAGCTCGACCTCGACCTCGATCTTCTGGGTCTGGCCGTCGGGGGTGGTGTAGCTGCCGGTGGCCTCGTACTCGCCGGCGGTGAAGGCGCCGGTGGCGCCGGAGTCGGAGGCGGCGGGCTCGGACGGCGCCGCGGACGTGGCGGAGGGGGTCTTGCTGGAGGACGCGTCGTTCTCGGCGGCGTCGCTGTCACCGCACGCGGCGAGCGTGAGGAGGGCGGTCGAGGCGGCGAGGGCGGCGTAGGCGCGGCGCTTCGTCGGGGTCATGAGGCTCCTGGGGTCGGGGCACGATGTGGTTTCTCGTTCAACCGTCGTGCCAACAACCTAGGCGAACGCCGCGTGAGAATCGACCTCGGGACCGCCTCCCGGACAGACGCACAGGAGGTTCTCAGGTGGGCGAGGCGGAGCTCAGTCGAGGCAGAACTCGTTGCCCTCGGGATCGCGCATCACGATGAAGCCCGACTCCATCGGCGGCGCCGGCTCGAACCGCCGCACGCGCTCGGCCCCGAGCGCGACGAGCCGCTCGCAGGCCTGCTCGAGCGCGGCCATCCGCTCGTCGCCCTCGAGACCCGGTGCGGCGCGGACGTCGAGGTGGACGCGGTTCTTGGCCACCTTGTCCTCGGGCACCTGCTGGAAGAAGACGCGCGGGCCCCTGCCCTGCGGGTCCTCGATCGCGGCCTTGGAGCGGCGCAGCGCTGGCGGCACGCCGACCCGCTCGAGGAAGTCGTCCCACGCCGCCCACGGGTCGTCGCCGGGGCCGAGCTGGGCGTCGGGCGGGCCCGGCACCTCGTAGCCGAGGACGGCCGCCCAGAAGTCGGCCAGGGCCGGTGGATCGTGCGCGTCGAACGTGACCTGGACGTCGAGGCTCATGGGATCGCTCCGTTCTCGTGGGGACCGCACCGCCATCATGCACCCGCCGACCGACGAGAATCGACGGGTGACGAGCGATCGCCTGTTCCACCTCGTGTCCGAGTCCGTGTGGCGCGAGGTCGGTGACGCGTACGCCCCGGCCTCGCTGGGGACCGAGGGCTTCGTGCACCTCTCCACCGCCGAGCAGGTCGCCGGGACCGCGGCGCTGTTCTTCGCCGGGGTCGAGGACCTCCTGGTGCTGCGGATCGAGGTACCGGCCGGCGACCCGCTGCTGCGCTGGGAGGCCGCCGAGGGACCGCGCGGCACCGAGGACTTCCCCCACTATCACGGGCCGATCCCGAGGTCCTGGGTCGTGCGCCGGTCCAGATGGCGGTCGGGTGCCGAGGCGTTGGGGCGCGAGTCTTAGGCTTGCCTCATGACTGTGGACAGGAAGGTGCGCGTCGCCGTCGTCGGCGCCGGCCCCGCTGGCGTGTACGCGGCCGACATCCTCACCAAGACCGAGGACCTCGACGTCACCGTCGACATCCTCGACCGCGACCCCACCCCGTTCGGCCTGATCCGCTACGGCGTCGCCCCCGATCACCCGCGGATCAAGGAGATCATCAAGGCGCTCAAGCGCGTGATGGCCAACGAGGACATCCGCTTCTTCGGCAACGTCAACTTCGGCACCGACATCAAGCTCGAGGACCTCAAGGGCTTCTACGACGCCGTCGTGTTCGCCACCGGCGCGCGCCGCGACCGCGAGCTGAACCTGCCGGGCATCGACCTCGACGGCTCGTACGGCGCGGCCGACTTCGTCTACTGGTACGACGGCCACCCCGACGCGCCCCGCGAGTGGGACTTCCAGCCCCACGCCAAGGAGGTCGCCGTCCTCGGCGTCGGCAACGTGGGCCTCGACGTCGCCCGCATCCTGGCCAAGACCGCCGACGAGCTGCTCGTCACCGAGATCCCCGACAACGTCTACGAGGGCCTCAAGAACAACGCCACCACCGACGTGCACGTGTTCGCGCGCCGCGGCCCGGCCCAGGTGAAGTTCACCCCGATGGAGCTGCGCGAGCTGTCGCACTCCCCCACGATCGACGTCATCGTGCACCCCGAGGGCTACGAGTTCGACCACGGCTCCATGGAGGCGCTCGCCGCCGCCAAGAGCCAGAAGCTCGTCGTCAAGGTGCTCGGCGACTACCTGGCCAAGGAGCCGTCGGGCGCGCCCCACCGGATCCACATCCACTTCTGCCAGAACCCCGTCGAGATCCTCGGCGAGGACGGGCGCGTGGTGGGCCTGCGCACCGAGATCACCGAGCTCGACGGCACCGGCAACGTCCGCGGCACCGGCGAGTTCAAGGACTGGCCCGTCCAGGCCGTCTACCGCGCGATCGGCTACTACTCCGACAACCTGCCGGGCCTGCCGTTCGACGCCAACGCGGGCGTCCTGCCCAACGACGGCGGCCACGTGCTCGACATCGACGGCTCGCCGATCGAGGGCGTCTACGCCACCGGCTGGATCAAGCGCGGCCCGGTCGGCCTGATCGGCCACACCAAGTCCGACGCGGCCCAGACGATCAAGATGCTCGTCGAGGACCTGCCGAGCCTGCCGGCCCCGGAGTTCGCCGAGCGCGAGGCCTTCGACCGTCACCTCGACAGCCGCGGCATCGAGTACACGACGTGGGAGGGCTGGGAGAAGCTGGACGCCCACGAGGAGAGCCTCGGCGCCTCCGACACCCACCCGCGCGAGCGCAAGAAGGTCGTCCCGCGCGACGAGATGGTCGGCATCGCCCGCGCCTGACTCCGCGCCTCCGGCGCGCCAGATGTGTAGCGGTATCCACCCTTTCTCGGTCGAATCGGCCGAAAAACGGTGGACACCGCTACACATCTCGCGTCCGGGACCGGACGGCCCGAGGCTGCCTAGACTCGAGCCATGAGCCGACTGCTGCTGATGCGCCACGGCAAGGCCGCGTTCCCGGACGGGGTCGAGGACTTCGAGCGGCCGCTCGCCGATCGCGGACGGCGCGAGGCCGCGCTCGCCGGTGACTGGATCCGCGAGCACGTGGGCTCGGTCGACGCCGTGATCTGCTCGACCGCCATCCGCACGCGCGAGACCCTCGCCGCCACGGGCCTCGAGGCGCCGACGACCTTCCTCGACTCGATCTACGAGGGCTGGACCGGGAGCCTGCTGGAGGCGGTCCAGTCGGTCGAGGCGTCGGCCGACACCGTGCTGCTCGTCGGCCACGCCCCGGGCACCCCCGGCCTGGCCGCCCGGCTCGCGAGCGAGGAGTCCGACCCCGCCGTCGTGAACGAGGTCCGCGCGGGCTTCCCGACCTCGGCCATCGCCGTCCTCGACGTCGCCCGCCCGTGGGCCCAGCTGGACGTCGGCACCGCCACGCTGCTCGAGGTCGTCATCCCGCGCTGACCGCGGCCTGCGCCGCCAGCGCGTCGGCCAGCATCGACCGGCCGAACCAGTCGGGCACGTCCCGGCGGACGTCGCGCGGCGCCTCGATCTCGACCTGCCGTGCGCGCATCGCCCGCTCCCACGAGACGTCGCCGCGCCACACGTGCGTGAGCGTGCGCAAGGTGGCGCGCACCGTGGCCGTCACCTCGAAGCCCGGGTCGTAGTCGCACGCGTCGACTTGGCCGCCCGCGACCACGAGCCACCACCGGCGCGCCCGCTGCAGGTCGGTGAACTCCACCGCCACGCACGTGCGTCCCGGCGGCCACGACGCGGTCGGCACGGTGCGCCGCACGTCCCACATCAGCAGGTGCGGGTCGAGGTCCTCGTCGCCGAAGTCCTCGATCCAGCGCAGTCCCCAGACGCCCAGGCTCATCACGGCGGTGTGCAGGTCGCGACCGCACTCGGTCAGCCGGTAGTGGCCGTCCTCGTGGTCGACGATCCCGTGCCGCTCGAGAGCCTGGAGCCGCTTGGACAGCAGCGCCGGCGACATCCGCGGCACGCCGCGCCGGAGCTCGTTGAACCGCGTGCTGCCGAGCAGGAGCTCGCGGACGATCAGGACCGTCCACCGCTCGTCGAGGATCTCCATCGCCTTCGCGAGTGGACAGAACTGGCCGTAGGACGTCGCCATGGGTCACCCCTTCGTCCCGCCCATCGTGCGCCTGCGCCACGCCGCCGCGCCACCGTCCGATCGGGCGGTACAGAAACAGAACTGGTATCACCACGGCCGCTGGACGGACTCTGTCGGAAGGCAACGAAGCACAGAAGGAAGTCCCATGAGCACCACTGAGACCACCGACACCGCAGCACAGCAGGACCTCGAGCTGAAGGCTCGTCACCGCAGGATGTGGGCACTCGGCGACTACGACCGCGTCTGCCGCGAGATCGTCTCCCCGCTGGGCGGCGTCCTCGTCGACGCCCTCGACGTCCAGAGCGGCGAGCGCGTCCTCGACGTCGCGGCCGGCACCGGCAGCGCGGCCGTCCGCGCCGCCCGCCGCGGGGCCGACGCCGTCGCGTCCGACCTCACGCCCGAGCTCCTCGACGTGGGCCGCGAGTCCCACCCCGACGACACCCTCGCGTGGGACGTCGCGGACGCCGAGGCGCTGCCGTACGAGGACGACGCGTTCGACGTCGTCATGTCGTGCATCGGCGTGATGTTCGCGCCGCACCACCAGCGAGCGGCCGACGAGCTGGTCCGCACGGCCCGCCCCGGCGGCCGGATGGGCCTCGTCTGCTGGACGCCCGAGGGCACGATCGGCCGGCTGTTCGCGACGATGAAGCAGTACGTCCCGCCGCCGCCCCCGGGCGTCTCCCCGCCCCCGCTGTGGGGCCAGGAGGATCACGTCCGCGAGCTGCTCGGCGACCGCGTCGAGGACCTCGAGCTGCGGCGGATGACGCTCCCCGTCACCCTCTTCGAGGGCGGCGAGCAGTTCCGCGACTACTTCGCGAAGCACTACGGTCCGACGATCGCGGCCTACGCGGCCCACGCCGGCGACCCCGACCGCACCGCCGAGCTCGACCGCGACCTCGCGGCCCTCGGCGAGCGCGAGGGGACGCGCGACGAGGCCGGCTTCACGATGCAGTGGGAGTACCTGCTCGTCACCGGGCGGGTGCGCTGACCCGACGCGCGCGCCGGACGACTCCGGGATCCCGACGGTCCCGGAGCCGTCCTCCCCCTGATGGGCCCGTCAGTCCACCGTGATGCCGATGAACTTGGGCTTGCCCATCTGGTTCATCTGGAAGCCCTGGACCTTGTCGCTCCGCGCGATCAGCGCATCCTGGAACGCCACCGGAAGGAACGGGGTGCTCTCGTACGCCGCGACGGCCGCGGCGTCCAGGCCGACCACGCGCTCGTCCAGGTCGAAGGACTGGTCCGCCGCACCGATCGCCTCGGCCATCCCGTCGATGTCGAGGCCGCCGACGTTGTAGTAGCCCTTGGCGTCGAACAGCGACCGGTAGGTCATGCTCGGGTCAGGACGTCCCGACCAGCCGGCGAGGTAGGCCGGACTGCTCTTCTGGTTGAAGTACTGGTCCGTGGCCTCGACCACGTCGCGCGGGAGGATGTTGACCGTCACGCCCACCGCCGCCCACTGGTCCTTCAGGATCTCGGCCAGGCGAACGCTCGAGGTGTCGCTGCGGCTGAGCATGTCGAACTCGAGGTCCGGCTCACCGGCCTCGGCCAGCAGTCGCTTCGCCTCGTCGGGGTCGTAGGCGTAGTCGACCGAGTCCGGCGTCTCCGCCCAGTACCCGTCAGGCAGCACACCGCTGGCCGGCTGCCCGTGCCCGAACAGCGCGTTCTTGACGATCGTGTCGCGGTCGATCGCCAACGCCAGCGCCCGGCGCACCGTGGCATCGGAGAACTGCGGCGCGCTCGTGTTCATGTACATGCCGTGCACCAACAGGCTCGTCTGCGACTCGAGGACGACGGACTTCTCCTTCTCCAATGACTCGGCGTCGACCGGCTGGACGTCGAGCGCGATGTCCTGCTGCCCGGAGCGCATGGCGGTCACGCGGGTGCGCGGGTCGGTGATGATCTTGATCCTCAGGCTCTCGGCGCGCTCGGCGTCCTCGTCCCAGTAGTCGTCGAACCTCTCCAGGCGGAGCTCGTTGCCCTGCTTCCAGTCCGACAGCTTCCAGCCGCCCGCGCCGACCGGGTTGCGGCTCACGTCGTTGTCGTTCGCCTCCAGCGCCGCCGGCGAGACCATCATGCCGGCGCGATCGGCCAGGACCAGCAGCAACGAGGCGTCAGGACGGCTCAGCTCCAGCGTCACGACGAGCTCGTCATCGACCCGCACGTTCTCGATCGACGCCAGGTCAGCGGCCGCGACCGAGTCCTCGGCGCGCGCGCGATCGAGGTTGACCTTGACGGCGTCGGCATCGAGGGGCTCTCCGTCGTGGAACGTGACGCCCGACCGAAGGGTCAGCGTCAGCTCGTTCGGGCTCGGCGAGTCCCAGGACTCCACGAGCCCGGGCTGCGGCTGAAGACCCTCGTCGAACGACACCAGCGTGTCGTAGATCGGGAAGAGCATCACGTGATCGTTGCCGGAGTTGCCGCGGATGGGGTCGAGCGAGGACACGTCCGACTGGGCCGCGACCCGCAGCGTGGTCGACCCTGCCGACTTCTCGTCCGAGCCCCCGCAGGCGGACAGCACCGCGGTCATCAGGGCGGCCGCAGCCACCACCTTCATCGTCTTGGCGATCCTCACAGCGTCTGTCCTTCCTTGAACAGCTGGCGCAGCTTGTACTTCTCGATCTTGTTGGTCGGTGTGTGCGGGATCTTGTCCACCGGGAGGATCCGCGTGGGCCACATGAACTTCGGCATGACCGCCTTGCAGTGCGCATCGAGCGCCGCCTCGTCGAAGGCGCGCCCCTCCACCAGCTCGACGAACGCGACGATCGCGTCCTCGTAGCCCTCGTCGCTCGGCACCGCGATGACCGCAGCGAGCTGGACACTCGGGTGGCGGGCGATCTGCTCCTCGACCTGCGCACCCGAGATGTTCTCCCCGCGAACGCGGATGCGATCGCCGAGTCGATCGACGAAGTGGAAGACGTCGTGCTCGTCGACCCTCGCGGCGTCACCGGTGTGGAACCACAGGTTGGCGAAGGCCTTGGCGGTGGCCTCGGGCTTGGCGAGGTACTCGGTGAAGATCAGCTCGGACAGCGCCGGCCGCATCGCCAGCTGCCCGACCTCACCCGGTGCGCAGGGTCGGTCGTCCTGGTCCAGCACGGCGACCTCGAAGAACGGGCTGGGCGTGCCGAGGATCCCCTTGATCACCCGCGGGTCCGGCCCGTCGAGGACCAGCATCCCGGCCTCCACGAAGGAGGCGCGGATCGTGGCGTGGTCGAGGCCTCGGTAGACCGACTCCGGCGTGCCCTCGCCCTGCGGGAGCTCCTCGACGAGGGTCATCATCGCGCTGCCGGACTCGGACTGGCCGAACCCCGTGAGAGCGAAGTCGATCCCGAAGCGCCGCGCGAACTCCTGGTGGTTCGCCGGTACGGGACCCAGCACCACCTTGTTGAGCGCGTTCTCGCGGTCGTCGTCCCGGGGCTCCTGCTTCTGCAGCCACGTGATCATGACGTCCAGCAGGGTCGCCGTGGTGCACCCGCCCGCCTTGATGCGGCGCCAGAAGTCGCTGGGGCTGAAGCGGTCCCACAACTGCAGGCCCGCCCCGACCCAGAGGGCGCGCGCGACGTTGTAGTGAGCCCCGCCGACGTGGTACAGCGGGAGGTCGTTGTAGACGACGTCGTCCTCGTTGAGGATCCGGCGACCGATCCACGTGTACCCGTTGACCCAGCGGTGCGACTGCAGGACGCCCTTCGACGGCCCCGTGGTCCCCGACGTGTAGATGATGTTGGCCGGGTCGTTGAACGCCAGGGTGACGTCAGGACGCTTCGCCTCCCCCAGCAGGTCGGCGAAGACATGAGGCCAGGCCCGCGACGATCCCTGCGCCGGCACGACGATCACCGTCGGGTCGACCGTCAGCTCGCCCTTGATGTCCTCGACTGCCGGGACGAGGTCCTCGTCGACGATCAGCAGGGCGGGACGCGTGTCGTTGAGCTGGTAGGCCAGGAGCTCGCCCCGGTAGAGGTAGTTGACGGGCGCGTAGACGGCGGCGGCCTTCCAGAGCCCGTACATCGACGCGGCGGCGACCATCGCGTTGGTGGAGAGCACGCTCACCCGGGTTCCCCGGTCCACCGCGAATCGCTCCGCCAGGTTTCCGGCGATCGCGTCGGTGCGAGCGCCGAACTGGGCGTAGGTCAGCTCCTCGCCCGTCTCGCCGTACGTGATCGCGATGCGGTCGGGTCGCACCCCCACGTGGTGGTCCAGCGCTTCCACGGCCGTCGCGAAGTCGTACTCCAGCAGCTTCTCGAGGTCTTGGGACCTGATGGCATCCAACTACCTCACTCCTTCCCGCGCGCCGAGCGTCCTCGTCGGCGCTGTCTACCTGAGCGACCGCTCAGGTAGTGGGATCGTATGTGACGTCTCTCACGCAACGCAAGAAGAAGTTGAGATTAGTTTCAAGTGCCGCCCGCGCAGACACGGGCACGACACCGCGAGCGGCGACTCGCGGCGAGGAGTGGGTGCCAGTCGGCGTCAGCCGGCGGCGAACGCCGCGTCGATCACCTCAGGAGAGGCGTTCAGCATGCGCAGCCCCAGCAGCGCGAAGTGGTCGCCGATCTCCTCCGGCGTCCACCGCCCGTCCGGGCGGTACCAGCGCGCGACGTCGACGCACAGGGAGAACAGGGCGGTGACCGTCATGTCGATCTGGGGACTCTCGAACAGCTCCAGCTCCACGCCGCGGTCGATGATCGCCCGCACCAGGCCCACCATGGCCCGCCGCACCGCGGCCACCTCCGCGAAGTGCTGGGGACTCAGCGAATCCAGCTCGTTCGCCAGCACGTGCGAGACGAACTGCTCGCGTGCGTGACCAGCGCTCAGCGCGCGCATCACTCCGACGAACTGCGCACCCGGACCGGTCTGGGTGGCCAGGACGCGCTGCATCCCGTGCAGCGCGCTCTCGTGCCCCTCCTTGGCGATGAGGAAGAGCAGCTCCTCCTTGGAGCGGTGGTGGGCGTACAGGGCCGAGGCGCTGATGCCGGCCCGCTCGGCGATGCCACGCGTCGATGCGCCTCCGAAGCCGTGCTGGGCGAACTCGGCCCGCGCGGCGTCGAGGAGGCGCGCCCGCGTCCGATCGCCCCGGGGACGCTGCTTCCGCTCTGCCATGCCTCAGCCACTCCTTCGCAGTCGTCGCCGTTGACGCGGCGCGGTGGTTCATCCTATCGTCGCGAACGTAACCGATCGATCGCTCAGTTAGCTATGCCCGTTCCATGGCGCTGGGGAAGGAACTCTCGCGTGACAACATCTCTCGGACACGACGAGGTCCACCGCCGCCGCGCGCTCGCGCTGCGGCTCGGAGGCGTCGACCAGGTGGCTCGCCAGCACGCCCAGGGCAAGCTGACCGCCCGCGAGCGCATCGACCTGCTCGCCGACCTCGGCTCACTGCGAGAGTTCGGCATCCTCACCGGACGCTCCGAGTACTCCCCCGAGGGCGAGCTGCGTGACTTCGTCCCGAAGGGCCAGGTCGACGGGATCGTCGAGATCGAGGCCCGCCCTGCCGTCGTGAGCGCCGGAGACTTCACGGTTCGCGGCGGCGCGGGCGGAGTCGATGCGGTGGGCTTCGGGCGCGAGCCGCTGCCGGCGGAGCGCGCGCTGGAGATGGGAGTTCCGCTCATCCGGCTCCTCGACGCGAGCGGAGGCAGCGTCAAGAGCTTTCTGGACCTGGGCCGCACCTACCCCCCGGACGGCAACACCTTCGTCGCGCCCGAGGTGGAGCTGCTCCAGCTCGCACCGGTCGTGTCAGCGGTGATGGGGCCGGTCGCCGGGCTGCCCGCGGTCGCCGCGTGCCTCGGCCACTTCAACGTCATGGTCAAGGAGACCTCGCAGCTGTTCCCCGGCGGGCCTCCGGTGGTGAAGGCCGCGCTCGGCCTGGACATCACCAAGGAGGAGCTCGGTGGCTGGCGCGTCCACGTCCACGAGAGCGGGTCGGTGAACAACGTGGCGGTGGACGAGCACGACGCCCTGGCTCAGGTCCGCGCGTTCCTGTCGTACCTGCCGACCAACGTGCACACGATGCCGCCGCGATCGGCACCACGCGGGCCCGGTACCGATCCGGACACCCTGCGCGACGTGATCCCCGAGGACGCCAGGACCCCCTTCGACCCTCGCGCCGTGATCGATGCGGTCGTCGACGAGGCGACGTTCTTCGAGCTGTCGCCCGCCTACGGTGGCTCACGGGTGACCGGGCTGGCCCGCGTCGACGGCTTTCCCGTGGGGATCATGGCGAACGACCCCGCGGTGCTCGGCGGGTCCACGGACACCGCTGCCGCGATGAAGACGATTCGGCTGATTCAGATCTGCGACCAGTTCCACCTTCCCCTGGTCTCCCTCGCCGACGAGCCCGGCGTCCTGGTCGGCCCCGACTCGGAGCGCGCCGGGATCGAAGCGGCCGGCGCCCGCCTGGTGTGGTCCGTGTGCCGGAGCCGCATGCCCTGGATGACCGTCGTCATGGGCCGACTGTTCGGCGTCGGCGGACAGACGCACCACCGCGCCTCCGGGATGTTCCGCCGCATCGCCTGGCCCACCGCACAGTGGGGCTCCATGCACATCAGCGGCGGCACGTACGCCGCGTTCCGCAGCCAGATCGAGTCCGCACCGGACCCGGAGGCCGAGCAGGCGCGCATCGAGGCGCAGCTGCGGGCGGTGACGTCACCGTTCCGTACCGCCGAGGCCACCGGCCAGGACATCGTCGACCCGGCGGAGACCCGCGACCTCGTCGTGCAGTTCGTCCGTGACGCGCAGCTGCCGCTGGCTCGCCAGCTCGGGCCCTCCCCCACCCCGTTCCTCCCCTGAACCGCGACCGGAGAGCACACCGCATGAAGAAGGTACTGATCGCCAATCGTGGCGAGATCGCCATCCGGATCATCCGCGCCTGCCGCGACCTCGGGCTGGCGTCCGTCGCGCTGCACACGGCCGAGGACGCCGGCGCCGCGTACGTGTCGCTCGCCGACGAGGCCATGCCGCTTCCGGGCCGCAGCACCGCCCATGCCTATCTGGACATCGACGAGATCCTCGCCGCCGCGCTGGCGTCCGGGGCGGACGCCATTCACCCCGGCTACGGCTTCCTCTCCGAGAGCGCCGAGTTCGCCCGTCGCGTCGCAGGAGCGGGTCTGACCTGGGTCGGACCGCCCGAGCGAGCCATCGACCTCCTCGCGGACAAGGCCTCCGCGCGCAACATCGCCTCCGAGGCGGGTGCCCGGCTGATCCCCGGCAGCGGCGGTCCTGTCGAGACGGTCGAGGACGTCCGTGCCTTCGTCGCCGAGCACGGCCTCCCGGTGGTGATCAAGGCCGTGCTGGGCGGAGGCGGACGCGGCCAGCGGGTGGTGACGTCCATCGACCAGGTCGCTGAGGCGTGGCAGTCCGCACGGCGGGAGGCCGAGGTCGCCTTCGGCTCCAACCCGTGCATGGTCGAGCGGCACCTGAGCCACGTCCGCCACGTGGAGACCCAGTGCCTCGTCGACCGGAACGGCACCGTCCGGATCGTCAGCACCCGCGACTGCTCACTCCAGCGTCGCAGTCAGAAGCTCGTCGAGGAGGCGCCCGCGCCACTGCTCGACAGCGCGCAGGTGCGCCACCTGTGCGACGTGTCCACCGCCATCCTGCAGGCGGTCGGCTACGTCGGCGCGGCCACCTGCGAGTTCCTCCTGGACGAGAGCGGAGATCTCTACTTCCTCGAGGTCAACACCCGACTCCAGGTCGAGCACAGCGTCACCGAGGAGGCCACGGGCGAGGACCTGGTCGCCGCTCAGCTGCGGATCGCCGATGACGAGCTGGTCCAGCCGGGCGCCGTCGAGGCCGATCGTCACGCGATCGAGTTCCGGATCAACGCCGAGGACCCGGGACGGGACTTCCTCCCGATCCCCGGGATGGTGCGCTCGCTCTCGATTCCCCAGGGTCCGGGGGTTCGCTGGGACGGCGGCGTGACGGCCGGCGAACGCGTCACCACGAACTTCGACTCGCTCATCGGCAAGCTGATCGTCACGGGCCCCGACCGGGCGACCGCCCTGGCGCGCGCACGCCGCGCACTCGCCGAGCTCTCCGTCGACGGCATCGCGACGGTGACCGACTTCCACCGTGGCATCGTCGAGCACCCAGACTTCGCCGAGCTGCCGCTGGGCGTGCACACCCGATGGATCGAGCAGGACTGCGACCTCCAGCTCGACGCCTACGCCCCGAGCGTCGCCGATGCCGAGACCTCCTCCGGTCGCCGAGGCGAGGTTCGCTCCGGCGCGACGAGACGGGCCCTCGAGGGTGACGTCGTCTCGCCCCTCACCGCCACCGTGCTCCAGGTCCGCGTCGAACCCGGCTCCGTCGTCTCGGAGGGCGACGTCGTCGCCGTGGTGGAGGCGATGAAGATGGAGCAGTCGATCCGCACGACCACCGGCGGGACCGTCTCGGCCGTGCACGTCGCCGCGGGCGACGGCGTCACGACAGGTCAGGCCGTCGTGAGCATCGACGCATGACGACCCTCCGCGAGGCGTCCCACCCCTTCGTCGTCGCACTCGACGCCCTGGCCACGGCCGCGGAGACCGGCGACGAAGCCGCCTTCACGCGCCTGTTCTCGACCGACGCGACCATCTGGCAGAGCACGGTGGGCCACGGGATGCGCGTCCCGGATCTCGTCCGGGTCCTGCGGGCGCTCGACCGCACGGTCGGGGGCCGCCGCTACCTCGACCGCCGCGTCGACGTCCTCGAGCGTGGCGCCGTCGAGCAGCACGTCCTCGAGGGGACTCGCCTGAGCGACGGCGCACGCGTCCGACTCACGGCGTGCGTGGTCGTCAGGTTCGACGAGGACGGCTTGATCTGCGACCTGCGCGAGTACCTCGACTCCGCGGAGACTGCGGCTTTCACGGCGCCACCGACGAGCCTGCGCAGCTAGACAGAGGACGGCCCCAGGATCTCCCTCGATCCTGGGGCCGTCCGGCCTGTCCCCCTGCCTCAGCGCACCCGCAGCACGAATGCGCGGCTGGCGGGCGACGTCAGCGACGAGCCGCCGTACTTCGCCACCAGGCGCACCGAGGACCTCTGACGCGGCAGCGTGACCGTGGCCTTGCCGCCCTTGACCTTCGCGGAGCCGATCACCTTCGAGCCGCGGTAGATCCGCACCGTGCCCGACTTCTCGGTGAAGCCCGGGGTCCTGACCGTGACGCGCACCTTCGCGCGCGTGCGGTCGGTGACCTTGCCGTTCAGCACCTTCGCGGCAACCGTGGCCTGGGCCTTCGCGATCGTGACCCGGACGCTGGTCTCGCTCGGGTCGACGTCGCGGCTGCCGCCGTAGAAGACCCGCACCGTCGTGGTGCCCGGACGCAGTGCGGTGCCGGGCACGCGGATCGTGGCCGTGCCGTCGCGCATGATCGCCGAGGCGATGATGCGGCCGTCGACCGTCGCGTACGTCAGGCCGCTGGCACCCGGGGCGCCCGTGACGGCGATCGCCGTCGGCTTGCCGTAGGTGCCGCGCGCCGCCTTGGCGGTCAGCGTGGACACGGCGCGCACGTCGACGGCGACCTTCGCGGTCGAGTCGGCGTAGCGGCCCTCGCCGGCGAAGTCGACGTCGAGCACGTGACGGCCGGCGCGCAGCGTGTCGGCCGGGACCGTCACCGTGGCGGTACCACCGGAGACCTCGGCCGTGCCCAGCACCTCGTCGCCGAGCGAGACCGTGACCGTGCCGCGCGGCGAGCCCACGGCCGAGCCGACCGTGACGGCGACGTCGAACGGCTCGTCGGCCCACACGACCTTGGGCACGTCCGCCGAGGTCGTGGTGGCGACCTCGGCCGCCGCACCCGGGTCGAAGCCGACGATCACGGGGTCGTGGTCGCTGGCGCGGTACGGGGTCGACGCGTCGAACAGGCTCGTCACGTTGTTGTTGAAGCGGCTGTACTCACGGCCGATCGACTCGGGCGCGTTGATCGTCCACACGTCGGCGCCGGTGACCCGCGCGAACGCGGCCGAGGACGCGAACACGTGGTCGAGCGAGCCGTGCATGCCCTCGAACTGGTAGGTCTCCTCGTTCGTCAGGCGCTGGTCGACGTTGACGAACCCGGCGTCCTCGATGATCGCGAGCGGGTCCTCCTTGGCGTAGGAGTTGAAGTCGCCGAGCAGGAAGACGCGGTCGGTGTCGGTCTGCTCCTCCAGCGAGGCCACGAAGTCGACGAGCGCCTCGGCCTGGCCCACGCGAGCGCGGTTGGACGCGCCCTGGCCGTCGCCCTGGTCGGCGTTCACCCCCTCGCCCGAGCCCTTGGACTTGAAGTGGTTGACGATCGCCAGGAAGTCCTGGCCGGCGTCGCCGTCGACCGGACGGAACTCCTGCGCCAGCGGGGCGCGGGCGTTGGAGAACGCGGGCGAGTCGAGGATGACCGACGGACCGACCGGCTCGACCACGTCGCGCTGGTAGATGAACGCGGTGCGGATGACGTCGCGGCCCGAGGTCGGGATCGCGGCCGGCGACAGCACGGGTGCCCAGCGCTCGGTGCCGGCGTCGGCGTTGAGCGCGGCGACGAGGGTCTTGAGGGCCTCGTCACGGTCGGCGCCACCGAGCGAGCCGGTGTCCTCGATCTCCTCGAGCGACAGCACGTCGGCGTCGAGCGTGTTGATCGCCTTCACGATCTTGGCCTGCTGACGCGCCAGGCTGGCGTCGTCGGCCGCACCGCGGGGGCCGTTGTTCGTGCACTCGTTGACCGTGATGCGGTTGCCGTCGCGGTCGGTGTACCAGGTGCACGTGCCGCGGCCCGAGGCCACCCAGTCCTCGCCCGTGGTGGTGAAGTAGTTCAGCACGTTGAACGAGGCGAGCTTGACCGCGCCGCCGACGTCCTTCGGCGCCGGCTCGCGCGTGCTCTCCGACGAGATCGTGGCCGGCTCGTCACCGGCGGCGAACGGCTGCGTGGGCTGGAGCTTCCAGGTGCTGTTGCGCCAGTCCATGATCATCGGATCGTCGATCGTCACCTTCGCGCCCGTGCGGACCTCGTTGCCGGGCGTGAGCCACGGACCCGGGATCGCGCGGTTGGCGCCCGACGTGAAGTTGATGCTCTTGCCGTCGTCGATGCTGATCGCGCGCGCGGCGTTCTGCGCGACGAGCGCGTCGTACGCCGAGGTGCGCGGGCGGACCTCGTTGGTCGGCTGCGGCAGCACGGTGTCACCGGCCGCCAGGCCGATCTCGCCGAACGTGTTCGTGCCGTAGTTGTTCGTCAGCGTGTAGGTGCCCGAGGTGGCGTCGACGAGCATGCCCTCGAGCGCCTCCCGCTGGCCCGGGCTCATCGGGAACGTGACCGGGGTCGGGGTGACCGTGCCGGGCGTCGTCGCGTCCTGCCACGACACCGCGGTGACCTGCGTCAGGCCGTTGAACTCCGAGACGGTGCCGGTGACGTCGATCGTGTCGCCGAGCTCGACCGACTGCGCGAACGTGGTGGACGCGCCGAAGACGAAGAGGCCGTGCGAGGCCGGGCCCGCCGTGCCGCCGGTGCCGGGTGTCTGGATGTAGGCGCCGTTGAAGCCGCCCGAGGCGTAGTGGCCGGTGACGACTCCGGTCGTGCGGACCGTCCTGCCGACCAGAGGGCTGGCCGCGCCGGTGCCCTGGATCTCGGCGATGGTCGCGTCCAGCACCGGCGGAGGCGCCACGTCGCACGCCGTGCCGCATGCCACGGGGCTCGGAGGCGTCTGCTTCGTGAAGTCGGCACCGTTCTGATCGGTGTCGACCCCGCCCGTGCGCGCCAGGGACTCGCCGACGGCGGGGTCGAGCGGTGCCGGGGCCGTGCCCTCGAAGGTGTTGGTGCTGCCGTAGCCCACCAGGTCCACCAGGGTCGCGTCGGCGAGGACGGCGCTCGGCTGGCCCGTCAGGGCGGTCTCCGACCTGACCAGCGCGATGGTGCCCGACGCGCCCGCGGGGTTGATCGACCCGGTGACGTCGGGGGCCGGGAGGTCGGCGCCGGCGGCCGTGCTGTTGCCCTGTCCTGCCACCAGGAACGAGCCACCGGGCTGCACCTCGTGAGAGCCCAGCGGCGTCACTCCGGTGAACGCGGTCGTTCCGCCGGAGGACCGGTACTGGACCGACCAGCCGGAGACGTCGATCGCGGCCGCGGTCGGGTTGCGCAGCTCGATGAACTTGAGCTTGTAGGGCGCGCCGGCCGAGCCTCCGTCGACGTAGACCTCGTTGATGACGAGGCCGGAGCCGTCGGGCGCGGCGGTGGCCGCGGACGGCACCGCCACGGCCGCACCGGCCGCGACGGCGAGCGCGGTGAGTCCGCGCAGGACAGGACGAGACATCAGGATTCCCCTCGAGATGGGTGCAGGTGGGAGTGGGCCGGGGCGGCCTGCACGCAGGCCGCCCCGGCTCGGTTCACTACTTGACGACCGTGGTCTTCACGGAGGTCTTGGACGCGTTCGCGACGGAGCTGCCCTTGTAGAAGACCCGCAGCGTGGCCTTGCCGCGCGGGAGCTTCGACAGCTTCACGCGGGCCACGCCGTTCTTCACCTGCGCCTTGCCCACGACCTTCGTGCCGCGCTTGACCACGACCGTGCCGGTCGGGGTGAAGCCCCGGCCCGAGACGCGCGCCTTCAGGACCGCGTTCTTGGCCGAGACCTTCTTCGCGACGACGGCGCGCACCGAGGTGTTCGCCTTCGTCACCTTGACCGTCACCGTGGCGTCGGCCGGCTCGTACGAGGCGCTGCCGTTGAAGAACAGGCCGTAGGTGTGCGAGCCCGGCTTGAGCGCGGTGCCGCCGAAGCGGAACGTGCCCTTGCCGTCGGAGAGGAAGGCGGTGCCGACCTGCATGCCCAGCTGGTTGGCGACGTAGACGATGCCGGTGGTGCCGGGGGCGGCCGACATCGTGATGGTCGCGCCGGTGCCGTACGGCGTGGTCGAGCCCTTCGCGGTGAACGGCGTCTCGCCCTTGATGACCTCGACCGAGACGGTGCCCTCGGACGGGGCCACGGTGGAGGAGCCGTCGAACGAGACGGTCAGCGTGCGCTGGCCGAGTCGCAGGTCGGCGGCGTGGACGTCCACGGTGCCCTCGCCGTCGGTGACGGTGCCGGCACCGACGATGTGGTCGCCCTCGAGGATCCGGACCGGACCGTCGACGTCGACACCGGCCGCCGCGGCGACCTCGACCGAGACGTCGAAGACGTCGCCCTTGGTGACCTGGGCCGGGGCCGTGGCGGTCGTCGTGGACGCGGCCTTCTCGACCGACAGCGGGATCGTGGCGACGGTGCCGCTGGGCGCCGCCGTCGCGCGGATCGTGCCGCCCTCGATCGCGCCGGCCGGGACCGTGAACGTGAACGTGCCGGAGGCGCCGTTCGTGACCGCCTGGGTGCCGAGGTCGAGCGACTGGTCGTCGCCGTACTCGAGGACCGCGCTGACCGAGGTGTTCGCCGGGCTGCCCAGCGACGTGAGGTTCAGCTTCGGCAGCGAGAACGAGGCGCTGTCGCCGACCTCGTAGGAGTCCGCGAGACCCGTGACGGCGACCGAGCGGCGACCGAAGTCGGGCGCGACCGGGGAGTTGTCGCCGAGGTAGTCGATCCAGCCCTCGTAGTCGACGACGCCGGTGTCGACCCACGTGCCCTCCTTGAAGGCGCGGAAGTTGTCGCCACCGGTGCCCAGGAAGGACGGGACGATGACCTTGTAGGACTTCGCCGGGTCGATCAGCTGGTCGTCGATCCAGATGCTGGTGACGCGATCGCCCTCGTCGCGGGTGGCGTCGTAGGTGTAGCGGACGTTGTCCGACACGCCCAGCTGCTGGTACGGACGGCTCGGCACGTTGCCGTTCGCGTCACGCTGCCACTGCTGCTCGAAGACCTTCTTCAGCGAGGCGCCCGTGAGGGTGACCGTGTAGAGGTTGTTGGTGAACGGCAGGACCGCGTTGGCCTCGGCGAACGTCACCGAGCCGTCGGTGTTGTTCGGGCCTCCGGTGGTGGTGTTGCCGGCGTAGAACAGCTCGTCGCGCAGGCCACCGGGGTTGTTGAGGGCCAGGTCGGCGGGCGCCGGCGTGCTCTTGGACTGCTCGAGCATCGCGTCGGGGACCAGGTTGCCGATCGTCGACTCGCTGGCGCGGTCGTCGCGGCCCGTCTTCGGGGCGGCCGGGTTCGACGGCGTGTAGACGCCGTTGACGTAGCTGCCGCCGGTGTAGGCCGTGGTGATGTCGGCCGAGATGTCGGCGACCTTCTCGTTGCCGATCGTGGCGGCGTACGCGAGCGCGCTGTCGACGATCTGCTGGACCTGGGCGACGCGCGGCGACGCCAGGTTGGCGGTCGCGGCCCGCGCGACGTTCTCCACGGTGTGCGCGGCGACGTCGCCGGTGTCGGGATCGACCGACAGGGTGACCTTGCCGATGTTGTCGCCGTAGCTGCCGGTCTGCAGGACCGGGCGCGTCTTGCCGGCCGCGCCGGGCACCGGGGCGTCCCAGGCGTAGACCTTGTGCGTGTGGCCGGTGAAGATCGCGTCCACCGAGGCGTCGGTGCCGTTCACGATGTCGGCGAAGGCGCCGCCGTGGGCGACCTCCTCGGCCAGCGACGAGCCGTCGGGCGTGCCCGCGCCGGCTCCCTCGTGGTACGCCGCGACGATGACGTCGGGACGATCGGCCTCGGGCAGCGCCTCGAGACGGTCGACCTCGGTGTTGACCGCTGCGACGGGGTCGGTGAACTCGAGGTCCGAGATGCCCGAGGGGGTCACCAGCGTGGGGGTCTCCTGCGTGACAGCGCCGATGACGGCGACCTTCAGGCCGGCGCGCTCGAACGTCTCCGAGGCGGGCAGCGCGGCCGAGCCGTCGGACTTGAGCCGGACGTTGGCGCCCAGGTACGGGAAGTCGGCCCGGTCGGTGACGCGACCCGTGAGATCGGCGAAGCCGCGGTCGAACTCGTGGTTGCCCACGGCGGACACGTCGAGGTCGAGCGCGTTCAACACGTCGATCGTGGGCGCGTCCTGCTGGGTGGCCGACGCGAACGGCGACGCGCCGATGTTGTCACCGACGGACAGGAAGAGCGTGTTGGCGGCGCCCTCCGTGTCGCGGATGCTCTCCACGGTCGTGGCGAACTTGGTGGTGTTCGCGTCGATGCGGCCGTGGAAGTCGTTGATGTCGACGAAGGTGATGTCGACCGGGTCGGCGGCACTCGCCGACGGGGCCACCACGATCGGCGCACTGAGCAGCGCTCCGATCGCGACGACCGAGAGGGAACGTCGGGACTTCAAGATCTTGGTCCTTTGTCGCAGGGAACACGGGTCGCCACACCGTAACCCTGAGAATCACCCAAGAGACCTGCCGAAGCATGTCTTTTTGGTTAAGACCCGGCAAAAGGTCGGGGCGCCGCGCGGACTAGAGGGCGATCGTCGCCTGGAGTCGGCACGGGCCGTCGGGCGCGGCCACGATCGGGTCGATCGCGAACGGCACCGTGGCGCCGGCCTTGACCCGGTCGAGCTCGACCACGCGCGCCGGTCCGGTCTGCTGACCGATGAAGGCGGTGACCCGGTAGTCGCGCACCTGCTTGCCCGTGTTCTTGAGCGTGCCCTGCACCTTCCAGCGCCCCTTGGCGTTCTGGCGGCACGTGAACGTGGTGATCGCGAGCGGGTCGACCGTGCCCTGGGCCTCGGTCCCCACCTGACCCGGAGCGGTCGACGTGGCGTCGGTCTTCGGGGCGGCCGAGCCGTCGCTCGCACCGCAGCCGGCCACCGCCAGGACGAGCACCACCGAGACCCACGCACGCATGGGTCCATCCCATCACGCGGGCCCCATGCGCCCGCGGAGGCGCACCCCGGTGGCCGGTACGATCGAAGCTGAGGAATCCATCATCTTTCAGGAGGTCGAGTGTCCATCGAACGCATCGGAGTCGTCGGAGGCGGCCTCATGGGGTCCGGCATCGCGGAGGTCAACGCCCGCGCCGGCCTGTCGGTCGTCGTCGTCGAGGTGACCGAGGACGCGGCCACCGCCGCGCACGGTCGCATCGAGTCGTCCCTGCAGCGCGCCGTCGACCGCGGCAAGCTCTCGGAGACCGACCGTGACGCCGCGCTCGACGCCATCAACGTCACCACCGACCTGAACGCGCTGGCCGACCGCCAGCTCGTGGTCGAGGCGGCGAGCGAGAAGGAGTCGGTCAAGCTCGACCTGTTCACGCGGATCGGGCAGATCCTGCAGGACCCGGACGCGATCCTGGCGTCCAACACGTCGTCGATCCCGATCGTGAAGCTCGGCGCCGCCTCGGGTCGCGCCGACCGGGTCATGGGCGTGCACTTCTTCAACCCCGCGCCCGTCATGAAGCTCGTCGAGCTGATCCCGTCGCTGACCACCTCGGACAAGACGCTCGACCGCATGCGCGGCTACGTCTCCGAGACGCTCGGCAAGCAGCCGATCGACGCGACCGACCGCGCGGGCTTCATCGTGAACTCGCTGCTCGTGCCGTACCTGCTGTCGGCGATCCGGATGTACGAGGCCGGGTACGCCTCGGCGAAGGACATCGACAACGGCATGGTGCTGGGCTGCGGCCACCCGATGGGGCCGCTCGCGCTGAGCGACCTCATCGGACTGGACACCATCAAGGCGATCGGCGAGTCGATGTACGAGGAGTTCAAGGAGCCCCTCTACTCGCCGCCGCCGCTGCTCGACCGCATGGTCGACGCTGGCCTGCTGGGCAAGAAGTCGGGCCAGGGCTTCTACCCCTACCCCTGAGCCGCGGTCAGTCCGTCGTGCGCTTCCCGAGCCCCTGCTCGGGAAGCAGGCGCAGGAAGAGGCCCTCGGCCTCGGCGCACACGACGTCGCCGTGGCGCAGCTCGCCGCGCAGGAACCACTTGCGGCCCTCGACGCGGTCGATCCACACGACGGCCTCCAGCTCGGTGTCGATCGGCGTGAGGGCGCGGTAGCTGGTGTTGAGGTAGGCGGTCCGCGTGATGCCGCCGGCATTCAGCGACGCGAGGATGCCGAGCACCTCGTCGAACAGCAGCGTCACGGCGCCGCCGTGCACGGCCATGCCGCCGCCCATGAACCAGCGGCCGAACCGCACCGTGCCCTCGACGCGGTCGCGCGTGCGGGAGGTCACCAGGAGCTCGGGCAGCATCGCGTGTCCGCGCACCGGCAGCTCGGCGACGCGTCCGTTGACCTGGTGCTGCTCGTCGGTGGCGAGCGGCTCGAGGCGCTTGCGCCAGCCGGCGAGGTCGGCGGCGAGCCCGTCGATCGACTCGCGGTCCATCGGCATCGAGGCGAGCGCGTCCTGGACGCCGTGCAGGTGCTCGACCAGCTCGCCGTAGGCCCGCACGTCGTCGGCGGCGAAGTCGCCCTTGAACATCTCTTCCCAGCTCACCCGAGCGAGGCTATCCAAGCGCTCGTCGCGTCAGCCGAGGGCACCCATGATCACGGCGACGCGCGAGACCGCCTCGGGACCCACCCGGCAGCAGCCGCCGACCCACGCGGCTCCGGCCTCGACCCACGCGGGCACCAGACCGACGTCGTACGTGCTGGTGCCGACCCACTGCTGCGCCTCGGCGTCCCAGACCTCGCCCGCGTTGGGGTAGACGACGCCCGGCTTGCCCGTGGCCGCGGCGGCCCGCAGCGCAGGGCCGACGTCGGCGGGTGCACAGCAGTTCACGCCGACGGCCACCACGCTGTCCACGGCTGCCGGGATCGCGAACGCGGCGTCGAGCCGCTGGCCGGCGCACGTGCGATCACCGACGATCGAGTAGGAGAACCACGCCGCGTGGTCGTACTCCGCGAGCAGCCGTGCCAGCACTTCGGCCTCGTCGGTGTCGGGGATCGTCTCGACGGCGATCACATCTGGTCCGGCGGCCAGGAGGGCCTCGAGGCGCGGCCGGTGCACCTCCTCCAACTCCCGCGCGGTGAGTCCGTAGCGACCGCGGTACTCCGACCCGTCGGCGCGCAGCGCCCCGAACGGACCCAGCGAACCGGCGACCAGGCGGCCCTCGACGTCGCCGGCGGCCTCACGGGCCAGCTCGACGCTCAGCCGGATGAGGCCGGGGTCGCTCGCCTGGTAGCTGGCGGAGGTCGCCACGTCGGCCCCGGCCTCGAAGTAGGCGCGGTGCACCGCGACGATCTCGTCGGGCGACGTGCGCAGCACCCGCGCGGTCCACTCGCCGCCGGACAGGTCGTTCCCCCGGTCCTCCAGGGCGTTGGACAGTCCACCGTCGAGCACGTGCATCCGGCCAGTATGCCGTTCGCCGGGAGGGCCCGACCGCTGGTCGATCGGTCCGGGCCCGAGGTGCACGAGGCGAGCGGGAGTCGCCACAATGGCAGCGTGACGTGACCCACACGCACCGTTCGACCCGCCGGAGGCCTCATGATCGTCCCGCTGACCCTGCGCGACTTCCTCGACCGCGCCCGCACCGTCTACCCCGACCGCGTCGCCGTGGTCGACGAGCCGAGCCAGGTGGCGGACTCGTGGGGCGAGCTGACCTACGCGCAGCTCTACGCGAAGGCGCGCAGCCAGGCGGCCACGCTCGACGAGCTCGGGATCGCGCAGGGCGCGCGCGTGGCGATGGTGTCGCACAACGCGGCGCGCCTGCTCGCCTCCTTCTACGGCGTGGCCAACTGGGGTCGCATCTTCGTGCCCGTGAACTTCCGGCTCGCACCGGCCGAGGTGCAGTACATCGTCGAGCACTCCGGCGCCGAGGTCGTCATGCTCGATCCCGAGCTGGAGCACCTCGCCGACGCGTGCGCGTCGGCCAAGCACGTGTTCGTGCTGGGCCGCGACGACGACCGGATCTGGGCGTCGAAGGCCGAGCCGGCCGAGTGGGAGCCGGACGAGAACGCGACCGCCACGATCAACTACACCTCGGGCACGACGGCCCGGCCGAAGGGCGTGCAGCAGACGCACCGCGCGCGCTGGGTCAACGCCACCACGTTCGGCTGGCACGCCACGCTGACCGACCGCGACGTCTACCTGCACACGCTGCCGATGTTCCACTGCGACGGCTGGGGCCTGCTCTACTCCGCCACCGGCGTGGGCGCGAAGCAGGTCGTGATCCGCCAGATCGACGGCACCGAGATCCTCCGACGGATCGAGGAGCACGGCGTCACCGTGCTGGCCTGCGCGCCGGCCGTGCTGAACGCGGTCCTCGACGCGCTGCCCGACTGGACCGGCGAGACCGGCCGCGACCGGGTGCGCTGCATCGTGGCCGGCGCTCCCCCACCGACCCGCACGATCCAGCGCGTCCGCGAGGAGCTGGGCTGGGAGTTCATCCAGATCTACGGGCTCACCGAGACCTCGCCGCTGCTGACGATGAGCCGCATGCGCGAGGAGTGGGACGACCTCGAGGGCGAGGAGCAGGCGCGCCTGCTCGCCCGTGCCGGGGCGCCCACGCTCGGCACCCGGATCATGGTCGACGACAAGGGCGAGATCCTCGCCCGCAGCAACACGGTGCTCGAGTCGTACTGGGAGAACCCGGACGCCACCCAGGACGCGCTGGCCGACGGCTGGTTCCACACCGGCGACGGCGGCGTCTACGAGGACGGCTACGTCACGATCGCCGACCGCAAGAAGGACGTCATCGTGTCCGGCGGCGAGAACGTCTCCTCGATCGAGGTCGAGGACGTGCTCGCGTCGCACCCGGCCGTGCGCGAGGTCGCCGTCATCGGCGTCCCCGACGACAAGTGGGGCGAGCTCGTGCTGGCCCTCGTCGTGGTCGAGGGCGACGTCTCCGAGGAGGACCTGCGCGCCCACGCCCGCGAGCGCCTCGCCGGCTACAAGGTGCCCAAGCGCGTCGAGTTCCGCGAGGAGCTCGCCCGCACCGCCACCGGCAAGCTGCAGAAGTTCAAGCTCCGCGCCCAGTACTGGGAGGGCCGCGACCGCCTCGTCAACTGACCGGATCTCGACACCCGGGTCAGCCGGTGTTGCGCAGGCCGTTGGCGATGCCGTTGACGGTCTGCAGCAGCGCGGCGCGCATGTCCTCGTCGACGGCGTCGGGGTCCTCGCGGTAGCGGGCCAGCAGGTCGACCTGGGCGAACGAGATCGGCTGGAGGTACGCGTCGCGCACCTCCAGCGTGCGGCGCAGCGCGGGCTGGTCGTCGAGCACGTGCCGCTCGCCGGTGACGCGCAGCACCTCCTCCACGGTGACCGCGTGCTCGGCGCGGATGCGGTCGAAGATCGGTCGCAGGTCCGCCGGGACGAGGGTGTTCACGTAGTGCCCCGCGACGTCGAGGTCGGTCTTGGCCAGCGTCATCTCCACGTTCGAGATGAACGTGCGGAAGAAGTGCCACTTCTCGAGCATCTCGGCGAGCACGTCGGCCTGGCCGACGAGCCGCGCGGCGCGCAGGCCGCTGCCGACGCCGAACCAGCCCGGCACGATCTGGCGACTCTGGGTCCAGCCGAACACCCACGGGATCGCCCGGAGGCCGTCGATGCCGCCGCCCGTCTCGGGCCGGCGCGACGGGCGCGAGCCGATGTTGAGGTCGCCGAGCTGGTCGACCGGGGTCGAGGCCAGGAAGTACTCGAACAGCCCCGGCGCGTCGATCAGCTTGCGGTAGGACTCGTAGGCCGCGTCGCTGACCTGCGTCATCGTGTCGTCCCACTGCTGCATCGACTCGGCGGGCGTGCGGGCCTGCAGGTGCAGGGTGGACGCCTCGAGCACGGCCGCGAACGACAGCTCGAGGTTCTCGTGGCCCAGGCGCGGCAGCGAGTACTTGTCGCTGATGACCTCGCCCTGCTCGGTGAACTTGATGTCGCCGGTGAGCACGCCGTACGGCTGGGCGAGGATCGCGTCGTAGGTGGGTCCGCCGCCACGGCCGACGGTGCCGCCACGGCCGTGGAACAGCCGCAGCGTGACACCGTGCTTCTGCGCCACGTCGCGCAGCGCGCGCTGGGCGCGGTGCAGCTCCCACTGCGAGGTGGTGATGCCACCGGCCTTGTTCGAGTCCGAGTAGCCGAGCATGACCTCCTGCGTGTCGTCGCGCAACCGCACGAGCGAGCGGTAGTGGTCGTCGGACAGCAGCTCGTCGAGGACGTCGCCGGCGCGACGGATCTCGTCGACCGTCTCCAGCAGCGGGACGAAGCCGAGCCGCGCGAAGGGCGGCGTCTCGTCGCTGCCGACGAGGTCGACCAGGCCGGCCTGCCGGGCCAGCACGACCGGCGCGAGGAGGTCGTCCCCGCCGAGCGTCATCGACACGATGTAGGACTCGATGACGTCCTCGCCGAAGGTCTCCTTCAGCTCGCGCACCGCGGTGAAGACCCCGTATGTGCGCGCGCCCCACTCGTCGAGGGCGGGCGGATCGGCCGACAGCGGCCGCAGTCGGCCCAGCTCGCGCGACAGCAGCGCGAAACGCTCGCCGCGGTCGAGCTCGGCGTAGGGCGTCTCGGACTCGTCGAGGCGGTCGTACAGGATGCCGAGCGCGTGGTGGTGGGCCTCGGCGTGCTCGCGAATGTCCATCGTGGCCAGGTGCAGCCCCACCGAGGAGATCGCGCGGATCGCGCGCGCCAGCATGCGGTCGGCGATGAGCTCGCCGCCGTTCGCGCGCAGCGACGCGTCGACGACGCGCAGGTCGGCCAGCAGCTCGTCGCGGTTGGCATAGTCGCGTCCGGGCACGTGGGGCGTGCCGTCGGCGACGCGCGCCGCCGAGTTCGCGACCTTGAGCTTCACGCACGACAGCTTGAGCCGGTAGGGCTCGTGGGCGTTCACGAGCAGCAGTCGCGGGTCGAGGTCGGGCAGGGCCGTGAGGTCGGCCTGCAGCGACTTCGTCAGCTCGGCGCTGACCTCGACGAGCTCGTCGGACGACGACAGCTCGCGGATCAGCAGGTCGAGGTTGGTGTCGACGATGCGCGTGGCGATGCGGTTCTGCAGCCGCAGGATGTCGAGGGTGACCTGCGGGGTCACGTTGGGGTTGCCGTCGCGGTCGCCGCCGATCCACGTGCCGAACGACAGAGGACGGTGCGCGGGATCGAGGACGATGTCGTGCTCGGCCAGCCGGTCGGCGAGGTCGGTGCCGATGTCGGGCAGCGCCTCCTCGAGGATCTGCTGGAGGAAGAACACGAGGTGCCGCGCCTCGTCCACGGGCGTGGGCCGCGTGCGGCGGACGGCGTCGGTCTGCCAGATGAGGTCGATCAGCTGCGCCAGGTCGCGGTCCTGCGCGGTGCGTCGACGCGTGCCCGGCTCGGCGGAGTCGAGCAGGATGTCGGCGATGCGACGCAGCTTGGTCAGCACCGTGCGGCGGCTGACCTCGGTGGGGTGCGCGGTGAAGATCGCACGCACGTCGATCCGCTCGATGCCCTCGCGCAGCGCGTCGACGCCCTGCTCGGCGACGATGTCCTCGATCGCGCGGGCGAGCCAGCCGCCGTCGTCGGGCCGCGACTCGATCCCGCGCACGCGCGCGACCTGCTCGGCCACGTTGGCGAGATTGAAGTAGACGCTGAACGCCCGCACGAGCTTGCCCACCGTGGCGGCGTCGAGGTCGGACAGCAGGGCGCGGATCCGGGTGGCGGCCTCGTGCCGCTCGTCGGCGTCGTCGGAGTCCTCGATGATCTTGCCCTGCGCGCGGACCAGCTCGACCTGCTCGAAGAGGTGCTCGCCCTCGAGGCGGCGCAGGGTCTGGCCCAGCAGGTCGCCCACGCGGCGCACGTCGTGGCGCAGTGAGTCGTCCTTGGAACGGGCGATGGCGTCGAACTCGGAGTCGGTCACGGGGCTCCCCTCGGCTGACGGATGTCGTGGGGCGCCGTTGCCCGCGTCCAGCCTAGCCAGTTCGGTGGTGGTGCGCGGCGCTCAGCGCGTGTGGTGGACGACCGCGTCGACGAGGTCGCGCCACGGGCCGTCGACCTGCCGCTCGGGCAGGGTCGCCTCGCGATCGTTGGCCCGGACCTCGTAGACGAATCCGTCGGGGTGGCCGTCGTCCGGAGTGGCGTCCCACGGGCACGCCTCGACCAGCGGCCACCAGACCTGGGCCTCATCCTCGCTGGTGGCCTCGACCTCCCACTGCCGGCGCAGGCCGGCGAAGCCGCCGGTGCGGGTCACCCGGACGACGAGGAGGGGCTGGTCGATTCCATCCATACCCCCACAGACTGCCACGCGTCGCGCACCACGTCAGCCGCGTCGTGGTTCTCGGCGACCGCGACCGTGGCACGCGCGAACTCCTCGAACGTGGCGCGCGGCGAGAGGTCACCCAGCAGCGTCTCGTACCAGATCCGGCCGGCCACCTCCCAGGCGTGGCCGCCGAGCCCGGTGGCCACGAGGTGGAACGCCTTGTTGGGGATGCCCGAGTTCAGGTGGACGCCGCCGTTGTCCTGCCGGGTCTCGACGAAGTCGTCCATGTGGGCGGGCTGCGGGTCCTTGCCGAGGACGTCGTCGTCGTAGGCCGTGCCCGGCGCGCTCATCGACCGCAGCGCGCGACCCTCGACGGCGTCGGTGAACAGGCCCTCGCCGATGAGCCACGAGGCCTCGTCGGCGGTCTGGCCCGCGGCGCGCTGCTCGACGAGCGCGCCGAAGACGTCGGCGACGGACTCGTTGAGGGCGCCGGACTGGTCGCGGTAGACCAGACCGACGGTGTACTCGACGAGACCGTGCGCGAGCTCGTGGCCGATCACCGAGAGCGACGCGGTGAAGCGGCCGAAGATCTCGCCGTCGCCGTCGCCGAACACCATCTGCGAGCCGTCCCAGAAGGCGTTGTCGTACGCGTTGCCGTAGTGCACGGTGCCCAGCAGCGGCAGTCCGGCGTCGTCGATCGACTGCCGGGCGTAGACCGCGCGGAGGAGGTCGTCGGTGGCGCCGAAGCCGTCGTAGGCCTCGTCGGCCGCGACGTCGCCCGTGGGCGGGTCGCCCTCGTCGCGCACGACCTCGCCCGGCAGCTCGGTGCCGTTCCGCGCGTCGTGCACCGTGCGGCGCAGCGGCACGGTGGTGGCCGGCGGCCGGGCCGACGGGTGCGCGTGCCCGCCGTGCTCGGGACGCTCGGCGAGCGCGGCCTGGGCTGCCTGGGCCGCCGTGGCGTAGCGGTCGTCCTCGAGGCCGGCGATGTGGCGAAGAAGGTAGGGCGGGACGATCCCCCGAATCGTGTCCATGTCCCGACCGTAGACGTCGGCACCGACATCGCGCGCGCCGACGACTGCCACGTGAGACCGGCGTGGCCGACCGGCTGCCCGGACTGGCCGATCGGCCGAGGCGGCCGTCTTCGTCGCCCGGTTAGCGTGCCGTCATGGCCACCTGGACCCTGCGCGACCGCGGCCGCGACCTCGCCGTGCGCGACGACGGGACCGGTGGCCTCGTGCTGTCGCTCGACGGCGTCGAGGTCGACGAGGCCACGGTCGGACGGCTCGGCGACCACGAGTTCGAGCTCGACCGGATCGCCGGCCGCCACCAGAAGGTCAAGGCCGAGCGAGGGGTCGGCGCGACGCTGTCGAAGGTCGTGCTGGTGGAGTCCGGCCACGGCGACCTGCCCGTCACCGTGCCGTTCGTGCCACCGGAGGGCACCCGCGCCCGCCGCCTGCACGACCTGCGCGAGGCCCACCCGAAGGCCTGGGCGGCCCGGCACGTCGTGTTCAGCGTCGTCGGACTGCTCGGCATCGGCGCCCTCGTGTCGGCCCTGCTCGGCCGCCTCGTTCCGGCGATCGACTGGTCGTGGCTGCCCGACGCGCCGGACGTGAACCTGCCCGAGGTCGGCTTCGAGTTCTCGTTCCCGAGCTGGCTGCGGTACCTCAACCCGTTCTTCTGGCTCGGCCGCGTCACGCCCGACTGGCTGGCCGACCTGCCGTGGGGCGTGATCATCTCCCTGCTCGTGGCGTGCAGCCTCGCGTGGGGCGAGTACCGCAAGCAGCAGGACCGCAAGGAGCGCGAGGAGCGCACCGACGACTGAGGCGTCTCAGGACGGGTCGCGGCCCTCGGCCCGGCGCTCCTGCTCGGCCTCGTGCCGGACGGTCCGGATCCCCTTGGCCCACTGCGGCAGGTCGGCGCGGCGCACGTGGTCGGGCACCTGGCGGCTGAGCACGAACCGCGTGAGCGCGATGCCCACCACGACCATCGTGATGCCGAGCAGCCAGCCCAGGCCGGTGCGCCCCTCGTTCGACAGCCACACGATCGCGGTGGGCACGGCGAACGTCAGCATGAGGATCACCGACAGCACCCGGGCGCCGGCGGCGTTCGCGGCCGCGTGCGCGGGGCTCGTGTCCATCATGTTCGCCTCGACGAACTCCGCCGGGCGGAAGAACGCGAACCACGGCAGGACCACGAACACGACGAGTCCGAGGCCCGCCAGCATCGGCATGAAGGTGTTGGCCAGGACGACCAGCGCGGCGTCCGACCAGATGCCGCCACCACCGCGCGATGCATCGAACCAGTAGTGCCAGCCGTCGGGGCGGCGAACCGCCTCGATCGTGTCCTCGACGCCGGGCCGGTACCGGACGAGGACGGCGGTCAGACCCACCACCGGGCCCATGATGAGCGGCAGGACGAGCGTCCGGCCGAGCGCGACGAGGGGACGCGGCCCGTCGAACCGCACCCACATCGTCTCCAGCACGGCCCACGACACGGGGATGACCGAGCCGAACATCAGCAGGTAGCCCAGCGGACTGTCGCCGTCGACGTCGGCGGCCACGTCATCGATGACGATCCACTGCACGACGGCCACGGCGACCACGAGCAGCCACGGGACCGGGGTGAACAGGATCCGCCGCCACGGGCTCTTCGCGCGCATGCGCTCGAGCCTAGGGGCGGCGCGGCGGCCCCGCCTCGGCGAGTGGCGCACACCGGGGTCGCGGGTCGGCGGGGCAGGGCGGAGGTGGCGGGGTCAGCGCTGGCGGCGCCAGACGGTGACCTGGCGGTCGCCGTAGAGCGCGGGGAGGTTCTGTGGGGCGCGCGCCTGGGCCAGCTCGGCCTGCAGCTCGGCGACCTTCGCCTGCAGCGCGGTCACCTGGTTCTCCAGCGCGATGACGCGCTTCACGCCCTCGAGCCCGAGGCCCTCGGCGGTCAGCTGGGCCACCATCCGCAGCAGCTCGATGTCGCGCAGCGAGTAGCGACGGCCGCCGCCGGACGTGCGACCGGCCTCGACGAGGCCGATCCGGTCGTACGTGCGCAGGGTCTGCGGGTGCAGGCCCGACAGCTCCGCGGCGATGCTGATGACGAAGACCTTGGCCTCCGGTCCCGGCGGGACGAATTCATTCATGAGGTACTCCCGATCCTTGCGGCACGGTAGGCCTCGATCGCGGCCAGCTCGTCGGCCGACGGCTCGTGCGGCACCTGCACCTCGACGGTGACGAGCAGGTCGCCGCGGGTGCCGTCGCGGCGGGTGCCGCCCTTGCCGCGCGCCCGGAACGTGCGGCCGTTGGGGGTGCCGGCGGGCACCTTGAGCTTGACCGGTGGACCGTCGATCGTGGGAGCGCTGACCTCGCCGCCGAGCACCGCGTCGTCGAACGACAGCGGCACCGTGACCGTGAGGTCGTCGCCCTTGCGCCCGAAGCGCTCGTCACCCTCGACGTGGACCACGAGGAAGAGGTCGCCGGCGGGTGCGCCGGTGTCGCCCTTCGCGCCCTTGCCGCGGATCTTGATTCGCTGGCCGTCCTTGACGCCCGCGGGCACCTTGACGTTGATCGTGCGGCTCGACGGCGCGCGGCCCGAGCCCGCGCACACCTCGCACGGGTGCTCCACGATGAGCCCGCGACCGCGGCACTGGCGGCACGGCTCGGTCATCGCGAACACGCCACCCGAGGCGCTGGTCTGCATGCCGCTGCCCTGGCAGTTGCCGCACACCTTCGGCACGGTTCCGGGCTTGGCCCCGGTGCCGTGGCACATCGAGCAGGGCTCGTCGCTGGTGAGCCGCAGCGGGATCGTGGCGCCCTCCACCGCCTGGCGGAAGGTGATCGTGGCCTCGGTCTCGAGGTCGTCGCCCCGGCGCGGCTGCGCCTGGCGGCGCCGTCCGCCGCGAGCCCCGCCGCCGCCGAAGATGCCGCCCAGGATGTCGCCGAGGTCGAAGTCGACGCCCCCGCCGTACGAGCCGCCCCCGGGCGGCGGGAAGCCACCCTTGAACTGCCCGAACAGCGAGCGCTGCTCGTCGTACTGCTTGCGCTTCTCGGCGTTCCCGACGACCCCGTACGCCTCCGAGATCGCCTTGAAGCGCTCCTCGGCCTGGGCGTTGCCGGGGTTGGAGTCGGGGTGGTGGTCCCGCGCCAGCTTGCGGTACGCCTTCTTGATCTCGTCGGCCGAGGCATCCTTCTTGACGCCCAGGACCGCGTAGAAGTCCTTCGACGCCCAGTCAGTCGGTGCGCTCATTCACCCCTCCTCCCTCGTCGTGCTCTCGTTCAGTCCTCGGTAGTCGGCTGCTCGGTGGCCGCCGCGGCGGCACCCGGGTCGACGACCCCCACCACGGCGGGCCGCAGGACGCGGTCGCCGACGCGGTAGCCGGTGCGCATGACCTGCGCGATGCTCTGCACCTCGACCTCGGGGTCCTCGCCCGCGTGGAAGACGGCCTCGTGCAGGTTCGGGTCGAACGGCTCGCCGACCGCCCCGAACGACTCGAGGTCGAACTTGCCCAGGGCACCACGCAGCTGGTCGGCGACGGCCCTGAAGCCGCCCGTCAGCTCGCCGTGCTCCTCGGCGCGACCGAGGTCGTCGAGCACGGTCAGCAGCTCGGCCAGGACCTTCTGCTTGCCGGTCTCGACCGCGCGGACGCGGTCGTCCTCGACGCGGCGCTTGTAGTTGATGAACTCTGCCTGCTTGCGCTGGAGGTCGTTCGTGAGCTCGGCGACCTTCGCCTCGAGGTCGGCGACGGCGTCGGGCGCGGGCTGCGTCTCGGCGGCCGGCTCCGTCTCGGCGCCGCCGACGGGCGCCTCCCCTTCAGGGGAGGTCGCCTCGTCGAACGGCTGCTCGGTCACTTCTGCTCACCCTCGTCGTCGACGATCTCGGCCTCGACGACGTCCTCGTCGTCGGCCGGCGCATCGCCCGCGGGGGCACCCTCGGCGCCCGCCTCGGCCGCCGCGGCGGCGTACATGGCCTCGCCCATCTTCGAGCTGGAGGTGCCCAGCTTCGCGACGGCGGCCTGGATGGCGTCGGTGTCGTCGCCCTCGAGGGCGGACTTCAGCGAGTCGACGTCGGCCTGGACCTCGGTCTTCACGTCGTCGCCGACCTTGTCGCCGTTCTCGGCCAGGAACTTCTCGGTCGAGTGGACCAGCGTCTCGGCCTGGTTGCGGACCTCGACCGACTCGCGGCGCTTGCGGTCCTCCTCGGCGTACTGCTCGGCGTCCTTGACCATCTTGTCGATGTCGTCCTTCGACAGCGCGGAGCCGCCGGTGATCGTCATCGACTGCTCCTTGCCGGTGCCGCGGTCCTTCGCCGAGACGTTCACGATGCCGTTGGCGTCGATGTCGAAGGTGACCTCGATCTGCGGCACGCCACGCGGCGCCGGCGGCAGGCCGGTGAGCTCGAACGTGGCCAGCAGCTGGTTGCCGGCGGCCATCTCGCGCTCGCCCTGGTAGACCTGGATCGCCACGGACGGCTGGTTGTCGTCGGCCGTGGTGAAGACCTCGGACCGCTTGGTCGGGATCGTGGTGTTGCGCTCGATGAGCTTGGTCATCACGCCGCCCTTGGTCTCGATGCCCAGCGACAGCGGGGTCACGTCGAGCAGCAGGACGTCCTTGACCTCGCCCTTGAGCACGCCGGCCTGGAGGCTGGCGCCGATCGCGACGACCTCGTCGGGGTTGACGCCCTTGTTGGGCTCCTTGCCACCGGTGAGGGTCTTCACGAGCTCGGACACGGCCGGCATGCGGGTGGAGCCACCCACGAGCACGACGTGGTCGATGTCGTTCACCGTGACGCCGGCGTCCTTGATCACGTTCTGGAACGGCTTCTTGGTGCGCTCGAGCAGGTCGGCGGTGATCTTCTCGAACTCGGCGCGGGTCAGCGTCTCGTCGAGGAAGACGGGGTTGCCGTCGACGACCGTGATGTAGGGCAGGTTGATCGACGTCGAGGACGAGCTGGAGAGCTCGATCTTCGCGCGCTCGGCGGCCTCGCGGATGCGCGGCATCGCCATCTTGTCCTTGGTCAGGTCGACGCCGGTGGACGCCTTGAACTTGTTGACGAGCCAGTCGACGACCGCGTTGTCCCAGTCGTCGCCGCCGAGGTGGTTGTCACCGCTGGTCGCCTTCACCTCGATGACGCCGTCGCCGATCTCCAGCAGGGACACGTCGAACGTGCCGCCGCCGAGGTCGAAGACGAGGATCGTCTGGTCGTCGCCCTTGTCGAGGCCGTACGCGAGCGCGGCCGCGGTGGGCTCGTTGATGATGCGGCTGACGTTGAGGCCCGCGATCTCGCCGGCCTCCTTCGTGGCCTGGCGCTGGTGGTCGTTGAAGTACGCCGGCACGGTGATGACCGCGTCGGTGACCGGCTCGCCCAGGTAGGCCTCGGCGTCGCGCTTGAGCTTCTGCAGCACGAACGCGCTGATCTGCTGGGGGTTGAACGTCTTGCCGTCGATCTCCACCGACCAGTCCGTGCCCATGTGGCGCTTGACCGAGCGGATGGTGCGGTCGACGTTCGTGACGCCCTGACGCTTGGCGACCTCGCCGGTCAGGACCTCACCGTCCTTCGCGAACGCGACGACGGACGGGGTGGTGCGAGCGCCTTCGGCGTTCGCGATGACGGTGGGCTCTCCACCTTCGAGCACGGCCACGACGGAGTTCGTCGTGCCGAGGTCGATGCCGACTGCACGGGCCATGGTTCCTCCTGGATTCGCAGATGATCTGTCTGGTGAGCTCTGCCTTGAAGACTGTGGGTCAAAAGACTTGAGTCATACGTTATCAACTTCGTTCAAGGCCCCGGCATTCCCCCCGGGGCCCGCAAGACCAGACCCTGGTCTGACGAATGGATCACACCGCGCGCCTAGGCTCTGCCTCATGGACGAGATCGCGCCCGCGCCCGGGCGACCGTGGCGCCTGGGTCCGCGCGCGACCCGCCTGTTCGACGTCGCGCTGGCCTCGGCGCTCGTCCTGGCGTCCTTCCCGATGAGCGTGCTCGCGACCGGCCAGAACGCATGGGCGCTCGGTCTGTCCCTGCTCCAGACGGTCCCGCTGTACTGGCGGCGCAGCCGTCCCGTGACCGTGTTCGTCGCGGTCGCCGGTGCGAGCGTGCTGCAGGCGGGGACCTACGACCTGCCCGTCTGGGGTCAGGTGGCCTTCCCGGTCGCGCTGTACTCGCTCGCCCGGTTCGGGTCGGCGACGGCGGGACGCATCGGCCTGCTCGTGGGGCTCTGCGGCGCCGCGGTGGCCTCGTGGGTGTGGACCTCCGCCCAGTTCGCCGCCTATCCCCCGGGCCTGGACTACATCGACTACGACATGGGTCTGCGCGACCTGTCGCCGTACTTCTTCCTCATCACCGCGATCGTGCTGGCCGCGTGGGCGCTCGGCAGCCAGGCGCGCATCCGCCGGGCGTACGAGGCCAACCTCGTGGCGCAGGGCCGCCAGCTCGCCGCGGAGGCCGAGCAGCGCGCCGTGCTGGCCGCCGCCGAGGAGCGCACGCGGATCGCCCGCGAGATGCACGACGTCGTCGCGCACGGACTCTCCGTGGTGATCGTGCAGGCCGACGGTGCGCGGTACGCGGCGCAGAAGGACCCGCAGGTGGCGGTGGAGACGCTGGCCACGGTGGCGTCGGTGGGTCGCGACGCCCTCACCGAGATGCGTCGCCTGCTCGGCCTGCTGCGCGGCACCGAGGACCCCGCGCTCGCCCCGCAGCCGCGCCTGGAGGACATCCCGTCGCTCGTCACCGCCGACGACCGGGTCGACCTCCACCTGCCCGATCCGATGCCGCAGGTGCCCGACGGCGTCGCCCTCACGGCCTACCGGCTCGTGCAGGAGTCGCTCACCAACGTCCGCAAGCACGCGGGCCCACAGGCGCGCGCCACGGTGCGGCTCGCGGCCGGCGCGGGCGGCCTCGACGTCGAGGTGGTCGACGACGGCCGCGGCGGGGCGAACGACGGCACCGGCGGTCTCGGCCTGCTCGGCATGCGCGAGCGCGTGGAGGTCCACGACGGCACCCTCGAGGTCGGGCCCGCGCCCGGTGGCGGATGGGCCGTGCGTGCGAGGATCCCCACGTGACCGCCCCGATCCGCGTCGCCCTCGTGGACGACCAGCAGATGGTGCGCGCGGGCTTCCGGATGCTGGTCGACAGCCAGGACGACCTCATGGTCGTGGGCGAGGCCGGCGACGGCGAGGAGGCGCTGCGGCTGCTGGCCGAGGTCGAGGCCGACGTCGTGCTCATGGACGTGCGCATGCCGCGGCTCGACGGCGTCGAGGCCACGCGGCGGCTCGCGCCCGGCGACGAGGGTCCGCGCGTCATCGTGCTCACCACGTTCGACCTCGACGAGTACGCATTCGCGGCGCTCCGGGCGGGCGCCTCGGCGTTCCTGCTGAAGGACGCCGCGCCACCCGACCTCCTGGCCGCGATCCGCGCCGTGCACGCCGGCGACGCCGTGGTGGCACCCTCCACCACCCGCCGCCTGCTCGACCACTTCCTCGCCGCACCCACCGCGCCTCGTGCGTCCGGTGCCGCCGCCGACCGGCGCCTGGAGTCGGTCACCGAGCGCGAGCGTGAGGTCCTCGGCCTCATCGCGCGCGGCCTCAGCAACCCCGAGATCGCGGCCGACCTCGTCGTCTCGGAGGCCACCGTGAAGACGCACGTGAGCCGGCTGCTGGCCAAGACGGGCTCGCGCGACCGCGTGCACCTCGTGCTGCTGGCCTTCGAGGCCGGCCTCGTCGACTGACCGTGCGGGGTCTCCCGTCATACCGTGGGCGGACGCCGAAGATCCGCCCCTGAGGCGACGACCGGGAGGGCCTGCGAAAAATAGCGTCGGGGCATGACTTCGACCTCCTTCTCCGGCACCGCGTCGCAGCGCGGCGTCCTGCCCGCCGCCTCCGTTCGCGGCCTCACCAAGACCTACGGCCACGGCGACACCACCGTGCACGCGCTGCGCTCGGTCGACCTCGACCTCCCGCCCGGCCGCTTCACCGCGATCATGGGCCCGTCCGGCTCGGGCAAGTCGACGCTGATGCACTGCCTCGCCGGCCTCGACCGCCCCACCGAGGGCACCGTCTCGATCGCGGGCACCGAGCTGACGACCCTCGACGACGACCGGCTCACCCACTTCCGCCGCGACCACCTCGGCTTCGTGTTCCAGGCGTTCAACCTGCTGCCGATGCTGACCGCGCGGCAGAACATCATGCTGCCGTTCGAGCTGGCCGGCCGCCGCCTCGAGCCCGGCACGGCCGAGCGCATCGATCAGGTCATCGACGTGCTCGGGCTGCGCGACCGGCTGGACCACCGTCCCGGAGAGCTCTCCGGCGGCCAGCAGCAGCGCGTCGCGATCGCCCGAGCCCTCGCCGCGGACGCCGACGTCGTGTTCGCCGACGAGCCCACCGGCAACCTCGACAGCACGGCGTCGTCCGAGGTGCTGGCCTACCTGCGCCGCAGCGTGATCGAGCTCGGCCACACGGTCGTCATGGTCACGCACGAGCTCGACGCCGCGGCGTACGCCGACGACGTGGTCGTGCTGGCCGACGGACGCGTCCGCGCCCACCTGGTCACGCCGACCCGCGACGCCATCGCGCGCGCCCTCGAGGGCGGTGCCCGATGAGGACCGTCCTGCTCGCCTCGCTGCGCACCCACACGCGCCGCTACGTCTCGGCGCTCGTGGCCGTGTCGATCGCGGTGGCGTTCGTCGTGGTCATCGACGCGATCGGCTCGGGCGCGCGCAGCGGCGTCGCCGCCAGCGTCGAGGCCGCCTACCCGGCGGCCGACCTCGTCGTCGGCGAGGAGTACGGCGTCGCCGAGGCCGACCCCGCGAAGGCGCTCGAGGTCGCGGAGCGGCGCGGCGACCGCGCGACCGTGATCGCCTCCCTCTGGACCACCGTCGCCGGGCCGGACGGCTCGCTGGGCGACGACGTCCAGGTCGGCACCGTGTCCACCGAGCCCGACCTGCGCTCGCAGGACGTCGCCCGGGGTCGCGCCCCGACCGGCGACGGCGAGGCGCTCGTCGCCGAGGACACCGCGAAGACGCACGACCTGAAGATCGGCGACCTCCTCACGGTCGGTGTCGGGAACGACGCGACCGACGTCGCCATCGTCGGCCTCACGCGGGCCTCCTCCTACCTCGACGCGGACGTCGACATCACGTGGCCCGCGATGGCGGGTCTCGGCATGGCCATCCCCGATGCGGTCGCGTACGACGTGCGCGACGGCGACGTGGCGGGCGCGACCGAGGCGCTGACCGCCGCGGTCGACTCGACCGTGCAGACCCGCGACGAGTACGTGGCCGCCCGCATCGTCATGCTCAACCAGGGCGTCGACGTGCTGTCGTACCTGCTGCTGCTCTTCGCGGCGGTCGCCGGCTTCGTCGCCGTGCTCGTCATCGCGAACACCTTCACGATCCTGTTCGCCCAGCGCAGTCGCGACTTCGCCCTGCTGCGCTGCGTCGGCGCGACCGGCCGGCAGGTGCTGCGGTCGGTGCGGGTGGAGGCCTTCGTCCTGGCCCTCGCCGGCGGTGTCGCCGGCGTGGTGACCGGTGTCGTCCTGGGCCGCGGGCTGGGCTGGGTGATCCGCGCGTGGGCCGGTGAGGCGGCGTTCGGTCCGGTCTCGCACTCCCCCGTCTGGCTGGGCGCCGCCTTCATCGGCGGCGTGCTGGCCACGGTCGTCGCCGCCTGGTGGCCCACCCGCTCGGTCGTGCGCGTCAGCCCGCTTGCGGCCCTGCGGCCCTCGGGTGAGGTCACCGCGCGCACCGCTGCGGGGCGCGTCCGGATCGCGCTGGGCCTCGTCGCCGTGGCGGCCGGCTGCGCCGCCCTGGCCCTGGCGATCGCGTCGGGCAACATGGTGCCGCTCATCCTCGGCGGCATGACCTCCTTCGTCGGCGTGCTGCTGCTCGGACCGCTGATCGTGCCCGCGCTGCTGCGCCTGCTCGGCCGGGTCGGCCGCACGGGCGGCCCGCTGCGCGTCGCGTCGGCGAACGCCGTGCGGAACCCACGACGCAGCGCCGCCACCACGGCGTCGCTGCTCGTCGGCGTCACCCTCGCGACGGCGATCCTCTCGGGCATGGCGAGCGCCCGCCAGGCGGTCACGGCCGAGATGGACGGCGAGTACCCGGTGGACATCGCGCTGAGCGGGACCCTCCCGGTCGACGCGGTGCGCTCGGTGGGCCAGGTCGACGGCGTCGACGAGGTCCGTGCCGTGGACGGGGCCGAGGTCGCCTCGAGCGCCGGCCGGCTCACGATCATCGCCCCCTCGGCCGACGACCGAGAGGTCACCCGCGACCGCGAGGCCACCCGCGTGGCCGACGACGAGATCCTCCTGCCGACCGTGGTGGCGCAGGACTTCGCCGAGGGCATCCCCGACGAGCTCACCCTGCGCACCCGCGAGGGCGAGGTCACCCTGGCGACGCAGCTCGTCGGGTCGAAGTGGGGTCGCGCCGCGATCGTGCCCCCCGCGGTCCTGGCGCAGCTGACGACGGACGCGGAGCCTCGCGTGCTGTGGGTCCTGGCGGACGACGGCGCCGACGCCGAGGAGCTCGGTGGCACCCTCGGCGCCCTCACCCGCGGAGGCGACGTGCAGGTCGACAACAACCTGGAGGACCAGCAGTGGGTCGCGCAGCAGCTCGACGTGCTGGTGTGGGCGGTGCTGGGCCTGCTCGGCGTGGGCATCCTCATCGCGCTCGTCGGCATCGCGAACACCGTGGGCCTGTCGATCCTCGAGCGCTCGCGCGAGCACGCCCTGATGCGTGCGCTCGGCCTCACCCGCCGCGGCCTGCGCCGGATGCTGGCCGCCGAGGGCATGCTGCTGTCGGTCGTGGCGGCGCTGCTGGGCACCGTGCTGGGCGTGACCTACGCGTGGTTCGGGGTCGAGACCATCGTGGTGCCGGTGTTGGGGTCGGGCGGCCTCGTCATCCCGTGGATCCAGCTCGGTGTCGTGCTGGTCGTGGCGGCGCTGGCCGGTCTGGCGGCCTCCACGCTGCCGGCCCGCCGCGGCGCCCGGGTCACCCCGGCCGAGGGCCTCACCCTCGACTGACCACGTCCGCCACTCCCGCCCTTCGGCGAGTGGCGCGGAACGGCCCGCCACTCGCCGAGTGGCGGGCGTTCCTGCGCCACTCGCGGTCACGCGGAGGGTATTGACGGGCCGTCAATAGCGTGGACACTGATCCCATGCCGACCCCCACGGCCCGCACCCGGCTCGCCCCCGACTCCCGGCGCCGATCGATCCTCGACGCCGCCGCGATCCTCTACGCCGAGCGTCCCTACGACCAGGTCTCGACCACCGAGCTGGCGCGCTCGGCCGGCGTGACCCGCGGCCTCGTGCACCACTACTTCGGCAGCAGGCGCGCCGTGTTCCTGGCCGTCATGCGCGAGTCGGTGATGATGCCGGAGGCCGCGCTGCCCGACCTCTCCGACCTGCCACTGGCCGAGCGGGTGAGCCGCACGATCGACTGGATCCTCGACGCCGCGGGCACCTACGGACAGGCGTGGGTCGCGGCATCGGGGGCGGCGAACCTGCACGGCCCCTCCGACGTCCAGGCGATCGTCGACGAGGCCGACGACCGGGCCGCCCGGCTCGTCCTCGACGCCCTCGCACTGGCCGACGACCCGGTCCTGCGCGCGCGACTGCGTCCCGTCGCCGCCTACGTCAAGGCGCTGTGCCGGGAGTGGCTCGAGCACGGCACCCTCTCCCGCGAGGACGTCCACGCCGACGTGTGCGCCGCGGTGCTGAAGGTCGTCGCTCCATGACGTCGATCGGGATCATCGGCACCGGCTTCGGCGGCATCGCGACCGCCGTCGAGCTGCTCACCCACGGCTACGACGACGTGCGGCTGTGGGAGCGAGCCGACGACCTGGGCGGCGTGTGGCGCGACAACACCTACCCCGGCTCGGGCTGCGACGTGCCCGCCCCGCTCTACTCCTTCTCCTTCGCACCGAGCGACCGCTGGACCCGCCGCTATCCCACGCAGACGGAGATCCTGGCGTACCTGCACCGGGTCGCCGGCCGCTACGGCATCACGCCGCGGTGCCGGTTCGGCGTCCGCGTCGTGGCCGCGCGGTGGCACGACGACCGATGGGAGGTCACGTTCGGCGACGGCACGACCGAGTCGGTCGACGTCCTCGTCAGCGCCGTCGGTCAGCTGTCCGAGCCGAGCGCGCCCGACGTCGCGGGCTGGGAGTCGTTCGCCGGCCCCGTGCTGCACGCGGGCTCGTGGGATGCCTCCGTCGACCTCGCAGGCCGGCGCGTCGCCGTCGTCGGCACCGGCGCCTCGGCGATCCAGCTGGTGCCCCGACTGGCCGAGGTCGCGAGCGAGCTCGTCGTGCTGCAGAGGTCCGCCCAGCACGTGCTGCCGAAGCTCGACGGCGCGTACCCGGCCTGGTACCGCGACCTCGCCGCGCGGGAGCGTCGTCCGATCGACTGGATCACCCAGCAGTTCTCGCGCGGGCTCGACCCGTCCTCGGCGGTGGCGCGGCTGATCGACCGGATCGCCTCCACCCACCGGCGCGTGCAGGTGCGCGACCCCGGGCTGCGCCGCGACCTCACGCCGCGGCACCAGGTCGGCTGCAAGCGGATCCTGTTCTCCAACGACTACTACCCGGCGCTCACGCGCGAGCACGTCCGCCTCGTCCCGCACGAGATGACCGAGGTCCGCCCCGACGCCGTCCGCACCGCCGACGGCACGTGGCACGCGGTCGACGCGATCTGCTTCGCCACCGGCTTCGACACGCAGGAGTTCCTGCGCGGCATCGAGGTCACCGGCCCGGGCGGCGACCTGCACGAGGTCTGGTCGGGCGGCGCCCGCGCCCACCTCGGCATCCACGTGCCGGGCTTCCCGAACCTCTTCCTGGCCTACGGACCGAACACGAACCTCGGCGGCGGCTCGATCATCACGATGCTCGAGGCGCAGGCCCGTCACGTCCGCGCGGTCCTCGACCGGGCGCGTGACCGCGGCGCGAGCCGGGTGGAGGCGCGACCCGAGGCCGAGCAGCGCTGGGACGACCGGGTGCAGCACGAGCTCGCCCACTCGGCGTGGGCGTCCTGCACGAGCTGGTACCGGCACCCCGAGACCGGCCGGATCACCTCGAACTGGCCCGGCGGCACGCACGCCTACGAGCGGGTCGTGGAGCACGTCCGCGACGACGACTTCGCCTGGGCGTGAGGGCCCTCACCCGGCGGCGATCTCCTTGATCCGGCCCGGGACAATGGGGCCATGTCCCCCCGCCGCCTGTTCCGCACCGTCGCCGTCGCCGAGGCCGTCACCTGGGCCCTGCTGCTGACGGGCATGTTCCTCAAGTACGTCACCGAGACGACCGAGCTGGGGGTGCGGATCGGCGGCATGGTGCACGGCGTCGTGTTCGTGGCGTACGTGGTCACCGCCGTCGTCGTCGCGATCGACGCGCAGTGGAGCCTGAAGCGCACGGCGCTGGGCCTGCTGGCCGCGATCCCGCCGTTCTTCACGATCTGGTTCGACCTCGCCAGCGAGCGTCAGGGCGCGCTGCCCGAGCGCTGGCGCCTCGCCACCTCCGAGCCCACGGGCGCGCTCGACCGCCTCGTCGCGTGGCTCGTGCGCAAGCCCCTCCAGGGCCTGGCCGTCGGCGTCGTCGCCGTGGCCGCCCTCACCGGCGCCGCCCTCCTGGTCGGCCCGCCCACCAGTTGACGTCCCCGGAAACGACGAAGGATGATGCATTCGGCCCCGCTGAGGGGCCCAAATGCATCATCCTTCGTCGTTCCGGCTCAGGTGAGCGCGCGCGTGATCGGGTCGATCGCGAAGTAGATGACGAACAGCACGGCGATGATCCACAGCAGGACGTGGACCTCGCGGATCTTGCCCATCACGACCTTCAGCACGACGTAGGCCAGGAAGCCCGCGCCGATGCCGGCGGTGATCGAGTACGTGAACGGCATGAACGCGATCGTCAGGAAGGCCGGGATCGCGATCTCGGGATCCTTCCAGTCGATCTCGGTCACCTGGGTCATCATCAGGAAGCCCACCAGCACGAGCGCGGCCACGGCGGCCTCGTTCGGGATGACCTGCACGATCGGCGTGAAGATCGTCGCGAGCAGGAAGCACAGACCGGTGATCACGCTGGCCAGGCCCGTGCGGGCGCCGTCGGCCACGCCGGCCGTGGACTCCACGTAGGACGTGTTGCTCGAGATGCCCGCGGCGCCGCCGACCGCGGCTGCGACCGAGTCGACGATGAGGATGCGCTGCGAGCCCTCGGGCGCGCCGTCCTCGTCGTTCAGGCCGGCCTCGGCGCCGACGGCCGTCATGGTGCCCATCGTGTCGAAGAAGTCGGCGAGCATGAGCGTGAACACCAGCAGCACGGCCGCGACGACGCCCACGCGCTCGAACGAGCCGAGCAGGTTGAACGAGCCGAGCAGCGACAGGTCGGGCTTCTCGACGATGTCCTTCGGGAAGGCCGGGACGTTGAGGTTCCAGCCCTTCGACGTCGGGTCGCCGTTCGAGCCCGGGGTGTCGGTGATGGCCTGCACGATGATCGCGAGCACCGTGGTGGCGGCGATGCCGATGAGGATCGCGCCGGGCACGCGGCGCGTGTGCAGGCTGATCATCAGCAGCAGGCCGATGCAGAACACCAGCACGGGCCAGCCCGAGAGCTCGCCGCCGATGCCCATGCCGATGGGCGGCGCGGCGTTGCCGGTGGCGCGCACGAAGCCCGCGTCGATGAGGCCGATCAGCGTCAGGAACAGGCCGATGCCCACCGCGATGGCGGTCTTGAGCTGGCCCGGGACGGCGTCGAACACGGCCTTGCGGAAGCCGGTGAGCACGAGGACCAGGATCACGATGCCCTCGAGCACGACCAGGCCCATGGCATCGGCCCACGTCATCTGCGACGCCACCGAGAACGCGACGAACGCGTTGAGGCCCAGTCCGGTCGCCAGCGCGATCGGGAAGTTGGCCACGACGCCCATGAGGATCGTGAGGACGCCGGCGACGAGCGCGGTGCAGGCCGCGATGGTCGCGAAGCCCGAGCCCGGCTCGGACCCGCCGCCGAGGAAGTTCCCGTCCACGTCGGCGACGCCGCTGAGGATGATGGGGTTGAGGACGATGATGTAGGCCATCGTCAAGAAGGTCACGACACCGCCGCGAACCTCCTGGCCGATCGATGAGCCACGCTGAGAGACCTTGAAGAAGCGGTCGATGGAAGTCACCACGGACCGCCATTCTGCCAAGCGTCCGTAGGGCTGGGCACGGCGGGCTCTTCGCGGGCTCTCAGGAAACGGACAGGTACGCTCGGCAGACTGGCCCGGCGAGCCTCTCCGACGAAATGAGAACCATGCGGAACCTGAAGACCCTGCCCGCCGTCCTGCTGCTGTCCGCGGTGACCCTCGCGGCCTGCGGCTCCGGCGACGACGACGAGAAGTCGAGCCAGGAGAACTGCACCGACTACTCCTCCGGCGCCACGAGCGACGCCGTGAAGGTCTCGGGCGAGTTCGGCGAGACGGGCCCGAAGGCGACGTTCACCGCCCCGCTCACCGCGAAGGCCGACGAGCTGCAGCGCACCGTGGTCGACGACGGCAAGGGCGACGACACCGCCGAGGGCGACCAGGTCGAGGCGATCATCAGCGTCTTCAACGGCCGCACCGGCAAGCAGGCCCTCAGCGAGGCCGCCACGCTGACGGTCGGCGACGAGAACACCTTCGAGGCGTTCCGTGCCGGCATCGAGTGCGTCCCCACCGGCTCGCGCGTCGTCACGTCGGTGCTGGCGTCCGACGTCTACGGCGCCGAGGGCTACGCCGACCTCGACATCAAGGCCACCGACTCGCTGATCATCGTCACCGACGTCGTCGACGTCCGCGAGGAGGTCAAGGCCAAGGCGTGGGAGAAGGACGTCCCCGAGGTCTCCCTGAAGGGCGACGAGCCCACCGTCACGCTGCCGAAGACCGATCCGCCGAAGGACGTGCTCTACAAGGTCCTCGAGAAGGGCGACGGCGACACCGTCAAGGCGGGCGACTCCATCACCGTCAACTACCAGGGCCGCACCTGGGAGGACGACGGCAAGATCTTCCAGCAGACGTTCGGCAAGGACGGCCAGCCCGCGCAGCTGTCCACCGACCAGGTCGTCCAGGGCTTCAAGGCCGGCGTCGTGGGCCGCAAGGTCGGCGACACCGTGCTGATCACCATCCCGGCCGAGTACGGCTACGGCACCGAGGCCTCCGAGGGCAACGAGCTCGGCGGCAAGACGCTGCTGTTCGTCGTCGAGATCGTCTCGATCGACTCCTGACCGTCAGAACGTGCCCTCGGGCGCGGTGACCGTGCGACCGGCGTCGCGGTGGACCTCCGCCGCGGCGCCGATCCGCTCCAGCAGGGCCGACCACCACGCCTCGTCCCGCTCGGTGCGGGCCTCGTCCCACGTGTCGCCCTGCCCGTCGATCCCCTCGCGCAGGATCTCGAGGTGGCCGGCGTGCTGTGCGGTCTCCGAGACGAGGTGCACGAGCAGCCGCTCGAAGGTCGTCGACGGCTCGGACCACCACGGCACGGTGACCGGAGCGTCGGGCGCGAGCGCGGCCGCGGCCCGCTCGGTGTGCTCGCCCACGGCCACGTAGAGGTCGATGACGTCCTGCGCCGACTCGTCCGCGGTCAGCCAGAGGTCGGAGTTGTCCTCCTCCCCCGTCGTGGTCTCCCACGGCGTGCCGAGGTCGCTGGGGAAGCCGGCGCACGACGCGACGTACTCCAGCTCGACGATCGCCAGGTGCTTGACCAGGCCCAGCAGGTTCGTGCCCGTGGGCGTCAGCGGCCGGCGGGCGTCGTACTCGTCCACCCCGTGCACGGCCCGCAGCACCGCACGGTGGCCGCGCCGCAGGTACTCGAGGCTGATCGCGTTGGCGGTCACCGGGCCGACCGCCACTGGGGATCGCGGCCGAGGAAGCCCATCAGTCGCGTCACCCCGTCGCTGTCGGGCGGCACGGGAACCGCCGGTCCGTACTGGCCCGAGTCGCGCAGGATCTGCTCGTGCAGGCTCATCCCCTGCAGCAGGTGCTCGCACTCCTGCGCGTCGAGGCCCGACGGGACGCCGGCCGACTCGGCCAGGTCCCACGTGTGCATGAGCACGTCGGTCGTGTAGAGCCGGTCGACGACGCCGCCGAGCGGCTCGGTGCCCAGGTGCGGGTGCGTGAAGTCCGCCTCCGCGGCGTCCGACGCGAGCAGCTGCTGGATCTCGGCCGCGTGCGCCCGCCAGGTGCCGGCGGGGTCGTCCCCGTCGACCGGACGGCTCAGGTCGACGCCGCCGGAGGCGAGGAAGCCCTGCGACCACGTCACGAGGTGCTCGACGACGTCGCGTGCGCGCCACTCGGGCACGGGCGTCGGCGCGTCCCAGTCGTCCACCTGCTCGACGACGGCGGTGAAGCCCTCCACGATGCGCGCATGACGCTCGGCGAGGGGCTGCGAGGGTGCGGACACGGGTCCTCCTGCGGTGGGCGGCACGGGGCTCCAGTCGACCGGCCGAACCCCGGCGGCGTCAAGGGTGGGCGCCGCTTGTCGATCGCCGGCGAACACGAGACGGTGGCACGGTGACCGCACTGCACGACCTCGACGCCCACGACCTCGCCGCGACCATCGCCTCGGGCGAGGTCTCGTGCGTCGAGGTCACCCGCCACTTCCTCGAACGGGCCCAGGACGACCACCTCGGCGCCTTCGTGACCCTCACCCCCGAGCGCGCGCTGGCCCGCGCGGCCGCGCTCGACGCCCTCGAGGAGCGCCCGCCGTTCGCGGGCGTGCCGACGGCCTTCAAGGACCTGACGGCGACCGAGGGCGTCCGCACGACGATGGGGTCGCGGCTCATGGCCGACCAGGTGCCCGACCACTCCGCCGACCTCGTCGGCCTCGTCGAGGACGCCGGCTTCGTCAGCCTGGGCAAGACGAACACCCCGGAGTTCGGCCTGAGCTCGTACACCGACAACGACGTCGTCGGTCCGACCGGCACGCCCGCGGACCCGTCGCGGAACGCGGGCGGCTCGAGCGGTGGCGCGGCCGCGGCGGTCGGTGCGCGGCTGCTCCCGCTCGCGCCCGGCAGCGACGGCGGCGGCTCGATCCGGATCCCCGCGTCGTGCTGCGGGATCCTCGGCTTCAAGCCGTCGCGCGGGCGTGTGGGCGCCGGCCCCGACTCCCCCACGTGGAACGGGCTGGCCACCGACGGCGTCCTGGCCCGCTCGGTGCGCGACGTGGCCGCCGTGCTCGACCTCCTCGCCCGGCCGATGCCCGGCTCGTCCCGGGTGTGGCCCGCACCGGCCGTGCCGTTCGCGGAAGAGGTCCGACGCGAGACCGGCCGGCTGCGCATCGCGACCTGGACCGACCCCTACCTCGACTTCGCCGAGCCCTCCCCCGGCTCGGTCGCCGCCGTCGCCGCGGCGCGCGAGGCACTCGCCTCGCTCGGGCACGAGGTCGTGGAGATCGCGAACCCCTGGCCCGCCGAGCTGGAGCCGCAGTTCAACGTGGTCTGGTCCGCCGGGATGGCGTCCGTGCCGCTGCCGCCCGAGGCGATCGGCAGCCTGCGTCCGACGACGCGGTACTGGTACGAGCGGGGCGGCCAGGCCTCAGCGCCCGCGCTGGCCGCCGCGATGGGCTTCCTCGAGCTGACGACCGCGCGGGTCAACGCCGCACTGGCCTCGTTCGACCTGTTCCTCACGCCCACGCTGGCCCTGCCGCCGCAGCCGCACGCGTGGTTCACCGAGTCGGGCGACCCGGCCGAGGACCACCGGCGCGAGCTGCTCTTCACGCCCTACACGGCGCTGATGAACATGAGCGGCCAGCCCGCCGCGAGCGTGCCCGGCTTCGCGCACGAGGGCCTCCCGGTAGGCGTGATGCTCGCCGGGCACGTCGGCGCCGACGCGCTCGTCCTCCGCGCGTCCCGAGATTTGCTCCAGAATCGACGTTTCAACCCGCTTGAAAGGTAGGAATTGGAGCAGATCTCGCGAAGGGCGGTCAGCCGCGGGCGGTCATGACGATCGGGTCGCCGTCGGTGATCGCGATGGTGTGCTCGCTGTGGGCGCCGCGGGAGCCGTCGACGCTGCGGATGGTCCAGCCGTCCTCGTCCATGCGGATCTCGTCGGTGGCCGCCAGCAGCCACGGCTCGATCGCGATGACGAGGCCCGGCTTGAGCGGGAAGCCTCGACCGGCGGTGCCGTCGTTCGAGATGTGGGGGTCGCCGTGCATCGTGCGGCCGACGCCGTGCCCGCCGAACTGGGTGTTGACCGAGTAGCCGTACTCGCGCGCGGTCTCGCCGATGGTCGCGCTGATGTCACCGATCTTGTTGCCGGGACGGGCGACCTCGATGGCACGGGCCAGGGCGACCTCGGTGGCCTCGATCAGGCGCAGGTCCTCGTCGCGCGGCGTGCCCACCACGACGCTGAGTGCCGAGTCGCACACCCAGCCGTCGACGCTCACCGCGAAGTCGAAGCTGACCAGGTCGCCGTCGCGCAGCCTGTACTTGTGCGGCAGGCCGTGCAGCACCGCGTCGTTGACGCTCGTGCACAGCACCTTGCCGAACGGGCCGCGCCCGAACGAGGGCGCGTAGTCGATGTAGCAGGACTCGGCGCCGCGGTCCTTGATCATCCGGTGCGCGAGGGCGTCGAGCTCGATCAGGTCGACGCCGACGTCGGCCGTCTCGGCCAGGGTCGTCAGGACCTCGGCGACGAAGCGGCCGGCGGGCCGCATGTCGTCGAGTTGAGTGGGGCTCAGGAGCTCGATCGCCATGCGGCCAGCCTACGGAGTCGCGTCAGCGGCGGACCTTCAAGGTGGCCGTGTACGTGCCCGAGAGGACGCCCGGGCCGACGAGGCCGCCGCGACGCTCGGACGCGCCCTTGGACTTGCCGACCTTCCAGGCCCAGCCGGCGGCGACCACACCGCGGTCGGCCGGGATCAGCGCGTCGAGCTGCGCCACGAGCTCGGAGAAGCTCGAGGGGCCATCCTCCTCGTCGTCGAAGCCGGGGCACCAGATCTCGCCGTCCTCGTCGATCTCGCAGTCGTCCATCGACGGCTGCGCGAGCGCGGAGTAGGCGATCTTGGCGCGACCCTTGGCGTTCTTGCCGATCACGAACTTCTTCGCGGGGCCGGTGCGCGTGCCCTGGGGGCGGCCGTTCACGTACTCGCGGTAGACGGGGCGCACGGTGACGCCGCGGCCGGCCTTGACGCTGCTGCCGTGCGCCTTGACCCACTTCCCGCCGACCCAGCGCTGCGCGCCGGCGAAGCGGTAGTCCACGGCCTTCGCGCTGCGCAGCGTGAGGTGCGAGGTGATGCGGGTGATCGTGACGTCGGCGAGGTCGGTGCCCAGCAGGGTCGCGACGTCGCTGCCGACGCTGCCGGCCAGCTGGTCGCCGAGCTCGCCGCGGTCGGCGTAGACCTGCACGTTGGCGACGCTGCCCGTGCGACCGCCGCGCAGGCGGTAGTCGATGCGCCACACGTGACGCGCGGTGCCGATCCCGAGGTTGTCGAGCGTGTCGACGGCGGCGTACGCGGGCGCGTAGCCGGCGGCGAAGGCCGCGAGGTCGGGGTTGACGACCGTGCCGCCGTACGTGCCGATGCGCTGGCCGGAGGGGTTGTAGACGTGGGTCGTGACCGGGAAGCCCTTGATGACGCCGAGCTCGCCGCGGATCGCCGCGTAGCCGTCGTGCGTGATCGTGCCGATCTGCTGGCCGACCCGCGAGACCTGCTTGTACGAGCCGACCAGGCCGGTCGAGGAGGGGACGATGAGCGCCGTGTCGGCGTTGTGGATCGACAGCGAGGTCTCGCCGGCGAAGTCCATCGGGTGACCGAACGCCCACACGGTGTTGCCGCAGATCGCGGTCACGGTGCCGACGCCGCCGGAGAACAGGTCGCCGGTGGAGTAGCCCACGGCGATGTTGCCGCCGGGCACGAGCGGCTCGGCGATGCGCGAGGGCGACGCGACCGAGGCGAATCCGCCGGCTCGGGCCGAGCGAGCGGCGGCCGACGAGCCCGGAACGCGCGCCAGGGTGCGGTTGGCCAGGGCGTTGGTCTTGGTGCCGCCCGCGACGACCTTGCGGGTCTTCAGCAGCGGGAGGGTCTCTCCGGCGAGGCGCTTCTCGGTGGCCCGCGAGGCGCCCGCGAGCGAGGACCGCGTGATGGACACGCGCGACGGGGCGAGGCGGTCGACGCCCGACTTCTTCATGAAGTCGGCGGGGGTGACGCCCGCGATCGGGAGGTTGTCGGCGTTGAGGCCGTACGCGACGGCGCCGATCAGGCGCCCGTCCTGCGCGTAGACGGGCGAGCCCGACATGCCCGACCAGATGCCCGCCGCGGGATTGCCGGTGTCGATGCCGGCGCCCGAGAGCTCGAACAGCAGCATGTCGACGCCCTGGCCGAGCGCGTCCTCGAGGTGACCGACGTACTCGCCGGTGAACTCGACGGGCTGCGTGCCCTTGACGACCGTGAGGCCGGTCACCGGCTCGCCCTCGGCGAACGCGGTGGCCTCGTCCTGCGTGACCATCGGCTGGCTGCCGTCGGAGCAGAAGGCCGCGGGCGCCGCGACGGCGGGCGTGGCGGGGGCGACCAGCGCGGTCGCGGCCACGCCGCTGAGCGCGGCGGCGGACAGCCAGCGCAGGATGGGACGGTTCATCGAGTACCCCCGAGAGTCGGACATGAGTCACCGGATCGTATCGGGTGAGAGCCGACTCCCGGGGGTGATACGAGAATCAGCCTCCGAGCGACGTCCGGAATCGCTGCATGCCCGACAGCCAGTGATCGGTGTCCTGCGCCTTGCGGGCGTACATCGTGCCGACCGACTCGTGCGGCAGCGCGAGGAAGCGGCCCTCGTCGATCGCCTCGAGCAGCACCCGCGCGGCCTCCTGCGGCGCGAGCGTCTCGCCGGCGGCCGCGACCGACCCGTGGGCCAGTCGCGCGTCGGGCTCGGTGGCGGTCTCGCCCGCCTCGGCCATCGGCGTCGCGACCCCCATGGGGCACAGCGCGGCCACCTGGACGCCTCGGTCGCCGTAGGTCGCGGCGAGCCACTCCGCGAAGCCCACCGCGGCGCGCTTGGACACCGAGTAGGTCGGCGAGCCCAGCTGGGTCAGCAGGCCCGCGGCGGACGCGGTGACCGCGAAGACGCCGGGCGACTCCACGCTCCACCGCGGCACGAGAGCCCGAGCGGCGCGCACGTGTGCCATGACGTTGACGTCGAGCGACAGCGACCAGTCGAACTCGTCGGCGTCGAGGCCGAAGCCTCGGAAGATGCCCGCGTTGGCGACGAAGACGTCGACCCCGCCGAGCTCGGCGTCGGCCTGCTCGATGAGGGCCGCGACGCCCGCCTCGGAGGCGACGTCACCGGCGAACCACGGCTGCCCGAGGCGCTCTCCGGCCTCGGCGACGCGCTGCTCGTCGAGGTCGGCCAGGAGCACGCGGTCGCCGCGCTCGACGAGCGCCTCCGCGATCGCCAGGCCGATGCCGCCCGCAGCACCGGTGACGACACACCTGCGCGCGCTCATCGGACACCCTGACGCTTGAGCTCGGCCTTGGCGAGCGAGTTCTTGTGGACCTCGTCCGGACCGTCGGCGAACCGCAGCGTGCGGATGCCGGCGTACATCTCGGCCAGCGGGAAGTCCTGGCTCAGACCGCCGCCACCGTGCGTCTGGATCGCCTTGTCGAGGATCCACTGCACCGTGCGGGGCGTGGCGATCTTGATCGCCTGGATCTCGGTGTGGGCGCCCTTGTTGCCCACCGTGTCCATCAGCCAGGCGGTCTTGAGCACCAGCAGGCGCAGCTGCTCGAGGCGCACGCGCGACTCGGCGATCCAGTCGCGGATGACGCCCTGGTCGGCCAGCGGCTTGCCGAACGCGGTGCGGTCCTGCGCGCGCTGGCACATGAGCTCGATCGCGCGCTCGGCGATGCCGATCGACCGCATGCAGTGGTGGATGCGGCCGGGCCCGAGGCGCGCCTGGGCGATCGCGAAGCCGTCGCCCTCGCCCGCGATGAGGTTCGTCACCGGGACGCGCACGTCGGTGAACCGCAGCTCGGCGTGGCCGCCGTGGTCGCGGTCGTGGTAGCCGAACACGTGCATCCCGCGCACGATCTCGAGGCCGGGGGTGTCCCGCGGCACGAGGATCTGCGACTGCTGGCGGTGCCGTGCCGCCGTGGGATCGGTCTTGCCCATGACGATGAAGACCTTGGCGTTCGGGTTCATCGCCCCGGTGATCCACCACTTGCGGCCGTTGATGACGTACTCGTCGCCGTCGCGCACGATCGAGGTCTCGATGTTCGTCGCGTCGCTCGAGGCCACGTCGGGCTCGGTCATCGCGAACGCCGAGCGGATCTCGCCGGCCAGCAGCGGCTCGAGCCACTGCTTCTTCTGCTCCTCGGTGCCGAACTCGTTCAGCACCTCCATGTTGCCGGTGTCCGGCGCGGCGCAGTTCGTCGCCGGCGGGGCCAGCTGGATGCTGCGGCCCTGGATCTCGGCCAGCGGGGCGTACTGCAGGTTGGTCAGGCCTGCGCCGCCCTCACCGGGCAGGAACAGGTTCCACAGGCCCCGCTTCTTCGCCTCCGTCTTGAGGTCCTCGACGACCGGCGGGATCGACCAGTCGTCGTTCCGGTAGTTGGCCTCGATCTGCTCGTGCGCGAGCGGCTCGGCCGGGTGGACGACCTCGTCCATGAAGGACTGCATCTGCGCGATGAGGTCCTGGGTCCTCTCGTCGAAGGCGAAGTGCATGGCTCAGGCCTCGGCCATCACGTAGACGACCTCGGCGATGCACGCCGGCTTCTCGACGCCCTCGATCTCGACGACGACGCTGACGATGGCCTGCGTGCCGATCTTGATGTCCTGCGTCTCCTTGAGGGTGGCCGTGGCGCGCACCTTGGAGTCGACCGGCACGGGGTGCGGGAAGCGCACCTTGTTCGCGCCGTAGTTGACGCCCATGACGACGCTCTTGACCGAGTAGATCTGCTCGGTGAACACCGGCAGCAGGCTCAGGGTGAGGTAGCCGTGGGCGATCGGCTTGCCGAACGGGCCCTTCGCGGCGGCGTCGGGATCGACGTGGATCCACTGGTGGTCGCCGGTGGCGTCGGCGAAGAGGTTGATCTTGTCCTGGGTCACGGTGACCCACTCGCTGGTGCCCAGCTCCTGGCCGGCGGCGGCCTTGAAGTCGGCGAGGGTCTCGAACTCACGGGTCATCGGGGTCTCCTGGATCACTAAGCGCTTGCTTAGTCAGCACCGTATCGTGCGTCCTCGGTCACGGGCAATGGGACCGGCGACCTCGCGCGTCCGGGTTCCGGCGACTCGATTGTCCGGTGGCCGCCCAGGTGTGACACTCAGTTGCATGAACGCCCCCGCCGGCCCGCCGCGCCGCGAGCGCCCCGAACTGCGGCCGACCCCGCAGCTGCGGCCGCTGCGACTCGTGGCGAGCGTGCTGACGGTCGTCCTCGTCGTGGGCCTGGGCTGGGCCGCCTGGACCTACATCGGCACCAACGTCGTCGCGAAGCAGCGCCAGGGCGACATGGCCGTGGCACTGGCCGACGACTGGAAGGGCAACCGCAAGGGCGACGCCACCCGCGACGAGATCCGCATGGGGCAGGTGTTCGCGGTGCTGCGCGTGCCGCGCCTGGGCGAGGACTTCGAGGTCCCCGTGGTCGCCGGCATCGACGACACCGCGCTGACCTCGGGCGTGGGCTGGTTCACCGACACGCAGCGGCCCGGCCAGCCGGGCAACTTCGCCGTGGCCGGCCACCGCGTGACGAACGGCCAGCCGTTCAAGGACTTCCCCGACCTGCGCGCCGGCGACCTGGTCGAGGTCGAGACCCGCACGCACGTCTACACCTACGAGCTGCGCAACTCCGGCACGGACACGATCGTCGACTTCACCGACATCTGGGTCGTCCAGCCCGTGCCCGAGGAGGCCAGGGAGTCGAGGACCCAGAAGTCCCGGGCCCGCCCCTCCGAGTCACTGCTGACCCTCACGACGTGCTCGGAGATCTTCCACACCGACGACCGCTCGGTGGTCTTCGGCGAGCTGGTCAGGACCGAGCACGTCTGACCCGCGCGCGTCCCGAGATGTGCTCCATTTTCCACGTCTCAGGTGGGCTGAAACGTAGAAGAAGGAGCACATCTCGGGGCAGGCGGTCAGCTGGTGGTGAGGTCGTCGACGAGCCAGTCGCCGTCGACCTTCTTCATGGAGATCACGACCGAGAGGGCCGCGGGCGAGCCGGGCTTGCCGGCGATCGTGCGGTTCTGGTCGACGAACGCGAGCAGGCGCACCTTCGAGGTCGAGCACTCCTGCCCGCACTCGAGCGCCGCGATCGTGCGGACCGTCGCGATGACGTCGATCTGGCGCTGCTGGGCGGTGGAGACCAGTTGCGGCGTCAGCTCGGAGTACTGGTCGGCGAACGACTCGGTCATCACCTCGGTGGCCTCGTCGAGGTCGTCGGCTATCGACGCGTGGCGGTAGCCGAGCATCCGCGGGATGGCGTCGGTGGCCGCGGCCGCGGCGTCGTCGCGGGCGTCCTGCTGGTCCTGCGCCGAGGCCTCGGCGCGCTGCACGACGAGGACGGACACGAGGGCGAACACCACGGCCACGACGGCGAGGGCGACCAGCACGGCGCGACGGGACGGGCGGGTCATCGGCCCTCCTCCTGCGACTCGGGCGCCTCGGTGGGCGCGGTCTCGACCGCGACGTTGGCGAAGTTGTCGACGAGCCACGTGTCGCCCTCGCGGACGAGCGAGACGCGCCAGCGCAAACGTGGCTGGCCGTACTGCACGCTCTCGGGCGCGGTGGTGACCGTGATGGCGGCCAGCGCCTCGGCGCTGTCCCCGTCGATGCTGTCGATCGCGACCTGCTCGACCTTGCCCTTCGAGACGATCTTCGTGTCGGCGAACCGCGACAGCAGGTCCTGCGTGGAGAGCTCGAACTGCTCGGCGAGGTCGTCGGTGAGCAGCGGCGTGACCTTCTCGACGTAGGGGTCGAGGTCGGCCACGTCGTAGGTGTTGATCGAGGTCGCGAACCGCTCGGTGGCGGCGCGGACGTCCTGGCGCGCGGCCGTGTCGGCCGACGCCGGGACCTGCGGACCCCGCGCCAGCAGCCAGGCACCCGCCGCCACGGCGACGAGAGCCACCACCACGAGGGCCGCCGTCACGAGGCGACCGCGACTCACCGGGCGACCGCCGGACCGAGCATCATCCACTTCCAGGACTCCTCACCGAGATCGAGGGCCTGCGGGATCGTCGCGGCCTCGTCGTTCGACGCGAGCGTCCGCGTCGCCACATCGTACGTGCCGAGCACCGTGCCGGCGCCGGATTCCGAGGAGGACGAGGACGACGTGGCGCCCCCTCCCCCGGACTTGCCGCCGCGCGGCGTGGCCTTCGAGCACGTCCACGAGCGGTTCCACTTCTCGACCGTGCGGTCGTAGGGCGTGCGCTGGCGGGCGTCGGGCTTGTAGCCCGGCAGGCAGGGCTCGTTCGCGGGCTGCAGCGACAGGCTCAGCCGGGCCGCGTACTGGCCCGTGCGCGAGTCCTTCGTGATGATCGAGTACGCGCTCTCGATGCCGTACGGCGCGATCACCAGCACGCCGCGGACTCCGTCGAGCCGGGTGGCCACGACCTTGTTCACGGTGATGGCGTCGTCGAGCAGCGCGGCGATGTCGTCGGCGTTCTCGTCGATCAGGGCGCGCAGGGACTTCGCCGCCGGTGCGCCGGAGTCGATCACGGTGCGCAGGTCGGCGTCGGAGCTGCGCACGGCCGTGGTGAGCCGGCTCAGGTTCCGCGCGAACGCCCGGATGTCGCTCTGGGAGTCCACCTGCGTGCGCAGCACGGTGTTGGAGCTGCGGATCAGCGCCGCGGTGACCTCGTACTTCTGGTCGGCCTCGGTGATGAACGAGCTGGACGTGTCGATGATCGTGCTGAGGTCCTGCGAGGAGCCCTCGAACGCCGTGCCGAGCTCGGTGATGACCGTGCTGAGGTCGTCGGCGTCCACCGAGGACAGCAGCGCGCTGACGTTCGTGAGCAGGGTGCGGGTGTCGATCGGCACCTGCGTGCGCTCGCGCGCGATCACGTCGTCGGCCTCGAGGAAGGGGCCTCGGTCGGTGCGCGGCTGGAAGTCGAGGAACTGCTCGCCGACGGCCGAGCGGTTGGCCACGACGACGTCGGAGTCAGCGGGGATCTCGGGCGCGTCGCCGTCGATCCGGACCTCGACCTTCACGCCGTCGCCGTCGAGCCACATGTCGGTGACCCGACCGACGCTCACGCCCCGATAGGTGACGTCGGCGGTCGTGAAGATGCCGCCGGACTCGGCCATCTGCACCGTGACCTTGTAGCCGCTGCCGAACAGGCGGTCGACGTGCGCGTAGTTCGCGCCGATGTAGGTCATCAGCACGAGGGTGCCGGCGAGGAAGAGCGCGAGCTGCACGCGGACCTTGCGGGTGATCACGGCGCCACCACCGACTTCGCCAGCACGCCCGACACGTCGTCCTCGCGCAGGGCTTCCTTCAGCGCCTGCCGCTCGGCGTCGGTCATCAGCCCGACCGTGGTCGAGAAGTCGGTGTTGAAGTCCAGCGACACGTTGAGGAAGTCGCCCATCTGGTACTTCTTCGCCTCCTGCGGCGTCTCACCGAGCAGCGAGTCCGGGAACGGGAAGGTGGGCAGCACCTCGAGCGAGGTGATGAGCGCGTCGCCGGCCGAGCCGAGGTTGTCCAGGATCGGCGCGAGCGCGCGCAGGTCGGCCGTGACCGCGGTCTTGCTCTTGACGATCACGTCCGTTCCCACGGCGCCGAGCTCGGACAGCGCGTCGAGCATCTTGACGAGGTTGGCCCGCTGCTGGTTGACCGTGGTGAGCGCGGCCGGCAGGTCGTCGAGTGCGGCGTCGATCGCCTGCTTCTGCTCGTTCGTGCTCTTCGCGAGCCGGTCGATCTGCTCGATCGCGGCCACGATGTCCTCGCGCGAGTCGTCGGCGACCTCGAGGAACTCGTCGAGTCGACGCACCAAGGTGCGCATGTCCGACTCGCGGCCCTTGAACGCGGTGCCCAGCTCGCGGCTGATGACCTGGGCCTTGCCGAGCGCTCCGCCGTTGAGCACGAGCGAGACCGACGCCAGCACGGCCTCGATCTCGGGCGCGTTGCCGGTGCGCGCCAGCGGGATCAGGTCGCCGTCGCCGAGGCGTCCGACCTCGCCGCCACCCTCCTCCGGGGGCGCGAGGGACACGAACTTCTCGCCGAGGATCGAGGTCTGGCGGATCGACGCGACGGCCTGGTCGGGCAGCACGACGTCTCCGTTGACCTTGACCGTGACCTTCGCCTTCCAGCCGTCGAGCTCGACCTTCGTGACGCGGCCGACGGACACGTCGTTGACCTTGACGGCGCTCTGCGGGACGAGGTCGAGCACGTCGGCGAACTCGATCGTGACCGAGTAGGGATCGTCGCCGAGGTCGGCTCCACCCGGGAGCGGCAGGTCGCCGACGCTGGAGACGCAGCCCGAGACGAGGGCCAGCGACCCCACGACGCCCACGAGGGCGACCCGGGTCCGGATCGTGCGCATCACGCCACCCCCATCAGGTAGGAGAGGGACTCCTCGGTGGAGGAGCCGGCCGGCGGGGCCTGGGCCGCGGGGGCGGCGTCGGCATCGCTGCCGGTCGCCTTCGCCTGGTCGGCGAGGAAGCCGACGAGCTGGCCCACGGCGTCGCAGGCCTCCTTGTACTTGGCGTCCTCCTGCGTGCTCAGGGAGCAGTAGGCCGACACGTAGAAGCTCTCGGTGAGGACGGTCATCCCGCGCGAGGTGGAGCCCTTGATCGAGCCGCGGGCGTCGAGGGTGCCCGTGGTGGGGTTGTAGGCCATCGCGAGGTTCGACAGCGCCTTCGGGCCCTGGTCGAGGATCTTCGCCAGGTCCTTGCGCTGCTCGGCGAGGTTCTTCGTGACGTCGCTGAGCCCGGAGACGTTGCGGCGCAGGACGCTGCGGTTCTCCTCCACGTAGCCCTGGACCTGCTGCAGGGCCCCGGCCAGCTCGCGCACGGCGAGCTGGAGGTCGTCGCCCTCGGCGGCCAGGATGCCCGAGACGTCCTCGAGGCTGGAGTTGAAGCGGCGCACGCTGGAGTCGTTGGCCTCGAGCGCGGAGACGAACCGCTCGATCTGCTCGATCGAGGTGAAGAACTCGTCCTTCGTGCCGTCGACCGTGGTGCCCAGCTTCGCCAGCGCCTCGATGCTCTCGCGGATCTCGGCACCCTTGCCGTCGAGACTGTCGGCCGTGCTGGAGACGAGCTCGCTGACGGCGCCGTCCTCGTTCAGCCCGTCGGGGCCGAGCGTGGTGGCGACGTCGTCCAGCGCGGCGAACGTCTCGTCGAGCTCGGTGGGCGTGCCCGTGCGCGACTGGTCGAGGTGCGAGCCGTCGCGCAGCGTGGGGCCGCCGGTGTAGGCCGGCGCCAGCTGGACGAAGCGGTCGCCGACCACCGACGGCGACACGATGAGCGCCTTCGCGTCGGCGGGGACGTCGTACGCGGCGTCCCACGAGATCAGCGCCCGCACGGTCTGGCCGCGCGGCGTGATCTTCTCGACCGTGCCCACGTCGACGCCCAGGATGCGCACCTTCGAGCCTTCGTAGAGCGACACCGTGCGGTCGAAGTCGACCGTGACCGTGTTCGTGCCCGATCGCGTCACCGCGGCGACGGCGGCCGCGCCGACCAGGACCAGGCACAGCAGGGCCGCGCCGATGGCGACGGCGGGGCGGGAGAGACTCCGGAGACGCTCGCTCATGCTCACAGCCCTCCCGGCACGCCGAGGATGCTCAGCAGGTTGTAGATGTACGAGTCCAGCCACGGGCCGCTCGAGCCGTTGTTGGCGACCATCGCGTAGTAGGCCGGCAGCTGGTCGATCGCGGCGTCGATGTTCTTCTCGTTCTTCCTCAGGACGTCGACCACCCCGGCCAGGCGCGTGAGCGCGGGCTTGAGATCCCCGCGGGTGTCGGTGACGAGCGTCTCGATCTCGTTGGACATGCGCGTCACGTTGACCAGCACGGCGTGGATCGCGTCGCGGCGGCTGCTCAGGGCGTCGAACAGCACCGAGCCGTCCTCGAAGAGCTTGACGAACTCCGTGTTCCGGTCGGCCAGCACCGCCGAGATGCCGTCGACGTTCTTCAGCAGCGTCTCGAGCTCCTCGTCGCGCTTGGCCAGCGTGTTCGACAGGGCCGTGACGCCGGTGACGGCGCTGCGGAACTCCTCGGGCGTCTTGGACGCGACGTCGTTGATGGTCTCGAGCGCCTGCGCCAGCTGCTCCTGGTCGACCTCCTGCGTGGTCTCGGTGAGGCCCGAGAACGCCTGGACGATGTCGTAGGGAGCCTTCGTGCGCGAGGCCGGGATGACGGCGCCCTTCGCGAGGGTGCCGGAGCCGTCGGGCTCGAGGCTGACGTACATCGTGCCGAGCAGCGACTTGATGCGGATCGAGGCGCCGGTCTGCGTGCCGAGCCGGTCGCGGTCGGACTTCACCCGGAAGACGACGCACACCTTGTCGCCGTGCAGCTGCAGGTCGGAGACCTCGCCGACGCGCACGCCGGCGAGGCGGACGTCGTCGCCCTTCTTGAGGCCGCCGACCTCGGTGAACTCCGCGGCGTACTTCGCGCCGCCGCCGACGATGGGCAGGCTCGCGGCCTGGCTGGCGCCGAACAGCATCGCGGCGATGATGGCCAGCGAGATCGCGCCCACGACCACGGGGTTGCGCTCGCGGATCGGCTTCATGTCCTTCAGCGGCATCGACTCACCCCTGCTCCGGTCACGGTGACGCGCTTCGTGGTCTTGAACGGACGCGCCTGCTCCCATCCCGGCACACCGTTCAACGACGGCACCTTCCCGTTGACCCCGATGTCGCAGACGAAGAAGTTGAAGAACGAGCCGTACTGGCCCGTGCGGCCGATCCGGTCGATCTTGATCGGCAGGATCTGCAGCGTGCGGTCGAGATCGCGCCGCGCCTGCTTCGTGCCGATCTTCGAGGTGAGCTGGCGCAGCTCCTTGATGTCGGCGGTGATCGCGGGGCCCGTGTCCTCGAGCAGGCCGGCCGTCTCGCCGGTGAGCACCGAGATGTCGTCGAGCGAGCCGGTGAGCACGTCGCGGTCGTCCTTCAGGCCGGTGATGAGCTGCTGGAGGGTGGAGATCGCCGAGGACAGCTCGGTGTCGCGCTCGTTGAACGAAGTCAGCACGACCGTGAGGTTCTCGATGACCGAGCCGATGAGCTCGTCGCGGTCGGCGAGGGTCTGGGTCAGCGAGGCGGTGTGCGACAGCAGCGACTCGACGGTGCCGCTCTCGCCCTGGAACACCTGGATCAGCTCGTAGGCGAGCTGGTTGGTGTCCTCCGGCGACAGCGCCTCGAACAGGGGCTTGAAGCCGCCGAACAGGTCGGTCAGGTCGAGCGCCGGCGTGGTGCGGTCGAGCCCGATCGTCTCGCCCTCCTTCAGTCGTCCGGGCGCCCCGTCGGCGCCCTCGCTGAGGGAGATGTAGCGCTGACCGATCATGTTGCGGTAGCGCAGCGTGGCTTGGGTGGACTGCGTCAGGTCGATGTCGGAGTCGACGCTGAAGGTGACCTCGGCGCTGGTGCCGGAGTGCACCTTCACCTCCGAGACGTTGCCGACGCGCACGCCCGCGATGCGCACGTCGTCGCCCTTCACGAGGCTCGTCACGTCGCTGAACACCGCCTTGTAGGTGACCGTGCGCTCGAACGACGTGTTGCCGATGACGGCGACGAGCAGCGCGGTCATCAGGCCGGTGATGACCAGGAAGGCCATGAGCTTCGCGAACGCGGAGGCCGTCTGGCGGTCCATGCCGGTGCGGGCCATCAGAGCGTCACCTCCGCTCCACGCAGGACGGGACCGAACAGCGGCCGGGCCACGTCGGGAACGTCAGTGGGGTCGACGCCGAGGGCCGTGGCGACGATCGCGTCGATCTGCTCGGCCTCGGCGTCGGTGCCGGCCGGGCTGGCCACCGAGGGCGCGACGAGCGGCGAGCGCTTGCCGAGGTCGCCGCCGATGCCGAACTGCTGCAGCAGGGTGTCGCTCATGCCGGGCGCGGGGCGCTTCGCCGTGTAGGCGGTGCGCGGCAGCGTGGCGCAGCTGGGCGCGAGCGCTCCGGACTTCCCGGCCGTGGGCAGCTCGTAGGCGTCGTCGGCGTCGTAGTCACGCGAGGAGCGCGGGGCGAACTCGATCGACGCGTGCGCCCGGTGGTTGCGGAACGCCCCGTCGATCGCGGGCTTGAGACGGTCGATGCCCTTGAGGACGCACTCGAGCGTGGGCGAGTACTGCGCCAGCAGCTCGAGCGTGGGCCGGGAGTCGCGCGAGAGCGTGATGAAGTCGTCGCCCGAGCGCTGGGCCAGCTTCTCGGCCGAGGTCGCGAACGCGGCGGTCTCGACGAAGAGGGTCTGGAGCTGGGCCCGACGTGCGGTGAGCGTGTTGCCGGTGACCACCGCGTTGCGCAGCGTGGTGCCGATCTCGGGCATGACGTCGGCGTAGGTCTTCGCGGTGTCGCCGAGCAGCGTGACGTCCTCGACGAACTTCGGCGCCAGCGGCGTGATCTTCTGCAGGTAGCCCGACAGCGTCTCGAGGGTCTGGCCGACCTTCTCGCCCTGGCCCGACAGCGCGTCGGACAGCGCCGTGAGGACGTAGGAGAGGTCCTCGGGGTTGAGCGCCGTCAGCAGCGGGTCGAGGTCGGCCAGCAGGGTCTCGACCTCGGACGGCAGCGCGGCCTGGGTGATCTCGTCGCCGGCCTGGATCGGGGTGCCGGCCGACTGCGCCACGGGCTGGAGGTCGATGAACTTCTCGCCGAACAGGGTCTTGGGCACGACGAACGCCTGGACGTCGGACGGGATGACCTGCTGCTGGTCGGCGTCGAGGCGCAGGTGGATGACGGCCTGGCCCTCCTCGGAGGTGATCTCGTCGACGCGGCCGACGATCACGCCGCGCAGCTTCACGTCGGCGTTCGGGTTGAGCTGCAGGCCGACGCCGTTGCTGCGGATCAGGACGGGGATGTCGGAGGAGAACGCCTTCGTGAACACCGCGTACGTCAGCAGCACCGAACCGACGATGAGCGCGACCATGGCGACGCCCAGGCTGCGGACGACGGCGGGGCGGTCGAGGGTGGACACGCGCGCCATCAGCCGGCCAGCCTGACGGTCGTGGTGGTGCCCCAGATGGCCATCGACATCATGAGGTCGGCGACGTTGATGACGACGATCGACGTGCGCACCGCGCGACCCACGGCCACGCCGACGCCCACCGGGCCGCCGCTGGCGTAGTAGCCGTAGTAGCAGTGGATGAGGATCACCAGCACGGCGAACACGAGCACCTTGAAGAACGACCAGAGGACGTCCTCGGGTGGCAGGAACAGGTCGAAGTAGTGGTCGTACGTGCCACTGCTCTGCCCGTAGATCGCCGTGATCGTCAGCCGCGTGGCGAGGTAGGACGACATCAGGCCCACCATGTAGAGCGGGATGATCGCGATCATGCCGGCCAGCACGCGCGTGGTGACCAGGTACGGCAATGACGGGATCGCCATGACCTCGAGTGCGTCGACCTCCTCGGAGATCCGCATCGCGCCGAGCTGGGCCGTGAACCCGCAGCCGACCGTGGCGGCCAGCGCGATGCCGGCCACGAGCGGCGCGATCTCGCGGGTGTTGAAGTAGGCCGAGAAGAAGCCCGCGAACGCGCTGGTGCCCAGCTGCTCGAGAGCGCTGTGGCCCTGCATGCCGACCTCGACGCCGGTGAAGAACGACATCGTGAAGATGACGCCGACGGTGCCGCCGATGACGGCGAGCGAGCCGCGCCCGAACGTGACCTCGGACAGCAGCCGCAGGATCTCGCGCGGGTACCGCGTGATGACGCGCGGCATCCACGCGATCGTGCGCAGGTAGAACGCGAGCTGCAGGCCGAGGTCGTCGAGGATCCCCAGGGGGCGGCGCACGGCGGTCGTCAGGCTGGCCACGTCACAACGCCTTCGCCGGGACGAGCTGGAAGTACAGGGCGCTCATCACGAAGTTCGCCAGGAAGAGCAGCAGGAAGGTGATGACGACCGACTCCATGACCGCTTGGCCGACACCCTGCGGGCCGCCGTCGGCGTGCATGCCCATGTAGGTGGAGACGATCGCGGCGATGAGGCCGAAGACGAGCGCCTTCGCCATGCCCTGGTAGAGGTCGGGCGTCTGCGCGAGCGCGGTGAACGACGCGAGGTAGGCGCCGGGGGTGCCGCCCTGCATCATCACGTTGAAGATGTAGCCGCCCAGCACGCCGACCACGCTGACCAGCCCGTTGAGGAAGACCGCGACGAGCATGCAGGCCAGCACGCGCGGCACGACGAGACGCTGGATCGGGTCGATGCCCAGCACCATCATCGCGTCGAGCTCCTCGCGGATCTTGCGCGCGCCGAGGTCGGCCGCGATGGCCGAGCCGCCGGCGCCGGCCACGAGCAGCGCGGTCGCGATCGGCGCGGCCTCGCGCAGCACCGCGAGCACCGCGGCCGAGCCGACGAACGACTGCGCGCCGAACTGCTGGACGAGGCTGCCGGTCTGCAGCGCCACGACGGCGCCGAACGGGATCGCCACGAGCGCGATCGGGATGATCGTGACCGACGCGATGAACCACGCCTGCTGGATGAACTCGCGCAGCTGGAACGGACGCTGGAAGACGGCGAGCAGCACGTCGGCGCCGAACGCGAAGAGCCGGCCCGCGGTGGCCAACGGCGCGGTGACGCGCTCGCCGAGGCTCATCGGGCACCGCCGATCGACTGGGGCGACGGCGCCGAGAAGCCCGAGCCGTCGTTCAGGAAGGAGCCCGGCGGGGGCACGACGCCGTGGGCCGCGCACCATGCGCCCGGCTCGGCCTGGGTGGCGCGGGGGCGGCCGTCGGACGGGAACAGCTGCAGCGGGATCGGCGGCAGCGGCGGCAGGGTGCTGTGGTCCTCGGCCGCGAGCTCGTCGGCGTCCTTCTCCTCGCTCATGCCGATCGGGCCGACCGTCTGGGCGTTGAGGAACTGGCGCACGGCCGGCTCCTCGCTGGAGAGCAGCATCTCGCGCGGGCCGAACATCGACAGGTGCCGGTGGTAGAGCAGGCCGATGTTGTCGGGCACGGTGCGCGCGGTGTTGATGTCGTGCGTGACGATGAGGAAGGTGGCCTCGGTCTGGGCGTTCAGGTCGACCATCAGCTGGTTGATGAAGGCGGTGCGGACCGGGTCGAGGCCCGAGTCGGGCTCGTCGAACAGGATGATCTCGGGCTCGAGCACGAGCGCGCGGGCGAGACCGGCGCGCTTGCGCATGCCGCCGGAGATCTCGCCGGGCAGCTTCGTCTCGGCACCGACCAGGCCGACCATCGACATCTTCTCCATGACGATGTCGCGGATCTCGGTCTCGTTCTTGCGGGTGTGCTCGCGCAGCGGGAAGGCCACGTTGTCGAACAGGGTCATCGAGCCGAACATCGCGCCGTCCTGGAACAGCACGCCGAACAGCTTGCGGATCTCGTAGAGGTCGCGCTCGCTGCACGTGGCGAGGTCGGTGCCCTCGATGAGGATGTGGCCCTCGTCGGGCTTGATGAGGCCGATCAGGGCCTTGAGGAAGACGGACTTGCCCGTGCCCGAGGGGCCCAGCATCACGCTGATCTGCCCGGCGGGCAGCGTCAGCGAGACGTCGCGCCAGATCGTCTGGCTGCCGAAGGCCTTGGTCAGCCCTTCGACGCGAACTTCGACACCCATCTGGGCTCCTTCACAGGGGGACGGAACCCGCGGGGCGGGTACCTGGAGGAACTGGTGGTCAGCGGCCGGTGCGCCGCAGCCTCACAGCGAGGCCGATCCGCAGCGCCACCAGTACGGCGAGCGCGGCGCCCAGGAGCGGACCGAACGAGGAGCCGGTGGCCGGCAGCGCCTTGGTCTCGGCCGAGGCGGAGGCGACCGCGGCATCGTCGCCGGACCCGTTCTCGTCGAATGCGTAGTCGTCGTCGACGGCGGTCTCCTCGTCGGGGGTGACGGGCTCGATGACCTCGGGGTCCTCGCCGTCGCCGGTTCCACCACCGCCGCCGCCACCGCCACCGCCGTCATCCTCGGCGGGCGGGAGCGGGCACTCGACCGCGGTGCAGCCGGCGCCGATCGGGATCGTGCCGATCACCCGGGCCGCGGCGTTGTCGCTCTGGCGGACGCACTTGAGCTCGGCCTCCGAGACCGAGCCGAGCACCGGCGGGTCCATGACCGAGTCGAGGAAGAAGGTCTTGGGCATCTGGACGTAGATGAGGCCGTTCTCGGCCGTCGACGGCACGTCGATCGCGGCGACCGTGCCCGCGGCCGGGATCGTGAGCTCGGCGCCCGTCCGGATCTGCACCCAGTCGGCCTGGAGTCCGCTGACGGGCTCGTTGCGGGTCTCGAGGACCTCGCCGCCCGGGGCCACGGCCTGCAGGACGACGTCGGAGCGCGAGGTGCCGCGCACCCGGCGGACCTCCATCTTCGTGTAGAGGTGGTCGACCAGGTCACGCGAGAGGATCAGGCTCAGCGTGGTGTCGGTGGCGGGCACCGTCGCCCCCGCCTGGACGCTGTCCGGAAGGTCGGTCTCGGCGGTCACGTAGAACTGGTAGTGACCCTCGAGCGTGGAGTTGATGATCGGGTTGGTGGCCTGGCACTCGTAGCCCACGCGCTCGACGCCGGCGGGAGCCGCGCTGGCCGCCGGGGCGAGCTGGGTGACGCCTGCGCCCACGAGCGCCGTCGCGATCGCGAACCGAAGTCCTCGACGTGCAGCTGCGGCGCTCTGGCGCATGGGCTCTCCTCGCTTCAGGTCCACGGTCGTGGGTGTAAACGCCCGTTATGCGGGCAGTGCCGACGACTGTAACCTGAAGTTGCACTGTGACGCAAGACACCTTTCAACGGTGGTGCGTCAGAGGCCCATGAGACGCATCCCCGCCGGCACGAGAGCTAGGATCACGGCTCCGACGAGGACGCCGACATCGGCACGGGACCACGTGGCGGCCTCGGCCCACGTGCGACGGTGCGCGGTCGCGAAGCCGCGCGCGTCCATCGCGATCGACGTGCGCGTCGCCTCGCGGATCGTGTGCACGAGCAGCGCGAACGCCATCGACCACGGCCGCACCTTGAGCCCCCGGGCCCGGCGCGTCCGCTCCAGGTCGTGCCACGTGCGCCACGAGCCGCTGACCCGCTGGAGCGCCGCCGACAGGGCGGCGGCGAAGCGCCCCGGCACCTTGAGGCTCTGGGCCAGGTAGTCCCCCAGCCGCGCGACGTCGACGTAGCCCACCGCCACCGCTCCGGGCCACGCCAGCACGAACGTGCGCAGGCCGGCGACGAGGGCGACCTCGGCGTCGCGACCGCCCAGCAGCCACGTGGACCAAGCGACGCTCGCCATCGGGATCAGCACGAGCAGCAGGCAGACTGCCGGGTACTTCCACGACGGCACCGTGAGGACCGCGGCGAGCACCCAGAGCGACACCGCGACGACCGCGATCGGCAGCGTGCGGATCGCGGGCGAGCCGAGGGCAGCCGCGACGCCGATCCCGATCAGGACCAGCGGGTTGAGGCGCGTGAGCAGGCCGGTCACGCCACCACCTCCCCGGCGCGCAGCAGGACCTCGCGGTCGCGCGGCAGGTCGGGGTCGTGGGTGGCGACCGCGACCGTCACGCCGTGGCGCGCGGCCGAGCCGAGCCAGCCGGCCACGAGCGCCCAGGCGTCGCGGTCCTGGCCCACCGTGGGCTCGTCGGCGAGCAGCAGTCCGGGACGGTGCGCCGCGGAGGCGGCCAGTGCCAGCCTGCGCTGCTCGCCGCCTGAGAGCCGGTAGGGGTGGTCGTCGCCGCGCCCGGCGAGGCCGACGGCCTCCAGCAGCGCCTCGACGTCGACCGCGCGGCCGAGCGCGCGCGGCGTGGCCTCCAGCTCGTCGCGGACCGTGGTGGCGACGAAGCCGAGCTCGGGGTCCTGGGGACACCAGCCCAGCCCGCGCGGCGCGTCGACGACCCCCGAGACCGGCTCGATGAGACCGCCCAGGACCAGCAGAGCCGTGGACTTCCCGGCGCCGCTCGGCCCGACGAGCGCGGTGAGGGTAGCCGGCTCGAGCGCGAGCGTCAGCCCCGAGACCGCGCGCGTACGCTCCGAGCCACGCAGGCCCCGGGTCACCTGGTCGACGACGAGGTCGGTGACGCGCACGTGCGCAGGCTCCACCGGAGCCAGCAGCTCGCCGGGGACCTCCAGGGGAACGGGGGCGGGGCGCCCGGGCATCCACAGCGCGTCCGGCACGGCCGCGGTGCGGAACTGCGCGACCGAGCCGTCGAAGACCAGGCGACCGGCGTCCAGCACGACCACGCGGTCGACGTGGTCGAGCCACGGCTCGAAGCGGTGCTCGACCACCACGAGCGAGCGGTCGCCGACGACCGCCAGGACGGCGTCGCGGACGACCTCGACCAGCGCGGGGTCGAGCATCGAGGTCGGCTCGTCGAGGAGCAGCAGGTCGGGCTCGGTGGCCAGTGCGCCGGCAAGCGCGAGCCGGTGCCGCTCACCGCCGGACAGCGCACTGGTGAAGCGGTCGCGGTCGTACGGCAGCCCCACGGCGTCGAGCGCCGCGTCGACCCGCCGCCAGATCTCGTCGCGCGGCAGGCCGAGGTTCTCGGGACCGAACGCGACGTCGCGCCCGACGCGGTCGGCGACGATCGAGGCCGACGGGTTCTGCGTGACCATGCCGATCCGCCCGTCGACCTCGACCGACCCGGACGCGTCCCCCACGAGCGTCGATCCCAGCGCACCGGCGACGGCGTGGAGCGCCGTGGACTTTCCGCTGCCGCTGGGGCCGACGAGCAGCACCCGCTCGCCCCGCTCGATCCTCAGGTCGAGCCGGTCGAGGGCGGGCCGCCGCCCGTGGAGGGGCGTCCAGGTGAAGTCGCGGAACGCGATCGTCACGCGCTACGGCCGCCCGGAGGGAAAGGAGTCCAGGGCGCCCGCCTTCGCCAGCGACCGCACGAGCAGCCAGCCGCCGAAGCCGGCGATGACGACGCCGGAGGTGGCGAGGAAGCCCAGGTGCAGCAGGCGCCACTGCAGGTCCCAGTCGGGGAAGTAGTACTTCCACTCGTAGAACGCCTCGAGCACGCCCGACAGGGCGCCGCCCAGGACCGCGGTCAGCAGGTCGAAGCGGCGGTAGAGGAACAGCGCGAAGATCAGCTCGGCGCCGAGCCCCTGCACGACGCCCGAGATCAGGACGGTGCTCCCCCAGGACGTGCCGCCCAGGACCAGCATCGACACGAGCGCGGCGATGAACTCGGTGGCGAACGCGGCGCCGGGCTTGCGGACGATGAGGCCGCCGACGACGCCGGCGATGAGCCACATGCCGCCCAGGAGGGCGGCCGCGGGCTTGAAGCCGACCGCGGCACCGAGGTCGATGACGTCGTAGAACTTCCCCCAGCCCCAGAAGACGACGCCGAAGGCGACGCCGAGCATCGCGATCGTGACGAGGTCGATCGTGCGGTAGCGGGTGGGACGAGTCGTGGAGGTGACGGCAGAATTCATGATGACTCCCTTCGCCGGTGCTAACCGGAGCAGGTTCAAGGGTCTGCGGCTGTTCCGCACTCTCAGCGCCCTCTGCATGGCGCTCCCCTGTCGTGGTGCTGCCAGCCTAGCCCGCACGGGCCGGGCACGGCAGCGGGGGCGGACCCGAGGATCCGCCCCCGCTCACTCCTGCGTCAGCTGCGACGCGTGCGGCGGCGCAGCACCAGGGCCGCTCCTCCGGCGAGCACCAGGACGCCGCCGAGCAGCGCGGCGCTCACGGCCGGACCGCCGGTCGCGGCGAGGTAGCCGTCGCTGACCCAGTCGTCGTCGGTCGTGTCGGCCGCGGCGTCGGCGGGCAGGATCTCGACCGGGACCGAGGCGATCACCTCGCCGCGGCTAAGCACCACGACGTCGTGCGAGCCGGCGGGCGCGTTGGTCGGGATGCGCACCGACACCTCGCCCGAGGTGGGCACCACCTTCGTGCCCATCGGGATCGGGTCGGAGCGCAGCTCGAACTCGAGCTCCTTGCCGATCCAGTTCGACCCGAAGGCGAAGGTGATGGTGTCGCCGGGCGACAGCACGTCGTCGCTCAGCAGCTCCACCGCGTCGGGGTCCTCGTCGTCGCCCGGGCCGGTCGTCGGAGCCGTGGTGGGCTCACCCGTGGGCTCGGTCGTCGGCTGCGTGGTCGGCGCGGTCGTCGGCTGGCTGGTGGGACCCGTGGTGGGCTCCGGCTCGGCGTCGCCGACCGGGATCGAGCCCAGGCCGAGCTCGTCCGGGCCCGCGCAGGTCAGGTTCGACGGGACGGTCGAACCGTCGGCCTTGTGGATCGTGGCCTGGATCGTGAACGCCTCGGGCATGCCCAGGCGGACCGAGGTCTCGGCGTACTCCGGGACCGTGATCTCGGGGACCGTGCCGGTGGCGGGGATCAGCCAGGGCTCGTCGGCGACCTGCGGGATCGGCGTGCGCGCCGACTTCAGGTCCTGGATCGCGACGGTCTGGGTCTGGCCGCCCGTGGTCAGGGTGATCGACGAGTCCGTCGAGCCGCCCTCGGCCTCACGGCCCTGGAGCAGCATCGCGGTGGACTGCCGCAGCAGCTCGGGCAGGGTCAGGGTGATGTCGACGCCGCGCGAGGAGATGACGTCGCCGACCTGGACCCGCGACGGGATCGTGGTCTCGGCCAGGACGCCGATCGCGTGCGAGCCGAGGTCGAGTCCGCCGGCCGTGACGCGGCACGTGTAGTCGAAGCGCTTCGACAGGTCGACGTCGTCCGCCGGCGGATCGGTCGGGGTCGTGGTGGGAGTAGTCGTCGGCTCGCTCGTCGGCTCCGTCGTCGGCTCGCTCGTCGGCTCCGTCGTCGGCTCGCTCGTCGGCTCCGTCGTCGGCTCGCTCGTCGGCTCCGTCGTCGGCTCGGAGGTCGGGCCGGTGGTCGGCTCGCTGCCCGCGGTGACCGCGATCGTGCCGAGCGACAGGTCGCCGGGGCCCGCGCAGGTCAGGGTCGACGGGACGGTCGAGTCGTCGGCCTTGTAGATGGTGGCGGCGATCGAGAAGGTGCTCGGCATGCCCAGGACGACCGAGCCGGTCGCCGTGGCCGGGGTCGTGATCTCGGGGACCGTGCCCGACGCCGGGATCGTCCACGGCTCGTTCGCCGTCTGCGGGATGGGCGTGCGCGGCGACCCGAGGTTCGGGATCGGGACGCTCGTGGTCTCGCCGCCCGTCGTCAGGGTGACGGCCGAGTCGGTGGACTCGCCGTCGGCCTCGCGGCCCTGCAGCAGCATGGCCGTGGACTGACGCAGCAGCTCGGGCATCGTGAGCGTGATGTTCACCGTGCGCGGCGCGATCACCTCGCCCGGGGAGACCGACTCGGGCGCCGTGGTCGACGCGAGGACGCCGATCACGTGCTCGCCGAGGTTCAGCCCGCCGGCCGTCACCTGGCACGTGTAGTCGAAGGACTTCTCCAGCTCCACGTCGGCGGCCGAGGCGGGCGAGACGAGCCCGACTCCGACCACGGCCGCGGCGGCCAGGGCGGCCGCCGACGAGCCTGCGGCGACGAGGCGCTGGGATGTTCGGGACGTGCGGATCACGGGCGAGCCTTCCTCCGGCAGACCCGTCCCCTGAGACGGACGGGCCTTGTGATGTGGCTCACCCTAAGTGCTGTAACTCCCAGTGACAACCCGTGTTCACGTCCGCGTCCGCTGCCGACAGCCAGGGATCCACCACAATGGGCGCATGCCCTCCGTGCGCACCCCCGACCCGAACCCCGGCTGGCTCTCCGACTTCCAGCTCGAGGAGACCCGGTCCCGCGTCCCGATCCTCTACGTCGAGGCGATCCCGGTCCGACTGGACAGCCTCGGCCAGGTCGAGCAGGTCGGCCTGCTGCTGCGCGGCTCCCCCACCACCGGCACGATGGCGCGCTCGTTCGTCTCCGGTCGCGTGCTGCACGGCGAGCCGATCCGCTCCGCCCTGATGCGCAACCTCGAGAAGGACCTCGGCCCCACGGCGTTCCCGCAGCTGCCGGCCGACATCGTGCCCTTCACGGTCGCCGAGTACTTCCCGATCCCCGGCGTCACGCCGCTGTACGACGCGCGCCAGCACGCCGTCGCGCTGGCCTACGTCGTGGCGGTCACCGGCGAGTGCGACCCGCGCCAGGACGCGCTCGAGCTCTCGTGGCTGACTCCGCAGGAGGCGTTCAGCCCCGCGATCCTCGACGAGCTCGAGGGTGGCCGCGGCGTGCTGCTGCAGCAGGCGCTGGCGCACGTGGGCGCTCTCGGATGACCCGCGCGCGGAGGTGACGCGCCGCCCGAGCCCCTGGCTCATGCTGGTCGCGGCGATGATCGCGCAGGTCACCGCGACCGCCGTGGTCAGCACGCCGCTGCTGCTGATCCCGCACCTGCACCTCGACGAGGGCGTCCCCCTCGTCGCCACCGGCGCGCTCGCCGCCGCCCCGACCGTCGGCACCCTGCTCACCCTCGTGGCGTGGGGCGCGATCGTCGATCGCGTGGGCGAGCGGATCGCGCTGACGTCCGGCCTCGCCCTGCTCGTCGTGGGCAGCGCGGTGGCCTGGTCCGGCGCCCGCGCCGACGACGTGGTCGTGCTCGCGCTCGGCTTCGGCCTGTGCGGCGTGGCCGCGGGCAGCTCCAACTCCGCCAGCGGCCGGCTCGTCGTCGGCTGGTTCCCCGCGCATCGCCGCGGTCTCGCGATGGGCATCCGCCAGACGGGTCTTCCCCTCGGCGTCGGCGTGGCCGCCCTCGTCGTCCCCGCCGGCGTGCAGTCGTGGGGCGTCGCGCCGATCGTGCTGGGCTGCCTCGTCGTCTCGGCGGTCGCCACCGTGTTCATCGCGCTCACCGTCGTGGACCCGCCGGCGCTCGCGACGGAGGGCACGGACCCCCGCGCCAACCCCTACCGCGGCGACCGGCGCCTCGTGCGGATCCACGGAGCCTCGGCGCTGCTCGTCATCCCGCAGTACGCGGTGTGGACCTTCATGCTGCTGTGGCTCATCGACCAGCACGGCTGGAGCCCGGCCGCGGCCGGGGCGCTCTACGCGGTCTCGCAGGTGCTCGGCGCGGGCGGTCGCATCGCCGCGGGCTGGTGGTCCGACCGCGTCGGCGATCGCCTCGGCCCCATGCGGCAGGTGGCGGTGGCGGCCACCGTCTCCATGCTGGCGCTGGCCGTGCTCGAGGGATCGCCCGTCGCGATCACCCTGATGGTCGCCGCCATGGTGATCACGGTCGTCGACAACGGCCTGGCGTTCACCGCCGTGGCCGAGATCGCCGGACCGCGGTGGTCGGGGCGCGCGTTCGGCATCCAGAACACGGGCCAGTACCTGACCGCGGCGGCGGTGCCGCCCGTCGTCGGCGCGATCGTCGAGCTCGCGGGCTACGGCTGGGCCTTCGCGGCGGTCGCGGTCTTCCCGCTGGCGGCCATCGCCTGCGTACCCGTTGCTACTCGCAGGTAACATCATCGTACGCCTTTGGCTGGCCTAACTGAGCAGCGCTCTCCGCCGCAGATTAGGGTCAGCACCAACTGCTTGAACCGCGAGAGGAATCGGCATGGAACCGATCAACATCATCGCCGGAGTGATCACGCTGGTCTCGACGGCGTTGGCGGTGTACTACCTGGCGCCCGGGATCAAGCGGATGCTCGGGGTCATCCGCGCCGGAACGCCGGCCTACGGTCGCACCGACAACCCGGCGAGCCGCACGAAGAACATGCTGGTCGAGACCCTCGGCCACACGCGCATGCTCCAGTGGCACTGGGTCGGCCTCCTGCACTGGGCCGTCTTCTTCAGCTTCCTCATCCTCAGCACCGCGGTCGCCACCGCCTACCTGCAGGTCTGGAACCCGCACCTGGTGCTGCCGATCATCGGCCACTTCTTCCTCTTCGAATGGGTCAGCGAGGCCATCGCCTGGCTGGGCCTCATCGGCATCGCGGCGCTCGTCGTCATCCGCCAGCGCAACCACCCGCGCACCCAGGGCCGCCAGAGCCGCTTCTTCGGCTCGCGCTTCGGCCAGGCCTACTTCGTCGAGGCGATGGTCGCGCTCGAGTGCGCCGCCGGCATCCTCATCCGCGGCGCCGAGTACCGTCTGATGAGCCTCGAGGGCGACAGCCACGGCACGTACTTCCACTTCCCGCTGACCGGCTGGATCGGCGACACCCTCTGGTCGGGCCTGTCGGTCACCGGCCTCGAGGTCACGATCACGCTGCTCGCGGTCGTCAAGGTCGTCTCGGCCACCGTCTGGCTGATGGTCATCGGCAAGAACCTCACGATGGGCGTCGCCTGGCACCGCTTCCTGGCCTGGTTCAACATCTACTTCAAGCGCGAGGCCGACGGCGGCACCGCGCTGGGCGCCCTCGTCCCGCTCTACGTCGCGGGCAAGCCGCTCGACCTCGAGACCATGGAGGACATGGAGGAGGAGGAGTTCGAGAAGCTCGGCGTCGGCAAGGTCGAGGACTTCAGCTGGAAGTCCATCCTCGACTTCTCCACCTGCACCGAGTGCGGCCGCTGCCAGAGCCAGTGCCCCGCCTGGAACACCGAGAAGCCCCTCTCCCCCAAGCTCCTCATGATGGGCCTGCGCGAGCACGCGTACGCCAAGGTGCCGCTGCTCGGCGCCGACCCCGAGACCCTCACCGAGGACCAGCAGCGCGAGCTCGAGCGTCCGCTCATCGGTACCGAGGACCTGTTCGGCGTCATCGACCCCGACGTCCTGTGGTCGTGCACGAACTGCGGCGCCTGCGTGCAGCAGTGCCCCGTCGACATCGAGCACGTCGACCACATCGACAACATGCGCCGCTACCAGGTGCTCGTCGAGTCCAACTTCCCCGCCGAGCTCAACAACATCTTCAAGGGCCTCGAGCGCAAGGGGAACCCGTGGGGCATGAACCCGCGCGACCGCATGAAGTGGGCCGAGGACCTCGACTTCGAGGTCAAGCAGGTCGGCGTCGACGTCGAGTCGCTCGACGAGGTCGAATGGCTGTTCTGGGTCGGCTGCGCCGGCGCCTTCGAGGACCGCGCCAAGAAGACCACGCAGGCCGTGGCCGAGCTCCTCGACATCGCGGGCGTCACCTTCGCCGTCCTCGGTGACGGCGAGACCTGCTCGGGCGACTCCGCCCGTCGCGCCGGCAACGAGATCGTCTTCAAGCAGCTCGCGATGGAGAACGTCGCGGTCTTCGAGGAGACCAAGGTCAAGAAGGTCGTCTCGACCTGCGCCCACTGCTTCAACACGCTCAAGAACGAGTACAAGGAGTTCGGCATCGAGCTGGAGGTCGTGCACCACACCCAGCTGCTGAACCGCCTCGTCCGCGAGAAGAAGCTCAAGCCGGTCGCGCCCGCCGCCCCGGCCGCCAAGGTCACCTACCACGACCCGTGCTTCCTGGGCCGCCACAACCAGGTCTACTCGCCCCCGCGCGAGCTGATCGGCGCCACGGGTGCGGACTACGTGGAGATGGACCGCTCCAAGGAGCGCTCCTTCTGCTGCGGCGCCGGCGGCGCCCGCATGTGGATGGAGGAGAAGATCGGCTCGCGCATCAACATCAACCGCACCGAGGAGGCCATCGGCACCGGGGCGGAGCAGATCGCCGTGGGCTGCCCCTTCTGCCGCGTCATGCTGGCCGACGGCCTCACCGCGAAGCAGGCCGAGGACGAGTCGCTGCTCAACGTCGAGGTCCTCGACGTCGCGCAGCTGCTGCTGCAGGCCGTGAAGCGCTCCGAGGAGGACGTCGTGACCGAGGCCGAGGCCCTGGTCGCCGCGGCCGCCGACGAGTCGCACGCCGCGGGTGACGAGCCCGAGGACGCCGAGCCCGGTCCGGAGGCCCAGGCCGATCCCGGCACGCTGACCGACACCGAGTCCGTCGGTGCCGCCGCCGACGCGCACGAGTCGGCCGATGCTCCGACCGGCGCAGGCGACGACCTCGACGACCCGGAGGGCGAGAGCCGCGCCGCGGACGCCGAGATGGCGGCGAAGCACAACATCGCGGTCGACGAGAAGGGCACCGCCGGAGGCATCTTCGAGTCGGGCGACGCGACCCCCGAGGGCGCGCTGGACGCGGAGGGCACCAAGCCCGTCTCCGTGGCCACCGAGCCCGAGGACGAGCCCGCCCAGTCCGATCCGGAGCCCGAGGCGCTGGACGACGCGGTCTCCAAGCCCGAGTTCGACTCGGAGTCCGACGACAGCCCGGCGCTGCACGAGCAGCAGCCCGGACTCGGCCAGCCCGACGCCGACACGGCTGACGCTGCCGAGGTCCCGGCCGAGCCAGAGACCGCCGAGGTCGAGGCTGCCGAGGAGGCGCCGGCCGAGCCGGAGGCCGCCGAGGTCGAGACCGCCGAGGAGGCGCCGCCCGAGCCCGAGACCGAGGCCACGGACGAGGTCGCTGATGAGACTCCCGCTGCCGAGGAGGCTCCCGCCGAGGGCGGTGCCACCGAGGCGTCCGCGGGCGGTCACGAGCAGCCGTCGCTGCTCGATGCTCTCGAGGACGAGCCGAAGGGCCACACGGCCTCGGAGGACGAGCCCAAGCCCGAGCCGCACCCGGAGAGCGGCGACACGACCAACCCCGACGCCGAGTCGGTCGTGTACGACGACTCCGAGCCCGAGCTGCCGGCCGAGAAGCACGCCGAGCCCACCTCCGAGCAGGAGGAGCTGGCGGCGATCACGCCGGTCGAGGACGCTCCGGCGCCCGACCCGGTCTCCGAGGACGCCGCGCCGCTCAGCGACGCGAACCCCTCGGGCGAGGACCTCACCGGCTCCGCCACCGAGGCGGCGGCCGACGAGTCCACGGCCGAGGACGACGACACGAAGGCCTGACAGCCGTCACCGCGCGAACGCGCCAGCACCTCCGGGTGCTGGCGCGTTCGTCGTTCGGGGACTCAGAGGCGCTTGCGCATCTTCACGCTGGTGACCTCGTACCCGAGCGACTCGTACAGGCCGCGCGCCGCCTCGTTGAAGCCGAACACGCTGAGTCCCAGGGTCTGGGCGCCCTCGTCCCGCGCGTACTCCTCCGCGAGCCGCATCGCCGCGCGGCCCACGCCCCGACCGCGCTGCTCCGGCTCGACGAACACGTCCCAGACCCACCACGACCGGCTGTCGCCCGACGTGTCGTGGCCGAGCCAGAGATACCCGGCGACGGTGCCCTCGTCGGTGAGCAGGTCGAACACCGCATGACCGGGCGTCGGCACGTCGTCGGGGAACGCATGGTCCGTCGAGGCTCGGGCCTGGCGCCGGGCCTCCTCAGGCGTCTCGCCCGTGGCGACGAGGTCGGCCTCGTACTCCGCGCGGGTTCGCCGGAGCCAGGCCGGGAACCGCTCGGCAGTGACGGGCGAGAGCGTGACGGTCATGCGGTCATCCTGACGCCTCGCTAGGGGCGGGCGCCGCGTTGCTGGACGCAGCGGCTGGCGGCACCGATGCCGCCGGTGAGCGCGGCGCGCGGGTCCTTCTGCTCCAGCCACGAGGCCAGGAAGCCGGCGGTGAAGGCGTCGCCCGCGCCGGTGGTGTCGACGACCTGGATGCGCGGGGCGGCCACCTGCTCGCGGTCGCCGCCGGCGACGTAGGCGGCGCCCATCGAGCCGAGCGTGACGACGACCTGCGGGTACATCCGCGTCAGCGCGTCGAAGTCGACGAACGGGCCGGTCGCGCCGACCATGAGGCGCGCCTCGTCGAGGTTCGGCACGAGCAGGTCGACGCCGCGGGTCCACTCGGCGAACGCCTCGGGCGTGACCTCGCGCAGAAACGCGGTGGTGCTGGGGTCGACGCTGACGCCCGCACCGCGCCGCTTCGCCTCGGCGATGAGGTCGATGGCGACGTCGCGGGTCTGCGGGTCGAAGAAGGTGTAGCCGGTGAGGTGCAGCCAGTCGACGCCGTCCCAGAGGTCGTCGGGGAGGTCGGCCTGCGTGAGCGTGCCGTTGGCGGCGCGGTCGACGTACATCGTGCGGTCGGCGTCGTCGTCGAGGGTCAGCACGATCGTGGCCGTGGGCAGCAGCGGGTCGGCGACCAGCCGCGGCTCGACCTGGTGCTCGCGCAGGGCGTCACCGTGGCGCTCGACGCCGTCGTTGCCGACCTTGCCGAGGAAGCGCGTCTGCGCGCCGAGGAAGCCCAGCCACGCAGCCGTGTTCGCTGCCGACCCGCCCGGCGTCATCCGGATCTGCGCGCGGGTGTCGCTGCGCGGGGCGACGGGCTCGAGAGGCAGGACGCCGATGTCGTCGACGACGTCGCCCACGACGAGGATCACGGGTACTCCGCCGCGGCGGTCGCGATGCGGGCGGCGACCTCGATGTTGTTGCGGGCGATGTCGAGGTTGACGGCGAGGCTGTCGCCGCCGGTGAGCTCGACGATGCGCTGCAGCAGGAACGGCGTGACCTCCTTGCCGGAGAGGCCCTTCGCCTCGGCCTCGGCGAGCGCGCGCTCGAGCGCCTCGTCGTGGACCTGCGGGTCGAGCTGCTTCTCCTCCGGCAGCGGGTTCGCCACGACGATGCCCGACCTCAGTCCGAGCTGGTCGCGGCTGTGCATCACCGCGGCGACGGCGAACGCGTCCTCCGCGCGCCAGTCGAGCTGGTGGCCCGACGAGGTGAGCCAGAAGCTCGGGAAGTCCTTCGTGCGGAAGCCCAGCACGATGACGCCGAGGGTCTCGAGGCGCTCCAAGGTCGCAGGGATGTCGAGGATCGACTTCACGCCGGCCGAGACCACCGTGATCGGCACCTGGCCGAGGACGGTGAGGTCGGCGGACTCGTCGAACGTCTCGGACGCGCCGCGGTGCACGCCGCCGAGGCCTCCGGTGGCGAACACGCGGATGCCCGCGCGGTCGGCGATCCACGACGTGGCGGCCACCGTGGTGGCGCCGCTGCCGGCCATGCCGAGCACGACGGGGAGGTCGCGGACCGTGAGCTTCGGGACGTCCTCGTTGGCGATCCGCGACACCTCGTCGGCGGTGAGACCCGCCTTCAGCTCACCGTCGAGGACCGCGACCGTCGCGGGCGTGACGCCCTGCGACCGCAGGATCTCCTCGAACTCCTGCGCGGCCGCGAGGTTGTCGGGACGGGGCAGGCCGTGGCTGATGATCGTGGACTCGAGGGCGACGACGGGGCGCCCCTGCTCCAGTGCTGCGGCGACTTCGGGGGACGGCTGGACTCTCACCCCGCGACTCTAACCGTCGCTTCCGACGGGCAGGACGGCACGCAGGACGCGCAGCGTGTTGCCGCCCATGATCGCGGCGATGTCCTCGTCGGAGTGCCCACGGTCGCGCAGCTCCTGGGTGACGACGGCGATGTCGCTGGTGTCCCAGGCGACCTTCGTGGCTCCGTCGTAGTCGCTGCCCAGCGCCGCCGTCTCGAGGCCGCCGACCTCGATGACGTGCTCGATCGCGTCGACGACGGCGGCGGGCGTCAGCTCGCAGACCGCGGCGTCCCAGTAGCCGATGCCGACGACACCGCCCGTGGCGGCGACGCCGCGGATCTCGTCGTCGGTGAGGTTGCGGTTGACGTCGCAGGTCGCCTGGACACCGCCGTGGCTGGCCACCACGGGCTTCGTGGCGAGCTCGAGCATCTCGGCGATCGCCGGATGACTGGCATGGGCGATGTCGACGACCATCCCACGGCGCTCCATCTCGGCGAACGCCTCGCGGCCGAGGTCGGTCAGGCCGCCCTTGCCCTCGCCGTGCATCGACCCGGAGACCTCGTTGTCGAAGAAGTGGGTGAAGCCGGCCATGCGCGCGCCGGCACCGAACAGTCGACCGAGGTTGTCGAGGTCGCCCTCGAGGCTCTGCAGGCCCTCGAGCGAGAACAGCGCCCCGGTCACGTTCTTGCCGGCCTCGCGGTCGGCCACGAGGCGGTCGAGGTCGTCGCGCGACCGGATGAAGCGCAGCTCGCCCTCGGAGTCGGCGACCGCGTCCTGCAGCTTCTCGGCGTGGTAGAGCGACCGCTCCACCAGCGAGGTCCACGTGCGCGGCGGCTGCAGCTGCAGGATCGCCAACAGGGTGATGTTGTCGGTGTCCGCCGGGTTCGAGTCGTAGTTCTGGTTCTTGGGCGTCTTCGACACCGACGAGAACACCTGCAGGCCGACGTTGCCGTCCTGCAGCCGCGGCAGGTCCATGTGACCGCGGTCGGAGCGGTCGAGCAGGTCCCGGTTCCACATCAGCGTGTCGGAGTGCAGGTCGGCGATGAACAGGGAGTCGTGGAGCGCGACCGTCTCGCGGTCCGGCTCGGCCAGGTCGGTGTCGGCCATCCGGTTCATGCTGTTCTCGACGATGCCCGGGCCGAGCGCGAAGAACCCGACCACGCCGAGCAGCAGGAGCACGAGAACGGCGAGCAGGGTGCGCCGCAGCCAGGTCCGAGTCTTCTTCGCCACGCGCGCACGCTACCGACCGGTGTGACGTGGGTCATGCCCGGGGCCCCCGGCACGCCGAGGACTCCGGCCGTCGCCGGAGCCCTCGGGCGCATGCTCAGGAGAGGTGGTGCACCTCCTGCAGCCCGCGGACGGGCGTGGGGATCCCGACGTGGCGCGCCTTGAGCTGGAGCGCCAGGTAGAGCGAGTAGTGCCTCGACTGGTGCAGGTTGCCCCCGTGGAACCACAGATGCGGCTGCTGCGTCGGCTTCCACATGTTGCGCTGCTCGCCCTCCCACGGTCCCGGGTCCTTGGTCGTGTCCGAGCCGAGTCCCCAGACCTTGCCCACCCGGTCGGCGACCTCCTGGCTGATCAGGTCCGCGGCCCAGCCGTTCATCGAGCCGTACCCGGTCGCGTAGACCACGAGGTCGGCCGGCAGCTCGGTGCCGTCCGCCAGCACCACGGAGTCCTCGGTGAGGTGGGAGACCTGGCCCTTCGCCAGCTTGACCTCCCCGTCCGCGACCAGCTCGGCCGCCCCGACGTCGATGTAGTAGCCCGACCCCCGGCGCAGGTACTTCATGAACAGGCCCGAGCCGTCGTCGCCCCAGTCGAGGTCGAAGCCGGCAGCCTCCATGCGTGCGTAGAAGTCGGCGTCCCGCTCCTTCATCTGCTCGTACAGCGGGATCTGGAACTCGTGCATGATCCGGTAGGGCAGCGACGCGAAGACGAGGTCGGCCTTCTCGGTGGTCATGCCGGCCGCGAGCGCCCGCTCGGAGTAGAGGTCGCCCAGGCCGATGTCCATGAGCGATTCGGACTTCACGATGTGGGTCGACGACCGCTGGACCATCGTGACGTCGGCATCGTGCTCCCACAAGGCGCCGCAGATGTCGAACGCCGAGTTGTTCGAGCCGATCACCACGACCCTCTTGCCTCGGTAGCCGTCGGGGCCGGGGTGCTGGCTCGAGTGCTGCTGCTCGCCGCGGAACACGTCCTGTCCGGGAAGCACGGGAACGTTCGGCTTCCCGGACATGCCGGTCGCCAGCACGAGGTGCGTCGGGGTCAGCGTCAGCGCCTCGCCCTCGCGCTCGATCTCGACGGTCCACCGTCCGGTCTCCTCGGAGAAGGACGCCGAGGTCGCGACGGTCGAGGACCAGTACGGCACCTCCATGACCTTCGTGTAGGACTCCAGCCAGTCACCGACCTTGTCCTTCGGCGCGAACACGGGCCAGTTGTCGGGGAACTTCAGGTAGGGCAGGTGGTCGTACCAGACCGGGTCGTGGAGGCACAGCGACTTGTAGCGGCTGCGCCACTGGTCGCCCGGCCGGGGGTACTTGTCGATGACCAGGCTCGGGACGCCGAGCTGGCGGAGCCGAGCACCGAGGGCGATGCCGCCCTGGCCGCCGCCGACCACGAGGACGTAGGGCTGCTCGGTGCGCCCGAGTGACGCGTCCTCCGCCTCCCGGCGCTCCGTCCAGGTCGTTCGATCCTTCGTCGCACCGTGCTCGGCGCCCATCGGCCGCCGGGAGCCGCGCGGCTCCTCGTGCCCCTTCAGCTCGTAGAGCGTCGTGAGGAACGTCCAGGCCCTCCAACGGCCTTCCTCCTCACGCAGGCGAACGAGACCACGACCGCGGCCGACCGCCGTCTCGAACACGAACCAGGCGGTGATGACGCCGCCCTCCTCGGTGGCCTGCTCCTCGAGGACGAACCGGCTCGGGTCGGTGCGCTCGAGCGTGTCGGTCAGCAGGCCCTCGACGCCGGATCGATCCTCGACCGTCGTGATGTTCCAGCTGAAGGCGACCAGGTCGCGCCAGAAGCTCTGGGTGGCGAACTGCGCGGCGGCGCGGTGGACGTCGCGCTCGCGCAGGGCCGCCTCGAAGTCGGCGAACCATCCTTCGGCTGCGACGGTGGGATCGGGGTTCGCCGCCGTGTCGACGGGTGGTTCCAGAATCTGGGTCATGATCGCTCCTCGAATCGCTGAGGCCGGTGGGGGACGGACCTCAGGACACCGCCGGGGCAGGTCGGCAGGGTAGCGTTGCACGACGTTGCACGTGACGGGCGTCACACTGGCTGCCTATGCTGGCGACGACCCAGGAGGTGGCGAGGTGAACAGCTTCAGCGCCGTCGCGCCGGGCACGGACCTGCCGCGTCACGCCCGGGACCTGCGCCGGATGCACGACCTGCTGCTCTCCGGCGGGCGCGCACCCGCTCTGCCACGGCCCGTGGTCGCGCGGTCGTGGCAGCGGATGCTGGCGCTCGGCCTCAATCCCACGGGCGCGGGCGCGCGCGACCCACTCGGCCGCGACGAGGTCGAGCGGCGGCGCCGCGCCACGCCGCTGCGCTGGGTGATCGACGACCTCCGGCTCGCCCTCACGAGCGTCGCCGACGCGTCCCGCTTCCTGCTCGTGGTGACCGACGCCGACGGGATCATCCTGTGGCGCGAGGGGGCGAGCACCGTGCGACTGCAGGCCGACCGCCTCGGCTTCGGCGAGGGCGCTCTGTGGACCGAGGGCCAGGTCGGGACGAACGCCATCGGCACCGCGATCGCGGAGCAGGCGCCGGTCCAGCTCTTCTCCGCCGAGCACTTCGAGGAGCAGCAGCACCCGTGGTACTGCACCGCCGCGCCGCTGCACGACCCGCGCACGGGCGAGCTGCTCGGCGTCGTCGACGTGAGCGGACCTGCACTGACCCTGCATCCGGCCATCACCGCCCTCGTCGAGACCGCCGTGCGGCTGGCGGAGGCGCGGCTGTCGCAGGTGCACACCCATCAGCTGGAACGGCTCCGTCGCTCGGTCGAGCACGTGGTCGCGTCCTCGAACGGACCGCTCCTGGTGGTCGATCCCGACGGCTGGGTCGCCGTGCGCTCCGGCATCGCGGTGCGTGACCGGATCGCCGCTCCACGGCCGGACACGTCACTGGCCGTCCCGGGGATGGGTCTGTGCCTGCCCGAGCCCATCGACGGCGGCTGGCTCGTGCGTCCTGCGACCGCCGACCGGCGCGTGCGGGGTCGACTCGACCTCACGGGCGGCGAGCCGGTGCTCGAGGTGACGTCCGCCGACTCGACCCTGCGCCGACCCCTGAGCGCCCGCCATGCCGAGCTCCTGGTCCGGCTCGCGGACGCCGGACCCGCCGGGACGTCCGCCGCCGCCCTCAGCCGGGCGCTGTTCGGCGACAGTGGGCACGAGGTGACCGTGCGCGCCGAGATCTCGCGGCTGCGACGGCAGGTCGGGGCGCTGCTGACGACCTCGCCCTACCGCATCGCCGACGAGGTCGACCTCGTCGTCGTGCGGTGAGGAGGGTCCGACCGGTCAGAGGCCGAGGACCGACCGGACGGTGGTGATGACGCCGCGGGTCATACCGGGGGGCCGCGTGAGGCGACGCCCCTCAGAACTCGTAGCCGCAGTTGCTGCCGATCTCGCGGAACGACCCCTTCATCGGGAAGATCTGGACCTCGTCGACCTTCTTGTCCCGCGGTCCCGGGCGGTTCTTGATGAGCTTCACGGTCACCTTCGCACGCCAGTGGCTGTAGTAGAGCCCCTGCCAGGCCACGCGGTCGGCCGGCGTGGTGACCCAGTCGTAGTTCAGGTTCGTCACCTTCACCCAGTCCGACTCGCGGTAGTAGCGGTCGGCCTCGCGCCACTTGCCGCCCTTGTAGTACTCCCACTCGATCCAGCGCTTCACCATGTACTTGCCGGTGCCGTAGTACCGGGCGGGGTCGGTGAACGTCACCCGGACACCTATCGCCGCCTTGAAGTTGTCGCAATTGCGCCACTTCGTGGTGGTCTTCCAGCTGCCGGCCTGGGCCGCCGGCGCGAACGCCAGCACGAGGGCCGCGAGCAGCGCCGCGACCACTGTCATCCGTGTCGTCCTCATGTTCGTCCCTTCCTCATCGGTAGACCGTGATCGTGACGACGCCCGTCCGGGCGTCCATGGCGTTCGGGGACCCGGAGAAGACCACCTGGAGACGGTGGCGGCCCGGCCGAAGGGGTCGGCTGACCAGCGTGAGCGTGTTGCGATGACGCGCGGCGAGCGTCGCCGTCACGCGGACACCGCCGTCGACGTGCAGCTGCATCCGCCCGGTCGCGTTGATCGCGGGAGTCGTCCTGAGCGTGGCGGTCACGCGGATGCTGTCCCGTGCCGTGAACGTCAGGTCGTTGACGCGGCCGGTGAGTCTCGTCGCGGCCTTGACCGTCACGACGAGCGGCGCCGAGACGGACGACGAGAACGCGGCGCTGCCGTCGTAGGTCGCGGTGAGCGTGTGACGTCCTAGCGCCAGACTCCTCGGCAGGGCGAACGTGGCGCGTCCACCGGAGAGCGTCGCGGTGCCCAGCACCGTCGCACCGTCGCGGATCGTCACCGTGCCCGCGGGCGGACCGCCCGTGCCGGAGACCGTGATCGTGAGGCTTCCGCCGACTCCGTACGCCACGGCTGCCGGCCCCCGAAGCACCGTCGTGGTCGCCTTCGCGTCGATGACGCGGTTCGGGTCGAACACCCACAGCTCGTTGCCGACGTTGCGGTCGTCATCGGGGCTGTTGAGGAAGTACAGCAGGCCCGCCGCCCCGTAGAGGACCATCGGGCCGTCCACGATCGCACCCGACTCGTTCGGCAGGTCCATGACACGTTCGGTCCCTGCGGCCGTGCCGTCCGTCCGATAGAGGTCGCGTCCGCTGCCCGCGGTCGCGCCGAAGTACGCGTGACCTCCCCAGGTCGCGAATGGGAAGGCGCTCGAGCCCGGTGCGCCGGCACGTAGGTCAGCCAGTCGGGTCGCGGAGCTCCCGTCGGAGAACCACGGCTCGCGTCCGGCGGCATCGCCCGCGATCGCGAAGACCACGCCGCCGTTCAGTGCGACGGGATCGGTGGCATCGCCGGGCGGGCTCACCCGTTGGCCCACGCCCGACCCGCTCGTCGCCCAGACTCCGTCCCACGCGGCATCCCACGCGCGGTAGAAGACACGCCCGCCCGACGCCACCGGTTGGAAGTCCCAGTGGTCCTCGACGTACGCGAGCGGCGGGGCGCCGACCCGCACGGTCGTGGCGTCGGTGCCGCTCGTGCGCCAGAGCTCCGGTCGCGAGTCGTCGTCGTCCGTGTGGTCGGTGAGGAAGTACAGGGTGTCGCCCACCACCGCGGTGCCGGTCCGCGGCGAGAACGCCGTGCCCTGGGTCGGATCGGGGTCACCCCACGGGTCGGTCTGCGTGATGTCCTTGACGAGCTGCGGAGGGCCGGTGGGGCCGACCCTCCACAGCTCTTCCCCCGGCCCGGACGTGGCGACGTAGTGATCTCCCCACTCGTCCACGCCCTCCGTCCTGATGGTCCGGTCCGCCGCGAACACCAACGCGTCCCCGACCATCCCCAGCGCCCCCGGGTTCGAGTCGGTCCAGTCAGTCCTCCACTCGGGCTGGAGCTCCTCGTCATCGGTCGTCCGCGAGGTCGTGTTGACGTCCAGCAGCTGCGGGGCCGCCCCCGGGCCCGTCCACCGGTACGGCTCGCGCCCGTGGACGCCGTCGTCGGCGGCCAGGTACACCGCGCCCGGTCCTGCGTCGAGCAGCCACGTGGACGCGCCGGGCTCCGGGGTGAGGTCGGCGACCTTCGCGGTGCCGCCCGTCGTCCCGTCGGAGAACCAGAGCTCGGAGCCGTGCGTGCCGTCGTCGGCCGTGAAGACGAGACCGTTCCCGAACGCGTGCAGGTGGTCCACCCGAGCAGAGCCGCCCGGGTTCGGATCGACCAGCTCGCGTGTTCCGGCCTCAGTGCCGTCGGAGGTCCACAGCTCGCTGTCGGTCGAGCTCGTGCCGCTGTTGCCGTATGACACCCAGAAGATGCGGTCGCCGAGCGCCACGTGAGCGGCGCTGACCGCGCCCTCGAGGTCGGTCGCGACGCGGTACGGCTCGGGCGGTACGGCCCCGGCCGGTGCCACGAGGAGGGCGGCCCCCACCGCCGTCACCGCGCCGATCACCACTCCACGGACCCACCACGCCGACCGAGCCATCGCACACCTCCGCGAACGACCCCCAAGATCCTCAGGGTCACATCGACAGCGAGGGCGGCGCGGCGAAAACGTTCGCTTACCAGGAGATTCGTGACACCGGTGACGTCATGCGTCGCATGGTGCCCCTGGGGCTTTCCTCAGAGGCCAAGGACCGACCGGACGGTGGTGATGACGCCGTTCTCGTGGTTCGGCGGAGCCGTGTAGTTCGCGACGTCGAGGATGTCGGGGTGGGCGTTGCTCATCGCGAACGACCAGTCGGCGGCCTGGAGCATCTCGTAGTCGTTGAGGTAGTCGCCGAACGCCATCGTCTGCGTGGCGTCGATGCCCATCTCGGCCTGCAGCTCGCGGACGGCGAGGCCCTTGTTGACCCCCTCGGCCATGACGTCGACCCAATGAGCCCCGGAGATCGCGACGGGGTTCTGCTCGGCGTGCTCCTTGAGGAACGGCGCGGTGACCGCCTCGAGGTCGCCGAAGTCGTGCACGGCGAGCTTGATGATCGTGTCGTCGACCGAGGTCAGGTCCTCGGTGACCTTCAGGCGGCGGTAGTACGGCTCGACCTGGTCGAGGAACGGCTGGTCGGTGCGGTCGATCCACGCGGACTCGATGCCGCACACGACGATGCCGACGTCGACGCCACGGTCGGCCAGGCCCTGCGTCTTGCGCACGGCGCCCGACACCCAGGCGGGATCCAGCGGGTGGGCGGCGACCTCGACGCCGGCGTGGGTCACGTAGGCGCCGTTCTCGGCGATGATGACGAGCTCGTCGGCGACCTCGTGGAACATCGACTCGATGGTCGCCCACTGGCGTCCGCTGGCGGGGGCGAAGGCGACGCCGGCGGCCTGCAGGTCGCGGATGAGGGCGAAGGTCTCGGCGGGCATCTGCTTGCGCTCGTCGAGGAGGGTGCCGTCGAGGTCGGCCACGACGAGCTTGATGTCGGGCGCGGTCATGCCCTCAGTCGATCACACTCCGGTGGAAGTTCGCGTGGGACCGCGATGCCGTGGGACCGCGCTGGCCCTGATAACGGGACCCGTACTTCGCCGAGCCGTACGGGTTCTCCGCGGCCGAGGTGAGGCGGAAGAAGCACAGCTGGCCGATCTTCATGCCCGGGTAGAGCTTGATCGGCAGCGTGGCCACGTTCGCCAGCTCGAGGGTGATGTGGCCCTGGAACCCGGGATCGATGAAGCCGGCGGTGGAGTGCGTCATGAGGCCGAGACGGCCGAGGGACGACTTGCCCTCGAGGCGCGCGGCGACGTCGTCGGGCAGCGTCACGTACTCGTACGTGGAGCCCAGCACGAACTCACCCGGGTGCAGGATGAACGCGTCCTCGCCGGCGACCTCGACGTCGCGCGTCAGGTCCGACTGGTCCTGTGCGGGGTCGATGTGGGGGTACTTGTGGTTGTCGAAGACGCGGAAGAACTTGTCGAGGCGCACGTCGATGCTCGACGGCTGGATCATCGAGGCGTCATAGGGGTCGAGCGCGACCCGCCCGGCGTCGATCTCGGCGAGGATGTCGCGGTCCGAAAGCAGCACAAGGAGAACCTAACGCATCGTCTCTTCGCCCTGCGGTTCCCGACCTCGAGCGCTTGGCCCCTTCGTGTGCCAAGGTGCAGAGAAGGCAACTGTGAGGAGCACCACGTGTACAAGACCATCCTCGTCGGCGTCGACGGCAGCGACACCGCGTCCCGCGCGGCCGAGGTCGCGGCGGAGCTCGCCTCGGCCACCGGCGCCGCCCTCCACATCGTCACCGCGGTCGACGAGAAGGCCACCGCGGCCACCGACCTCCCGCCGGGCATGCACCCGCTGAGCCCCGGCGAGCGGGCCGAGGCGATCGCCCGCCAGGTCGCCGATGGTCTCTCCTACCAGGGAACGGTCGAGTCCAGTCCGGCTCCCGGCAAGCCCGCCGACGCGCTCGTGCACGTGGCCAAGGAGATCGGCGCCGACCTCATCGTCGTGGGCAACCGCCGCGTGCAGGGCATCAGCCGACTGCTCGGCAGCGTCGCCACCGACGTCGCCCACCACGCGCCCTGCGACGTCTACATCGTCAAGACGGTCTGAGGTCCGCGGGAGGCGGGGTTCAGTGGTGGTTTGTCGGGAAACTACAAGAGCGTTGCGAGCACGGTGCGCACCAAATCGCACCTCCGCGCTAAGTCTTAGGAACTTCCGGCGACGCCTCGGCTCCGGTTGCCTTGTTCGTGACACCAAACGGAATGTGCACGCTCGGAACGACTGACTTCGTCTTGTCCACGTGGTCTGTCTGATCGTCGAAGAAGATGTGCGGCCCATAGATCTTCAGCGTGTCCGCCTTCGGCCACCCCCCAAGGAAGAAGATGTCATTGACTCGGAGGCCCCAGTGCTTCAGGGTCGTGATCGGCCGAACGTGCGCGGGAGCGTTCCGAGCAGTCACGATTCCGATGTGGAGGCGCCGGTTGTAGGACTCGTTCTCCCGTTTGAGATCATCTTCGATCTCCTGGATCTTGTTCAGCGCCGCGAGGAACGGCTGCAATGGACCAGCCGAGAGCGGCTCGGCACCATGCTCGTCCTCGTGTGCCTTGTACACGTCCAAGTCCTTCGACTCTTGATAGACCGTCTCTGCTTGGTCGTCAGCCAACACGCCATCGAAGTCGAACGCGATCCGAAGGGAATTGCCGTCGTCTCCGTCCTCCAACGAGAGAGACCCGGGTTCCCCAACTACCTGTCCAGCAAAAAAGTCGCGCGCGATCGCTGCCCGCACGTCATCCTCGTCTGCGGAAAGGAACAGAGTCATATTGAACGCGTCCATGAACTTGTACGGCGCTCGACCCTGCATGAACACTGACCTAGTAATCGGAAGCCCGTGATGCCTTACGGATTCCATCACCCGCGCTCCCGTCTCCGGATCGTTCCTCGAAAGGATCACAACCTCGATTAGCGGGCTCCGGTCTTTCGCCAGATCGTTGAGGGACAGCAGACGTCGGACGAAGTCGAACGCCACGCCTGGCGCTAATGGGTCGTTGAGCCTTTCCTCTTGAAACTCGCGGTAGGCGTCCTCCTTCTGTTCACGGAAGACCTTGTCAGATTCGTGGAGGTCGAAGAGCGCGCTGGAAGCGATACCGATGACGACCTCGATCTCATGAGGGCTCGGCATATCACTCCTCGAAGATTCCGCGATCGGACCCAACAAGCTGCTCATGCTTTCCGAAGATCAACCTCGACTCGGCGTTCAAGGCGCTGGACTCCACGTTCGGGTCTCTCCATAAACCGGTTCACACCATCGGCACTCAAGTGCGTTTCGTTTCCACTGGGGTGCCCTGTGGGCCCACTCGATTTGAAAGTTCTCGGCGCGCATCCCTCGACCTTACGAGATTTCTACTCTAGTACCGCGGATTCATCGTCCGCAGGGCGAATTCTCGCGCTCTCCCGCTGCTCCGGCTCGGACGATCCACGGGGCACGAGCAGTTCTCCCTGTAGACGTACGTCTTGCCAACACGGTGCCGCCGATAGGAATGCCGTGCTTCTTAAGCCTTGCGGAGTTCGAGGCGAACGGCCTTGTCGCCCAGCTCACTCAGTGTGCTTCTCGAGTAGCGACGCCATCATGGTCCGTCCTCGGAGAATTCTGACTCGTGTCTCACCATAAAGCGGCCGAGCCGCGCACGGGGGAAGGGTCGGACCAATGGCAGGACCGATTGAGCGCTTCCGTGGTCGACTCCGGCTTCCAGCAGGCTTTGGTACCTCGCTAGGGCGATCCGCCAGGAATTCACAAAGGAAGCCTCGTGGCCGGGAACGCTAAGCCCAGGGAGTGGATAGCACCGATTGGCGGAGAACTCTACGAATGTCAGACCCTCACGCTCTATGAAGTCGTCCCGCATCAACGCTTCGAAGGTGAGGTCGAAGCCGGTGCCACGGGCGCCGGGGGTCATCCAACAGGCTTTGACGGATTGGATCTGGTTGTCGTCGATGAGGATCCCGTCAGGGCCGGTCACGGCATCCAAGATCGGTTTCATCACGTTGTCCAGATCCGCTACGAGATGCGTTTGATAGCGGCGGCTCTCGCTGATGTACCACGTGAGGGTGACTTCGACGTCATGGGTGAAGATCCCGCGAGAAGCTTGCTGCACAGCCGCGCCGAGTTCTCTCCGGAACTCGGCCTTCCTCCCAGCGCTGGCCTGCAACGAGATCGGGTCGACTGAGCTTCGAATCTCGACCCGCGCCTGGTCGTAGATTTCGACCACGTCGAACCAGGTGATGGATTCGGCGGGCATGGTGCCAGTCTGCATGGTTGCCGGGGCCCCAGGAGGGAGCGCACATGTGCCCGCAGGTTATGCCGGGGTCCTTCGTCCTGTCCGTTCGCCGGATATGGTCCGGGCATGTCCGGAATTCCGCCGTCGGCAGTGCCTACGGGCAACTGCGACCCGACCACATACAAAGACCACTCTTGATGCGTGGAACCAGATCACACCCGTTGACGTATTGGCAACCAGCCAGGCGTACGGGCAGGGGTGGCATTTATGGAGAAGCGGGAAGGACGGCTTCAATCGCACGCTCCGGCACGAACGCCAGAGCGCACCGCATGGAGTTCCGCCCTGCCGGGGTACCAAACCCGGCTTAGCGTGCGGTGATGCTGGTGGATGAGTGGAGCCGGTGACGGGAATCGAACCCGCGTATCTTGCTTGGGAAGCAAGCGCTCTGCCATTGAGCTACACCGGCGGTGTGCCCCGATCGTAACGACTCAGGCCACGATGATGCATTCGGGTACCGGAGCGGGGCTCAATGCCTCATCGTTCGTCAGAACTGGCGCAGGAAGTCGCGGACGTGGCCGACGAGCTCGGCGGGGCGCTCCTCGGGGATCCAGTGGCCCGTGCCCGAGATCTCGGTGACGGTCACGTTCGGCGGGCCCTCGGCGCGGCGCACGAGCGCGGGCGCGAGGACGAGGTCGCCGGTGCCCGGGAGGAAGAGGAGCGGCACGTCGTCGACCCGGCGGGCGTAGCCGCGGCCCAGCTGCGGGATCTCCTTGAGCAGGAAGGCCCGGTACATCGACTGCCCGGCCCGGGCCCGCGCCGGGTCACGGAACCGCGCCAGGTACTCCTCGCGCACCGAGCGCTCCCAGCGGAAGCGCGGCGAGGCGCCCGCCCGGAAGATCGTCTTGAGCAGGGTCTGGCGGCCGTGACGATGCCAGAACGCGCCGCCGGGACCGCCCGCGATCGGCTGGTAGGCGAAGCGCCACATCTGGTACCAGGGCACGTCCTCCCACGGCGCCACGATCGCAGCCGCGACGACACCGCGCACGAGACCCTCGTGACGACTCGCCACCAGCAGCGAGGTCCACGCACCCCAGTCGTGCCCGACCAGCACCGGCCGGTCGAGCCCCAGCACCTCGATCGCTCGGGCGACCTCGTCGGCGATGACGCGCTTGTCGTAGGCCTCGGTGCCCTCGGGGACGTCGCTCCACCCGGCACCGCGCAGGTCGAGCGCGATCACGTGGTGCGTCTCGGCCAGCGCCGGCATCACGTGTCGCCAGCAGAACCAGTGCTGCGGCCACCCGTGCAGCAGCACGAGGGTGGGGCGGTCGGCCGAGCGGTGCGCCTCCCCTGCCTCGGCCACGTGCAGGCTCACGCCGTCGACGTCGATCCACCGGTGCTCGACTCCGGGCACCACCGGCAGGGTCCGTTCGGTCATGGGCTGATCGTAGGGTGATCCGCATGACACTCGTCGAGCTCACGCGCGAAGACTCCGTCCGCACGATCACGCTGAACGCCCCCGAGCGCCTCAACGCCCTCGACTGGCCGCTGCTGGAGGAGCTGCGCGCCGCCGTCGAGTCGGTCGCCGCCGACGAGGAGGCCCGTGCACTGGTCGTCACCGGCGCTGGCAAGGCCTTCTGCTCGGGCGCGAACCTCGAGAGCCTCTTCGGCGACACCAGTCGTCCCGCCGACGTGCTGCGCGAGCACCTGATGAACGTCTACGCCTCGTTCCTGGGCATCCGGAACCTCACGATCCCCACCGTCGCGGCCGTCCAGGGCGCTGCCGTGGGCGCCGGACTCAACATCGCACTCGCCTGCGACGTCATCATCGCCGGGCCCGAGGGCGGCTTCGGCCCCACCTTCAGCAAGATCGGCCTGCACCCCGGCGGCGGCTGCACGTGGATGCTCACCCAGCGCATCGGCTCGGCGAACACCGCGGCCGCCCTCTTCAACGGCGACATCATCAAGGCCGACACCGCGCTGCGCCTGGGCATCGCCCAGGAGATCGCCGACGATCCGAAGGCCCGCGCCGCCGAGCTGGCCGCCACGTGGGCGAAGCGCAACCCCAAGCTGATGGCCGACATCAAGAAGTCGGTGGGCGTCGCCGCACGGTCCGACCTGCACGAGTCGCTCAACTTCGAGTCCTGGGCGCAGGCCGAGTCGCTCAGCAGCGAGGAGTTCGCCGCGTTCGCGGCCAAGTTCGCCTCCCGCTGACCCGCGCGACGGCCGTCACCGGCCCGTGAGAAGGTCAGGTTCCATGTGGACCCTGCACGGTGACGGCCAGAACGTGAAGCCCGACGCGATCGTCATGCCCGAGGAGCGGCTCTCGTGGCCGCGCACGCTGGGCTTCGGCGCGCAGCACGTGGTCGCGATGTTCGGCGCGACCTTCCTCGTCCCGATCCTCACGGGCATGCCGCCCACGACCACGCTGTTCTTCTCGGGCTTCGGCACCCTGCTGTTCCTGGCGATCACCCGCGGCAGGCTGCCCAGCTACCTCGGCTCCTCGTTCGCCTTCATCGCCCCGGTCCAGGCGCTCGTCGCCGACGGTGACATGGGCGCCGCACTGTTCGGCATCATGTGCACCGGCGTCCTGCTGGCGATCATCGGCTTCGTCGTCCAGGCCACCGGCTCCAGGTGGCTCGATGCGCTCATGCCCCCGGTCGTCACCGGCGCGATCGTCGCCCTGATCGGCTTCGCCCTGGCGGGCGCGGCCACCACCAACTACGCGGTCGCCCCGTGGCTGGCCACGCTGACGCTCGCCGTGATCTGCCTGTCGGCCGTGGTGCTGCGCGGGTTCGCCGCCCGCCTGTCGATCCTGTTCGGCATGGTCGTCGGATACGCGGCCGCGGCCATCAGCGGTCAGCTCGACTTCGGCAACGTCGAGAAGGCGGCCTGGTTCGGCCTCCCCGACTTCCACACCCCGACCGCCGACTGGTCGGTGCTGCCGATGTTCCTGCCGATCGTGCTCGCGCTCGTCGCCGAGAACGTCGGCCACGTGCGCAGCGTCGCCCACCTCACCGGCCGGCCCGCCATCAACGACGAGTCGGGCCGCGCGCTCATCGCCGACGGCCTCGCCACCACGCTGGCGGGCGGCTTCGGCGGCTCGGCCACCACCACGTACGGCGAGAACATCGGCGTCATGACCGCGACGCGCGTCTTCTCCACCGCGGCCTACGTGGTCGCTGGCGTCGTCGCGATGCTGCTGAGCCTCTCCCCGAAGTTCGGTGCCCTGCTCATGACGATCCCCGAGGGGGTCATCGGCGGCGTCACCGTCGCGCTCTACGGCCTCATCGGCCTGATCGGCGTGCGGATCTGGATGGACAACCGGGTCGACTTCGCCAACCCCGTGAACATGTACACGGCCGCGGCCGCCCTGATCATCGGCATCGGCAACCTCACGCTCACCAGCGGAGACGTCTCCGTCGCCGGCATCACGCTGGGCTCGGTCGCCGCGATCGTGATCTACCACGTCATGCGGGTGCTCCAGCGCGATCCCGACGCCGAGCTGTCCAAGGAGACGTTCGACCCCGGCGCCTGACCCTGTAGACATGGGCGGGTGGACCCCGCTCTGGTGCTGCTCGTCGCGGCGTGCGCGTTCGCGACGTCGGCGCTCACCGCGGTCCTGGGCTTCGGTGGCGGCATCGTCCTGCTCGCGGTGCTCGTCGCGTTCCTCGACCCGCTCGTCGCGATCCCGCTGCACGCGGCGATCCAGGTGGTCTCGAACGGCACCCGCACGATCGTCCGCCGGCGCGACGTCGACTGGCGCATCGTCTGGCGCACCTCGCTGCTGCTCCTGCCCGCCGGACTGCTGACCCTCAGCCTGGCCCGCCAGGCGCCCGACGCGGTGCTGCAGATCGCGATCGCCGTCACCGTCCTGGCCGCGACCTGGCTGCCCGTGTGGCTCTCGAGGCCGCTGCCCGCCCCCAGCTCGGGCGGCTGGATCGCGATGGGCGGCGTCCTCGGCGCGCTCAACCCCGTGGTCGGCGCCACCGGTCCGCTCGCCGCGCCGTTCTTCCGCGCGGGAACCCGTGACCGCCTCGGCTTCGTCGGCACGTTCGCCGCGTCCCAGGTGGCCGGGCACCTGGCGAAGCTCGTGCTGTTCGGGGCGATCGGGCTGCTGCCCGCCGCCCAGGCGCCGGCGGCCGCGGCCGGCATCGTCGGCGTGATCGCCGGCACCTGGGTGGGCAGTCGCGTGCTCGACCGCATGCCCGAGCGCCGCTTCGACCGGATCTACCTCGTGGCGATCACGGCCGTCGCGGCCTGGCTGCTGCTCGACGCGCTGGCCTGAGCCTCAGCTGTCGCCGGGGCCGGGAGGCCAGGGGTACGACGTGTCGCCCTTGAGCGCCTTCCAGGTGACCTTCTCGCAGGACGCGTCGACGGTGGCCGTGCCCACGAGCCCCTTGTAGGTCATGAACGTCACGACGTCGTACCCGTCGCCGCAGTCCACCCGGGCGCCGCGCGCCACCTGGCTGATCGTGAACGTGTCATCACCCGGGCCGCCGTAGGCCTGGTCGGAGTCGCTGACCCCGATCCCGTCGTTGCCCTCGTCGCCGCGGATCGTGTCCACGCCGACGTCGCCGGACAGGGTGTCGTTCCCCGGTCCACCGTCGACGATGTCGTCGCCCGAGCCGCCCTTCAGCAGGTCGTGTCCAACCCCGCCGTAGAGCCAGTCGGCACCCTCGTCACCGTCGAGCCAGTCGTCGCCGTCGCCGCCGTCGAGTCGATCATTCTCGGTGCCGCCCGTGAGCGTGTCGTTCCCGAGGGCTCCGTAGAGCTCGTCGGCACCCGCCTCGCCGTGCAGGCTGTCGTCACCGTCCCATCCCTGGAGGATGTCCTGGCCGTCCCCGCCGCTGAGGCTGTCGTTGCCGGCGTCGCCGCGCATCCAGTCGTCGCCCGCCCCGCCGAGGAGCTGGTCGTTGCCGTGCTCGCCCCCGAGGCTGTCGTTCCCACCCTCGCCGAAGAGCCGGTCGTCCCCGCCGCTGCCGAGCAGGGCGTCATTCCCGTCGCCGCCGTAGAGCCGGTCGACGCCCCCGATCACGGCGTTGCTGTCGGCGTCGCCGATGAGCGTGTCGCTGCCCGATCCCCCGTAGACGATGTCGTCGCCGCCGAGCGCGGCCGTGTGGTCGTCGCCGCCGAGCAGCTGGATCGTGTCGGCCTCGTTCGTGCCGTCGAACCAGTCCGGTCCCTCGGTGCCGGTGAGCGAGGCCGCGAAGGCCGGCGCACCCGCGGCGAGCACCACGGCGGCAGCGAGGCCGGCCGGCCAGAGTCGACGACGCCGGCGGCTGGCGGCGTGCATGGCTGAGCTCATCTGATCCCCCGATCGAATGACGCGACCGACTCGCTGCCGGCGCGTGTAGTGGGCTCAGCGTATGGCCTCGTCGAGGGGACGCAAGCGGAATCAGGGCGCGCCGTGGCGATCGGCCACCGCGCGAGCCTCCTCGCGCAGCGCCTGCACGCAGAACCGCACGCTCGGCCGCTCGAAGCGGTCGGGCCGCAGGACGGCCGTGATCTCGCGCCGGGCGCGGATCCCGACGAGGGGCCGAGTCACGAGTCCGTTGTCGCGCGTCCGGGTGGTGAAGCGCGGCAGGATCGCGATGCCGTGACCCGCAGCGACGACCGCCTCGACCACGCCGTTGTCGTCGAAGCGCTGCGCGATGCGCACGGACTCGCCCGTGACCGCGACGAGCTGCTGCAGCACGCGGTCGTAGGGGTAGCCGTGCGGCGCGCCGATCCACGTCTCGCCCACCACGTCCTTGGGCGAGAGGCTCGCCTTGGAGGCCAAGCGGTGGTGCTCGGGCAGCGCCACGTCGAGGGGCTCGCGCATGAGCGAGACCAGCTGGAGGCCGCGCTCGTGCCACTCCTCGGTGGCGGCCGGCGAGTCGGCCACGACGACGTCGAACTGGGCCACCATGTCGAGCACGTCGAACCGCAGCGTGGGGTCGCGGTCGGTGCAGATGAGGTTCACCGCGGGCTCGGCCGTGACGCGCGACAGCAGTCCCGGCAGCAGCATCTCGCCGCCGGTGGGGAAGACCGTGAGCGTGACGTCGCCCGCCGGCCCTCCGAGGTACTCGCGCCACCTGGCCTCGGCGCGCTCCAGGGCGACCGCCACCTCGGTCGCGGTCTCGGCCAGCGCGCGTCCCGCCGCGGTCAGCCGGACTCCGCGCCCGGCGGGCTCGAGGAGCGGCACGCCCGCCTCGGCCTCGAGCAGCTTGAGCTGCTGCGACACCGCCGAGGGTGTGACGTTCATCTCGTCCGCGACGGCGCCGACGGTGCCCCGTTCGGCCAGTTCCCGCAGCATTCCAAGGCGTCGAGGATCCATGTAGACAAACTACACATTAGGCATAGTTTCGTTGGATTGTGCTTGACAATTGAAGAGTCCACGATGGAGGAAACGAAAGGAGCTGCACCATGACCTTCCTCGCCCTCTCCGGCGCCTTGGCCCTCGTCGCCGGCACGGTCCACACCGCGTACCTCGTGGCCACCGACGGCCTGCAGCGCGTCCCCGCGCGTCGCGCCTGACGCACCCTTCCGAAACCGACCCGACTCCCCCGCGGAGACGGGTCGTTTCTCTTTTCACCGAACACCTTTTGCCTGCGCGTGACAGCGGGCTACTATGTAGTTACTGACCAGTAGAACCGGCCAGTAACACTGGCAGTCCCCTTTCCCGGAGGTCCCACGGCCCATGAGCCACTACAAGAGCAACCTGCGCGACGTCGAGTTCAACCTCTTCGAGCTGTTCGATCGTCAGTCGATCCTCGGCACCGGCCCCTTCGACGAGGTCGACGTCGACACGGCGAAGAGCATCCTCTCCGAGGTCGAGCGCCTCGCGCGTGAGGACCTCGCCGCGTCCTTCGTCGATGCCGACCGCAACCCGCCGGTCTTCGATCCCGCCACGCACACCATGACGCAGAACCCGGCGTTCAAGGAGAGCTACCAGAAGTGGATCGACGCCGAGTGGTGGCGCCTCCAGCTGCCCACCGAGCTCGGCGGCCAGCCCGCCCCCTCGTCCCTCGTGTGGGCGATGGGCGAGTTCGTGCTCGGCTCCAACCCCGCCATCTGGATGTACGGCGCCGGCCCGGCCTTCAGCCGCGTCGTGTGGGAGAACGGCACCGAGCGCGACCAGAAGATCGCGCAGATCATGATCGACCGCAAGTGGCTGACCACGATGGTCCTCACCGAGCCCGACGCCGGCTCCGACGTCGGCGCCGGCCGCACCAAGGCCTTCCCCAACGAGGACGGCTCGTGGCGCATCGAGGGCGTCAAGCGCTTCATCACCTCCGCCGTGAGCGACCTCGGCGAGAACACGATGCACCTCGTGCTCGCGCGCCCCGTCGGCGTCGAGGGCGTCGGCGGCCCGGGCACCAAGGGCCTGTCGCTCTTCCTCGTGCCCGAGCACCACTTCGACCACGAGACCGGCGAGCTGACGGGCGAGCGCAACGGCGTCTACGTCACCAACGTCGAGAAGAAGATGGGCATCAAGGTCTCGGCCACGTGCGAGGTCACCTTCGGCGACCCGCAGCTCGGCGGCCAGGCCACCGGCTGGCTGCTCGGCGAGGTGCACGACGGCATCAACCAGATGTTCCGCGTCATCGAGAACGCCCGCATGATGGTCGGCTCGAAGGCGATCGCGACGCTGTCGACCGGCTACCTCAACGCGCTCGAGTACGCCAAGGAGCGTGTCCAGGGTGCCGACCTGACGAACCCCGCCAAGGACGCCCCGCGCGTCACGATCACGCACCACCCCGACGTCCGCCGCTCACTGCTCACGCAGAAGGCGTTCGCCGAGGGCCTGCGCTCGCTCATGCTCTACACGGCCACGTTCCAGGACGAGGTCCAGATCAAGAAGGAGTCGGGCGAGGACGCGAGCCTAGCCGCCTCGGTCAACGACCTGCTGCTGCCGATCGTCAAGGGCTACGGCTCCGAGCGGTCGTGGGTCCTGCTGGGCACCGAGTCGCTGCAGACGTTCGGCGGCTCGGGCTTCCTGCAGGAATACCCGCTCGAGCAGTACGTCCGCGACGCCAAGATCGACACCCTCTACGAGGGCACGACGGCGATCCAGGGCCAGGACCTGTTCTTCCGCAAGATCGTGAAGGATCAGGGCCGCGCGCTGGGCTACCTGTCCGAGCAGATCAAGTCCTTCATCGACAACGAGGCCGGCAACGGTCGCCTCAAGGTCGAGCGCGACCTGCTCGCCCAGGGCCTCGACGACACCACCACGGTCATCACCGCGATGTTCACCGACCTCATGGCCTCGAACCCGGCCGACGAGAACGGCGACATCCGCAACGTCTACAAGGTCGCGCTGAACACCACGCGCCTCGTGTACGTGCTCGGCGACCTGGTCGTGTCGTGGCTGCTGCTGCGCGGCGCCGAGGTGGCGCAGGCCAAGCTCGACGCCGGCGCCTCGGGCGCGGACAAGTCGTTCTACGAGGGCAAGGTCGCCGCGGCGTCCTTCTTCGCCAAGACGGTCCTGCCCCGCCTCGCGGCCGAGCGTGCGATGGCCGAGACCGTCGACCTCGACGTCATGGAGCTCGACGAAGCGGCCTTCTGAGCCAGCCTCCTCCGCCACCCCTTCCCTACTTTTGGAACGCGATGCACGCTTTCCGGCGCGCGAACGGTGCAACTCGTTCCAAAAGTGGAGAGGGGGAGGGCGCGCGGGGTGACCGGCGCCGCGCGTGAGTCCCTCTAGGCTGGGCGGGTGGAGCTGACCCGACGACGCTGGTACCTCGTGGCGGGCCTGCTCGCCGCGCTGGCGTGGATCGCCGGCACGGCCTTCGCCGCGTCCGCGTGGGACCCGCTGCGCGAGGCGGAGGTCGTCCCCGTGGGCCAGCCCATCCAGGCGAACGGGTCCGACGACCTCGCCGTCCTCACCGACCTGCCGCAGCCCGAGCGCGCGATCTCGTGCGTGGCCCGCAACGGCAAGGAGCGCACCCCGGTTCCGCCGGCCACGGTGGACATCGTGGTCGACAGCGACGGCAGCCGCTGGCACCTCATCGGCGTCCTGTCCGACGCCCCCGACGAGACGCGCATCGTGTGCCGTCCCGACGACAAGCAGACCGACACCGCTCGCTACGGGACCGCCCTGGTGGACCTCGAGAGCCGCGTCGGGACGGGCCGGGCGATCGCCTGGACCGGGCTCATCGCGGGACTGGGGCTGGCCGGTGCCACCCTGACCGCACGCACCCGCAGGATCCTCGCCCATGACTGACCTCAGCCTCTACGTCGCCGCCTGGCGGCAGTCCGCCGCCGCCGTGCTCGCGCTCGAGCCGGCCGACTGGGACGTCCCCACCGACCTGCCCGGCTGGACCGCGAAGGACGTGCTCGCGCACCTGGTCCACCTCGAGCGCGTGATGGTCGAGGGCGAGACCGACGTGATCGGCGGCGGCAGCGTGCCGGCCGACTACACGAACGCCGGCGTCGCCGCCCTGCGCGACGTGCCGGTGGAGCAGCTGCGCGCCGACCTGGCCGACCTCGTCGCCCGGCGCGCGAAGACCCTCGAGGAGCTGCCCGACCCGCAGGCCGCCGCCGTGAACACCCCGGCCGGTGTCGAGTGGACGTGGGACGTCGCGCTGCGCAACCGGGTGATCGACCTGTGGTCGCACGAGCAGGACATCCGTCGCGCCGTGGGACTGCCCGGAGGCCTCGACGCGCTCGGCGCGCAGGTGACCGTGGGCACGTTCGCCGCCGCGCTGCCGTACGTCCTGGGCCGCAAGGCCGGGGCGCCCGTGGGCAGCGTGGTGCGCTGGGTCGTCACCGGTCCGGTCCCGCTGGACTCCACGGTCGGCGTGGGCGACGACGGTCGTGCCCGCCGCACCGATGCCGAGCCCACCGCCACCGTGCGGATGGACACCGAGGCGTTCGCGATCCTCGCGGCAGGTCGCCGCGGCCCCGACGGGGTCGAGGTCGAGATCGACGGCGACCGGGAGCTGGCCGAGCGCGTCCTGGGCGCCATGGCCGTCACCACCTGATGCGTCCCGGGCCGGCAGTCCCCGTCGCGCGGCTGGTCCGCCTGGCGCGACGCGGCCTCGCCCGGCTCCAGCGCAGTCCTCGCACACCGCGGAGGTTCGCGGCGGCCCCCGTCCTCGCCCCCGAGGTCGCGCAGCGACTTCGCGAGCGCATCGAGCAGCTGACCCCCGCCGATCGCCGCGCCCTGGATCCCACGAGCCATCCGCGCGACTTCCGCCAGCCCAACGACACGTCGTGCGGCGCGGCGTCGCTCGTCGTGTCGCGGATGCTGCACGACGAGGCCTACGCACTGTGGGTGACCACGGGCCACGACGTCCGCAGCGGCGCCACCGACGCCGCGCCATTCGCCGAGCGCTGGCCCGCGGAGGTCGTGCGGATGCACCGCCGCGTCTCCGGCCTGCGCGACCACGACGGCGACCTCCAGTGGCCGTGGCTGCGCGTCGTCGGCACCTCGCCGTGGGGCGCCGCCCGCCAGATGACCGGCGAGGGAGGCTCGGGACTCCCCTGCCACTCCTACGAGGCGCGCACGCTCGACCCCGACGACCTGGCCTCCGCCTTCGACCTCGTCCTGACGGCCGTCGAGGCCGGTCACACCGTGCCGCTCTACGTGGGCGACGAGGTCCGCCCGGCGCACGTCGTGCTGGCCATGTCCGCCCGTGACGGCGCGGTGCGCGTCTTCGAGCCGAGCGCGGGCCGCCTCGTGCGCGTCGACCGCGACGCGTTCGCCACCGCAACCCTCCGGCTCGGCGGCTGGTCCGTGCCGTGGTTCGCGGTGCTGCCGCGCTGACTGGGGCACCTTCGGGCACACTCGGGGCCATGACCTGGAGCACCGAGGACATCGGCGACCTGACCGGAAGGCGCGCGCTCGTCACGGGCGCCACGAGCGGCATCGGGACCGAGACCGCACGCGAGCTGCTGCGCCACGGCGCCGACGTCACGATCACGGCGCGGGACGACCGGAAGGCGGCCGCCACCGTGGCCGACCTCGGCGGCGACGTCGAGGTGGTGACGCTCGACCTGGCCGACCTGCCGGGCACGATCGCCGCGGCGCAGGGGCTGGTCGACGCCGGCGAGCGCTTCGACGTGCTGGTGAACAACGCCGGCGTCATGGTGCCGCCGTACACGCAGACGATGGACGGCTTCGAGCTGCAGATCGCCACCAACCACCTCGGGCACTTCGCGTGGACCGCCACGCTGTGGCCGCTGCTGCGCGAGGGCGCCACGCGGGTGGTGACCGTGTCGTCGCTGGCGCACGCCTCCACGAAGGGCATCGACCTGCGGTCGCTGGAGCCGAACGGCGACCCGCGCCGCTACAGCCGCTGGCGGTCCTACGCCGAGTCGAAGCTGGCCAACCTGCTGTTCATGAAGGAGCTCGACCGGCGAGTGAAGGCCGTCGGCCTCGGTCTGGTCTCGGTCGGCGCGCACCCGGGTCTGACGTCGACGAACCTGACGAAGACCACCGGGTCGGCGATGCACCACCTCGCCGGTGCCTTCAGCCAGTCGTCGCGAGCCGGGGCGTGGCCGTCGCTGCGCGCCGCGACCGATCCGACCTTCACCGGCGGCGAGTACGTCGGCCCCGCGCGCCTGCGTCAGACCCGCGGACGACCGAAGACCGTGGGGATGACCTCCGCGGCACGCGACCCCCGCCTCGCCGCCGAGGTGTGGTCGGCCAGCGAGTCCGCCACCGGCGTCGTCTTCGAGGTCGCCTAGCCGTCCGCCCCTCCGAGATGTGCTCCGATTTCGACCTTTCAACCGTCTTGAAAGGTCGAAATCGAAGCACATCTCGGCAAGGGGCAGGTCAGCCGAGGCCGGCGTGGCGGGCCCAGCGCTCGGGGTCGTCGCGGACCAGGCGGGCGCGGGTCTTCACCCGGTAGCGCCACACCTGCACGAGCCCGAGTCCCCACAGGACGTACTGGAAGCTCATGGCGGCCTTGTAGTTCTGGTCGGTGTGGTCGAGGATCACGCCCACCGCGACCACGGTGACCAGGCTGGCCAGGAATCCCGCCTGGTTGACGATCCCGGTCGCGGCGGAGAGCCGGTCCACCGGGTTCGAGGTGCGCACGAGGTCGAAGCCGATCATGGCGGCGGGTCCACCGACGCCCACCGCGATCACCAGCACGACGAGCATCCAGCGGGGCGCGTCGCCGGGCCACGCGAGGACCGCCGTCCACGCGGCCATGATCGCCAGGACGATGCCCATGACGAGGGTGGAGCGGTGCCACGGATGGCTCGCGATGAAGCGGCCGAGCACGGGTCCGGCGAACATGACGGCGACGACCATCACGGTCAGCAGCGTGCCCGCGAAGTTCTCCGAGGTGTGCTCGCCCTCGACGAAGAACGGGTAGCCCCACAGCAGACCGAGCACGGTCGAGCTGAACTGCGTGACGAAGTGCATCCAGAACCCGAGCCGGGTGCCGGGGTGCTCCCACGAGTCGGCCAGCGACCGCCGGATGTTCGTCCACGACAACGCCGGCCCGCGCACCGAGCGCGAGTGCGGCTCGTCGCGCACGCGCAGCAGCACCGCGAGCGTGATGATCAGGCCGAACGAGGCGGCCAGGAGGTACGCCCGCGTCCAGCCGAACGTGCTGAGGGCCCAGGTCATCGGCACCGCGGCGATGATCGCGCCCAGCTGCCCGATCGGGCCGGTCATCAGCGTGATCTGCGGGATCTGGCGTGGCGAGAACCACGAGGTCACGAGGCGCAGCAGGCACACGAAGGTCATCGCGTCGCCCATGCCGACGAAGAACCGGGCCACGAGCGCGGTCGGGTAGGACTCGGCGAACGCGAACGCCGTCTGCGACAGCGTGAGGAGCACCGCGCCGGCCAGCATGACGGCACGCGGGCCGAACCGGTCGACCGCGAGCCCCACCGGAATCTGCATGCCGGCGTAGACCAGCAGCTGCAGCATCACGAACGCCGAGAGCTGCGCGGCGCCGATGTCGAAGCGCTCGGAGGCGACGAGGCCGGCGACGGCCAGCGAGGAGCGGTGGAAGACCGCGAGCAGGTAGGCGGCCAGCCCGATCAGCCAGACGGTGTAGGCGCCCGGATGGTGTCGGTCCTGGACGCTCACCGATCCAGTGTGCGCCTGCAGCGCTGGGCGTGACGTTTCGGGGGTCGATTCGCGCCTTTCACCCCGCGAACGTCACGCCCAGTGCTTCAGAAGGCCAGCGCCAGGCCCGGGTCCTCGAGGATCGCGGCGACGTCGGCGAGGAAGCGCGAGGCCTGCTCGCCGTCGGCGACGCGGTGGTCGAACGTGACCGCGAGCGTCGTGACCCAGCGCGGGACGACCTCGTCGCCCACGACCCACGGCCGCTTCGCGACCTGGCCGAGCGCGAGGATCCCCGACTGTCCCGGCGGCAGGATCGGCGTGCCGCCGTCGATCCCGAAGACGCCGATGTTCGTCAGTGTGAACGTGCCGCCGGCCATCTGGTCGGGCTGGATCCGCCCGGCGCGCGCGGTGGCGACGAGCTCGTCGATCGCGCGACCGAGGTCGGGCAGCGCCAGGCCGTCGGCCTCGCGCACGACCGGCACCACGAGCCCCCGCTCGGTGGCCGCCGCGATGCCGAGCCCCACCGAGGCGGGGTGCTCGATCGTGGACTCGTTCCACCGGGCGTGGAGGTCGGGTGTGCGACGCAGGGCGAGGCAGACCGCGCGGGCCGTCAGCAGTGTCGTGGTGACCCGGACGCCCTCGAACCGCCGGTCGCGCTTGAGCCGCTCGACGAGGTCGACCGAGGCCGACACGTCGACCGTGACCCACTCGGTGGCCTGGGGGACGGCGACCGAGGCGATCATCGCCTCGGCCGTCGCCCGCCGCACCCCCGAGACCGGAGCCGCGGTGACGGCGTCGGCGCCGTGGCCGCGGGCGAACGCCTCGACCTCCGCACGCGTGACGACCGCACCGCTGGACGGCACCTGGGTCAGGTCGACGCCGAGGTCCTTCGCGAGCTTGCGCACCGGCGGCTTGGCCAGCACGCGCACCGAGGCGCGCGGGGCGCTCTCGGCCGCAGGCGTGGCGCGGTTCCGCCGGCGGCGGCGACCCGTGCTCGGACCGTAGCCGACGAGGACCTCGAGCCTCTTCTCCTCCGGTGCGGGCGCCTCGACGGGCTCCTCCGCGACGGGCGTGGCGGTGGCCTCACCCGACCCGATCCGCACGATCGGCGTGCCGACCGAGACGGTCTGGCCCTCGGAGACCAGCAGCTCCTCGACCCGGCCCGCGAACGGACTGGGCAGCTCGACGATCGACTTCGCCGTCTCGATGTCGACGAGCGGCGCGTTGACCGCGACCTCGTCGCCGACCTTGACGTGCCACGTGACGATCTCGGCCTCGGTGAGGCCCTCGCCGACGTCGGGCAGGCGGAACTCTCCGGACGTGAGCGTGCTCATCAGAACTCCCCCGTGACGTCGACGGCGTCGAGGATCCGCTCGACGCTGGGCAGGTGGTCGTGCTCGACCCGGCAGGGCGGGTAGGGCATGTCGTAGCCCGTGACGCGCTGCACCGGGGCCTCCAGCGAGTAGAAGCACTCCTGCGTGATCCGCGTGGCCAGCTCGGCACCGAGGCCGAGCGTGCGCGCGGCCTCGTGCACCACGACGACGCGACCCGTGCGCTTCACCGAGTCCATCACCGGACCGAGGTCCAGCGGCGACAGCGAGCGCAGGTCGATGACCTCGAGCGACGCCTCGGCCTCGTCGGCCGCGGCCAGGCACGTCTTCACGACCGGGCCGTAGCCCACGACCGTGACGTCGGAGCCCTCGCGGGCGACGCGGCTCTGGTGCAGGCCGATGCCGGCCTCGTCGCCGACCTCGCCGGTGTCCCAGTAGCGCTGCTTCGGCTCCAGGAAGATCACCGGGTCGTCCGACGCGATCGCCTGGCGCATCATCCAGAAGGCGTCGTGCGCGTTCGACGGCGTCACCACCGTGAGCCCCGGCGTCATGACGAACTGCGCCTCGGGGCTCTCGGAGTGGTGCTCGACCGCGCCGATCCCACCGCCGTAGGGGATCCGGATGACGAGCGGCACCTTCACGGCGCCCTCGCTGCGGAACCGGAGCCGCGCCACCTGGTTCACGATCTGGTCGTAGGCCGGGTAGACGAACCCGTCGAACTGGATCTCCACGACCGGGCGGAAGCCGCGGTAGGCCATGCCGACCGCGGCGCCGACGATGGCGGACTCGGCCAGCGGCGTGTCCATCACCCGCTGGTCGCCGAAGTCCTTCTGCAGGCCGTCGGTGACGCGGAAGACGCCGCCGAGCCGGCCGATGTCCTCGCCCATCAGGACGACCTTCGCGTCGTCGTCCATCGCTGCTCGCAGGCCCGCGTTGAGGGCCTTGCCGATGCTCAGCTCCATGACCGCACCTCCTCGCGCTGGGCCACCAGCTCCGGTGGCAGGTCGGCGTACACGTGCTCGAAGAGCTCCGCGAGATCGGGATCGGGCAGGTTGCGGCAGACGTCGCGCAGGTGGGCGCCGAGCTCGTCGGCCTCGGCCTGGACTCGAGCGTCGAACTCGGCGAAGCCGGGGTCGGTGCGCTCGAGCAGGGTCCGGAGTCGCAGCAGCGGGTCGCGCTCGGCCCACGCGTCGGCCTCGTGCGGGTCGCGGTAGCGGCTGGGGTCATCCGACGTGGTGTGCGCGCCCATCCGGTAGGTGACCGCCTCGATGAGGGTGGGCCCGCCGCCCGAGCGCGCCTTCGCCAGCGCCTCGGAGGTGACCTGGTGCACCGCGAGCACGTCGTTGCCGTCCACCCGGACGCCCTCGAAGCCGAAGCCCGCGGCCCGCTGCGCGATCGGCACGCGGGTCTGGCGCTCCAGCGGGATGCTGATCGCGTAGTGGTTGTTCTGGCAGAAGAAGACGACCGGCGCGTGGTACGACGCGGCCCAGGCGAAGGCCTCGTTCGTGTCGCCCTGACTGGTGGCGCCGTCGCCGAAGTACGTGACGACCGCGTCCTCCTTGCCCTCGAGCGTGAGGCCGATGCCGTAGCCGACGGCGTGCAGCGTCTGGGCGCCGATGATGATCGCCGGCAGCGCGTAGCCGTACTGGGCGGGGTCCCAGCCGCCCAGGCTCGTGCCGCGGAAGAGGCCGAGCAGCAGCGCCGGGTCGAGTCCGCGGCACCACGCGACGGCGTGCTCGCGGTAGGACGGGAAGACGAAGTCGTTCGGCGCGAGGGCGCGGCCGCTGCCGATCTGGGCGGCCTCCTGGCCGAGCATCGGGGCCCACAGCCCCAGCTCGCCGTGCCGCTGCAGGGCGAACGCCTCGGAGTCGATGCGCCGGGCGAGCACGAGGTCTCGGTGAAACCCGCGCAGGTCCTCGGGGGTGAAGTCGTGCGCCGCGACGAGCTCTCCGTCTGGCGCCAGGGTCTGGGAGATGGGTAGGCCCATGACTGCCTCCTTGCCGGGGGCGGGATCACCGCCCTCATGACACGGCCAGCGCTCGATGGTGGTGAGCGCGCGACCGTCGATGTGACAGGCATCACATCTGATCCGAGGCTAGCAGGTGCGGCGGTGCCCCCGGCGGGCGACCGAACGAGGTTTCCTGTCACTTCGCGAGGTTCGCGAACCTCGCGAAGTGACAGTTTCCCCGGTTAACCGGGGAAACCGGCGGGGTCGTCAGCGCCGGAACGCGGCGGCGCGCGCGAGGAAGGCGTCGTTGATCTCGGGCGTGCCGATGGTGACGCGGACGCCCCCGGGGAAGGGGCGCACCGAGATCGGGTGGGCGTGCTCGGCGAACTCGGCCGAGCGCTCGCCGAGCGGCAGCCACACGAAGTTGGCGTGGCTCGACGGCACGTCCCAGCCCTGCTCGCGCAGCGCGTCGAACACGCGAGTGCGCTCGGCGACGACCGCCTCGACGCGCTCCTCCAGCTCGGCCTGCGCCTCGAGGGAGGCCAGCGCCGCCGCCTGCGCGATGTCGGTGACGCCGAACGGCGGCAGCGCCTTGCGGATCGCCTCGGTGATCGCGGGGTGGGCCATCGAGTAGCCGATCCGCAGGCCCGCGAGTCCGTACGCCTTCGAGAACGTCCGCAGCACGACGACGTTCGCGTGGCGCGCCAGCGCGGCGGCGCCCGCGAGCGCGTCGGGGTCGCGCACGAACTCCACGTACGCCTCGTCGACGACCACCAGCACGGTGGTCGGCACGCGCGCCATGAACTCCTCGAACTCGGCCTCGGTGACGACCGGGCCCGTCGGGTTGTTCGGGGTGCAGACCAGCACGACCTTCGTGCGCTCGGTGATCGCGTCGGCCATCGCCGGCAGGTCGTGGCGGTGGTCGGCGGTCAGCGGCACCCGCACCGAGGTGGCGCCGGGCAGGTCCACCGCGATCGGGTAGGCCTCGAACGAGCGCCACGGGTAGACGACCTCGTCGCCCGGCCCGCACCACGCGTCGAGCAGGCCGAACAGCACCGAGACCGACCCGGTGCCGAACGCGAAGTGGTCGGTCGACAGCCCGTGGCGCTCGGCGAGCGCCTCGCCCAGCGCGGTCACGCCGGGATCGGGGTAGCGGTTCATCCGCGCGAGCCCCGCGGCGGCGCGCTCGACGACACCGGGCAGCGGGGGGAACGGGTTCTCGTTGCTCGAGAGCTTGTGGCTCTCGTCGAGGGCCGGACGGCCCGGGCGGTAGGCCGGGATGGCGGCCAGGACCTGGCGGGGTCGGGGGTCGGTCATGGCATGACCTTACGACCGCCGGGTCACCCCCACCGACCGCCCGGCCGGTGCGAGAATCGTCCGGTGTCCCAGCCCCACGTGCGCCTCGGGTTCGCGCTCGTCGTCACCGCGGCGGTGTTCTTCGGCATCAACGCCGGCGTCACCCGCATCCCGATGGAGGCGGGCCTGCCGACCTCGACGTACACGACGATCCGCGTCACCTTCGCGTTCCTGACGTTCCTCGTGCTCGCGGTGGCGTTCGACCGCTCGGCCCTGCGTCCGCCGCGTGGCCGCGACCTGCTGCTGATCGTCGCGCTCGGCGTCGTGGGCGTCGCGTTCGTGCAGTGGACCTACAACGTCGCGATCATGCGACTGCCGATCGGCGTGGCGCTGCTGCTGGAGTACCTCGCACCCGTGCTGGTGGTGCTCTGGGTGAGGTTCGTCCGCCGCGAGCCCGTGCACCCGCGCGTGTGGCCGGCCATCGGGCTGGCCCTCGTGGGACTCGCGCTCGTCGGCCGTGTCTGGGACGGGCTGAGCCTCGACGGGATCGGCGTGCTGGTGGCGCTCGCGGCCGCCGTCTGCTTCGCCGCCTACTTCCTCATCGGCGAGGAGCTGACCGCCACCTCGGCCGAGCCGCTGACCGCGCTGCGCACCGTGGTCTGGTCGTTCGGCGTCGGCGCGATCGTCATGAACCTGCTGGGCGGCTGGGAGGGCTCGAGCGCCCTCGCTCACGACGCCTCGATGCTCGGCCGCCTCTCCGAGTTCACGATTCCCGCATGGGCCGCGATGGTCTTCGTCGTCGTGTGCGGCACCGTGCTGCCGTTCTTCCTCTACCTCGCGTCGCTGCGCCACCTCTCGAGCTCGAAGGCGTCGGTGACGGCCATGCTCGAGCCCGTCGTCGCGGTGATCGTCGGGTGGCTCTGGTTCTCCGAGACGCTCGACCTGCTGCAGACGATCGGGGTCCTCGCGGTGGTGTCCGGCATCGTGCTCGCGCAGACGGCGCGCCATGTCCCGGCGGAGGAACTGCCTCCACCCCTCTAGGGTGAGACGCATGGAACGCTTCCTGTCCTCCTGGTTCGTCAGCAGCGTCGCGCTCGCCCTCGCAGCCCTTCTGCTCGGCAGCCACATGACGATCGGCGACGCCGACGAGACCACCGTCAACCGCGTCCTGGCGCTCGTGATCGTGGGCCTGGTGTTCACGCTCGTGCACCTGTTCGTCGGCCAGATCGTCAAGCTGCTCACGCTGCCGTTCATCGTGCTGACGCTCGGCCTGCTGCTCGTCGTCATCAACGCGCTGCTCCTGCTGCTGACCGAGTGGATCACCTCGGCGTTCGGCGTGGAGTTCGCCGTCGACGGCTTCTGGTGGGCGTTCCTGGCCGCCATCGTCATCTCGGTCTGCCAGTCGATCCTGTCGGCGATCGTCGACTGATGCCGCGCCGCGTCGCCCTGGTCTGCCTGGGCAACATCTGCCGTTCCCCCATGGCCGACGTCGTGCTGGAGCACCAGCTCGCCGAGGCCGGCGTCGACGACGTCGAGGTGTCCTCCTCGGGCACCGGCGACTGGCACGTGGGACAGCCGATGGACGAGCGCGCCGCCGCCACCCTGACCGCGGCCGGCTACGACGCCTCGCGCCACCGCGCCCGCACGTTCACCGCCGACTGGTTCGACGAGCAGGACCTCATCCTCGTGATGGACTCCTCGAACCAGGCCGACGTGCTGGCCCTCGCGGCCTCGGACGACCACCGCACGAAGGTGCGGATGTACCGATCCTTCGACCCCGAGGCCGACTCGCCCGACGCCGAGGTGCCCGATCCCTGGTACGGCGGACCCGAGGGCTTCGACGAGGTCCTCGCGATGGTCGAGCGCACCACGCGCGAGATCGTCCGTCACCTCGCCGACACCGCGTGACCACGCCCTGCCTGCGGCTCGTCACGCCGGACGACGCCGACGAGCTCGCCGCGGTCTACGTGGAGAACCGGGAGTTCCTCGCGCCTTGGGAGCCCGTCCGCGAGGACGAGTTCTTCGAGTCCGACAGCCAGCGCGCCGCGATCGAGCGCATGCTCGACGAGCACGCGGCCGACCGGATGGTCCCGTTCGTGATCCTGGGACCCGCCGGCGAGATCGCGGGACGGCTCACGCTCAACAACGTCGTCCGCGGGGCCTTCCAGTCGGCGTCGGTGGGCTACTGGGTGCGCGAGGACCTGAACGGCCGCGGCCTGGCCACCCGCGCCGCTCGTGAAGCGGTCGACCACGCCTTCACGGCGCTGGGTCTGCACCGGCTGGAGGCCGGGACCCTCCTGCACAACGTGGCCTCCCAGACGGTCCTGCGACGGGCCGGGTTCGCCCCGTTCGCCGTCGCGCCCGAGTACCTGAGGATCGCCGGACGCTGGCAGGACCACCTGCTGTTCCACGCGTTCGCGCCATCCCCGCGTCCCTGACCGCTGAGGGCTCCGCACTGGTCACCGGGCGGTAAGTTCAGGGCATGGCACGAATGGCGGGAACCGCGGCGTTGGCCGAGCAGCTGCTGGAGGTCGCCGTGGTGTCGACGACCTCGGTGGCCGGCGGCGACATCTGCACCACGACGCGACTGCGACTCACCGACGGGCGCAGCGCCGTCATCAAGACCCGCCCCCAGGCCCCCGCGGGCTTCTTCACCACCGAGGCCGAGGGTCTGCGCCGGCTGCGCACCGCCGGTGGCGCCCCCGTGCCCGAGGTCCTCGCGGCCGACGACGAGTGCATCATCCTGGCCTGGATCGAGCCCACGAAGCCCTCGGTCGACCTCGCCGAGTCGCTCGGGCGCAACCTGGCCGCGACGCACTCCTCCGGCGTGGGCGGCTTCGGCGCCGACCACGACGGCTGGATCGGTCTGGCCCCGCTGCCCAACCGCCCCTCCCCGACGTGGGAGGAGTTCTACGCCGGCCGCCGCGTCATGCCCTACGTGAAGGCCGCCGCCGACCGTGGCTCGCTGTCGCTCGAGCAGGCCGCCGTGATCGAGAAGGCGATGAAGCGGCTGCCGTCGCTCACCGCCGATCCCGAGCCCCCGGCGCTGCTGCACGGCGACCTCTGGTCGGGCAACCTCGTGTGGTCGTCCGACGGCGTCCACCTGGTCGACCCGGCCGTCCACGGCGGCCACCGCGAGACCGACCTCGCGATGCTCTCGCTGTTCGGCGCGCCCCACCTGCAGCGGATCCTCGACGCGTACCACGAGGCCGCTCCCCTGCAGGACGGCTGGATGGACCGTGTCCCGCTGCACCAGCTGCACCCCCTGCTCGTGCACGCCGTGATGTTCGGCGGCGCCTACGGGGCGCGAGCCGCGGCTGCCGCCCAGAGCCTGCTCGACGGCCGGGCGTGACGGCATGAGGATCCTCGTCGTCGACGACGACCGCGCGGTGCGCGACTCGCTGCGTCGGTCCCTGGAGTTCAACGGCTACACGGTCGAGGTCGCCGGCGACGGCGCCGAGGCCCTCGCGAAGGTCGCCCAGTCGGGCCCCGACGCGATCGTGATGGACGTGATGATGCCGCGCCTGGGCGGGCTCGACGCCACCAAGGCGCTGCGCGCCGCCGGCAACGACGTGCCGATCCTCGTCCTCACGGCGCGCGACGCCGTGAGCGACCGCGTGGACGGCCTCGACGCGGGCGCCGACGACTACCTGACCAAGCCGTTCGCGCTCGAGGAGCTGCTCGCCCGCGTGCGCGCCCTGCTGCGGCGCGGCGGCCGCGCGCGCGACGACCTCGACGACGAGCCGGCGCTCACCTTCGCCGACCTCACGCTCGACCCGAACACCCGCGAGGTGCGCCGCGGCGAGCGCTCGATCTCGCTCACCCGCACCGAGTTCGCGCTGCTGGAGCTGTTCATGCAGCGGCCCAAGCGCGTGCTCGAGCGCTCGTTCATCCTCGAGGAGGTGTGGGGCTTCGACTTCCCCACCACCGCCAACTCGCTGGAGGTCTACGTCGGCTACGTCCGGCGCAAGCTCGAGGCCGAGGGCGAGTCGCGGCTGCTGCACACCGTCCGCGGCGTCGGGTACGTGCTGCGGGAGACGCCCCCGTGACCATCCTCGACCGGGTCCATGCACGCGCCCACACGCTGCTGGAGCCGATCACGAAGCGACTCTCGCTCGCCGGCCGCGTCGCCCTGCTGACCACCGCGGCCGTCGCCACGGTCCTGACGATCATCAGCATCAGCATCTTCGTCCTCGTGCGCCAGGAGGTCGTCGGCGCGCTCGACGACTCGATGATCAAGCGCGCCAACCAGGCCGTGAAGGCCGGCTACACGCCGCAGAACCTCACGGTCGACGAGGCGAACATCCTGGCCATCGCCGGCATCCAGCTGCTGACGATCAAGAGCGGCGGCGGCGAGTTCCTCGTGCACTCCGAGGACGCGTTCCCCTACGACAACCGCGAGCGCGAGGTGGCGCTCGGCATCGCCGAGACCTCGGCCCGCACGGCGCACGTCGACGGCGTCACGTACCGCGTCGTCGCGGTCCAGGCCGGTCCCGGGCAGGCGTTCATGCTGGCGCAGTCGATGGAGTCCACGCGGCGCGCGCTCGAGCGGCTCACGGTCGTGCTGGTGCTGTCCACGCTGTCCGGCATGATCCTGGCCGGCGTCGCGGGCTGGGCCGTCGCCAGCAACGGCCTGCGGCCCGTGCGCCGCCTGACCAGCGCCATCGAGCGCGTCGCCGAGACGCAGGAGCTCACCCCGATCGACGTCCCCGGCAAGGAGGACGAGCTGGCCCGGCTGACCCGCTCGTTCAACGCCATGCTGCTGGCCCTCGACGCCACGCAACGCCGCGAGCGCCAGCTCATCGCCGACGCGGGCCACGAGCTGCGCACGCCGCTGACCAGCCTGCGCACCAACATCGATCTGCTCCGCCAGGCCAGCAGCCAGCCCGAGCGCCGGCTCGACGCCACCGCCTACCGCGAGCTCATCGACGACGTGGGCGCCCAGCTCGACGAGCTCTCCACGCTCGTCAGCGACCTCACCGAGCTGGCCCGCGACGAGCCCCTGCACCGCGACCCCGAGCCGCTCGACCTGGCCGACGTGGTGCGACGGGCGATCGACCGTGTCGAGCTGCGCGCCGCGAGCGCCACGTTCGACGTGCTGCTCGAGCCCACGTGGGTCGTCGGCGACAGCCAGCTGCTCGAGCGCGCGGTCACGAACCTGCTCGACAACGCCGTGAAGTGGAGCCCGCCGGACGGCACCGTGCGGGTGCGGCTGAGCCACGGCACCGTCACCGTGGCCGACGAGGGCCCGGGCATCGCGCCGGAGGACCAGCCGCGCGTGTTCGACCGCTTCTACCGCTCCACCGAGGCGCGCACGCTGCCCGGCTCGGGCCTCGGCCTGGCCATCGTGCGACGCGCGGCCGACCGCCACGGCGGCACCGTGAGCGTCACCTCCGTCCCCGGCGAGGGCGCCACGTTCACGTTCCGGATCCCTCCGGACGAGGCGTGACCCCGGGAGCGGTGAGTCCTCAACCGATAGGGACCTCGATACGGTTGACGACGCACCGCCAGCGCGCGGGAAGGGTTGACAGCTCACCGCTCAGCCAGGGTGTCGGAGCCCGGAGTCTGAAGGTGGCGCCCAGCACGTTCACAAGCAACTCTCAGGTCCTCGCGGGAAGGTTGAACCATGACAGACCAGCGTGATCCGTACGCCGACCGCCCCTACGTGCCCCCGACGGCGCCGCAGGAGCCGCAGCAGCCCGCGCAGCGGGCCGAGACCGGTTGGCCCTTCTCCGAGCCCCGTGCCGATGAGCACCGTGCCGAGGAGACCCGCGTTGAGGAGCCTCGCGCCGACGAGCGCCCCGTCGATCCGTGGGCGACCACGGACGACCACGAGCCGACCGTGTCGGTGAACGAGCCCACCCGCACCTTCGCCGGCGCGCCCGCCGACCCGAACGGCCCCACCGGCCCGGGCGGACCCGGCGGCTCCGCCGCCTTCGGCTACCCCATGGCCTCCCCCGAGCCCCAGCCGCGCAAGAAGCGCCGCGCCGGCCGCCTCGTGGCCGCCGCCACCGGCGTCATCCTGCTGGCCGGTGCGTCCGCCGCCGGGGGCGCCGCGCTCTATGACGCGATGCAGGACGACTCCAGCACCTCGACGAGCGTCACGGGCACGTCCTTGGACCGCCCGGCCTCCTCGACCGGCGCGCAGAGCGACGTCTCGGCGGTCGCCGACGCCGTCCTGCCCGCCACGGTGAAGATCAACGTCACGGGTGGCGGCGAGTCCGGCACCGGCACCGGCGTGGTCATCAGCAAGGACGGCAGCATCCTGACGAACAACCACGTCGTCGAGGCCGCCGCGGACGGCGGTTCGATCACCGTCGCCTTCAACGACGGCCGCATCGCGAAGGCCGAGATCGTCGGCCGCGACGTGGCCACCGACGTCGCGGTCATCAAGGCCGAGGGCGTCAGCGACCTGCCCGCCGCCACGCTGGGCGACTCCAAGCAGGTCAAGGTCGGCCAGACCGTCGTGGCGATCGGCTCCCCGTTCGGCCTCGAGTCCACGGTCACCACCGGCATCGTCTCGGCCCTCAACCGTCCGGTCTCCCCCGGCGACCAGAGCGCTGACGGCCCCAGCACGACGTTCCCCGCGATCCAGACCGACGCCGCGATCAACCCGGGCAACTCGGGTGGCCCGCTGGTCAACCTCGAGGGCCAGGTCATCGGCATCAACTCGGCCATCAACACCGGCGGCCAGGGCAACGGCTCGGTCGGCCTGGGCTTCGCGATCCCGATCAACCTGGTCAACAACGTGGCCACGCAGATCCTCGACGGCGACACCGTGGAGCACGCCCAGATCGGCGTCCAGGTGCGCAGCGCCACCGGCGACGACCAGGTCACGACGATCGGCGCGGAGATCGGCGAGGTCAGCTCGGGCGGCGCCGGCGACAAGGCGGGCCTGAAGGCCGGCGACATCGTCACCAAGGTCGACGGCAACCCGGTCTCCGACAACCAGGCGCTGGTCGCCACGGTGCGCGGCTACAAGCCCGGCGACACGATCGAGCTGACCGTGCTGCGGGGCGACAAGACCCAAGAGATCGAGGTCGAGCTGGGCAGCGACGGCGGAGCCGCCGCCCGCGCCCAGGAGTGACGCTCAGCCCAGCAGCGCAGCGGTGAGGTCGCGCAGGATGGCGTAGCCGTTCTGCGTGAGCACCGACTCGGCGTGGAACTGGATCCCGCGGTAGTGAGGCCCGGCCACCAGGTGGATGTCACCGGTGGCCGGGTCCGTCTGCGCCGTGACCCCCTCGGGCAGGCCCGACTCCGGGACGCGGCCGACGAACGTGTTGTAGAAGCCCACGGTCTCGGTGCGGTCCAGCACCGGCAGCGCGCTCTGCGTGCCCTGGAAGACGATGTCCTTGTAGTCCAGGTCGAGCCCGAGCTCGTGGCACAGCGTCTGGTGGCCCAGGCAGATCGACAGGAACGGCTGCTCCCGCTCGAGCAGGCGGCGGGTGGCACGGCGCAGCACGGCGATCTTCGCGTCGTCGCCGTCGCGCGGGTCGCCCGGACCGGGACCGATCACGACGAGGTCGTGCCCGTCGAGCGCCTCCTCGGTCCACTCGTCGTGGCGGACCACGTCGGTGGTCATGCCCATCACGCCGAAGACGTGCGACAGCATGTTGACGAAGTCGTCCTCGCCGTCGAGCACCACGACCCGCTTGCCCTCGAGCGCGGGTGTGGGCGCCGTGCCCGACTGGTCGCTGAGCCAGAACTGGCTGAGCCGCTGGTTGCGCGAGCCGAGCGCGATGAGCACGTCGTCCTCGCGGGTGAACGCGTCGAAGCCCTCCACGGGCTCGGGCGCGGCCTCGACCAGGCCGAACGCGCTCAGCACGCCCGAGGCCTTGGCCCACGTCTCGTTCGTCTCGTAGTCCGCGTCGGAGTCGCGCACGAGCGTGGCGCCCGCCGTGACCGTGAGGTGGCCGTCGAGGTCGACGTCGGCCGTGCGGATGAGGATGGGGGCGTCGAGCCGGGCCGTGCCGTTCTCGTCCCGACCGACGAGCGCGGCCACGCTGGCGTAGTAGCCGCGACCCTGCGGCTCGTACTGCTTGATGAGGCGGCAGGCGTTCTCCACGGGGCTGCCCGTGACGGTGGCGGCGAACATCGAGTCGCGCAGGATGTCGCGCGGGTCGCGGTCGGTGCGGCCGGCCAGCAGGTACTCGGTGTGCACGAGGTGGCTCATCGGCTTGAGGTACGGACCCAGCACGAGGCCACCCTCGTGGCACAGGTCGCACATCATCTTGAGCTCCTCGTCGACGACCATGAAGAGCTCGTAGATCTCCTTCTCGTCGGACAGGAACTTCAGCAGCTCGCGCTTGCGGTCGGCGTGGGTCTCCAGGCCCCGCATGCGGAACGTGCCGCTGATCGGGTTCATCCGGAGCTGGCCGTCGTCGAGGCTGACGTGCCGCTCGGGGCTCGCGCCGATCAGGTAGCGGTCCCCGGTGAAGATGCAGAAGGTCCAGAAGGCGCCGCGCTCGCGCTCGAGCAGGCGGCGGAAGACGGTGAGCGCCTTGGCGTGGTCCCAGTCGGACACGGTGGCGCGGTAGCGGCGGCCGATGACGAGGTTCGCGCCCTCGCCCTGGCCGATCTCGTCGTCGATGATGCGGCGCACCATCGCGGCGTAGTCCTCGTCGGAGGTCTCGAAGCCGCCGCGGTCGGCGAGGTCGATCGCGCCGTTCGGCAGCACCTCGAGCAGGTCGGCGAGGGCGACGTCGTGGTTCGAGCGCGCCTCGATCACCGACAGGGGCGTGCCGTCCTGGTGGGCCTCGAAGCCGCGCTCGGCGACCTGGGCGAACGGGACGACGACGAGGTGGTCCCAGGCGGGGCCGGGGCCCTCGGCGAGCGGGATGTCGGCCAGCCGCTCGATGTCGGTGCGCGGGCCGCCCAGGAGCGTGACGCGATCGGCCTCGCGCCCGCGGATCAGCGCGAACGCCGGCTGAGCCAGCACGTCGTCGAGGAGCTCTTTCGTCATCGTGGTCTTCTTCCCGCGGTCGGACGAACGACGCCCAGACCGCCATGTGGGGGTCTGGGCGTGGGTACGTCGACAGTCCTCCTCAGCGGAGGGGCCACCAGGTGCTGGTCGTCGACATGCGCACAGCGTAGCGGGCCCCGGGCGTGCCCCGGCGATCGAGTGGCCGGGGCAACACCGGAGTCAGTCGGCGACGGGGACCGGGAGGGTCGTGTAGTCGCCGACGTCGATGACGGCGCCGGGCTTGAAGGTGACGATCTGCAGGCCGACGACGCGGCCGGCCTCGAAGGTCAGCACGGCCACCTGCGCGTCGCGGCGCAGCTTGGTGCCGAGCGCGAACGCGTAGACCGCGCCGCCCGTGGAGCCGATCGACACCTCGGTGGAGGTGCCCTGCGGGCCCTCGGTGCTGGTGGGGCCGACCTGGCGGTGCAGGTGCCCGCTGATGGCGAGGTCGACGCAGCCCTCCTGCACGGTGCGCTTGGCCGACGCGGCGCTGTGCGTGACCATGAGCGACACCTCGCCGTCCTCGCACGCGGCCTCGGCCAGCTTCTCGCTCTGCTCGGTGATCGCGGCGATGTTGTCGCCCTCGTTGCCGTTGTAGCCGGCGGTCAGGCCCGAGCTGCGTGGGTCGCTCTCACCGATCATGCGGATGCCCTCGACATCGGTGGGCTCGCCGTCGAACACGAGGAAGTCGTTGCGCTCCATCTCGCGCAGGATGTACTTGCCGGTGTCGTGGTTGCCCGCGACGGCGAGGATCGGCAGGTCCTCGAAGGTCTGGCGCAGCGACTTGATGCTGAACGCCTCCCACGAGGCGCCGTTCGACGTGTCGTCGCCCATGTCGATGACGAACGACGCGTCGGCGGCGCGGGCCACCTCGCGGGCGACGGGGTCCATGCCGATGTTGTCGTGACGGTCGGTGACGACGAGTGCGGTGGTCTGGCCCGGCTCGGGCGCGCGGACGGGAACGTCCTTGGCCTTCTCGGCGAGCGAGGAGTAGAACGCCAGCGACTCCTCGTAGGTGTCGAGCGCACCCTGGACGATGGCCTTGCTGGTGGCGGTGGCGGCGCCGCGCGAGATCTCCACGTGGGCGAGCCGCGCCTCGTCGGGCAGCTCGGGGAACTCCTGCCGGATCGGCACCCACGCGACCTCGCGCTTCGTGCTGGGGTCGGGCGCGTAGGCCATGACGGCGCCGAGCACCACGATCGCGAGCACGCCGCCGACGAGGGCGGTGCGCGGCTCGGGTGGCCACTGGTCGCGCAGCTCGCGGCGGCGGCGCGGCCCGACTGCCACCCAGCCGACGCCCACGACGACCATCGCGATGACGCCGGCGGCCAGGCCGCGCTGGAGCGCCGCCAGGCCCATCTCGGTGATCTCCGAGGTCATCGCCGCGATCTCGCCCTCGGGCTGGCTGGCGATCGCCGCGTCCTGCGCCAGGACGCGCTCGAGGTCGGTGTCGGGGCTGTCGCGCAGGACCACCTGGGCGCCGATGCCCAGCAGCGCGTCGGACGGCATCCGCAGCTCGGGCAGCAGGGGCCCGGCGACGATCGTGACGTGCCCGTCGAACGTGGGACGCGCGGTGGCGTTGTGGGCGCCGATCGTGACGGTGCGCTCGGTGTCGACGAACGTGGCGGCCGTGACCGGCACCGCCACCGCGAGGCCGACGCCCAGCAGGGCCAGACCCGCGACGATCCGGTTCACTCGGCCACCCGATCGAGCCACGTGCGGCTGGTGCCGACCGTGACGAGGCGCTGGGTGGCGCGCGTGAGCACGACGTAGAGGGTGCGCCAGCCGGCGGCGGCCTCGGTGACCACGCCGTCGGCGTCGACCAGCACGACGCCGTCGAACTCGAGGCCCTTCGTGTCGAGCGGGTCGAGCACGCGCAGGCGCTCGTCCTGCGGCATCACGGCGCGCAGCCGGTCGAGGCGGCCCGAGGGCGCGACGACCGCGACCGTGCCGTCGACCTGGCCCAGCATCGCGGTGGTCTCGGCGACCGCGCGGTCGAGCAGCTCGTCCGGGGCGACGACCTCGTGACGGGGGTCGAGGCCCGTGCGGCGGACCGCGTCGGCGAGGTCGGGGTGGGCGATCGCGTGGCGGGCGACCTGCGCGGCGAACTCGTAGATCTCGGCGGAGTTGCGGTAGTTCGTCGACAGCCGGAAGCGGTGGACGGCGAGCGTGCCGAGGGCCTCGTCGCGGGCGGCCGCGGACTCGGCGGGGACGGGCCACGAGGACTGCGCCTCGTCGCCGACGATCGTCCAGCTGGCGGTGCGGCCGCGGCGGCCGAGCATCCGCCACTGCATGGGCGACAGGTCCTGCGCCTCGTCGACCAGCACGTGGGCGAAGCCCTCGTCGTCGATGCTGCCGGTGGCCTGGATGCGGTCCTCGCGCTCGCGCTGCTCGAAGCTCATCAGCTGCTTCGGCGACGCCCAGTCGTCCTCGGTGCGCACAGGCGCCTCGCCCAGCAGGTGGCGCAGCTCGTCGATGAGCGGGATGTCCTCGATCGTGGGCTCGTCGGCCCACTCGCGGCGCAGCACCTGCTGCTCGAACGAGGTGAACAGGTCGGAGGCGACCTCGCCCAGACGCGAGGGCACGGTGCGCCACACGTCGACCGGGTCGAGCTCGGGCCACCACGACTCGACGAAGTCCTCGAAGGCCTCGTCACCGTCGAGGTGGTCGCCGAACGCCTCCTCGCCGCGGTCGAGCGCACGGTCGCCGGTGACCTTGTCCCACAGCGCCTTCACGAGCTCCTCGCGCGCGGAGGACAGGGTGGTGTTGGGCAGGCCGTTCGAGAGGACGCGCTTGCGGATGCGCGCGAGGTCGGAGGCCTCCAGCACGAGCCGGTCGTCGCGGTAGAACAGGTCGAGCCGCTGGGGCGAGCCGGGCTGCGGGGCCTTGGCGATGCGTGCGAGCGCGGTGGCCATCTGGCTCGCGCCGAGCAGCGCGGCGGCCTCGGGCGAGGCGTGCTCGGTGGCGCGGATGCCGTCGACGACCTCGCCGATCGAGCGCAGCACCACGCTGGTCTCGCCGAGGCTGGGCAGCACGCGCTCGATGTAGTTCATGAAGACGCCGGACGGGCCGACGACGAGCACGCCGCCGGACTCGAACCGGCGCCGGTCGGTGTAGAGCAGGTAGGCCGCGCGGTGCAGCGCCACGACCGTCTTGCCGGTGCCGGGGCCGCCGCCGATGATCACGGCGCCGCGGGAGGGCGCGCGGATCGCCTCGTCCTGCTCCTTCTGGATCGTGGCGACGACCGAGTGCATCGAGCTGTCGCGGGCGCGGCTGAGGCTGGCCAGCAGCGCGCCCTCGCCGATCACGACCATGTCGTCGGGCGCGGCGTCGGCGTCGAGCAGCTCGTCCTCGATGCCGATCACGCGGTCGCCGCGGCAGCGCAGCACGCGCCGGCGGACGACGCCGGCCGGATCCTGCGCCGTGGCCTGGTAGAACACCGAGGCCGCCGGGGCGCGCCAGTCGACGAGGATGATCTCGCGGTCGGCGTCGCGCACGCCGATGCGGCCGATGTAGCGGGCCTCACCGCCGTCGAGGTCGAGGCGGCCGAACACCAGGCCGTCGTGGGCCGCGTGCAGGGCACTCAGCCGGCGCGAGGCCTGGTAGACCATCGCGTCGCGCTCGACCAGGCCGCCCTCGTGGCCGATGTGGCCGCGCGCCATCCCCTCGGCGACGAGCGACCGGGCCACCTTGGTGGACTCCTCCAGGCGCTCGTAGACGGTGTCGACGTACGCCTGCTCGTGCGCGAGCTCGCGTTCATCGGGAGAGGGGTTGCTCATCGACGTCCTTCGGTGGCGTGGGGGAACTCTCCATTCTAGGCACCGCGGACCAGCCGTGTGGACGCACCGCCGCGCCGCGGACGCCGTCAGGTTCTCGGGGACCGACGTATCAGCGCGCCGGTGACGGGCTCATGGGAGGCGTCGGCCACTCGGGACCGACGCAAGCGCCGCGCGGACGCCGACCGCCAAACGGGGGTCGGCCGGCGTCCGCGGGCGCGTCACGCGTCATCGCACGCGGTGCGTCACCCGGATCTTCTTCAGGTACGTGACCTTCGCGCCGTCGAAGCCGCGCACCACGATCGTGCGCTTCGCCGACTTCAGGCCCCTGCCGTAACGGACCTTCCGGACGACGCGACCGTGCGAGTCGGCCTTGCCGGTCACCATCTGGTGGCGCAGCGAGATCCGGTAGCGCTGACCCGGGGCCAGGCCCTGGGCGCGGACCGTGAACACCTCGCGGTCACGGACGACCGTGCGCGACGTGGAGGCCTTCGCGATCTCCGTGACCCGGCCGGTCCGCAGGGTCGTCGACCACTCCACGTAGCCCGGCGCCGTCACCGTGACCCGCACGCAGACCTCGCGCCCGGCCATCGCCGAGGTCACGCGGTAGGAGCCGGCCTTCGTGACGGGACGGCAGTCCTTGCCGGCCTGCGCGAGGCCCCACGTCGTGGTGGTGCTCGCACCCTCCGGCAGGACACCGGCCATCACCGGCGCCGTGAGCGTCGTGCCGACCTTCGGGGTCCTCGTGCTGAGGATCGCCCGCATCGCCGGCAGCGTGCCCCGGACCACGGCGTGCTCCGGGACGAAGACCCCGGTGAGAGGCTCGTAGCCCTCGGCCGTGACGCCGGCCTCGACGCACAGGGTCTTGCCGACGAGGTCGGCCGTGGGCGTGAACGAGGCTGACGTCGCACCCGAGATGGCGACACAGTCCTCGTCCGCGGCCACGCCCCACTGCCAGTGCGCAGCGGCCTCCTCCGGAGCCTCCGAGAGGTCGATCGGCAGCGAGATCGGCTCGCCCACGCGGGGGCGGTCGCTGCTGGGCTGCGGGCTCGGGACGCGCAGTGTGCCCACGCCCACCTCCACCGCGTCGGAGGTCGTCACGTCGTCCACGAAGCCGCGCGCGGAGGACGTCACGGTCACCGACAGCTCATGACCGCGGTGCGCGCCCTTCGGCGTGAAGGCGGCCTGCGTCGCGCCGTCGATCGGCTCGCCGTCGAGGTTCCACTGGTACGCCCGCTCGGCGTCCGCCGGATCGCCGCCCGTGACGGTGGCCGTGGTCTCGACGCCGGCCTCGACCCAGCCCGGGATCGAGACGGCGGGCGACTCCGCGAAGTCGCCGGCGCCGACCTCGCCGACCGCGTGGGTGGTCGTGGCATCGGCGTGGTGCGGTGCGCTCACCGTGACGGTCACGCACAGCGACTTCTCGAGCTCGGCGACCTCCGGGGTGAAGGCGGCCTCGTCCGCGCCCTCGATCACGGCGCAGTCCTCGCCGTCGACCAGGCCCCACTGCCAGGCGGTGACCTCGGCGCCCTCGGGCGCGTCGTCGAGGTCCACCGTGGCGGTGACGGTCTCGCCGACCCGAGGCTCCTGGACGTCGGTCATCGGCGTCGGGGCGGTGAAGGCGCCCACCGCAAGGTCGGACGCCGCGGCGCCCACCACGAGCGTGTCGTAGCCGGTGGCGAGGTACATCAGGCTGACGCAGATCGTCCGTCCCGCGTCGGCGTTGCTCACGTCGTACGTGACCGAGCCGTCGAAGTCGTCGCGCGTCACGCACTCCTGCTCGTCGTCCAGGTGGCCCCACCGGGTCTGGACCCGTCGGCCGCCCTCGGGGATCCTCGACTCGTCGGGCACGACCGTGAGCACGTCACCGGACGTGGGCGGCGTGGTCGGGGTCGAGTCCGTGAGGGTCGCGCCGGCCGTCATGAGGGCCGGCAGGACCTGCTGCTGCGCCACGCCGGAGCGGTCGGCGGGCTCGCCGTCCACTCCCTTCGCCGTGACGGTCACCGTGACGAACTCGCCGACATCGGCCAGGGTCGGGGTGAACGTCGCCGCCGTCGAGCGCACCTCGTCGCTGCCGCCGACCGTCCACGCGTACGTCCACGAAGCGGGCTCGGGAGTGGTCGCCGCGGTCACGCTCAGCTCGTCCCCGGCGCGGCCCGAGCCTTGGATCGTCGGAGTGAACGCCTTGAAGGTCGGCTCCAGCTCGAACTGCTGGATGTTGCGCTGGAAGTCGGCGACGTACACGCGACCGGTGTCGTCGAGCGAGATCCCCGTGGGCTGCTGGAACTGGCCGGCGCCGGTCCCGCGCGAGCCCCACGCGACGAGGGTCCGACCCTGCGGGTCGAGGACCGCGGCACCGGGGCCGTAGAGCTCGGCGACGGCGATCCGGCCCGCCGAGTCGACGGAGACTCCGTAGGGGCCCGCCATCGCCCGGCCGGAGACCTGGGTGAAGTCGGCGACGTGCGTGCCGTTCGTGTCGTACTTGCGAATCGCCCCACCATGGAGGTCGGCGACGTAGACGTAGCCGTCGCGCGCCGCGATGCCGAAGGCGCTGGCGCGCTGGCCGGGTCCGCCGACGTTCTCCCACGTGCTGACCTGCTCGCCCTGGGGCGTCAGCTTGAGGACGCGGCCCGTGTCGACGTCGGTGACGAACAGGTGACCTCCTGACGCGGCGATCTGGAACGGGATCGACGCGTCGACGCGGAAGCTCGAGATCAGGGTCCCGTTCGGGTCGAACGTGCTGATCCGGCCGCCCGACTCCGTGACGTGGACGTTGCCGGCGGCGTCCACCGCCGCACCGTAGGCCGAGCTGAGGTGGCCCTGTCCGATCGTCCGCAGGAACTCTCCCTCGGCGCTGTAGAGCTTGACCACGCCAGCCGAGAGCTCAGCGGTGTAGATCCGACCGTCGGCGTCCTGGGCCAGGGCGTAGGACGAGCCCGTCGCCCCCTCGCCCGATCCGGCTGCGGCGAACGTCCGGACGTACGTGGCCTCGTCCGCGGCCTGCGCCGGTGCGGCGACCGACACGAGGCCGGCCAGCGCGATGACGAGGGCGAGCACGGCGGCGAGCGGACGTCCGGCGCGGCGCGCGGGAGACATGGGACGCGTGGGGCGGGAAATCACTTCTGCAACGTATGTCCCATTTCGGACGGAGGAGACGGGAACGATCGCATGTCATCCCATGTGACTACGCCTAGGGCCCGTGAGTTCTCCCATTTCCCCTCAGCCACACGCGTCACGGCCCTACGCTGTCGTCGCTGCATCTCTCCACGACGTAAGGAAGAACCGCATGCGCATGCGCGCCATCGCCCTCGCCGCGACGACCGGACTGGTCCTCGCTCTCGCCCCCACCGCGGCCCAGGCCGCCCCCAAGCCCACCTACAAGGTCGCCATCGCGATCAACACGACCGCCCCGACCGTCGGCACCACCATCAAGGTCACCGGCAAGGTCGCCGGCCCGAAGGCCGCCCGGAAGAAGCTGCTCGTGCAGCGCAAGGTCGGCACCGGCGCCTGGAAGACCGTCGCCAAGGTCCGCACCAGCACGAAGCGCACCTACTCCGCCCGCGTCCGGGTGCTGACCGCCGGACAGCAGTACGTGCGCGTCGTCGCGCCCAAGTCCACGAAGGCCAGGGCGGGCTCCAGCTCGCGCCGCGGCTACGTCGGCTACCGCTGGTTGGACCTGACCACGCAGCCGAGCGAGAAGGCGGGCCCCGTCGAGAACGGCCCCGTCACCATCGCCGGCAAGACCTACCCGAAGGCGCTCACGTTCTCGGGCTCGGGCATCTACTTCAACACCGCCGGGAAGTGCACGACGCTCCGTGGCTCGGTCGGCGCCCCCGACGCGGAGGCCGGCGAGCTGCTCGTGATCTCGATCCCGACCAGCGACAGCGAGGAGGCCCAGGAGTTCCGCACCGCCGCGCCCGCCGGTGCCGCCCCGAAGGCCGCGAGCTACGCCATCACGAAGCGCCCGATGATCGCGTTCGGTCACGGTGACGCCGCGGGGCGCGTCTCGTTCGTCGCGCCTCAGGTCCGCTGCTCGGTGAACGCGCTGTCCGCCGTGCCGGAGGATTCGCCCATGGCTCCGTGAGTCACCCACGACGAACGCCCCCTCCCGGCCGGGAGGGGGCGTTCGTCGTTCCGGGTCAGCGCTTGCGGGACAGGAACGCGAGCATCGCCTCGCGCGCCTCGTCGCTGCCGAAGAGGCGCGCCGACTGCTCGGCCAGCCGGTCGCCGAGGCGGTCGATCCGCTCGACGAGGTCATGGTTGAGCAGCGCCTTCGTCTCGCGGAAGCCCTGCGGGTAGCCCTGGCCGAGGTCGTCCAGGACCGCCTGCAGACCGGCGTCGAGTGCGTCGTCCTCGACGACCCGCGTGACGAGGCCGATCTCGGCCGCCTCGGCGGCGTCGAAGGTGCGGCCGGTGAGGAAGAGGTCGGAGGCGGCCCGCGGGCTCAGCCGCGGCAGCAGCGACAGGCTGATCACCGCGGGGGCGAGCGCGAGTCGGACCTCGGTCAGCGCGAACGTCACCGACCGCGTGGCCAGCACGATGTCGGCGGCCCCGACGAGTCCGAGGCCGCCCGCGCGCACCGGGCCGCCCAGCACGACGACCACGGGCTTGGCGCTCGTGGCGATGCGGCGCTGGAGGCCGATCAGGGTGCTCGCCCCCTCCTGCATCGAGCCCTCGGCGGCCTCGGACAGGTCGGCTCCCGAGCAGAAGACGCGATGCGCCGAGCGCAGCACGATCACCTTCGCGTCGGCGTCGGACTCCGCGCTGTCGAGGTGCGCCCCCAGCTCGGTGACCAACTGGCGGCTCAGGGCGTTGCGGTTGTGCTCGCTGTCGAGTGTGATCGTCGCGACGCCGTCCGCGACGTCGAGGTGGACGAGTTCGGTCATGGTGCTCCGTTCGTGGAGGTGGGGCGAGCAGTCAGTAGGACTTCGGCAGGCCCAGCGAGAACTGGGCGACGAAGTTGAGGGCCATCTGCTTGCTGACCGGCGCGATGTTGGACAGCCGCGAGGACGCGAGCGCCTGGACGAGACCGTACTCGTTGGCCAGGCCGTTGCCGCCGTGCGTCTGGATCGCGGTGTCGACCGCCTTGGCCGCGGCGTCGCCGGCGGCGACCTTGGCCATGTTGGCGGCCTCGCCGGCGCCCATCAGATCCCCGGCAGCGTAGAGCGCGGCGGCCTTCTGGGTGAGCAGGCGGGTCATCTCGATGTCGATGTGCAGCTGCGCCAGCGGGTGCGCGATCGCCTGGTGCGCGCCGATCGGACGCCCCCACACGTCGCGGTCCTTGGCGTAGGCGACGGCCTTGTTCAGCGCCCAGCGCGCCGTGCCGGTGCCCATCGACGCCGCCATGATCCGCTCGGGGTTCAGCCCGGCGAACAGCTGCTCGAGGCCGGCGTCCTCGCTGCCGACGAGCGCGTCCGCGGGCAGCCGGATGTCGTCGAAGAACAGCGTGAACTGCTTCTCGGGGCTGGTCAGGCCCATGTCGATCTCCTGGGCGTTGAAGCCGTCGGAGTCGGTCGGGACCATGAACAGCGCCGGCTTGAGCTTGCCGCTCTTGGCGTCGGCGGTGCGGCCGACGACCAGCACGTGACTGGCCTCGTCGACGCCCGAGATGTACGTCTTGCCGCCCTTGAGGACCCAGCCGCCGTCCTCGGTCTTCGTCGCCGTCGTGACGAGGTTGTGCGAGTTCGACCCGGCATCCGGCTCGGTGATGCTGAAGGCGTAGGTCTCGGTGCCGTCGGCCAGGCCCGGCAGCCAGCGCTGCTTCTGCTCCTGCGTGCCGTACTGGGCGATGACCGTGCCGACGATCGCGGGCGAGACCACCATGAGCAGCAGCGGGCAGCCGGCGATCGCCAGCTCCTCGCAGACCGCGGCGAGGTCGCCGATGTCACCACCGCCGCCGCCGAACTCCTCGGGGATCGAGACGCCGAGGTAGCCGAGCTTGCCGGCCTCCGACCACAGCTCGGTGGTCTTGCGGCCCTCCTTCGCGGCCTCGTAGAAGTAGTGCTCGCCGTACTTGGCGCCCAGGGCCGCGACGGCCTTGCGCAGCTCGCGCCGCTCCTCGGACTCCGTGAAGTTGCTCATTCGCTCTCCTCCTCGATGACGGCGAGGACCGCTCCGGCCTCGACCTGCTGACCGACGCTCACGGCCAGGCCGCTGACGACGCCGTCGGAGGGCGCCGAGATGGTGTGCTGCATCTTCATCGCCTCGAGGACGACCACGGGGTCGCCCTTCGCGACGCGATCGCCGTCGGCGACCTTGACCGCGGTGACCGCCGCCGGCATCGGCGCCAGCAGCGAGCCCTCGGCCACCACGTCGGCCGGGTCGACGAAGCGCGGCACCGGCGTGAGGCTCGTCGAGCCCTCCGGGCCATCGACGTCCACGTGGCCGTCGGTCACCGCCACGAGGTAGCGGCGGGTCACGCCGTCGACCTCCAGCAGCACCTCGGCGCTCGCGTCACCGGTCTCGATCGAGACGACCGTGGCCCCGTCGACCGCGAGTCGTCCCTGCCGGCTGCCGTAGGCGACGGCCGGGTGGCCCTCGTACTCCCGCGTGAGCGGCTGGCTCGGCACGTTGCGGAAGCCCGCGGGGATGCGGCTGAGCACCCGTGCCGAGGTCGCCGCGAGGCTCGCCTCGGCCAGCGCGGCCGCCACGGGGACCAGCGGGTCGCCGGCCTCGTCGCCGAACCACTCGTCGGCGTTCTCCTCCAGCATCGAGGTCCACAAGTCGGCCTCGCGCACCTGCTTCGCCTCGAGGATCTGGCGCAGCGCCGCCGCGTTCGTGGTCACGCCGTGGACGCGCGAGCGGCGCAGCGCGTCGACGAGGGTGCGCAGCGCCGTACCGCGGTCGGGACCGTGCGCGATGACCTTCGCGATCATCGCGTCGTAGTGGATGCCCACGACGCTGCCGACCTCGACGGCCGAGTCCACGCGGACCGAGTCGGGGAGCTCGAACGCGCGGATCGTGCCGGTCTGCGGCGACCAGTCGTCGGCGGGGTCCTCGGCGTAGAGGCGAACCTCGATCGCGTGGCCCCGCGGTGCGGAGACCTCGCCCGTGAGCGGCTGGCCCTCGGCGATCGCGATCTGCGCGGCGACGAGGTCGATGCCGTGCACCTCCTCGGTGACGGGGTGCTCCACCTGCAGGCGGGTGTTCATCTCGAGGAAGAACACGCGGTCGCCGTCGACGAGGAACTCCACCGTGCCGGCGCCGCGGTAGGCCACGGCCTCGGCGGCCTGGCGGGCGGCGGCGTGCAGCGTGGTGCGCGCCGTCTCCGAGAGGTTCGGCGCGGGCGCCTCCTCCACGACCTTCTGGTGGCGGCGCTGGATCGAGCAGTCGCGGTCGCCCACGGCCCAGACGGTGCCGTGCGTGTCGGCCAGGACCTGGACCTCCACGTGGCGGGCTCGCGGCAGGTAGGGCTCGACGAACACGGTGCCGTCGCCGAACGCCGACGCGGCCTCGGCCCTGGCCTTCTCGAGCTCGCCGGGGAGTTCCTCGAGCCGCTCGACGACGCGCATGCCGCGGCCGCCGCCGCCGGCGCTGGCCTTGACCAGCAGCGGCAGGTCGGACTCGGACACCGCGTCGACGTCGACCGAGAGGATCGGGACGTCCGCGGCGGCCATGATCTCCTTCGCGCGGATCTTGCTGCCCATCTGGTCGATGGACTCCGGGCTCGGGCCGATCCAGGTCAGGCCGGCGGCCTCGACGTCGCGGGCGAATTCAGCGTTCTCTGACAGGAAGCCGTAGCCGGGGTGGATCGCGTCGGCACCGCTGCGGCGCGCGGCCTCGATGACGAGGTCGCCGCGCAGGTACGTGTCCGACGGTGCGCTGCCCGGCAGCCGCACCGCGACGTCGGCCTCGGCCACGAACGGCATGCCGGCGTCGGCGTCCGAGAAGACCGCGACGGTCTCGATCCCGAGCTCACGACACGTGCGGAACACCCGCCGCGCGATCTCGCCACGGTTGGCGACCAGGACCTTGCGAATCGTGCTCAACGGGGGCCTCCTGACGGGGACGGAACGAACGATGATGCATTCGGGTACTGGATCGGGGCCAAGGGCCTCATCGTTCGTCTCACAGGCGGAACACCCCGTAGCCCCGCGCGCCCTCGACGGGCGCGTTGGCGATCGCGGACAGGCAGATGCCGAGGATCGTGCGGGTGTCGCGCGGGTCGATGACGCCGTCGTCGTAGCCCAGGCCGCTCGTGAAGTACGCGAGCGACTGCTCCTCGATCTGCGCCTCGACGAGGTCCTTGATGCCCTGGAACCCCTCGGCGTCGAACACCTGGCCCTTCGACTCGGCCGACTGCCGCGCGACGATCTCCATCACGCCGGCCAGCTGCGCCGGGCCCATCACGGCCGACTTCGCGCCGGTCCAGCTGAACATGAACCGCGGGTCGTACGCGCGTCCGCTCATGCCGTAGTGGCCGGCGCCGTACGACGCGCCCATCACGATCGAGATGTGCGGGACCTTGCTGTTCGAGACCGCGTTGATCATCTGCGCGCCGTGCTTGATGATGCCGCCCTGCTCGTACTCCGCGCCGACCATGTAGCCCGTGGTGTTGTGCAGGAACAGCAGCGGCGTGTCGGTCTGGTTGGCCAGCTGGATGAACTGCGCGGCCTTCTGCGCCTCCTGGCTGAACAGCACGCCCTGGGCGTTGGCCAGGATGCCGATCGGGTAGCCGTGCAGCTGCGCGAAGCCGGTGACCAGGCTCTGGCCGTAGAGCGGCTTGAACTCGTCGAACTCGCTGCCGTCGACGAGGCGCGCGATGACCTCGCGGGGGTCGAACGGCACCTTGAGGTCGGTGGGCACGATGCCCAGCAGCTCCTCGGGGTCGAGCACGGGCTCGGCGTAGACCGAGGCCGGCACCGGGCCGGCCTTGCGCCAGTTGATGCGGCGGATGATCTGGCGACCGAGGCGGATCGCGTCGCGCTCGTCCACGGCGAGGTAGTCGGCCAGGCCGGACTGCTTCGCGTGCATCTGCGCGCCACCGAGCGACTCGTCGTCGGACTCCTCGCCGGTGGCCATCTTCACCAGCGGCGGGCCGCCGAGGAACACCTTCGCGCCGCCGTCGACCATGACGACGTAGTCGCTCATGCCGGGCACGTAGGCGCCGCCGGCGGTGGAGTTGCCGAACACGAGGGCCACCGTGGGGCGCCGGTCCTCGCTGGCGTTCGTGATGTTGCGGAAGCTGGCGCCGCCGGGGATGAAGATGTCCTTCTGCGTGGGCAGGTCGGCGCCACCGGACTCGACGAGGTTGATCGTCGGCAGCCGGTTCTCCGCGGCGATCTGCGCGGCGCGGAAGCCCTTCTTGACCGTGACGGGGTTCGACGAGCCGCCCTTCACGGTGGGGTCGTTCGCGATGATCATGCACTCGACGCCCTCGACGACGCCGATGCCGGTGATGATCGAGCCGCCCACGGTGAAGTCGGTGCCCCAGCCGGCCAGCGCGCCGAGCTCGAGGAACGGGGAGTCCTGGTCGACGAGCAGCTCGATCCGCTCGCGCGCGGTGAGCTTGCCCCGCTGGTGGTGTCGCGCGACGTATTTCTCGCCGCCACCGGCCAGCGCCTTGGCGTGCTGCTCCCCGAGGTCGGCCACGCGCTCGAGGGCGGCCTCCCGGTTCTCCCGGTAGGCGGCCGTCGTCGGGTCGACGGCGGTCCTGACACTGCTCATGCGGGGTCCTTCCACTGCAGGTCGACAGGGATGTCGAGGTGGTCGATGAAGGCGAGCGCATCGGCGTCGATGCGGTCGCGGTCGGCGCGGGTCAGGGCCCGCACGGGGGTGATCTCGAAGAGGCCGTTGCCGTCCTTGCGCTTCGGCTTGAGGCTGCGCCACGTCGCGGCGACCACGCCGTCGAGCAGGACGAGGTTGCCGCCCCACACGTCGATCGTGCCGCCGCCCGCGATCGGGACCTGGTAGTGCGAGCGGTCCTGGTAGGCGATCACGAGCTCGTCGAAGAGGCTGAGGATGAACGCCGTGCCGTCGGAGGTCGTCGGGGCGACCTCGTCGACCTCGACCTGCTCGAACGCGCGCTTCGCGTCGGTGAGGGTGAGGCCCGCCCACCACGCGAAGTCGCGGGCAGTGGCGGGCGCGTGGCCGGCGAGGTACATCGTCGCGAGTCGGACCAGCGCCTCCTCGCGGTCGAGCTCGACCGTCGGGATGCGCGAGGCGAAGGGGACGAACGTGTCCCAGCTGCCGCGGCGGGGGCCCGTGGTGACGACCTTGTCGAGCTCGGCGCTGACGGTGATGTGTCCGAGCGCCTGGCCCTTGAGCTCGACGCCACGCTCGGCGAGGGCCGCGCCGATCTCCTTGCGGGTCAGTGGCGCCTCCGCCGACTCGACGATCTCGCCGACGAGGCCGACCAGCCGGTCGCGGTCGTCGAGCACACCGGTGGCGCGCATCTGCGGCCGCGACTGCGCGCGGATGCGGTCGGCGGTCAGGTCGAGCATCCAGCCGAGGTCCTCGATCCGGACGACGTGCCAGGTCGGGCGCAGCACGTGGTGGCGGACGAGACGGCCCTCGGCGATCTCGGCCGCGATCGCGTCGCGCGCAGGGCGGTCGTGGGTGCGACGCGCGAGCGACCACAGCGAGTCCTCGAACTCCTGGAACTGCACCGCGCCGAGCGTGCCGACGCACGACACGAGGTCGGGGAACGGCTCCCCGATCAGTCGCTGCCGCGCCATCCGCTCCCCGCGGACCTCGGCCGGGCTCACGTCGCCCACCCCTCTCCACTTGTGGAACGGCAGCGGGCGCTCGACGGACACGTCAGTACCCCAGCAGCTTCGCGGCGAGGTCCTTCATGACCTCGGTGGCGCCGCCACCGATGCCCAGGATCCGCGCGTCGCGGTAGTGGCGGTCGATCTCGGACTCGCGCATGTAGCCCATGCCGCCGAAGATCTGGACGGCCTCGTGCACCACGAACTCGACGCACGCGACGGCCTCGTTCTTGGCCACGACGGCGTCGAGGATCAGGGTCGGGTCGGACTTCGAGATGTCGACCGCCCGCTCGACGACCCCACGCGTCAGCGCGCGGGCGGCCGCGGTGCGCGAGTGCATCTCGACCAGCTTGTGGCGGATCACCTGCCGCGCGATGAGCGGCTTGCCGAAGGTCTCGCGCTCCTTCGCGTAGGCGACGGCGAGGTCGAGCGCGCGCTGCGCGGTGGCGTAGGCCTGCGTGGCGAGGTTGATCCGCTCACCCACGAACTGCTGCGCGATGTAGTAGAAGCCGGCGTTCTCGTCGCCGACGAGGTTCTCCGCCGGCACGCGGACGTCCTCGAAGGAGAGCTCGGCGGTGTCGGAGCAGTGCCAGCCCATCTTGCGCAGGCTGCGGCCCACGGTGAACCCGGGCGTGCCCTTCTCGATGACGAGCAGGCTGATGCCGCCGTGTCCCTCACCGCCGGTGCGGACGGCGGTGGTGACGAAGTCGGCGCGGACGCCGCTCGTGATGAACGTCTTGGCGCCGTTGACGACGAAGTGGTCGCCGTCGCGCACGGCCCTCGTGCGGATGCCCGCGACGTCGGAGCCGCCGCCGGGCTCGGTGACGCCGAGCGAGCCGATCATCTCGCCGGCGAGCGTGGGCCGGGCGTACCGGTCGATGAGGTCGGTGTTGCCCGAGTCGATGATGTGGGGCGTCGCGATCGAGTGCGTGAAGAGACTCGCCTGCAGGCCGGTGGAGCCGCCCGCGGACATGATCGCCTCGGTGGCGATGCAGGAGTCGATCATGTCGCCGCCGTCGCCGCCGACCTCCTCGGGGAAGCCGATCGCGAGGAAGCCGGCCTTCGCGGTGGTGCGGTGGAGGTCGCGCGGGAGCTCGCCGTCGTCCTCCCACTGCGCGAGGTGCGGCACGATCTCGGCGCGCGTGAAGTCCTCCACGGCGGTGCGGAGCGCGTCGCGCTCGGGGGTGTTCCAGGCGTTCATGCGAGCAGCTCCTCCGGGATGGTGACGACGCGGGCGCGCAGCCACTCGCCGAGCGCCTTGGCCTGCGGGTCGAAGCGAGTCGACGAGGCGACGCCCTCGCCGAGCAGGCCGTGCAGGACGACGTTCAGGCCGGCCAGGTTCGGCAGTGGGTGGACCTCGATCTCCAGGTCAGCTGTTTCCGGGAGGAGCTCGCGGAGGCGGTCCTCGGTGAGGAAGCCCGCGAGCCAGGCGTAGGCCTCGTCGCGGCGCGGGTGCGTCGACGGGATCCACACGCCGACGTTCGCGTTGCCGCCCTTGTCGCCCGACCGGGCGTGCACGAGGCGGCCGAGTGGCGCCCGCGCCCCCTTTCCACTGTTGGAGCGCGTTGCACCGCTCTCGCGCCCAGAAGCGTTCAGATCGTTCCACAAGTAGTCGTCGAGCGCGGCGGTGACGGAGGGCGGCGCGACATCGGTGCGGGAGCCGTCGGCGTGGACGACGACGTGCGGGACCTCGGCCTGCGGCACGTAGGCAGCGCGGTAGATCCCGTAGGGCGCGCCGCGTCCGGGCGGCGCGGTCATCGTGAAGCCCGGGTACGAGGCCAGCGCGACCTCGACCGCGGCGCCGCTGAACGCGCGGCCGACCTTGTCCTGGTCGGCGTCCTTCACGTGGCAGCGCAGCATCGCGGCGGCCTCGGGCTGGGACGCGGGATCGGTCTTGTCGGTGCGGGCGAGGTCCCAGACCAGCTCGGCCGGCGGGTCGGTGAGCGCGGCCTCGATCTGCGCCTTCACCCAAGCGGCCTTGTCCTCGATGTCGAGTCCGGTCAGCACGAACTCGACGCTGTTGCGGAAGCCGCCGAACGCGTTGAGGCAGACCTTCGTGGTCACCGGGGGCGCACCGCCGCGGACACCCGAGATCCGCACGCGGTCGTCGCCGTCGGGAGCGAGCTCGATGCTGGTCAGGTCGACGACGACGTCGGGGTTCAGGTAGTGCTGGTCCTGGATCTCGTAGACGAGCTGCGCCGTGACGGTGTCGACCGTGACCGCTCCCCCGGTGTTCGCGTGCTTCGTGATGACGACGCCGCCGTCCTCGCCGATCTCGGCGATCGGGAAGCCGAGCGGCCGGCTGGTGTCGATGTCGCGGAAGCCGCTGAAGTTGCCGCCCGTGGCCTGCGCGCCGCACTCGATGACGTGCCCGGCGACGACGGCACCGGCGAGGCGGTCGAAGTCCTCGCGGCCCCAGCCGAGCTCGGCGATCGCCGGCCCGACCACCACGGAGGCGTCGGTGACGCGCCCCGTGACGACGATGTCGGCTCCGGCCTTCAGGGCCTCGGCGATGCCGAACGCGCCGAGGTAGGCGTTGGCGGTGAGCGCGTCGCCGAAGCCGAGCTCGGCCGACCGTGCGAGGAGGTCGTCGCCCTCGACGTGGGCCACCGCGACGTCGATGCCCTGCGCGGCGGCGACCTCGCGGATCGCGGCGGCGAGGCCGGCGGGGTTGAGGCCGCCCGCATTCGCGACGATCCTCACGCCCTGCTCCTTCGCGAGGGCGAGGTTCTCGGTGAGCTGCTTGAGGAAGGTCTTCGCGTAGCCGAGGTCGGCGCTCTTCATCCGGTCGCGGCCGAGGATCAGCATCGTCAGCTCGGCCAGGTAGTCGCCGGTCAGGTAGTCGAGCTCGCCGCCCTCGAGCATCTCGCGCATCGCCGAGAAGCGATCGCCGTAGAAGCCGGAGCAGTTGCCGACACGAAGGGTGCGCACCCGACCAGTGTCGTGCCTCACATAGAAACAGTCAAGCCTGATTGTAAGTGCCTTTGCCCGTGACCCAGCGCGATGCATACACTTGGGTATACGTATCGCGAAAGGTGCCCCATGACCGTCCTCCTCTCCTACACCCCGACCCCGCAGGGTGAGGCAGCCGTTCCCGTGGCGATCCGCCAGGCAGAGCTGCGACAGGTGCCGCTCGTCGTGCTGAACGTCGTCCGCGGCGGTGCCCTCGTCGAGTCGACGGCCACTCCCTCGGAGGACCTGGAGAAGATCGTCGCCCGCGCCCGCGAGGCCGGCGTCGACGCGACGGCCGCTCAGGTCCAGGAGGACGACGTCGTCACCGGCGTGCTGCAGTCGGTCGACGCCCACGACGCCGAGCTCCTCGTCCTCGGCCTCCGCCGCCGCTCCCCCGTGGGCAAGCTGCTCATGGGCAGCATCGCGCAGCGCCTCCTGCTCGAGGCGCCCTGCGAGGTCCTCACCGTCAAGCCCTCCGCCTGACCAACCTCGCGACTTCACGAGGTTTCCTGTCACTTCACGAGGGTTGCGAACCTCGTGAAGTGACAGTTTCCCCGGTTAACCGGGGAAACTGTCACCCTCTAGGCTCGCGCCATGGTGACGACCGCCGCGGCAGCGGCCTGCGTGGTCCTGGCGGCGCTCGCGGTGTTCCAGGTGGCTCTTGCTCTCGGCGCACCGATCGGTCGGTTCGCGTGGGGCGGACAGCACGAGGTCCTGCCGACGCGCCTGCGGATCGGCAGCGCGGTGTCCGTCGCGCTCTATGCCGCGATCGGCGCGATCCTGCTGGCGCGCGCGGGCATGATCACTCTCGGCCTGTCCGACCGCGCGGTCGAGATCGCCGCGTGGGTCGTCACGGCCTACTTCGCGCTCGGCATCCTCATCAACGCGATCTCGCGCAGCAGGCCGGAGCGCCTCGTGATGACGCCGACCTGCGCCGTGCTGGCCGCACTCTCGGCCGTGGTCGCCGCCCCCTGACTCAGCGCGCGATGCCGACGTACTGGTACTCGAGGTACTCGTCGATGCCCTCGCGGCCACCCTCGCGGCCGAGGCCCGAGTGCTTCACGCCGCCGAACGGCGCAGCCGGGTCGGACACGACACCGGCGTTCACGCCGAGCATGCCGAACTGGAGCCGCGGCGCGACGCGCATGACGCGGTCGAGGTCAGGCGTGTAGACGTAGCCGACCAGCCCATACTCGGTCGAGTTCGCCAGCGCGACGGCCTCGTCCTCGTCGGAGAACACCTGCACCGGCGCGACCGGGCCGAAGATCTCCTCGGTGACGACCCGCGCCTCGGCGGAGACGCCCGCCAGCACCGTGGCCGGGTAGAAGTGGCCGGGACCGTCGGGCAGGTCGCCGCCCACCACGACCCGCGCGCCGCGCTCGACGGCGTCGGTCACGAGGCCGTGCACGCGCACGCGGCTGCGGTCGTCGATCAGCGGGCCGAGGTCGGTCGACGGCTCGTCGCCGGCGCCCACCCTCAACGCACCCATGCGCGCGGCGAACCTCTCGACGAACTCGTCGTGCACGTCGCGGTGGACGAGGAAGCGGTTGGCCGCCGTGCAGGCCTCGCCGATGTTGCGGGTCTTGGCCGCGATCGCGCCCTCGACGGCCGCGTCCAGGTCGGCGTCCTCGAACACGATGAACGGCGCGCTGCCGCCGAGCTCCATCGAGCAGCGCAGCACGCCCTCGGCGGCCTGCGCCAGCAGCGCCTTGCCCACCGGCGTGGAGCCCGTGAACGAGAGCTTGCGCAGGCGCAGGTCGGACAGCAGCGGACCGGTGGTGGCCGCGGGATCGGTGGTGGTCAGCACGTTGATGACGCCGGCCGGGACGCCGACCTCCTCGAAGACCTTCGCCACGGCGAGGGTGGTCAGGGGCGTCAGCTCGGCGGGCTTCACGATCGTGGTGCAGCCGGCCGCGAGGGCGGGACCGAGCTTGCGCGTGGCCATCGCGAGCGGGAAGTTCCACGGCGTGATGAGCAGCGAGGGGCCCACCGGACGGCGGTCGACCATCATCTGCAGCTTGCCCGACGGCAGCGTGCCGTAGCGGCCGTCGATGCGCACGGCCTCCTCGGAGAACCAGCGCAGGAACTCGGCACCGTACGCGACCTCGCCGCGCGCCTCGGCCAGCGACTTGCCCATCTCGGCCGTGATCAGCCGGGCGAAGTCGTCGGCGTGAGCGGTGATGAGGTCGAACGCGCCGCGCAGGATGTCGGCACGCTCGCGCGGAGTGGTGGCGCCCCACGCGGCCTGGGCGGCATCGGCGGCGGCGAGGGCGGCCTGGCCGTCGGCGGCAGTGCCCTCGGCGACCTCGGTGATGACCTTGCCCGTGGCGGGGTCCTCCACCGCGAACGTGGCGCCACCGGACGCGGGGGTCCAGCGGCCGTCGAGGTAGAGGTCGGCCGTGCGGCCGGCGAGCAGGGAGTCGATGAACTCGGCGACGCTCACGGTCACTCCTGGGTGAAGTCGATGATCTGGCGCAGCTCGGACCCGTCGGCGAGGTCGTCCATGGCGCGGTTGATGTCGTCGAGCGCGATCGTCGAGCTGACGAGGTGCTCCAGCGGCAGCTGGCCGGCGCGCCACATGTCGACGAAGACGGGGATGTCGCGCTTCGGCACGGCCGAGCCGAGGTAGCTGCCGACGAGCGTCTTGCCCTCGGCGACGAGCGCCAGCGGCGACAGCTCGATCGTGTCGTCGGGCGCGGGCAGGCCCACGGTGATCGTCTTGCCGCCCGGGGCGGTGAGCGCGATTGCCGAGGCGAACACGCGGCCGCTGCCGACGGCCTCGATGACGGCGTCGGCCTTGAAGCCCTTCTCAGCGGCCTCGTCGGGGGTCAGCGCCTCGTGGACGCCGGCCTGCAGCGCGGCCGCGCGCTTGTGGCCGAGCGGGTCGATGCCGACGACGCGCACGCCCTCGTAGGACAGCGCGGTCAGAGCGGCCGCGAGGCCGACGCCGCCGAGGCCCACGACCGCCACGGTCTGGCCCGACCTCGGCTTCGCGACGTTGATGACGGCGCCGCCGCCGGTGAGCACCGCGCAGCCGAGGACGGCCGCCACGTTCGGCGGGACGTCGTCCTCGACGGGGACGAGCGAGCGGTGGTCGACCACGGCGTGCGTGGCGAAGCCCGAGACGCCGAGGTGGTGCGTGACGGGCGAGCCGTCGCGGCTCAGCCGGCTGCCACCGGCGAGCAGCTCACCGCCGCCGTTGGCCACCGAGCCGGGCACGCACGGTGCCATGCCGTCGGTGGCGCAGCCGGCGCACTCGCCGCAGCGCGGGAGGAAGGTCATGATGACGCGCTGGCCGACCGCGAGGTCCGTGACCTCGGCGCCCACCTGCTCGATCCGACCGGCGGCCTCGTGGCCGAGCAGCATCGGGACGGGACGCGGTCGCTTGCCGTCGACGACGGAGAGGTCGGAGTGGCACACCCCGGCGGCCTCGACCCGCACCAGCACCTCGGTGGGCCCGGGCTCGGCGAGGTCGAGCTCGGCCACCTGCAGCGGGCGGGACTGGTCGAACGGGCTGGGAGCCCCGATGGACTCCAGGACGGCGCCACGAATCTTCACTTCTGCTCCTCGTCGTTCGGGGGGACGATCAACGGCCGGTGAACACGGCGTCGCGACGCTCGAGGTTCGCACTGATGCCTTCGGCGCAGTCCTCGGTCCGCCACAGCCACGTCTGCTCGCTGATCTCGTGGTCCAGGACCTGGGCCACGTCGTCGGCGAGCGACCCACGCAGGGTCTTGCGCATGGACGCTACCGCGAGCGGCGCACGGCTGGCGATGGTGTCCGCCAGCGCGATCGCGGCGTCGCGGATCTGGTCCGGCTCGACGAGCTCGTCGACGAGGCCGATCTCGAACGCCTCGGTGCCGGTCAGGCGGGCCGAGGTCAGCAGCAGCCGCGAGGCCTGCTGCTCGCCGACGATGCGCGGCAGCGACACGCTCAGGCCGAAGCCCTGGTGGAAGCCGAGGGCGGAGAAGTTCGCGTGGAAGCGGCTCGAGTCGGCGGCCACGCGGAAGTCGGCCGCGCACGCCAGCCCGAGGCCGCCGCCGACGGCGGACCCCTGCACGGCGGCGACCACGGGGATCGGGATGGTGAACATGCGGGCGGCGGCGGCGTAGATGCGTCGCGAGGACTCCACGCGCGCCTCGGCCATGTCGCCCTCGGCGAAGTTGGCACCGGCGCAGAAGTGCTTGCCCGCGGAGGCCAGCACGATCGCGCGCACGCCCTCCTCGGCCAGCGCGATGCCGGTGTCGGCGAGGAAGGTCAGCACCTCGACGTCGAAGTAGTTCGTTGGCGGTCGGTTCACCTCCAGGATCGCGATGTGGCCCTGGCGGATGACGTTCACGGCGTCGGTCATGCGACGACTCCTTCTTCACGGTGGCGGGCGATCAGCCCGGAGAGGGACGGGGCCTCGAGCGCCCAGCCGGCGACGGCGTCCTCGACGTCGGACTGGGACTGCCAGCGCTGGCGCCACGTCTGGACACGGCGGGTGAGGAACTGCAGGGCGTACTCACGCGTCATGCCGATCGCGCCGTGCGCCTGGTGCGCCGAGCGGGCGCCCTGCACGGCGTTCTGCGCGGTGACGGCGGCGGTCGCCAGCACCTCGAACTCGCCACCGCCGATGGACAGCGCGCCGGCGGCGCGGTCGACGCAGACCTGCGACATCTCGGCGGCCTGCGCCAACGTGACGACGTGCAGCTGCACCGACTGGAACGAGCCGACGGGCTTGCCGAACTGGTGGCGCTCGGCGGTGTAGGACTGCGTGAGCTCGAACATCGCCCGGGTGAGTCCGGCGAGCACGGCGCTGCGCAGCAGGAGGGCGCGGCGGCGCACATCTTCGGCGGTCACCGAGAGCGGCGCGACCACGACGGGCGCGTCCGAGGCGACGACGGTCGGGACCGGCGTGCCGTCGATGTCGGCGTGGGGCTCGAGGGTGGCGCCGGCGGGGCGCAGCACGGCCACCACGTCGGCACCCTCGGACTTCGCGAGGACCACGACGGCGGAGGCGTCGCCGGCGAACGCGACCTCGGGGAGGGTCGCGGTCAGCCGATCGCCCGAGACCTCGACCGTCTCGGTCAGACCGGACACGGTCAGCGGACCCTCGATGCGATCGAGGCCGGCCTGCGCCACGAGCCACGCGGCGAGGTGGTGCTCGACGAACGGCGCGGGGGTGGCCCGGCGTGCAGCCTCGGCGACGAGCGTCACGAGGTCGGCCAGCGAACCGCCGGCGCCTCCGCACTCCTCGTCGATGCCGATCCACGGCAGGTCGAGCGACTCGGCCTTCTTCCACACGTCGGCGGCGTACGTCCCGGCGCGCTCGGCCTCCTCGACGACCACGGGGGTCACCTCGGTGGCGAAGAAGTCCTCCAGCATGTCCCGCAGATCGGGGTCGACTTCGTGCGTCATGCGTTCTTCCTCAATCCCTTGGAGATGACCGAGCGGAGGATCTCGTTCGTGCCGCCGCGGATGGTCCAGGCCGGCGCGACCTGGACGGCCGTCGCGAGCAGACGCTCGTACGGATCGTCCGAGTCGGGGCGCGGCGTGCGGCCCCATCGGCGCACCATCAGGTCGGTGCAGTCCTGCTCGAAGCGCGTCGCCATCTCCTTGATGAGCGCGGCCTCGGTGACGGGGTACTGCCCGGCGTCGACCATGCGCGCGACGGCGAGCGACATGCCGCGGAACGCCCAGGCGCGGGCGGTCAGCGCGCCGAGCTCGGCCGCGTGGCCGCCCGGACGCTGCGCCTCCTGGCGCACCCAGCGGTCGAGCAGCGCCATGACACTCATCCAGCGGTCGACGCCGCCGCGCTCGAGCGCGAGCTCGCCGGTGTTCTGCGACCAGCCCGCGCCGACCTCGCCGAGGCGGCGGTCGTCGGGGACGAAGACGTCGACGAACGAGAGCTCGCAGAAGTCCTTGGTGCCGTCGATGAACTCGATCGGCGAGACGGTCAGGCCGGGCGTGTGGCGGTCGATGATGAACTGCGTCATGCCGCGGTGGCGGTCCTCCGACGTGCGCAGCAGCGCCACGATGTGCGTGGCCGTGTACGCGCCGGTGGTCCAGATCTTCGTGCCGTTGATGCGCCAGCCGCCGTCGACCTGCTCGGCACGCGTGCGCACCGACGCGAGGTCGGAGCCGGAGTCGGGCTCGCTCATGCCGATGGAGAACGAGTACTCGCCCGAGGCGATGCCCGGCAGGAACGTCTCCTTCTGCCACTCGGTGCCGTTCGCCGCGATGCCCGGACCGAACTGGCGGTCGGCGATCCAGTGGTAGCCCACCGGGGCGCCGCGAGCCAGCAGCTCCTCGACCACGACGAGGCGGTCCACCGCGGTGCGGCCGTGGCCGCCGTACTCACTCGGCAGCGACATGCCGATCCAGCCCTGCGCGCCGAGGTCGCGCGAGAACTCGGGGTCGACGGCGCCGCCCATGCCCAGGCCCAGCGGGTACGAGCCCTCGGGCAGGCGCTCGTCCAGCCACTCGCGCACCTCCTGCTTGAGCGCGCGCTCGGCGGGTGACAGCTCGGTCGCGGTCAGTCTCATGCCAGCCCCTTGACCGTGTCGGACTCCCCCGCACCGGACGGCCGGCCGGCGACGGAGTGGACGAGCTCGTCCAGGACTTCGGTGGTGTGCTCGCCGATGAGCGGCGCGGGACGCCGCACGCTGGCGGGCGTCTTCGAGAAGTTCGCGAGCTGCGGGATCACGCGCCAGCCGCCCGCGACGGGGTGCTGCGCGATCTCGAGGTCGTCGACGAGGTCCTGCAGGCTCGCCACGCGGGTGGCGGGGATGCCGACCTCGCGGCAGAACTCCAGCCACTCCTCGGTGGTGCGCTGCGGCGCCACCTTGCGGACGTCGCGGTAGAGCGAGTCGGAGTGGGTCAGCGTGGCGCGCTGGTCGACGTAGCGGGGATCGGACTCGGCTCCCGCGACGCCGGCCTCGGCGAACAGCTGCGCGTAGTGGCGCGGCAGGTAGGGGAAGAGGTGCACCATCCCGTCCTTGGTCGGGTGCGGGCGACGCTCGGGCGAGAGCACGCGCGGGTAGCCCGAGGCCGGGCGGCCCTCGTCGTTCACGGGCGGCTCGGCGATCGCGCCGCTGCCGTGCTCGGCGAGCATGAACGCCGCGGTGGCCTGCTGCATCGGCACCTCGATGTGCTGGCCCTCGCCGGTGCGCTCGCGGTGGAAGAGGGCGGCGCTGATGGCCTGCGCCATGACGAGGCCGCACACCTTGTCGGCGAAGATCGTGGGCAGCAGCGAGGGGGTGCCGGTGACGCGCTCGACCATGTCGGCGACGCCGCTGGCGGCCTGGATGATGTCGTCGTACGCGGGCTCCTCGGAGCGGTCGCTGGCCAGCGGGAAGCCCTGGGCCTGGCAGTAGACGAGGTCGGGGCGCAGCTGCTGGAGCGAGTCGTAGTCGAGGCCGAGGCGCGTCAGCACCTGCGGGCGCATCGTGGCGACGACGACGTCGCACTGCGGGACGAGCTCGGCGATGATGCGCTTGCCCTCGTCGGACTTGAGGTCGATGTCGATCGAGCGCTTGTTGCGCAGCAGGTTGAGCGCGATGCCCGAGAGCTCTTTGTGGGGACCGGGGCCCATCACGCGATTGGTGTCGCCACCGGGCGCCTCGACGAGGATCACGTCGGCGCCCTGGTCGGCCAGCACCTGGGTGGCCAGGGGGCCCATGACGACACGCGTCAGGTCCAGGACACGGACGCCTGAGAAGGGTCCTGAGGGAGGGGTGTCCTCAGCGGCCATCGTGTTCGCCTTTCGTGGGGTACCGAAGTTCATGCATGAATGTATACTATTGTGAATGCTACCCTCGGAACGTCCGAGAGATCAAGGCGGGAGGCCCGATGACCATCGAGGAATCACGATCCCTGGACGCGACCTTCCGGTCGCGGCTCGAGGCCGGAGCGCTGGCGTTCCAGCGGTGTTCGGAGTCGCACGCGGTGTTCCCGCCACGGCCCGTGTGCCCCTCGTGCGGATCGACCGAGCTGGCCTGGGGCGACAGCGAGGGTCGCGGCACCATCTACTCCGCGACCACCATTTCCCCGCGCGGCGTGGATCCGTACACGGTGGTCGTGGTCGACCTGGACGAGGGATTCCGCATGATGTCGCGCCTCGACGGTGACGACGCGCTGGCCGCCCGGATCGGCGACCGCGTCGAGACCGAGATCCGCCCGCTGGTCGCCGACGGCGAGCTGCTCCCCTTCGTCCGCCTGGAGGCCACCGCATGAGCACCACCGAGAAGGAGCTGCGCGGCAGCACGTCCATCGTCGGTGTGGCCGAGGCCGGTCTGGGCGAGGTCGGCCCGGGCGTCTCGGCCCTGCAGATCGCCGGCGAGGCCTCGCTGGCCGCCCTCGCCGACGCCGGCCTCAAGCCCTCGGACGTCGACGCCGTCTTCTGCCACTCCGCCTTCTTCACGTTTCCCGCGACGACGCTGAGCGAGTACCTCGGCCTCACGCCGCGGTACGTCGACACCACCGCCACGGGCGGCAGCTCGTTCATCGCGCACCTGCGCCACGCGACCGCCGCGATCAACTCGGGCATGGCCGAGGTCGCGCTCATCGCCTACGGCAGCAACCAGCGCTCGCACTCGGGTGGGCTCGCGACGTCCGGCGCGAACCTCGTGCCCTCCTACGAGAACCCGTTCGGCCCGCGGATGCCCGTGTCGGGCTACGCGCTGGCGGCCGCGCGCCACTTCCACGAGTACGGCACGACGCGCGAGCACCTCGCCGAGATCGCCGTGGCCGCCCGCAAGTGGGCGCAGCTGAACCCGGCCGCGTTCATGCGCGACGAGCTCACCCTCGACGAGGTGCTCAGCGCCCGCATGGTCTCCACTCCCCTGTCGGTGCGCGACTGCTGCCTCGTCACCGATGGCGCGGGCGCCGTGATCGTGACCTCCACCGAGCGGGCACGCGACCTCGGCAAGCCGCTCGTGCCGGTGCTGTCGGTGGCCGAGGCGTCGCGCCACATGAACATCTCGACGACGCCCGACCTGACGACCACGGCGGCCAAGGAGTCGGGCGCTCGCGCGTTCGAGCTGGCCGGGCTGACACCGGCGGATGTCGACGTCGTCGAGGTCTACGACGCGTTCACGATCAACACGCTGCTGTTCCTCGAGGACCTGGGCTTCTGCGCCAAGGGCGAGGGCGGCGAGTTCGTGTCGGGCGGCGCGATCGCGCCCGGCGGCCGGCTGCCGGTGAACACGAACGGCGGCGGACTCTCCTACACGCACCCGGGCATGTACGGGATCTTCCTCATCATCGAGGCGGTCCGGCAGCTGCGCGGCGAGGCGGGCGACCGCCAGGTGGCCGACGCGCACGTCGGCCTTGTCCACGGCAACGGCGGCGTGCTGTCGAGCCAGGTGACGGCCCTGCTGGGCGACGCCACCACCCTCTGACCTCTTCCCACTCTGCACTTTTCACACGACGTAGGAGCACATTCATGACTGGAGTTCTGCAGGACCGTGTCGCGGTCATCACCGGCGCGGGCCAGGGCATCGGCCGCGCGATCGCCGAGCGCTACGCCGCCGAGGGCGCGAAGGTCGCCGTCACGGACATTGACGGCGCCCGCGCGCAGGAGGTCGCCGACGCGATCAACGCGAACGGCGGCACCGCGATCGGCGTGGCCAACGACGTGGCAAGCCGCGAGTCGGTCAACGCGGCCGCGGCCGAGATCGCCGAGAGGCTCGGCACCATCACGATCCTGGTGAGCAACGCCGGCGTCACCCGCCCGGCGATGCTGTGGAAGATGACCGACGAGCAGTGGGACATCGTGCAGCAGACGCACGTCAACGGCTCGTTCTACTGGCTGCAGGCCGTGGTGCCGGGCATGCGCGAGCTGAAGCAGGGCCACATCATCCTCACCAGCTCGGCCGCCGGCATCAACGGCACGATCGGCCAGATCAACTACGCCACCGCCAAGGCCGCCCTCCTGGGCATGGCCCGCTCGGCCTCGAAGGAGCTCGCCCCGGCGAACATCATCGTGAACGCGATCGCCCCCGCCGCGTCCACGCCGATGACCGAGACCATCCGCACCGACGAGCGCTTCAAGGACAAGTACCTCGAGTCCATCCCCATGGGCCGCTGGGCCGAGCCCGAGGAGATCGCCGGCGTCTACGTCTTCCTGGCCTCCCCGGACTGCAACTACATGACCGGCCAAACCTTCTCCGTCGACGGCGGCCGCGTCCCCGTCCGCTGAAGTTGTACGTATCGGAGGGCCTGCGCGTCAGCTCGGGCCCTCCGTGCATCCGCCACCGGCGGTCGAGTGCCGGCGAGCGAAGCGAGCCGGTGTATCGAGACCACAAGGACTCGCTACGCCGCTAGCCACGGCAAAGCGCGACTCGTTATCGTCGACTCTCACGACGAGGGGCGACCATGACAACGCTGGCACCGATCCACCCGGGTGAAGTCCTTCTGGAGGAGTTCCTCCAGCCGATGGAGATGTCGCGGCACCTCTTGGCAGTCTCGATCGGCGTCCCACCGCGCCGCATAGACGAGATTGTCCGCGGCAAGCGCCACATCACCACAGCCACAGCCCAGCGACTGGCACGCTTCTTCGGCACGAACGACCGGTTCTGGCTCAACCTCCAGACGCGGTTTGAATTGGAAAGCGCGAAGGACGGCTCGGGCGACGCCCTCAATGCGAGCGAGCCGCTGCACACCTCGCAGGAAGTCAGCGGATAGGTCCTCTTGCATAAGGATATGGCAATATCCTTATGCAACACGTATCTCAGACAAGGATCGCCATGGCTCCGCTGGACGCACTCACCTTGGGGTGGGAGCAACTTGCGTGGCAGCCGTCAGTGCCCGTCGAGCCGACCGACCGTCGACGAGCAGCAGTCGTTGGCCGGCCCTACCGCGCTGCAGTTCCACCCCCCATCGCGGATCTCGAGTTCGACCTCGACGCCGGAGTCGCTGCCCGATCAGAGGACGCCAGAGCAGCGATCACACGATTCGACGCAGATCTCTCCGCGCTATTTGACGGCGAGTTCGCACCGCTCTCGGCGGTTCTCCTGCGAACGGAGTCCGCTTCGTCCTCGCAGATCGAGAACATCACGGTTGGCGCCAAGGCGTTGTCGTTGGCCGACGTGGGCCTGGCTAAGTTTGGCTCGAACGCCAAGCTTGTCCAGGCGAATGTTGAGGCAATGAACCGTGCACTCGAATTCACGGGTGCCCTGACACCGGAACTCGTACTTTCCATCCACGAAGCGCTCATGCACGACCAGGACCAAGCTGATCCGGGACGGTTTCGCGAGCAGCAGGTCTGGATCGGTGGCACCGACTACTCGCCGCATGAAGCCGAGTTCGTTCCTCCGCGACACTCGCGGATTCAAGATTCGATCCAAGACCTCTGCGCGTTCTCCGAGCGGACCACTCTTCCGCTCTTGGCGCACGCCGCCATCGCGCATGCTCAGTTCGAGACCATCCACCCGTTCAACGACGGCAACGGGCGCGTCGGGCGGGCGCTCGTCCATGTGATGCTTCGCAACGGTGGCGCGACGACTCGCACCACCGTGCCGGTCTCTGCCGGGTTGTTGGCCGATACTGACGCGTACTACGCCGCACTCACCGCCTATCGCAACGGTGACCCCAATCCGATCGTCGCGGAGTTCAGCCGCGCCGCTTTCGCCGCAGTCAGCAACGGCCAGGAACTCGCAGCCGACCTGAAGGCTCTGCACGACCGCTGGAGAGACAATCTTCAGGCCCGCAAGGACGCGGTCGCCTGGCGGGTCCTGCCCTATCTGCTCCGCCAGCCTTCGGTGACTTCCAAGCTCATTCAGACGACGATGCAAGTCACGCAACCGGCAGCCGACAACGCGTTGCGTCAACTGCAGGAGGCCGGAGCGCTGTCTAAGCCCAAGAACGTCCACGGCGAAGGCGCGACGAGGAATGTCGTTTGGCAGGCAACCGAGGTCCTCGCGGCTCTCGACCGGTTCGGCGACCGCGCACGTCGGAACCCCAGATCTGCGTAGCTCAGGTCAGCCGGTCGGCAGCAGTCGACTGGACGACACCTTCGCGGCGAAGTGGGGCACCTCCAAAAGGTCGGATCGCGGCAGACGTACGCGACGGCACCAGCGCCAGCCGCGGTGGCTTACGCTCGGCCGCATGGCAGATGCGATCGTTCGCGCCACGGCAATCCGCTGGGTCACAGACGACCAGACCGCAGTGATCGAGGTCGGCATCTTTGACTCGGACGGGCAGGAACATCGCATCATCGAGAAGGTCCCGGTCCTCACGCGTCGCGATATCACGTCGGCATCGGCGTTCCCGGCGGACCTGTGGATCAAGGCAGACGCGGGCACCGTTGTGGGTGAACACGTCGAGGTCACGCTTGCCCACCCCGTCGAGACAACCGAAGGGCTCACCCAACTCAGAGTCGCGATTAGAGACGTCAAGTGGCTGTGACTTCGTAAGTCCTGCACCCGCGACCGCTCCTCGGCAGATCCGTACGTCCGGCTCGCGGCGTTATGACACGGCTCCAGTCGTCACTTCTGCTGCTCAGCCCCTCGTGCGTACGACCGCACGACGCCATCGGGTCAATGTTCTTTGGAAGCTTCCATAGCCGACTTCGGTCCCGTATACCCAATTGCTTCCAGGGGGGTATCCAGCAGGACATATAGCGCCTCCCCTTCACGGGCGATCAGGTGTCGATTCGATCCGTCGGCGCGTTTGGCCCGGTAGTGGATCTTCCCCTTCTCTCCCGTGTGTCGCCAGGCGACTTCGATGATGGGCTGGGGCAGCTTAGGCATGTCGAACATGTTGCCTTAGCAGCGTCAGCTCGACAATGCGCTCGCTATCGCGCTAGACGACGCGATCGTTGAACACTCGGACGAAGGCCCGGCCGCCGAGAGCACTACTTGTCTCAACCGGCGAACAGAAGCGCGTGCTTCAACTGTCAATCCGGGGGACCGCCGGGCCTGGTCAGTGCAGACTTGCCAGATGGCAACACAAGCGGCGCACAGCGAAGGCGAACGAGTGCGGGCCCTTGGGATAGTCGGATTCGAGCTTCGAATGATGGCTCATAGTTTCGCGCTGCTACGCCGAGCAGAAGTATCCGTTGATGACCCAATGGCGCAGAATGCCTATATCGATTCCGTGTATCTGCATGCACGAGTTTTGATTAAATTCCTTCTCGAATCCGGCTGGGGATCTGATATCCGACGAACGGATTTCGCACCGGAATGGAACCCGGAGCCATTGGACGCTGTCGCGCGGCTGAACGCCAATGCCCGACTCCTGCACAAGTACCTTGCTCACCTCACATGGGAGCGAGCCAGCCTCAACGCGCCAGTCTTGAACTATCCGAACATTGCTGCCGACGTCATCGACGTTGCCGATGCGTGGTCAGCGCACTTAGCCGCATCCACAAACGAGGTCATGTGGAATACCTTCCAGCCCCACGTGTCCCTGGCGCGCCAGACCCTGAACGGACAGTAGATGCGGCGCTGGCCAAGAGCCTCGGCGAGGGAGAGGTGCGGCCGGTAGGCGGCGGATTGACGCACATATAGGAGCTAGCCGCAGCGGCCGAGCTGTCGAGCAAATCAGCTCCGGAGCGGCGCCGTTCGCGTCAGGCCGCGCGTCCATGACACTTCTTGTACTTTCGTCCGCTGCCGCACGGACATGGCTCGTTGCGGCCGGCCGTAGTTTCGGGCGGCAGGACGACAAACCGACTCCTGTCCTCCGCCGTGAGATCGTCCAGCTCGGCGCGACCCGATTCGGGGATGGCAAAGACGGCGATCAGGGCCATGCACTCATAACCGATCGCGAGAGCATCGTGCACCAGGGCGACTGATTGCGCCCGGCTCGCCACCCCGAATCCTTGGTCTCTTGGGTGGCTCTGCATGCGCGCCGTGAGGGACGTCGGGCTGTTGTGGGTCAGGAGGTTTGCCAAAAGCAAGGGTTTCCCAATCAGTACGTCCAGCGCCTCCTGATCGCTCGCTCGCATGCGAGTTCGCGCGGTCTTAGCAAGATCCTTGACGGACTTACCGGTCCAATGACGGTGTCCAAGATTCGTGTCGACTGCGAAGTCACTCACAAGGTTGGCCTCCTCTTCAGACGAGATCCGCGACAGGTCGCTTGTTGTCTCCAGATACCTCGCAGGTGGGGACGTCTGACCCTGCATCTTGAGTGCGACGCTCATCTCGTGGTCGCTGAGGCGCGTGAGTATCTCGTCCGTATCACGAGACGCGAACCACCACAGAGCGACCGTGTCCTCGATCAGAGTCCGGCCAAGGATCACGGCCGGGGCGCCATAGCCCAGAGCACCGAGTCGGAGGAGGCCGTCGAACGTGTTAAGGAGCCGAGCGATGGTCACCTGCTCGGTAACGCTGCTCCGCGCATAGAAGTCTGTGTCAGGTCGGCTGACAGCTTGGACCACTAGCTTCTCAAGCCTGTCGCAAGCGAGGAAGAGATTGCTTACGTCCCTAGACAGGCGCCTTGCATCCCAGAGGTCGGGATGTCGAGCGGTGCGCGATGCGAACCATGCTTCGTCGATTTTCATATGAGTTCCAAGCCGCACGTCTGTAGCACGGCGATAGGCTGCCACACCTTGCTCCATCTGACCGGCACGGTCGAGAAGACGGTGAGTCGGTAGCGCGGGGTGGCGAGCTAGGAGCCACGATGGCTGATGGGCGGTCGACTCGCTCCCTTAGCGGCTATATGCCGCAGGCCTGCCAGGGACCCTACCAGTGGCATCCCCCTTCACATCTTTCTGTCGCGCTCACAACTTGGGCTCCAGGGTGTGCCCTCCCGCGGCCCAGACGCTGGGCTCCAGCTGAGAACGAGCCGGGGCGGAGGCGTCGGTTGCGCCGTACGACGGCAACGCTCCCACCACCTCGAGACCATCGGCATGAAGTTGCCCCGTTAGATCTGCTGCACTAGTAGCGTCCGGCCATGACCACCTTCAAATTGGTGCTGGCTGCATGACTACCAGCGGCGGTCGTTCGAGGCGGATCCCCGGCGTTGCTATTCGGGAGGTCCACGCCGCAGCCGCGACAGGAGTGCATGACGTTCGGTACGGGACTGCACGGGTGCTGGTGAAGCGCGACCCCGACAGCGCCTGCACGATAGTTAACGAGTTCATCTGTGCTCGCTTGGCAATAGGCCTCGGGTTGCCGGTACCGATGGGCGACGCCGGCATGCTCGATAACGTCCGAGCATGGGTTTCCGCGGAGATCGCACTAGACGGCGGAGTCATCCCGCCCGATGCCGATATCGAGCGCGCCGCTCATGCCGCACCCGGAGATTTGGCTGGCATCTGCGTCTTCGACGTGTGGGTTTCCAACGAGGACCGCACGGAAGAGAACGTGCTGTACCACCCAACCATCGGGCTTTGGGCAATCGACCACGAGCGGGCGCTGGGAGGCACCCTCACCTTGCATCCAGAACACCTGGAGGCGGTCAGCCACACTTCGAGTCCTTGGACGCTGATCGCACCGGAACGTCTGGACGCGAATCAACTGCGGGGTTGGGCCTCGCGCGTAAGGAATCTGGATCCACGCATGATCGCGGCGGCCGTCCAAGAAGCGTCTGCGCGAAGGCTGATCGCGACAGCCGCGCAGCGTGATGCGATCATCGACTTCCTGTCGGTGCGTTCGAGGAACATCGAGTATCTACTGAAGGCGTCAATCGGGGAGGATAACTTGCCATGGCTGACCGAACCGCGAGTTGGTTCCTAATCCAGTTCACCGCTGACCTCGCCCGCCGTGAGCCACGCAATGTAGGCGTGGTGCTTGAAACCCCTCAAGGGTGGTTGACGCGGTTTGTCGCACACGGCCCCGACGGTGTTGATGGTCGGCGACTGCGCCGCTTCCGCCTCCCCAAGAATGCCTACGAAGAGTGGGTCGGGTACTTTCACCGGAACATCGACGGCGGAACGTGGGATCGAGTCCTCGAGACGAGCAAGGTTCGCAACTTCCGAGCTCTACGTGGGGGTGAGATCTACGAAGACCGAGATTGGAACGTCGAGCTCGACCGGCTGTTCGGCGAGATGGTGGAGACACGAGATGAAGAGTCATCTGAGGGGCTGAAGAACCGGGTCAAGAGAATCCTTACGGCAGCCGACGTCACCTCTGAGGAGGACTATGCCGTCGAGGTTGACTACGGCGACGACCATCGGAGCGAGGTCTCGTGGGACTTCGCCTACCGAAACGGATCGCTGTGGTTGATGGAAGGTTTGAGGTTGGGCGGCGCACTCGCGCGAACGCAGGCCGAGGCCTTCTACGGTCGAGCGAAGGGCACCGAGAAGGCCATGTCCGCCGGGGGCGGACTCCCGAAGTTCGTTTGCTTTCTCGACGGCGTCGTTGGACTTTCTGACGACGTCGCGGATCGCATCCTCGCGCCGATTGATGCGGTCGCACACGCCGTAGATGTTGACGATGAGGAGCGGGCGATCGAAGAAGTCGCCGCGATGTTCCACCGCAGCTCACAGAACTGAAGCGCGTGGATACATCAGATGACTACAAGGCCGCGATCAAGCGCGCGGTCCTGCCCAACCCAACGGACCTGGTGATGGCCCGAACGCTTCTCCTCAAGCTCGCAGTCGGCGGCCCGATCATCCAAGCGGACTTTCTCAAGGCTTGGCTCTTGGACCATGACCTAGACGGCGATGCCACTCCGGGTTTGGTGGTCGCCGAACGCGGCGCTCTGCTGACCGCGGAGCACGTCGACCGCGGAGAGCCCGCTCTTGTACGCCAGCGAGGTGCCCTTGCATTCCGCGTCGCCGCGACGGAACTCCTGCAGGAAGGGCGCCTACAAGAGGTCAGTGGAAATCTGTATGGCACGTCGGAGCAGATCTCGATCTCGTTGGAGGGTCCAAGTTTCAATTCGAGCGTGACCGTCGACGTCACGATCCCAGTGATCCCCAACGATCGTCGCGTCGGTCTGCCCTACGCCCGCACTGAGCAGCCGCGGCTGGATCTCCTCAACGCTCAGGACTACGTTGCAGGCCTCGGCGAACTGCTGGGAGACAGGGCGCTACGTACCCTCCTCGAAGCTCACGAGGCCTTACGCCGTCGCCTCTGGATCTCCGCGGTCTCGTTGCTCAGCGTGGCGTCCGAGGCGGCTTGGTTCAGTTTGGGTCGCGCCTTGGCTCGCGACACGGGCCAGCTGAGGAAGGCGCTAGAGAATGACTCCGCAGCGGACGTGATCCGGCTGGTCTCCGATGAACTTCGCAGCGGTAAGCGCGCACATCGAGCAACAGTGGACCAACTGACAAGCAGGGCCCACAGCCTGCGTGCTGCACGCAATTACGCACTGCACACCAAGGATGAGCCTGACGCCCTCCTAGAGACCTACTTCACGGAACTTGGATGCATCGCCGAGTTCGCAGCGAGCCGACCCTACTTCGTGGAACTCGCGAGCCTCCTTAGAAAGCTTGATTGAAAAGTCAGATCAGCCGGCAGATTCCTTCGGGTCGGGCAGCGACGCAATCTTCTTGGTCTTGACGCGCTTCCAGGTGGGTTTTGTGAACCAAGGGAAGCGGTATCGGAGGCGCGACTGTCGGTGGTCGCGGGTGCGAACCGAGATAGCCCGGCCCTCCAGCCGTAAGCGGCCGAGAAGACGTGAACGGCGGTTCCAGACAATTGCTACCCAAACGGGCTCGAGCGGAGTGGCCAGGTCGATGGCGTACCGAACTTCTATCTCGATCGATTCGAGCGAGGTCAGGGCCGCTGGCAAGGCGCCCCATCGTCGATGGTCCCAATTAGCGCACTCCAACTCCGTCTCAGGGCACGAGCAACCTACGAGGTGGATCTTCGCATCGTCGCCCCACGAATACAGTTGAGGCTCCAGCCAAGTGTCATCGCCGAAAGGGCGGAACCCGAGCTTGGTAGCGCCCACCTTGTTCAGTACGCCGGGATTCGGAGCAATGTGCAACCAACTACCGCGGTCGGCGTGCCGGTCCCGACGGATCTGCCCGAGCGTGTAGGCCGCGGCAACCAGACCGGCGGCGGCGAGCGTCAGAGCGGAAATGGCTTCAGCGGCACTCACCGTCCAATTCCAAGCCGACTCCGACCAATTCTCGACGCCCGACCAAGACCATGCGTCGATCCCACCCCCTGCACGGTCTGACGGCGTGGGGGACGCTGTCGCCGTCGGAGCAGCAGTTGATGGCGGTGGCGAATCGGCCTGGAGCACGCTCGAACGATAGCGCCGGCCAACTGCATTGTCCGTCGAAAGTTCTGTCGAACGCTTTCTTCACCTGCGTCTAATTGGGCGGTAAGACTCAGCGTTTCCGGAATCCCGGTTGCCATGCGACCGGGGAAACCCTCAGCCGACTGGGACGACGTAGGACTCGACCTCCGCGATGAGGTCGCCGCGGAACGTGAACAGGTCGCTGTAGACGAACGCGAAGCGGCCAGCCTGCTTGTGATGGCCGACGCCCGTGCCCGTGAGGATGAAGACGTCGCCGGCTTCGAAGGCGCGGTCGACGGTCAACTCCGGACTGCCCTCGAAGTCTGGGTTCTCGATCTCGGTGTCGAACTCCGCCTTGCCACGCGTCGTTCGGACGCCGTGCACGTGCCACACGACGTCGTCCGTCAGGCAGCTCAGCACCAGCTCGTGGTCGCTGCGACGGAAACCCTGCATGTAGCGGTCGAGGACCTCCAGCCTGGGGTTGGTCATGCGCTTCTCCTTCGCGACGGTGAGCAAGTCCGGTGGTGGGCACTCTGCCAACGCATCGTCACTCGCACTAGACGTCCTCTGCGAATCGGAGTACGGAATCGCGGGTAGGCGTCTCTTCACTGGCGACACCAGCGGCTCGCCACGGATGGAGAACGTCATGCCCAGTCACCACACCTCGAACACCGAACCCGCGTCGGGGACGAACCGTCGGCGCCGGCGCGGCGTACTTCTGTCCCTCGCGTTGGTCGTCGGCCTGCTCAGTGCTGCGTCGAGCGCTCAGGCGCGTGAGGCCACCACGCCGGACCCCGCAGGCGGCGGGTCGAGCGCCTTCGACCTCTACAAGGTCAAGGTCGTCAACAACGCCAAGGGCGTGCGGGTCACCGTGCGGATGAAGCCGGTCGACTGGAACGCGGAGTCCACTCCCGTCGGCGAGTTCCGCCTGCTGCTCGACACGAACCACAAGTCGGCGGGTGCCGAGTTCGCCGACGAGGTCGGGATCCCGGGCGACGGTGGCTTCCGCGCGCTCAAGGGATCCACGGCGCACCGCGAGAGCTGGGTGACCTACCCGTTCCCCGGCACGTGCGGCAAGACCGTGCGCGAGCGGTACGACCTCGAGAACGGCATCGTCGTGGTCCACGTCAAGCCGAAGAAGGGCTGCCTCTACCACCCGAAGTACGTCCGGGTGAACGTGCGGAGCATCCAGTCCGGGTACATCGACGACTCCGGTTACCACACGTACACGCCAGCGCGCATCGATCACCTGCCGTACAAGAACTCGTTCACCCCGTGGGTGAAGTACTCGCGGAAGTGAACTGCCCTGTGGAGGCGCCCAGTTATCGGCTCGACACCTTCGGTGGGGCTCATCGATCCGTCTCGAGTTGTCACATAGTCCGAGCATCGCCACCAGCAGGGGGCACACCCTCGGTCCCCGCAAAAGGCAGCGCGCCATCGCCGCGGCCGGCGATGCAGCCTTCCGTTCTTGCGAGCGGCCGCCCAGCCTAGAAATTCACGGCCTATGCTGAGCCCTGCCGCTGCAACGCAGCGAAAAACGCGACAGGTCTTAGGGGTCGGTAGACGTGGGCCGAGTGAGCCACTCTTTGCGCTTGTCCGCCGTAAGGCGGGTTGAGTCTGGAGAGCTGTCGGCCCGACAGATCGCCGAAGAGATTGGGGTGACTGCAGGTACGGTCAACCGTTGGAGGAGAAAGTGGCGGGCTGGCACGCTAGGCGAATCACAGGCGCGCACGAAGGACGGAGACCTCCGCCAGAGGTACGGCACCGCACCCTGGCCCAAAACCGACTACAGCGACCTCTTCCCCAAGATCGACACCACCGCACTCTTCCCCAAAACCGACTACAGCGACCTCTTCCCCAAGATCGACACCACCGCACTCTTCCCCAAAACCGACTACAGCGACCTCTTCCCCAAGATCGACACCACCGCACTCTTCCCCAAAACCGACTACAGCGACCTCTTCCCCAAGATCGACACCACCGCACTCTTCCCCAAAACCGACTACAGCGACCTCTTCCCCAAGATCGACACCACCGCACTCTTCCCCAAGATCGACTACAGCGACCTCTTCCCCAAGATCGACACCACCGCACTTTTCCCCAAGATCGACTACAGGGCGCTGTTCTCCAAGCCTGACTACACCTCGATATTTCCAAGGATCGACTATGAGAAGCTGCTGCCGCGTCCAGACTTCTCCGAACTGCGCGATTGGGCACGCGAACTCAGGCGACGATGGTGGCCACCGAACTGGCCCGCCGAGGTCCCCAGCTTCGAGGTGTTGAACGAGATATTGAATGAGGACGGGATCCCCTTGGTGTGGGTGCCGCGACAGTCAATAGTCGAAGCCCTCTTCGCGGCGAAGGACCGCCGCGAGCGCGTCGAGATCCTCCTCAATGAACGCTCGGCCGTCACGCGTGACTGCCAGGAGGCGACGGCCAAGATGACTCACCCTCGCACTTCGGGTTCCAAACCGCTTGCCTTTGCCGCGATTAAGGCACTATCCGATGGGCACGACGAGGCGGCGCAAGCACTCGCCGTGGTAGTCACCGAGTCCGCAGTCCAGACTGCGCTAGCGAAGAGCTACTCCAAAATCAGCCACGAGGTTCGCATCGACGCTGCCGAGATCGGTCTACGCGCTCTGCGTTACCGAGCTGCACTCGCGCCCGTGGCAAGCTTCTACACGCCGTACTACCCAAGCACCGGCGAGAAGCCGAGTGCTCTCTCACGCCACGTGTCGGTTCACTACGCTGAGTCGGACCATTACACGTCTGCCAACTCCTTGCTCTCGGTCCTTCTCATGACGTCCGTCCTCCTGGCCCTCGATGACTACTGGTCAAGAGTCCAGCCTGGAGGCGAGACAGAAGAGGTAATGACTCTCTAGTCTCGCGCCAAGTCCGGGCGTTTCCGGAGCCTTGGTCACGGAAGTGGTTCTTCGAAGACGTACCGGGCGTACCGAGCGACACCCGGCCCCCCTGTCCGCGTTATGCCACAGCGGGGGCCAGTCGTCCTTCCTCGCATCGACATTTCCACGTCTGCGCCGCTGAACTTGGGAAGCATCCGCGACGCAGTGATTCCGCTACAACTCCGACGGGTAGACGCGCTGGCTCCTAGCGTCAGTTGATGAAGCCCGCCAGGCGGCCGTTGATGATCTGCTCGGCGCCGGAGACCATGCGCTCGACGAGCTCGCGGGCCGAGGGGACGTCCTGGATGAGGCCCTGGACCATGCCGACGGACCAGACACCGGCATCGAGGTCGCCGGACTCGTAGACCTCGCGGCCGCGGACGCCGGCGACGAGCTCGCGGATGTCCTCGAACTGGGCGCCCTCGTCGAGCATCGAGACGACCTTGGTGCTGATCTCGTTGCGGGCGACGCGCGCGGTGTTGCGCAGCGGGCGGAAGATCAGCGAGGTCTCGCGCTCGGTGGCCTCGACGATGCGGTCCTTGACGTTCTGGTGGATCCACGACTCCTGCGTGCTCATGAAGCGGGTGCCCATGTTCACGCCGTCGGCTCCCAGCGCCAGCGCCGCGACGAGGCCGCGCTCGTCCGCGATGCCGCCCGAGGCGATGATCGGGATCGAGAGCTTGTCGGCGGCGGCCGGAATCAGCACGAGGCCGGGGATGTCGTCCTCGCCCGGGTGGCCGGCGCACTCGAAGCCGTCGATGGAGACGCCGTCGACGCCCACCTTCTCGGCTCGCAGCGCGTGACGGACGCTCGTGCACTTGTGAAGCACCTTGATGCCGTGGTCCTTGAAGAACGGCATGTGCGGCTCGGGGCTCGCGCCCGCGGTCTCCACGATCTTCACGCCCGACTCGGCGATCGCGTGGCGGTACTCGTCGTACGGCGGCGGGTTGATCGACGGCAGGATCGTCAGGTTCACGCCGAACGGCTTGTCGGTCAGCTCGCGCGCCTTCGCGATCTCACCGGCCAGCGCCTCCGGAGTCGGCTGCGTCAGCGCGGTGATGATGCCCAGCGCGCCCGCGTCGGAGACGGCGGCGGCCAGCTCGGCGCGCCCCACCCACTGCATCCCGCCCTGGACGATCGGATGGGTGACACCGAACGTCTCGGTGAAACGGGTCTTCAGCATGAGGGCTCCTTCGAGGGGGGATTCAGTCGGCGGCCGGGCGGACCGGCCAGTCGGGAACGGCATCGGGCAGGTCGGTGTCCAACCGGCCGGTGAACACGGCGTCGCGCTTCTCGAGGAACGACGCGACGCCTTCCTTGGCGTCGGGTCCCTGCTTGAGCGCGGCGATCGTCTGGGTCTCCAGCTTGTGGGTCTCCCACAGGTCGTCCTGCGTCAGCTGCGACCACAGCATCCGGCGCGTGGCCGCGACGGCGACGCCCGAGGTGTTGTCGGCGATCTCGCGAGCGATGGCACGAGCGGTCGGGAGCACGTCCTCGGGCTCCACGACGCGCGACACCAGCCGCCCGCGCAGCGCCTCGTCGGCCTCGAACACGCGACCCGTCAGCGCCCACTCCGAGGCCTGCGAGATCCCGACGACGCGCGGCAGGAACCAGCTCGAGACGGCCTCCGGCGCGATGCCGCGGCGCGCGAACACGAAGCCGAACTTCGCCTTCGTCGAGGCGATCCGGATGTCCATCGGCAGGGTCATCGTGATGCCCACACCGATGGCAGCGCCGTTGATCGCGGCGATGACCGGCTTCGGGAACGAGGCCAGGCGCAGCGTCACCACGCCGCCGCCGTCACGCGGCAGGCCGGCGATCTCGTCGGCGTCCGAGCGGTCGTTGCGCATGCCGTCGCCGCTGTAGGAGAACGGCTTGTCGCCCGCGCCGCCGAGGTCGGCACCAGCGCAGAACGCCCGCCCCTCCCCCGTCACGATGACGACGCGCACGTCGTCGTTCGCCTCGGCCCAGTCGAGGGCCTCGACCATCTCGGTGCGCATGACCGGCGTGAACGCGTTCATCCGGTCGGGCCGGTTGAGGCGCACCTCCAGGACGCGGTCGGCCAGCGTCAGCGTGATCTGCTCGAACTCGGGAACGCTCACTTGATCGACCACTTCCCGGTGAACTCGGCCTCGGTCTTGTCGGCGAAGGCCTTGAACGCGGCCGGCGCGTCGTCGGTGGCGTAATTGATCGCCTGGGCGCGGGCCTCGTTGTCGAGCACGTCGCGGAACGACTGGACCACACCGTTGTGCAGCAGGTCCTTGTTCTGGGCGATCGCGATCGGCGGCATCGCCGCGAGACGGTCGGCGAGGTCGGCGACGAAGCCGTCGATCTCGTCGGGCTCCTTCACCCACGTGACGAGGCCGAGCTCCTTCGCCTCCTCAGGGGTGACGAAGTCGGCGAGGAACGCCAGGCGCTTCGCCTGCTGGAGACCCGCGAGCCGCGGCAGCAGCCACGCGCCGCCGAAGTCGAGGCTCAGGCCGCGCTTGGCGAAGATCTCGGAGAACTTCGCGGTCGACGACGCCACGACGAAGTCGCAGCACAGCGCCATGTTGAAGCCCGCGCCGACAGCCGCGCCCTTGACCTTCGCGATCGTCGGCTTGTTCAGGCTGTAGAGGGCCTCGGGCGTGCGGCTGATGTTGCGCACGCGCGTCAGCGGGTGGCCCGCCGCCGGTCCGCCGCCGATGTCCGCGCCCGCGCAGAACGCGTCGCCGGCGCCGGTCAGCACCACGGCACGGATCGAGTCGTCGTACGAGATCGTGCGGAGGTGGTCGTGGAGCAGCGCCCAGCCGTCGGCCGTCTGCGCGTTCTTGCGGTGCGGGCGGTTGAGGGTGATCGTCGCGATCTGGTCCTCGACCTCGAGGAGGATGTCGTCGCTCATGCGGTGGCCTTCGCGGAGTCGATGGTGGCGCGGCCGAGGGCCGCGGTGAGCTCGGTGAGGCCGCCGTGGGCCTGCTCGAGCGCCTTGCCGCGCTTGAGCCACAGCTGCAGGTGGTGCTCCCACGTGAAGCCGATGCCGCCGTGCAGCTGGAGCGAGGCGCGGTTGGCCTCGAACTCGGCCTCGACCGCCACGATGCGGGCGGCCAGAGCGGCGGTGAGCGCGTCGGGCGCACCGTCGGCCACCTTCGCCGCGGCGGCGTGCACCGCGAACGCGGCCAGCTCGACCTTCGCGACCGCGTCGGCCAGCTGGTGCTTCACGGCCTGGAACGAGCCGATGACGCGACCGAACTGCTCGCGCACCTTCGCGTAGGCGACGGTCTCGTCGAGCATCCGGCGGCTGAGGCCGATCAGGACGCTCGCCGACGCCGCGGCCTCGTGGGCGAGGACCGTCTCGACGCCGCCACCGGGCAGCACCTGGGCCGCGCCCTCGGGCAAGGTCACCGCGAATTGCCGGCGAGACGGGTCCATCGAACGCAGCGGCGTCAGCTCGCACGCGGACGTCTCGACCAGCTTGAGCTCGTCGCCGTCGCGGAAGATCAGCACGTCGCTGACGTGCGCGTCCGGCACCGAGGCCAGTCCACGCAGCGCGACCGTCGCCGTGGCCGAGCCGTCGGCCAGCCTGGGCAGCCACGCGGCCTGCTGCTCGGGTGAGCCCGCGACCGTCAGCGCGACCGGCGCGGTGACGAGCGACTCGACCAGCGCGTCCGGCACCGCGTGGTAGCCCATGCGCTCCAGCACGAGGGCGAGGTCGACGAGCGTGCCGCCGTAGCCCTCGAACTCCTCGGGCACGAGGATCGTGGTCAGGCCGAGCTGCGCGATCGTCGCGCGGAGCTTCTCCGAGCGACCGGTCTCGGTGGTCCACAGCGCCCGCAGGGCCTCGACGTCGACCTCGGCCGCCACGGCCTGGTCGAACGACGTCGCGAGGTCCTGCTGCTCGGGTTCGAATGCGATCTTCATCCGCGCGGCTCCTTCGGCAGTCCGAGCATCCGCTCGGAGATGATGTTGCGCTGGATCTCGTTGGACCCGGCGTAGATCTCGGCGCCCCGCCCGTGCCAGTAGTTGCGGCGCATGCCGAACATCTCGCCGTCGGGACCGTGGTCGGTCATGACCTCGGCGTCCGCGCCGAGCACCGCGAGGTGCTGTTCGTGGACCGCCGTGTGGATCTGGGTGTAGAGCATCTTCTGGATGCTGGAGACGTCCGGGCCGGTGCGGCCCGTGGCGATCTCGTGCGTCGCGGCGTACGTGGCCTGCTCGTAGGCGAAGGTCCACGCCGCGAGCCGGCCGAGCTCCTCGACCTGGCCCTCGGAGCCGCGCTCACCCGTGTCGCGGGCGAGGTCGACCAGCGCCTGCTCCAGGCGCGTGTGCGTGCCGCGGCCCGTGCCGCGCTCGAGCTGCAGCGACGTGCCGGCCACGCGCCAGCCGTCGCCGACCTCGCCGATCACGTTCTCCATCGGCACCTCGACGTTCTCGAAGAACACCTCGGCGAAACCCGGGTTGCCGTGCAGCTGGCCCAGCGGGCGGATCTCCACGCCCGGCGAGCGCAGGTCGATGATGACGAACGTCAGGCCCTTGTGGCCCTTGGCGGCGGGATCGGTGCGCACGAGCGCGAACATCGTGGTGGCGATGATGCCCTGCGAGGTCCAGATCTTCTGGCCGTCGACCACCATCGTGTCGCCGTTGATGCGACCGGTGGTGCGGATGGCGGCCAGGTCGCTGCCGGCGCCGGGCTCGGAGAAGCCCTGGCACCAGATGTCCTCGCAGTTGAGGATGCCGGGCAGGAAGCGCTGCTTCTGCTCGTCGGTGCCGTGCGCCTCGACGGTGGGACCGCCGTGCACGAGGCCCATCTTGTTGAGGCGCTCCGGCAGCCGGAACCGCGCGTACTCCTCGTCGTAGATCAGCTGGTCCCAGGCGTCGGCGCCCATGCCGCCGACCTCCTTCGGCCAGCCCGGCGCGGCGTAGCCGGCCTCGAAGAGCGCCTTCTCCCACTCCAGGTGCTGGCTGAGGCCGGGCTCGGAGTACGGGCTGTCGAGGCGACCCTTCGGGCCGTTCGCGGCGAACCAGTCCTGCAGCTCGCGGCGGAACGCCTGCTGTTCGGGGGTGAAGTTCAGGTCCATGGTTTCAGTCCTCCGCGAGCTGCTTGGTCATATCGATGATCCCGTTGCCCTGACCGCGGCGACGGCGGATGGCGCCGACGACCGAGGTCACGATGACGAGTGCGACGACGGCGATGATGGTGCCCGAGATCGGGCGGGTGACGAAGATCGACAGCGAGCCGTCCGACATCAGCAGCGACTGGCGGAACGCGATCTCCATGACGCTGCCGAGCACGAACGCCAGCACCAGCGGCGCGGGCTCGAAGCCGGTCTTGCGCATGAGGTAGCCGACGAAGCCGGCGATGATCATGACCCACATGTCGAACTGCGTGTAGCTGATCGTGTAGACGCCGATGAGCGTGATCAGCAGCGCGACGCCGCCGATGATGCCGATGCGCACGCGCAGCAGCTGCACGAACAGGCCGACGAACGGCAGGTTGAGCGCCAGCAGGATCAGGTTGCCGATGAACATCGAGGCGATGACGCCCCAGAACAGCTCGGGGTGCTCGTCGATCATGCCGGGGCCGGGCGTGATGTCCTGCATCATCAGCGCGCCGAGGATCAGCGCGAGGACGGCGTTGGACGGCAGGCCCAGCGTCAGCAGCGGGATGAACGCCGAGATCGACGAGGAGTTGTTCGCGGTCTCGGGACCGGCGACGCCCTCGATCGCGCCCTTGCCGAAGCGGCTCGGGTCCTTCGCGACCTTCTTCTCCACCGCGTACGAGGCGAGCGAGCTCATGACGCCGCCACCGCCGGGCAGGATGCCGATCGGGAAGCCCAGGATCGTGCCGCGGGCGATCGGTCCGCGCGAGTCCTTCCAGTCCTGCTTCGTCGGCAGGATGCGGTCGATCGTGCCGATCGTGCCCGAGCTGGTGAGGCGCTTCTCGAGGTTGTACATGATCTCGCCGATGCCGAACATGCCCATCGCGATGGCGACGAGGTCGAGGCCGGAGATCAGCTCGGGCATGTCGAAGCTGAAGCGCGACGTGCCCTGGATCGGGTCGGGGCCGACGGCGGCGAGCAGCAGGCCGAACAGCGCGGCGATGACGCTCTTCACGGTGGACTTGGTGCCGAGGTAGGTCACCAGCACCAGGCCGAGGATCGTGATGGCCGCGTACTCGGGCGGTCCGAAGCGCAGCGCGGCGGCGGCGACGGCCGGGGCGATGAGCGCCAGACCGATGATGGCGATCGTGCCGCCGATGAAGGAGCCGATCGCGGCGATGCCGAGGGCTGGTCCGCCGCGTCCCTGCTTGGTCATCTCGTAGCCGTCGAGCGCGGTGATCGCGCTCGCGGCCTCGCCCGGGATGCGCAGCAGGACCGAGGTGATCGTGCCGCCGTACATCGAGCCGTAGTAGACGCCCGCGAGCATCATGATCGCGGCCTCGGGCGTGATCGAGTACGTGATCGGCAGCAGCAGTGCGATCGTGGCGGTCGGACCGAGACCCGGCAGCACGCCGATGATCGTGCCGATCGTGACGCCGAGGAAGACGAAGAGCAGGTTCTCCGGGGTGAAGACGACCCCGAAGCCCGACATGAGGTTGGTCAGCGAGTCCATGGGTCAGCGACCTCCCCACAGGCTGGCGACGATGTCCTCGGGCAGGCGGACGCCGAGCGCGGTGACGAAGAGCAGGTAGCTGGCCAGCGGCGCGACGACGGCGATCGCCAGCGACATGCGCCAGCTCTCGCCGTTGAGGCCCTTGAGCCAGAGCATGAGGAAGGCGAAGCCCGCCAGGATCGAGCCGGTCTGCTCGAACATCAGCGTGAAGACGACGAGCGTCGCGAAGCCCCCGAGCACGCGTGCCGTGGCGCCGAGCTCGAACGTCTCGATCCCGTCGCTCATGTCCATCACGAAGCCGAGCAGCGAGACGACGATGATGCTGACGATCAGCACGCGGGGCCAGTAGCCGGGGCCGGGCTCGGTGAGCGTGCCGACCTCCATCTCACTGGTCTGCAGGTGGAAGACCACCGCGATCGCGATGGCGACCACCAGCGGCACCTTGGAGGCGAGCCAGCCGGTGCCGCGCGTGGTCGCGGGAGGGCTCTCGGGCACCGCGGCCTGCTCTTCGGTCATGTCGGTCATGTCGAGGTCCTGTCAGGTGGAATCGGGAACGGTGGGCCCGGACCGCGCACGGTCCGGACCCACCACGGCTGATCAGCCGAAGAGCTGCTTCAGGACCGGTGTCAGGTCCTTGACCTCGTCGTCGATCTTCTGCTGGAGCTCCTCCGAGCCGATGAACTCGGCGGGGATGTTGAGCTCGCCGGCGGCCTTGCGGGTCGCGGGATCCTCCAGCGCGGCCTCGAGCGAGTCCTCGAGCTTCGTGACGATCTCCTCCGGCGTGTCCTTCGGCGCGATGACGATGAAGGACGAGATGCCGTAGGTCAGCTTGTCGAAGCCCGACTCGGCCAGCGTGGGCGTGTCGCCGAGGTACTCCTTGCGGTCGGGACCCATGACCGCGAGCGGGCGGATCTTGCCGGCCTCGTGCTGGGCGCGGACCTGCTCGTTGTACGACGGGATGATGACGTCGACGTTGTCGCCGAGCAGACCGGTCAGGGCCGGGGCGTCGCCCTGGAACGGCACGAGCTTGAACTCGGTGTCGTACTCGGTGCCCATGCGCAGCAGCTCGACGGCCTGCGGGGTCTGGGCGCCGGCGGCGCCGACGGTGATCTTGCCCGGACGCTTCTTGGCGTCGGCGAGGAGGTCGTCGAACGTCTTGTAGGGCGAGTCCTCCTTGACGAAGAAGACGCCCGGCGACTCGGTGACGACGCCGATCGGGGTGCCGTCGCCGGCCTCGAAGCCGACCTTCTCGATGGTGGGGACGCGGCTGATGGCCGACGCGGTGGTCGTGCCGAGCGTCAGGCCGTCCGGCTTGCTGTTGATGACCTTCGCCGAGCCGACGGCGCCGGAGGCACCCTCGAGGTTCTCCACGACGACCGAGACGCCCAGGTCCTTCTCGAACTGCTTGGCGACGGCGCGACCGGCGAGGTCGGTCGGGCCACCGGCGGCGTACGCGACGACCATGGTGATGTCACCGGCCGGGTAGTCCTCGGCGTCACCGCTGGAGGCCGAGTCGCCGCACGCGGCCATCGACACCGCCAGCACGCCGGCGAGGGCTGCGAAGCTGAGTTTCTTCATCGTGTTTCTCCTGTGATGGGTGGGGGGATCAAGGTGTCGCCGGATGGCGATCAGGGGGTGACGCGCTCGGTGATGAGGGCGTCGAGGGCTGCAGCGCCGTGGCCCTGCGGACGCACGAGGAAGGGGTTGACCTCGATGCTGTCGAAGCGGCTGCGGTGTTCCGCGGCCACGTTCGAGAGGGCGACGAGAGCGCCCGCCAGCGCGTCGACGTCGGCCGGGGCCGCGCCCCGCACGCCGTCGAGCATCGCCGAGCCGCGGATCTCGCGGATCATCTCGTGTGCGGTCTCCAGACCGAACGGGGCGAGTCGGTAGGTGACGTCCTTGAGGACCTCGACGAAGATGCCGCCGAGCCCGAACATGACGACCGGGCCGAACGTGGGGTCGTCGACGACGCCCAGGATCGTCTCGATGCCGTCGGTGATCATCGGCGCGACGAGCACGCCGTCGATGCGGGCGTCGGGCTCGTGGCGGCGGGCCGACTCGAGGATCCGGTCGTGCGCCTCCGCGGCCTCCTCGGGGGTGGCCACGCCGAGGACGACGCCGCCGACCTCGGTCTTGTGCGCGATGTCGGGCGAGACCACCTTGAGCACCACGGGACCGCCGACGCGCTCCTGCGCCGCGGCGGCCGCGGCGGCCGACGACACGACGACCTCGGGGGCCACGGGCACGCCGGCCTCGGCGATGAACGCCTTGGCGGTGACCTCGGTGAAGACCTCGGGCAGCGCGGGGACGGACGCTGCCGGGGCCTGCGTGGCCTCGGCGGCACGCGACTTCTCGAAGCGCTGGCGCCGCAGCGCGTAGTCCGTGACGCGGCCCATGATCTGGACGGCCTTGGTGATGTCGTCGAAGACGGGAATGTCCAGCTCCTCGACGGCGCGCTTGACCTCGGGGGTCGAGAGCGTGGTGGCGAAGATCGGCGCCTCGGGGTGCGCCTCGCGGGCCAGCCTCAGCGCGCGGACGACGAGGTCGGTCCACGGCTCGAGCAGCCCCATGTAGGTCAGGCCCATGACGATGGAGTCGAACGCGCCGTCCTTGAGGCAGGCGTCGACGAACGACGGCAGCAGGTTCTCGTCGTTCATCAGCTGCGCGGTGAGGTCGATCGGGTTGCCGACGCCGGCCGGGGGCCAGATCGCCTTGAGCTCGTCCTGCAGCGCCTGCGACGGCGTGGGCACCTGGAGGCCCTGCTCGGCGGCCTCGTCGGCGGCGATGATGCCGATGCCGCCCGAGCCGGTGAGGATGCCGAGGCGGTCGCCCTGGGGCAGCTTGCCCACCGAGAGGGCGTAGCAGACGTCGAAGAGCTCGGCCATGGAGTCCACGCGGATGACGCCGTACTGATCGAACAGCGCGTCGAAGACCTGGTCGGAGCCGACGAGCGAGGCGGTGTGCGAGGCGGCGGCGGTGGCGCCGACCTCGGAGCGGCCGACCTTGAGGACGACGACCGGCTTGCCGTTCTCCTGCGCGACCGCGAGGGCCTGGCGCAGCCGCTCGCCGTCGCGGCAGCCCTCGAGGTAGGCGGCGATGATCTCGACGGAGTCGTCGGCGGCCAGGTGCGCGAGCACGTCGGCCAGCTGGATGTCGGCCTCGTTGCCGGTGGACAGCCACGGGTCGAAGTTCAGACCCGTCTGCTTGCCGTTGACGACCCACTCGCTGGCGATCGCGCCGCTCTGGCTGACGAGTGCGACCTTGGCCAGCGGCTCGACGGCGAACGGCACGCCCACCGAGGCGGCGAAGGTGCCGACGGCACCGTTGGCCGCGTTCATGCTGCCGATGCAGTTCGGGCCGAGGACGCGCATGCCGTAACGGCCGGCGATCTCGAGCACCTGGCCCTGCAGGGCGAGACCCTCGGCGCCCATCTCGGCGAAGCCGGCGCTGAAGATCGTGACGACCTTGACGCCCTGCTTGCCGCAGGACTCCACCGAACTGAGGACGTGCTTGGCGGGGAGGGCGATCACGGCGAGGTCGACGACGCCGTCGACGTCCTCGATCGAGGCGTAGGCCTTGACGCCCTGCACCTCGTCGGACTTCGGGTTGATCGGGTAGATGCCGCCCGTGTACCCGGACTCCTTGATGAAGCGCAGCGGACGGCCGCCGATCTTCGTCGGGTCGGACGAGGCGCCCAGGATCGCCACGCCGCGCGGGTCGAACAGCGCGTCGAGGCCGCGGGTATTGGCGGCCGTGGCGGGAGCTTCGGCAACAGGATGGGGCACGGGGGACGTCCTTCCGTCACGTCTCGGGGTGTGGCTTGGACCACACGTTCCGCATTCAACCATGAATGCGTAATGACATGCAAGAATGTATATCCTTGACTCCTGGAAGGTGTCCCGAACCCATGTATACGCTTCGGAATGCACTGACCACCGACCGACCCACCTGCTGAGAGGCCGTTCCGATGGCGAAGACCACCCCGACCGCGACGGGAGTGCAGCGCTGCCTGACCGAGATCCGGCAGATGATCATCTCCGGCACTCTCCTGCCCGGACAGAAGGTGCACCAGGGCGAGATCGCGGCGCAGCTCAACGTCAGCCGCATCCCCGTGCGCGAGGCGCTGTCGACCCTGCAGGCCGAGGGCGTCCTGGACTACAAGCCCAACACGGGCTTCACCGTCGCGCGGTTCAGCGGCGAGGACCTCGCCGAGATCTACCTGATGCGTCGCCTGCTGGAGACCGAGGTCGTCCGCACGGTCGACCTCGCGGCCGTCGACGTCGACGAGCTCAAGCGGCTCAACGACCACCTCAAGACTCTCAGCGCGAACACCGACCCCGACGAGTGGCAGTCGACGAACTTCGACTTCCACTTCCTCATCTTCGAGCCGAGCCCGCTCAAGCTGGTCCGCGAGGAGATCCGCCGGCTCTGGTACATGTCGAGCTTCTACCGCTCCCTCTACATCCAGCAGGCCGACTCGCGCCTGCGCGTGCACGAGGACCACGACAAGATCATCGAGGCGGTCAAGGCGCGCGACAACGAGGCGCTCATCAAGCTCTCCGACGAGCACCGCGGCAGCACCGAGCACCTGCTCACGCAGCGGCTCGGCTGGTCGCGTCCTCGCTGACCCCTCAGTCGCGGGTCAGCCGGCGCAGCACCACCGGCAGCGACGCGACCGCGACGGCGCCGACGATCACGGCCATCATCACCATCGCCCAATCGGAGCCGAGGGTGTCCGCGACGATGCCGTTGAGCACCGACGCGAGCGGGCGCGAGCCCATGAACGCGATGACCCACAGCGACATCACACGACCGCGCATGTGCGTGGGGACGACGTGGTGCAGCATCGCCGTGCAGCCGGAGAACGCCACGGTGAAGCCGATGCCGGCGAGGAAGAACGCCACGCAGACCGCCGTCGGCGAGTCGAGGAACGGCACGGCGAGCGAGCCCAGCGCGAGACCGGTGAGGCCGATGGCGGGGGCGCGCTGCACCCGCAGGCCGCCGTTGAAGAAGGTGGAGACGCCGCTGCCGATGAGCGCGCCGACGCCGAACGCCGACCCGATGTAGCCGACGAACGCCTCAGGGGCGTCGAGGTCGTGGGCGATCGCGGGCGCCAAGGTCACCACGGGATCGGCGCCGAGGCCGACCGCGGTGACGCCGAGCAGCAGCATCGCGACCACGGGGTTGCGGCGGATGTAGCCCAGGCCGGCGCGGAAGCTGCCGCCCTCGCTCGTCGCGGCGATGGGCTTGTCGCCGCGCGCGATGAGGACCGAGATGACGCCGAAGACCACGTGGCCGCTGGCGGCCACGCCCAGGGCGGCCGCCGGTCCGAACGCCGCCGCCAGGAGCGCGCCGATTGCCGGGCCCGCGGCGCGGCCGAACATCGTCGGGACGGAGTCGATCGCGACCGCGCGGCCCACCTCGTTCGGGTGGACGAGGTCGGACACCATCGCCTGCATGGCCGGGCCGCTCACGGCGAAGCCGATGCCCGCGATCAGCGAGAAGATCAGGACGCCCGCGATCCCGGTGCCCTCGACGCCCCTGAGCCACAGCCAGAGACCGAGGCCTCCGGTGCCGGCGATGCAGAACAGGCGACCGTAGGCCACGAGGCGGCCTCGGCTCGAGCGGTCGGACAGCGGTCCGATCACCGGGGCCAGGACGACCTGCGGGATGAAGTGGACGACGCTGACCGCGGCCACCCACACCGCCGAGTGGGTGAACTGCCAGGCCAGCACCGCCGTGACGACGTGGTGGATCCACACGCCCGTGAACGCCAGGCCCTTGCCCAGAACGAACGGGCCGAACCGGCGGTCGGCCAGCAGCTGCCAGGTCGAGCGGGGGGCCGCGGGGGTGCCCACGCTCAGAAGTAGACGCGGGTGATGTTCTCGGCGATGCAGGCCGGGCGGTCCTCGCCCTCGCGCTCGATCGTGGCGGCCCAGGTCAGCTGGAGCCCGCCGCCCTTGACCTCCTCGGCGTTCGCCAGCGTGAGGCGGCCGCGCAGGCGCGAGCCCACGGGGACGGGCGAGGTGAAGCGGACCTTGTTGAGGCCGTAGTTGACCGCGTGCTTGCGGTTCTCGACGCGGTAGACCTCGAGCATGAACGGAACCATGAGGCTGAGCGTCAGGTAGCCGTGCGCGATCGTCGTGCCGAACGGGCCCTCGGCCGCGGCCTCGGGATCGGTGTGGATCCACTGGTGGTCGCCGGTCGCGTCGGCGAAGAGGTTCACGCGCTCCTGCGTGATCTCGAGCCACTCGCTGACGCCGATCTCCTCACCGACCGCTGCCTGGAGCTCCTCGGGACCTGAGAACACGCGCATTGACTCGACCTCCATCTGATACTTTTTTGTATACATCGGACCATAGCAGACGAAACGGGGTTCACGGTGCGCGCGACCGTCCTGACAGCACCCGGCCGGGTGGGCCTCGAGCAGCGTCCCGACCCCGTCGTCCTCGAGCCCACCGACGCCGTCGTCGAGGTCGTCGCGGCCGCCGTGTGCGGCTCGGACCTCTGGTGGTTCCGCGGCGACAACTCCTTCGACGAGCCTCGCCGCATGGGCCACGAGTTCGTCGGGCGGGTCGTGTCCGCCGGATCCGCCGTGGCGCTGGTGCCGGGCGACTTCGTGCTCTCGGCGTTCACGTTCGGCGACAACACGTGCTCGGCGTGCCGCGAGGGGTTCACCTCGAACTGCGCGCACGGCGGGTACTGGGGTGCTTTCGACGACGCGGGCCGGCCTCTCGACGGGGGCCAGAGCGAGCTCGTGCGGGTGCCGCTCGCCGACGGGACGCTCGTGCGCGTGGACGCTCCGGTGACCGAGGAGCTGCTCCCCCACCTGCTGGCGCTCACCGACGTGATGGCGACCGGTGTGCACGCGGCGCGATGTGCGGGTGTCGTACCCGGCGCCGACGCGGTCGTGATCGGCGACGGGGCAGTGGGCCTGTGCGCGGTCGCCGCCTGCCGTCGCGAGGGCGCGCGGCACGTGACGATCCTGTCGCGGAACCCCGACCGCCAGCGCCTCGCGCGGCTGCTCGGCGCGGACGAGGTGATCGAGGTCCGCGGCGAGGAGGCCGTGCGGCAGCTGCGCTCGCGCGACGGCGGACCGGCGCACGTCCTCGAGTGCGTCGGCACGTCCGAGAGCCTCGCGACCGCGATCGACGCCGCCCGCGTCGGCGGCCAGATCGGCATGGTCGGCATCCCGCACGGCGACGACTTCCACCCGCGCCAGCTGTTCGCGAAGAATCTCGGCCTGCGCGCCGGCGGCGCCCCGGCCCGCGCCCTGCTGGACGAGCTCCTGCCCGAGGTCCTCGCCGGCACCCTGCGCCCGGGCGTGGTCTTCGACCGGCAGTACGACCTCGCCGACGTCGCGCAGGCCTACGCCGACATGGCCAACCGCCGCACCACGAAGGCCCTCCTGCGCGTCTCGCCCCTCGACTGAACGAGGTTTCCTGTCACTTCACGGGGTTTGCGAACCCCGTTAAGTGACAGTTTCCCCGGTTAACCGGGGAAACCGTCAGCGGTCGGCGAGCGGCTTGGGGTCGTTGCCGGGGAGGCCGGCGAAGGCCTGGACGATGTCGAGCCAGTGGTCGGCGGCGGGGCCGGTGGCGGTGACGTCGACGTCGGAGCGGTGGCGGCGGCGCGTGGCGAGCAGCGCGAAGTCCCAGCCGTCACCGATGACGCGCTCGGCGGCGTCCTCGGGACCCCACGTCCACAGCTCGCCCGACGGGGCGGTCAGCTCGACGCGCACCTCGACGGCAGGCACCTCCTCGCCACGCACCTGGTGCGTGAACCCGAAGGTGCGCACGCCGATGTGGCACACGTGCTTGGCGCGGTCGGTGCGCGGCACCGAGATGTCGAGCGCCTCGGCGACGTCGTGCCCGTGCGCCCAGGTCTCCATCAAGCGGGCGGTCGCCATCGACACGGGGCTCATCGGCGGACCGAACCACGGGATCCTGTTGCCCTCGGGCACGGACTGGAGCGCCTCCACGAGGTTCGTGCGACCTTGGCGCCACGCCGGCAGCAGCGACTCGGGCGGCTCCTGCGCGAGCTCGTCGGTCGCCTCGTCGACGTAGCCCTCGGGGTTCTCCAGCGCCGCCACGATCAGCGCGTCGAACGCCTCCTTGTCGCTGATGGCGTACGTGGAGGTGACGTCGGTCCAGTGCAGGTGCGCGACCTGGTGGGCGACGGTCCAGCCCTCCGGGGTCGTGACCGTGCCCCACTGGTCGGGGGTCAGTCCGGCGACCCAGCCGTCCAGCTGGGCCGACTCGGCGGCGAGGTCGTCGAGGACGGCGTCCAGCTTGTTCATCGTTCCAGCTCCCGGTCGAGGGTGTCGGCCCAGGCGTCGAGGATCGAGGCCCGGCGTGCGGAGTCGTCGGTGAGGGTGGCCGCGAGGCCGAGGCCGCGCAGCAGGTCGAGGGTGGCCTGCACGAGCTGGCGGTTGCGTCCGCGCGACTCGTCCACCTCGAGGAGGGTCACGGCGTGGGCGTGGATCTCGCGGCCCACGCGGCGCTCGAACGGGGCGACCTTGGCCAGCAGGTCGGAGTCGGTGCGCGCCGCCACCCAGAGCTCCAGCGCGGCGAGGAAGACCGGCGACGTGTACTGGCTCACGAGCAGGTCCAGCACCGCGCGCGTGCGGCCCTCCTCGGGCAGGGCGTCGATGTCGACCGCGAGCTCCTCGCGGCGACGCTCGGCGAGGTACTCCACGGCCGCGACCACCAGGTCCTGCTTGCTGGGGAAGTGGTGCAGCTGAGCGCCGCGGCTGACGCCCGCGCGCTGGCTGACCACGGTGGTGGAGGTTCCGGCCCAGCCGACCTCCACGAGCGAGTCGATCGTGGCCTCGAGGAGGCGCTGCCGCATGAGCCGCGTGCGCTCGGGCTGGGGCGTCCTCGTCGGGCTCTCGGTCACCGGCCCAGCATGCTGGACCGTGCATTTACAGTCAAGCCTGTTGGTTTTTGCGGACCCGAGCGAACCGCTCACCTAGTCACTTGTGACGGTTGTGAAGCAAAAGCCCGTGTGTGACGGACGTGAAACCTAGTGTCGCTCACGCGGGGTGGAGCGCTCCGTGTCCCCATGCGAGAGCGAACCCCATGTATCGACGCGTCACCTCCATCGCGACCAGCGCGGCCGTCGGCCTCGCCGCCGCGGTGGCCCTCCTCCCCGCCACGGCCCACGCGGCCCCCGAGACCTACAGCGGCCGACTGCAGCTCATCTCCGGCGACACGATCGTCGGCTGTGCGGGCGCGTACGACGGGCAGGGTGTCGCCGGTGCCGCAGCGGTCTCCACCGACCCGGAGTCGGCCCACCGCTTCTCCATTCCCGCCGGGACGCAGCAGGATCTCTCCCTGCAGGACGGCTCCCAGGTGCTGGGAGTCGACGACAACTACTCCGCGGCTCCGATGGGCGGCCGGTACGAGTGGGCGTTCGGTGTGCTGGGTGCTCCCGTAGCCGCCGGCTCGCCCTCGGTGAACCGCCGGCAGACCGCGGTCTGGTCGATCGACCCCGCGACGAAGACTCTCTCCACCGTCTACGTCCGCCCCGACAGCACCGTCGTGCCACTGACGCACTTCCTGTACGGGGAGTTCCGCGGCCACTTCCTGATGACCCCCGACCTCGCCCTTGCGGCGAACGGCATGCGGCCGTCGGTGCCCACCGCGCTGACGCTGCGCCTCGGCGAGGCATGCTCGGGCCCGGTCACGCCGCCGGACGTCGAGCAGACGATCACCTTCACGTCCACCGCGCCGGAGACCGTGCGCCCCGGTGACACGTACGAGGTCACCGCCACGGGCGGCGAGTCCGGCAACCCCGTGACCTTCTCGTCCTCGACGCGGGACGAGTGCACGATCGAGGGCTCGACGGTGACGTTCCACCGCGCCGGCACCTGCACGATCGTCGCCGACCAGGCTGCCGCCACGGGCTTCCTCGCGGCCGACCCGGTCTCGCAGGACGTCCGGGTCGACGCCTTCGAGACCTCGCTCGACCTCTCGTTCGAGCCGGCGAACCCGGTGACCGGCCAGGGCACGACGGCCACCGCGCAGCTGGGCACCGAGGGCACCCTCGGCGACGCCGGCGGCGTCGTCCAGTTCCGTGTGGACGGCGACGTCGTCGACCACGTCGCCTACGACGAGGCCGGCCGCGCGTCCACGGCGCTCGATCTCGGCGTCGGCACGCACCAGGTCGACGCGACCTGGTGGCCCGAGGCGAACCACCAGTACGACGACAGCAGCGACAGCGACACCGTCACCGTCTCGGTCGCCGGCACGACCACGAAGGTCGCGGTGAAGCCGCGCGAGCTGTCCGCCACGGTCGCCCCCGTCGCTCCCGGCGCCGGCACGCCCACCGGCGACGTCACGTTCTTCGTCGACGGCAAGAAGGTCGGCACCGCCGCCCTCGACCACGGCACCGCGAAGCTCGCGCACAGCGTCCCGACCGACGGCACGCACGCCGTCTCGGCCGCGTACGCCGGCAGCACCGAGTTCACCGCCTCGTCGGGCTCGACCTCGCGCAGCAACCCCGCGCTCACGGCTCGCGTCATCTCGTCGCAGAAGTCGCGCGGCGGCTGGTACCGCCACCCGGTCACGATCTCGTTCGGCTGCGACGCCAAGGGCGCCGAGCTGACCACCGCGTGCCCGAAGCCGGTCAAGGTCTCGCGTCAGGGCTCCAGCACCGTCACCCGCACGATCCACACGGCCGACGGCGGCATCGCCACCGTCACCGCCGCGGTGAAGATCGACCGCAGCAAGCCCCGCGTCGGCATCCGCGGCGTGAAGTCCGGTCGCAGCTACTTCGACGCACCGAAGCCGACCTGCTCGGCGAAGGACTCGCTCTCGGGCGTGAAGACCTGCAAGGTCACCACGAAGCGCAGCGGCAGCCGGGTCGTCGTCACCGCCAACGCCACCGACGTCGCGGGCAACGTCCGCACGAAGCGCGCCGCGTACCGCCTCGCGGGCTACAAGATCGAGGGCGCGAAGCTGAAGAACGGCGTCTACCAGGTCCGCCACGGCGAGACCTACACGATCGTCGTCCGCGGCTCGAAGGCCCGCTACGTCTACGCGACGCCGGCGCCCGGCATGCCGCACCGCGGCTCGGTCCCGTTCAAGAAGGCCGGGAAGGACCGCTGGGCCCTCGGCGTGAAGATGTCGATGACGACGAGCCGTACCCGCTCGTGGAACCTCGGCTACACGCAGAACGGCAAGCTGCACGTGATCAAGGTGAAGGTCGTCGGCTGACCGCCACTCACTGACGGAGGTTTCCTGTCACTTAGCGAGGTTCGCGAACCTCGCTAAGTGGCGGTTTCCCCGCTTAACCGGGGAAACCGTCAGGCCATCTCGCCCTCGAGGGTCTCGGGCTGGGCGTCGAGGTCCTCGACCTCGACGGCCGGGGGCTCGCCGATGTGCGTGAGGGCGAACTCGGCGGCGAGCTCGATCGCGAGGTCGGCGTCGGGCAGGTGCCCGGCCATGATCGGGAAGGCGTGGAGCTGTCCGCGCCACAGGTGCACGTCGACCTCGACGCCCTTGTCGTCGAGCAGCAGCGCGAGCGCCTCGACCTCGGGACGCAGGAACTCGTCCTCCACGGCCACCAGCTGCGTGGGCGAGTGGATGTAGGCGCTCGCGTGGAGCGGGTCGGCGAAGCCCTCGATCGGGGCGCCGTCCTCGGGGAGCCACAGCCGGCGCAGCGCCGCGACGCGCGCGATCGGCAGCACGGCCTCGCGCACCTTGTCGACGCGCATGACGTTCTTGTCCTGGCGGTCGGGCTCGAGGCTGAGCAGCGGCGAGAACGCGATGAGCGCGGCCGGTGCGGGCAGGCCCCGGCGCGTGGCCAGCTCGGCGACCTTCATCGTCAGGTAGCCGCCGGCGGAGTCGCCCGCGACGACCACCTTCGAGGCGTCGGGCGCCCGGTCGAGCACGCCGGCGTAGGCGGCGATCGCGTCCTGCACCGACTCGGCGATCCCGGCATCGGGCAGTTGGCGGTAGTCGATCGCGTAGATCGTGCCGCCGGTGGCCCGCACGATCTCCTCGAGCATCGAGCGGTAGGAGTGGACGCTGCCGGTGAAGAAGCCGCCTCCGTGCAGGTAGAGCAGGTGCAGTCCCGTGGTGGGCCCGTCGCCGGGCGTCATCACCTCGCCCGGGACGCCGCCGATCTCGCACACCTCGACGGCGATGTCCTCGGACGCGCCGCGGTTCACGACCTCGGAGAACCGCTGGATGCGTCGGATGGTGCGGACGTCGACCGGAGCCATCCTCAGCAGGGGCTTCACGGTCATCCGCGCGCCGCGCCCGACCATGCGGGCCAGGGGCGTGGGGCTGTCGTGCAGGACCGCCGCGGTGTGCACCGCCCGCATCGGGCGGCGGCGCCCGCGTCCGGATCGGGAGCCGGCCTGCGTGTCCACGTCCCGAGTTTAACGACCGGGTGGACATCCGCGTGCCGATCGCAGATCCTCGGCTCCGATAGCCTGTCACCGTGGTGACGCTCGAGGAACTGCAGGTCCGCACCCTCGGCGAGTGCACGTACGACTCGCCGCTGGCCGACTACGTCGCGGCCCGGAGCACGAACGCCTACTACGTCGCCGAGACCGACCGGGTCCTCATCGACGACACGATCTCGCTGCTGCAGGCCCGCGGCGGCATCCCACTCGACGAGGTCCCCTCGTTCGAGCCCGGCGGTCCGCGCCGCAAGCTCTTCTTCGACCCGAAGAAGACGAAGGTCGGCATCGTGACGTGCGGCGGCCTGTGCCCCGGCCTCAACGACGTCATCCGCGCCATCGTGCTGGAGCTGTTCGAGCACTACGGCGTCACCGACATCACCGGGTTCAAGAACGGCTACGCGGGCCTCGTTCCCGGCAAGTCGCCCGACCCGATCACCCTGACCCCCTCGTTCGTCGAGACGATCACCGACCGCGGCGGCACGGTGCTGGGCTCCTCCCGAGGCGGCCAGAGCGTCCCCCAGATCGTCGACAATCTCGTGCACCGCGAGATCGACATCCTCTTCGTCATCGGAGGCGACGGCTCGATGCGTGGCGCGCACGCCATCGCCGAGGAGGCGCTGGAGCGCAACCTGCCGATCGCGGTGGTCGGCGTGCCGAAGACGATCGACAACGACATCCCGCTCATCGGCACGAGCTTCGGCTTCCAGACCGCCTACGCGAAGGCGGCCGAGTCGATCAAGGGCGCGCGCGTCGAGGTCGAGGCGGCCATCGGCGGCGTCGGCGTCGTCAAGGTCATGGGCCGCGCCGCCGGCTTCATCGCCTGCTACGCCGCGCTGGCAAACCACGACGCCGACTTCGTGCTGATCCCCGAGGTGCCGTTCAACCTCCAGGGCGAGAACGGCCTGCTCGCCACGCTGCGCAAGCGCGTGAAGGAGCGCGGCAGCGCCGTGATCGTGCTGGCCGAGGGCGCCGGGCAGGACCTGATCCCCGCCAGCCGCCGCACCGACGCGAGCGGCAACACCGTGCTCGGCGACTTCGCCGGCTTCCTGCGCGCCCAGATCGCGCGCGACTTCAAGGACCACGACGAGCCGCTGACCCTGCGCTACTTCGACCCCGGCTACATGATCCGCTCGGTGCCGGCCGACCCCGCCGACTCGGTCTACTGCACGCGCCTCGCGCAGGCCGCCGTGCACGCGGCGATGGCCGGCCGCACCGACATGGTGATCGGGCGTCCGCGCCACCGGTTCGCGCACGTGCCGATCTCGGTGGTCGTGAAGAACACGCAGAACGTGAACCCCGACGGCGACCTGTGGCTCTCGGTGCTCGAGTCCACCGCGCAGCCGTTCGACATGTCCTGAGACCCGCTCTCGCATGGTGAGACTCCCGGAAGGACCCGCCGAACGGTGACAGGCTCGGGCTGACACCCGACGTCGAAGGAGCATCCATGAGCGAGCACTGGTCGTTCGAGACCAAGCAGATCCACGCCGGCCAGACGCCCGACCCCGCCACGGGTGCGCGCGCACTGCCGATCTACCAGACCACCTCGTACCAGTTCCGCGACACGCAGCACGCCGCCGACCTGTTCGGCCTCGCGGAGCCCGGCAACATCTACACCCGCATCATGAACCCGACGCAGGACGTCGTCGAGCAGCGCCTCGCGGCCCTCGAGGGCGGCGTCGGCGCGCTGCTCGTGGCCTCGGGCCAGGCCGCCACCACCGGCGCGCTCACCAACGTGGCCGAGGCCGGCGACCACATCGTCGCGTCCGCCAGCCTCTACGGCGGCACCGACTCGCTGCTGCGCCACACGTTCCCGAAGCTCGGCATCGAGGTCAGCTTCGTCGAGGACAACAACAACCCCGAGGCCTGGCGCGCGGCCGCCCGCGAGAACACGAAGGCGTTCTTCGGCGAGACCATCGGCAACCCCAAGGGCGACATCCTCGACCTCGAGGCCATCAGCGCCGTCGCGAAGGAGGTCGGCGTCCCGTTCATCGTCGACAACACCGTCGCCACGCCGTACCTGCTGAACCCGCTCAAGCACGGCGCCGACACGGTGATCCACTCGGCCACGAAGTACATCGGCGGCCACGGCACCGCGATCGCCGGCGTCGTCATCGACGGCGGCACGTTCGACTACGCCGCCCACGGCGACAAGTACCCGGGCTTCAACACGCCCGACGCGAGCTACCACGGTCTCGTCTTCACCGAGGCCCTCGGCCCGGCGGCGTTCATCGCCAAGCTGCGCGTGCAGTACCTGCGCAACGTCGGCCCGGCCGTCTCGCCGTTCAACGCCTTCCTCATCGCCCAGGGCATCGAGACCCTGAGCCTGCGCGTGGAGCGCCACATCGAGAACACCCGCAAGGTGGCCGAGTGGCTCCAGGCGCGCGAGGACGTCGCGAAGGTCACCTGGGCCTCGCTCGACGGCAACCCCTACAAGGAGCTCGCCGACAAGTACACGCCCCGTGGCTCCGGCGCGGTGCTGACGTTCGAGCTGCCCGGCGGCGTCGACGCCGGCCGTCGCTTCATCGACGCCCTCGAGCTGTTCAGCCACGTGGCCAACATCGGCGACGTGCGCTCGCTGGCCATCCACCCGGCCAGCACCACGCACTCGCAGGGCACGCCCGAGGAGCACGCCGCCACCGGCGTCACCCCCGGCCTGGTCCGCCTGGCCGTCGGCCTCGAGGGCATCGACGACATCCTCGCCGACCTGGACGCCGGGTTCCGAGCAGCCAAGTGACCACGATCCAGCCGCTGGGAGACCTCACCCTCGAAGGGGGTGAGGTCCTCCCGCGTCTGGAGGTCGCGTACGACACGTGGGGCGAGTTCACCGGCGACAACGCGGTCCTCGTCCTCCACGCCCTCACCGGCGACTCGATCGTCGCCGGACCCGACGGGTGGTGGAACCAGGTCGTCGGCCCCGGACTCGGCATCGACACCGACCGCTTCTTCGTCGTGGCCGCCAACATCCTCGGCGGCTGCAAGGGCACCACGGGTCCGGCCTCGCCCGGACCCGACGGACGCGTGTGGGGCAACCGGTTCCCCGCGATCACCGTCCGCGACCAGGTCGCGGCCGAGCTGATGCTCACCGAGCACCTCGGCATCGACCGCTGGCACGCGGTGATCGGCGGGTCCGCCGGCGGCATGCGCGCGGTCGAGTGGGCGGTCACGCACCCCGAGCGCGTCGAGCGGCTGTTCCTGCTCGCCTCGTCGGCCTACGCCTCGGCCGAGCAGATCGCCTGGACCTCGACGCAGGCGGACATCATCCGGGCCGCCGGGCCCGAGGCCGGCCTCGAGCTGGCCCGCCGCATCGCGCACACGACCTACCGCAGCGAGGCCGAGCTGGCCGAGCGGTTCGGTCGCGAGGTCCAGCCCGACGGGCGGTTCGCGGTGCAGTCCTACCTGCAGCACCACGGCGACAAGCTGGTGAAGCGCTTCGACGCGTGGTCGTACATCGTGCTCGGCGATGCGATGAACAGCCACGACGTGGGCCGCGGCCGCGGCGGTCTCGAGTCCGCGCTCGGCCGGGTCACGGCGCGCACGGTCGTCGCCGCGATCGACTCCGACCGGCTCTACCCGCCGTACCAGCAGCAGGAGCTGGCCGACCTCATCCCCACCGCCGAGCCGCTCGCCGTGGTGCACTCGCCGCACGGCCATGACGGCTTCCTCATCGAGCACGAGCAAGTGGGCGCGCTCGCCCGCGCCCTGCTCGAGCACTGACCGTCCGGTCGCGGGGAGCCGCGGGTCGTGGTGTCGTGGGATCGAGAGGAGATCCCATGGCACCGAAGAAGAAGACCCCGTCGAGCATCAAGAACCCCGACCTCTACGAGGAGCTGCGCGACGACGGCGCCTCGAAGTCGAAGGCGGCGCGCATCTCGAACGCCGCGGCCCGCGACGGCAAGAAGACCGTCGGCAAGCGCGGTGGGTCGTCACCCGCCTACGAGGACTGGACCGTCGCCGACCTGCGCCAGCGCGCCAAGGAGATCGGCCTCAGCGGCTACTCCGGCAAGAGGAAGTCCGAGCTGATCGACATGCTGCGGAACTCCTGAAGGCGTCAGCGGAGCATGATCCAGACGTCGGGGCCGGCGCTCTCGACCTGCTCGACGACGCGGAACCCGAGTCGCTCGTAGAGGCGCACGTTCGCCTCCGATGAGGTCTCCAGCAGGACGCGGGCATCGCCGAGGTCGGCCAGCGCCGCCTCGAGGACCGTCGTGCCCAGTCCGCGGCCCTGCTGCGCCGGGTCGACGCCGACGGTGGCGAGCAGCCAGTCCGCCTCGGGACGCCGTGGACCGATCGCGACCTCGTGTTCGACGAGGCGCTGCCAGCCGTCGCCGTGCAGCGCGACGATCCGCTCCCCGACCTCGGGTGACGGGTCCGGCAGCGAAGTCGGGATGAGCACGGCCACGGCGTCGAGTTCCGGCGTCGTCCAGACGCGTCCGCCGTGCGCGGCCGCGTGGGCGAGGTACACGCCCTGGATCTCGGTCAGCCGCGCGAGCCGCCCGTCACCCGGGAGGGTCCAGCGGGTCCACGGGTAGTCGGCGAAAGCCTCGCCGAGGACGGAGGCGAGGGTCGGCAGATCGGCGCCGGTGGCGAGACGGGTGGACATCGCGCCACCCTACCCACCGCCCCGACGCACTTCTGGAACGCGTCGAACCGTTCGCGAGAGGAGAACGGTTGAGCGCGTTCCAGAAGTGGAGTGGCGTCGGGGCCGTCCCCCCAGTCCGGCCCCGACGCCCCGTGCTCACTGGATCCGGTAGTCCGAGATCCCGTTGGTCAGCGACGGGCTCGGGCCCGGGCTGATGAACTGCTCGTAGCGGGTGTCGTCGTCGACGTACCGCTTGAGCCAGGCGATCGTGTACTTCGCGATCGTCGTGTTGCTGGTGTTCGGGGCGAAGTGGCTGGCGCCACGCAGCTCCAGGTACGCGCGCCGCTCCGCGTTCGTCAGCGAGTTGTAGAACGGGATCGCGTGCGAGCCGGGGGGCGCGACCGTGTCGTTCTGGGCACCGATCTCCAGCGACGCCGCCTCGACCTCGGGCCACGTCTTGTCGAGGTTCCAGGGCGTCAGGCCGACCGTGGCCTCGATCGAGCGCCGGGACTTGGCGGCCTCGAGCGTGCCGCCGCCGCCCATCGAGTGACCGACCACGGCCTGGCGCGAGGCGTCGATGCGCGAGCGCACCGTGGTGTCGGCGATCGTCTGGTCGAGCGCCGCGAGCAGCTGCGTGCCGCGCGAGCCCGGCTGGTCGAGTCGCGTGTTGGTGTCGATCGTGATGACCACGAAGCCCTGCGACGCGATGCGCGGGCCGAGCCACTGGATCGTCGACTGCGCCGCCGTGTAGCCGGGCGAGATCGCCACCACGCCGAACGTGCCGTCGGCCGTGGACGTCGGGTAGTAGATCGTGCCTCCCCCGAAGCCACGCGCGGACAGCGACGAGATCGTCTTGGTGCTCACGGCGTACGGACCGCGGGTCGCCTCGATGCTGCTGTTGGTCGGGGCCGGTCCGCGCTCGTACGGGTTCTCGGCCGCGACGACCGGCTGGATCGCCGTGCCTGCGGTGAGGGCCGCGCCGGCGAACGCCATCGCGATCAGTCTGGACAGTTTCATGCTCGTCTCCTTCGACGGTCTGGATCGAACCGTTGGGACGAGCTCGTCCAAACACATCGGCTTGCCCCCGATGACGGGCCGATCCAAGGTATATGCACAGGTAGTGCACATAGTTGGTGGACCCACCATGCGCGAGGGTCCCCGAGCCTGTCAAGAGGTGGGTGTGATCCAGCCCACATGTCGCTAAGGTGAGTTCACCTTCAGTTACGACGGGAGTCCCCCATGCCCACGATCGACGTCAACGGCACCACGCTCTACTACGAGGACGAGGGGCCGCGCGACGCGCCGGCCCTGCTGATGAGCGCCTCGATGTTCTTCGACGCGCGGATGTTCCAGGCCCAGGCCGACCGGTTCTCCGACCGGTACCGCGTGGTCCGCTACGACCACCGCGGCCAGGGTCGCAGCGCTCGCGCACCGCGGGAGCAGCTCGACTACGACACCCACACGGCCGACGTCGTGGCGCTCATCGAGGCGCTCGACCTCGAGCCCGTCGTGTTCGTCGGCAACTCCATGGGCGGGTTCATCGGCCTGCGGCTGGCCGCCCGCCACGGCGACCTCGTCCGATCGGTCGTCGTCATGGGCACGTCGGCCGACGTCGAGGAGCAGGCCGACCAGATGGACGCGCTGATCGAGGTGCTCGCCGCGCACGGCATGGAGCCGGTGCTCGAGGGCGTCCTGCAGTTCATGATGGGCACCACCACGCTGACCGATCCGTCCCGCGCCGAGGTGCTGAAGGGCGTCCGCGAGCTGCTGCTGAGCCGCGGACCCGAGTACGCCGACGCCGCGTGGAACATCGCGCACCGGCCGGGCGTGCTGGACGAGCTCGGCAAGATCCGGGTGCCGCTCGTCGTGGTCGCCGGCACCGAGGACGCGACCTACCCGCCGGAGAAGTCCGAGCAGATCGTCGCCGGGGTCCCCCATGCCGAGCTGGTCGTCATGGAGAACACCGGGCACGTGCACGCCCTCGAGAACCCCGAGGCCGTCAACGACGTGCTGGAGCGCCACCTCGCGGAGGTCGCCCCCGTCTGAGGGTCACCGCGCGACCCGAGATGTGCTCCTTTTTCGACCATTCAACGGGTCTGAAAGGTGGAGATTGGAGCACATCTCGGGAGGCGGCGGTCAGTTGCTGCGAGCCGGGGGACGCGAGCCGCTGCGGCGGTTGCGGTTCCGGTTGCCCTGCGGGCGGCCGCCCTGGCCACCACGACTCTGGCCGCCACGACTCTGGCCGCCACGACCGCCGCGGGCCGGGGCCGAGCCGCCGCGCGAGCGGTTGTCGGCGGGCAGCTCGGGCGCCTCGGTGCCCGAGGTCGCGAGCGACTCCGCGGTCATCGGCGACGGGGCCGACCCGGCCTGGTGGTGGCGGGCGGTGACGCCGGCCTTGCGCTGCAGGACCATGACGTCCTTGAGCGCGTCGGGGGTGGTCATCGTGACGACCGAGCCCGACTCGCCGGCGCGCGCCGTGCGGCCCGAGCGGTGCAGGTACGCCTTGTGCTCGGCGGGGGCGTCGTAGTGGACGACCAGGCCGATGCCGTCGACGTGGATGCCGCGGGCGGCCACGTCGGTCGCGACGATCACGGTGGCGTCGCCGCGCGTGAACTGCGCGAGGTTGCGCTCGCGGTGACGCTGCGAGAGGTCGCCGTGCATGTCGACGGCCGTGACGCCCTTCTGGGTCAGCTGCTTCGCCAGGCGCGTGGCGCCGCGGCGGGTGCGCGTGAAGACGATGCTGCGCGGGTTGGCGCTCAGCAGCTCGTAGGCCGTGCGGGTCTTCTCGGTCGGCTCGGTGACGAGCACGTGGTGCTCCATCGTCTCGACCTTGTCCTCGACCTGGTCGACCTCGAACAGCGCGTGGTCGGGCAGGTGGCGACGGACGAGCTTGTCGACGTCGCCGTCGAGCGTGGCCGACAGCAGCAGCCGCTGGCTGTGCTTCGGGGTGCGCGAGAGCAGGGCGTCGATCGGCTTGAAGAAGCCGAGGTCGCACAGGTGGTCGGCCTCGTCGAGCACCGTGATCTCGATGCCGTCGAGCGTGAGGCAGCGACGGTCGAGCAGGTCGGTGAGGCGGCCGGGCGTCGCGATGACGAGGTCGATCGAGCCCTTGAGGGTGTTGATCTGCTTGTTGATCGGCACGCCGCCGTAGACGGTGGTGTGCTTGAGACCCATCTTCTGCGCGAGCGGCAGCAGGGCGGTGTGCACCTGGATCGCGAGCTCGCGGGTGGGCAGCAGGATCAGCGCGCGCGGCGCCTTCGGGCGGCTGGTGCCGCCGGCGAGGCGGGCCAGCACGGGCAGGCCGAACGCGAGCGTCTTGCCCGAGCCGGTGCGGGCACGGCCGAGGACGTTGCGGCCCTCGAGGGCGGCCGGGATGACGGCCTGCTGGATGGGGCTGGGGTTGACGATCTCCTGCTGCGCGAGCTTGCGCACGAGGCCGTCGGGGAGGGAGAGGTCGTCGAAGGTGGGCAGCGAAACGCCGCGGTCGATCTGGGTCAAGGGGTCTCAATCAGTGGAGGTGCCCGCTTGCCAGGGGCGCGATTCTCCGCGCAACATCGTCGGGCCGGACGGCGCTCGAACGGCGCGTCCACCTGTCGAGCCTAACAGCCGGACGCCCGCGGACCCCCATCGTGACGACGTGACCCCGGACTCCCCCGACGCAGCAGGGCCCCGGTGGTTCGCACCGGGGCCCTGCGCTCTCGAGTGGGAGGATCACTCGAAGTATCGGCGCGGGTTCTTGACCAGCATCGTGTCCACGTCGTCCTCGCTGACGCCCTTCTCCAGGAGCATCGGGACCACGTCGTCGGGGATGTGACGGAAGTTCCAGTTCGGCTGCATCGCGACCTTGTCCTCGGGCGTGAAGTAGTCGATGTAGCACGAGGCGTCGTGCGCCAGCGTGATCTTGTCGACGAAGCCACGGCGCACCAGCTCGACGATCGTGTCGACGCGCTTCTCAGTGCTGAGGTAGACGTCGAGGCCGAAGCGGTCCATGCCCAGCAGCGAGCCGTTCTCGGCCAGCTCGGTCAGGTAGTCGACGTCGTCGGAGTCGCCGGAGTGACCGAGCACGATCTTCTCCGGGGCGACGCCCTCCTCGCCGAGGACCTTCTGGGCCACGAGGCCCGAGCGGGTGTGCGGGTTGGTGTGCACGGTGACGGGCGCACCGGTCTGCGAGCTGGTCTGGCCGACGGCACGCATGACGCGCTCGACGCCCGGCGTCAGGCCCGGCTCCTCGATGACGCACTTCAGGAACGCGGCCTTCACGCCGGTGTCGAGAATGCCCTCGGTGATGTCCTTGACGAACATCTCCACGAGCGGCTCGGGCTGGTCGAACAGCAGGCCCGGGCCGCGGTGCTCGAACTGGTGCGGCAGGTCGTTGTACGTGTAGAGGCCGGTGGCCACGACGATGTTGAGGTCCGTCTGCGCGGCGACCTTCTGGATGCGGGGGATGTACCGGCCGAGCCCGAGGACGGTCGGGTCGAAGATCGTGTCGATCCCGGCGGCCTTGAGGTCGTTGAGGTCGCGGACGGCGTCGGCGACCTTCTGGTCCTCGTCCCACTCGCCGTCGTAGTTGATGCGGAACTCCTCGCCGAGGACGAAGACGTGCTCGTGAACGAGGGTTCGACCCAGCTCGCTGCTGTCGATCGGGCCCTTGACGGTCTGCACGGTGGCCATGGCACTCCTTGGATGCTCAGTTGATGTGGCTTGTGTCACACCCTTAGGATCACAGTACTGAATTTGAGATCGGATTCAACTGCCTTTCGAGAGGATTTTTCGTGACCCACACGAAGCGCATCACCCTGGCCCAGCGACCGACCGGTCTGCCGGACGACTCCACGTGGTCGGCCGAGGAGGTCGACCTGCCGGCGCCCGGCGACGGCGAGCTCCTCGTCAAGGTCGACCACATCTCGCTCGACCCCGCCATGCGCGGCTGGCTGAACGACGTGCGCTCGTACCTGCCGCCCGTGCAGATCGGCGAGGTCATGCGCGCCGCCGGCACGGGAACGGTCGTCGAGTCGAACCACCCCGACTTCGCCGTGGGCGACGCGGTCACCGGCACGCTTGGCGTGACGGAGTACGCCATCTCGAACGGCGAGGGCCTGCAGAAGATCGACACGTCGGTCGCCGGACCGGCCACGTGGCTGGGCGCGCTCGGCATGCCGGGCCTCACGGCCTACCACGGCCTGCACGAGGTCGGTGAGATGAAGGAGGGCGACATCGTCGTCATCTCCGCCGCCGCGGGCGCGGTGGGCAGCGTCGCGGGCCAGCTGGCCAAGGCCAAGGGCTGCACGGTCATCGGCATCGCCGGTGGCGCCGAGAAGTGCGCCTGGCTCAAGGAGATCGGCTTCGACGAGGCGATCGACTACAAGAACGAGAACGTCCTGAAGCGCCTGCGCGAGGTCGCCCCGAAGGGCATCGACATCTACTTCGACAACGTCGGCGGTGACATCCTCGACGCCGCGCTGGCGAACCTGCGCCACGGCGCCCGCGTCATCATCTGCGGCGCCGTCTCGACGTACAACGACGAGAAGCTGGCTCCGGGCCCGAAGCGCTACATGTCGCTGCTGGTCTTCCGCGCCAAGATGCAGGGCTTCCTGGTCTTCGACTACCCCGAGAAGGACGCCGCGGCGATCGCCGACATGTCCGACCTCATCGGCTCGGGCAAGCTCGTCGCGCGCGAGACCGTGGCCGAGGGCGGCGTCGAGGACTTCGGCCAGACGCTGCTGGGCCTGTTCGAGGGCCGCAACACCGGCAAGCTGGTGCTGAAGGTCGCCTGACCCCCGCACGAGAACGGCGCCGGAGCGAGATCGCTCCGGCGCCGTTCGTCGTCTCAGGCGTGCGCGGCGAGGAAGTCGAGCACCTTCGGCTCGACCGTGTCGGGAGCCTCGAGCAGCGGGCTGTGGCCGACCTTCGGCACCATCACGAGCTCGGAGTCCGGCAGGCCGTCGGCCAGCTCGGCCGCCCAGTCCGGCGGCCGCACGGGGCACTCCTCGCCCGAGACCACGAGCGAGGGCACGGCGATCGACGGGAGCAGCGGCGTGGCGTCCTTGCGCCGCATGACCCCGACCATGGCGGGCAGGAGCTCGGCGGGCAGCTCGCTCATGCGCCCGGACCACAGGTCGACGACGTCCTTCTTCTGCGGGTCGGCCAGGGTCGACTGCCCGAGCATGACCTGCTTCAGGAACTCCAGCGTGTCGCCCACGAAGCCGTCCTGCGCGGCGCTCGTCGCGAACGCGACGTACTCCTCGACCTTCTCCGGCGGCTCCGCGCGCACGGACGAGCCGACGAACGCCAGCGCACGGACGAGGTCGGGACGGTAGGCGGCCAGGCGGGCGGCGACGTCGCCGCCCATGGACGAGGCGACGACCAGCGCATCGCTGATCCCGAGCGCGTCGAGCACGGCCGCGGTGTCGCCGGCGGCCTGCTCCATCGTCACCTCGTCGGTCTCGGCGGGGGCGCTCGCGCCCTGCCCGCGGAACTCGGGACGGACGAAGCGGAACCGGCCACGGCCCGCCTCGACGAGGCCGTCGAACATGCGGTGATCGAGGAACAGGGAGTGGAGGCACACCACCGTGGGGAGGTCGTCCTCCCCCGTGTCCTCGACGTGGAACGTGCTGCCTGCTGCGTGGATGGTCGTCATCTGGGGGGATCCTCTCGTGTGACCTGTGTCACGGTCTTGGGTCACACTAACCTGAAACCGAATATGATTTCGACTATGAGTTCCGAGAGCGCCCTGTCCCCCGCCCGCCCCGGCTCGCTGGAGCAGCAGGCCCTCGGCGCCGGACCGGAGGCGCCGCTCGCCGACCTCCTCCGTGGCCGGCGCAGCGTCCGCGGCTACCGGCCCGATCCCGTCCCGGCCGACGTCATCCGCGACGTCCTCGCCGACGCGATCCTCGCGCCGTCGTCGATGAACACCCAGCCGTGGAAGTTCCACGTCCTCTCGGGCGAGGTCCTCGACCGCATCCGCGAGGAGAACACGCGGCTCATGCTGGCGGGCGCCCCGATCCAGCGCGACGTGACCGTCTCCGAGCGCTACGAGGGCGAGCACCGCGACCGGCAGGTCGACATCGCCAAGCGCCTGTTCGGCGCGATGGGGATCGCCCGCGAGGACCAGGACGCGCGGCTGGACTGGACGATGCGCGGCTTCCGCCAGTTCGACGCGCCGGTGTCGATCGTCATCGCGCACGACCGCAGCCTCGAGGCCGTGAGCCCGATCGCGCACTTCGACCTCGGCGCCGTCGTGCACGCGCTCGTCCTGTCCGCGTGGTCACGCGGGCTCGGCACCGTGATCAACAGCCAGGGCATCATGCAGGGCGCCGCGGTGCGCCGGGAGGCGGGCATCCCCGACGACCACGTCATCTTCACCGCCGTCGCGATGGGCTATCCCGACGAGGACTTCGCCGCCAACCACGTGCGCTCGGCACGCGAGTCGGTCGACGAGGTCGCTCGCTTCGTGGGTTTCGACTGAGCGTGGGATTCGAGTAGGCCTCAGGCGCGCTTGGAGCCGTCCAGCGGGACGCCGAGCGCGTCCATCCAGACCCGCGTCGCCGTGCGGACGATCGCGTCCTCGCTCATGCCCGGCTCCTCCAGGGCGAACACGTGGTACGCCATGCGCCCCAGGATGGGCGAGAGCGCGCGTGCCGTCATGTACGGATCGAGCTCGGGATTGGCGTAGCCGGCGTCCTGGAGCCGCTTGATCCACCGCGCGTTGCGCTCGGCGAACGCCTTGCCGCGCTCGAGGCGCAGCTTGCGGAAGTCCGGGTCGATCGTGGCCACCTGCTCGAGCAGCAGGTTGAGCTTCGCGTTGCGCTTGTACGCCTCGACGTAGGCGCGGTTGCTCGCCTCGAGGATGCCCGCCACGTTGCTCAGGTCGTCGTCGACGCGGGACAGGCCCGGGTGCAGCATGTCGTCGGCGGCCGCCTGCATGACAGCGGTGAAGATCTCCTCCTTGCTGTCGAAGTAGGTGTAGAAGGTGCCGATCGAGCAGTTCGCCCCGGCCGTGATGTCGGCGAGCCGCGAGTTGATGAACCCGTCGCGCTCGAACACCTGGCGGGCGGTGGCCACCAGCGCGGCGCGCGTGCGCACGCCGCGCGCGGTGGTGGGCATCTCGCGGACCCGGGAGGTGTCGACCAGGGTCGGCAGCTCGCGGACGACGTCCTCTGCTTCTGCTTCGCTCATGACACGTCGATCCTACTGTCCGGTAACTGTTTGTCGCCCGGACTCACCGGATCACCACGGGATTGACGGGCGCTCCGGTGCCGCCGACGACCTTCAGCGGGGCCGCCGTGTAGAGGAACGTCCACCGCCCGTCGGCAGCACAGGCGGCCGCCAGGTCGTCGAGCCAGGCGATCTCGGTGAACGTGACGCCGAGGTTGCGCATGAGCGCGCTGTGCAGCGGCAGCACGACGCCGTGGTTCGGGTCCATCGTGACCTCGTTGGCGATGGTGTCGGTGACGAGGTTCGGGATCTCCATCCGCTGGAACCACGAGACGAGCTCGGGCGAGTAGGTCAGGCCGGGCTCGCAGAAGTCGGCGTAGAAGTCCTCGGGCGTCGTCTCGTACCAGTGGCCGATGAAGCCGGTGCGGATGAGGAGGACGTCGCGGGGCTGGATCTCCTGACCCTGCGCCTTCGCCGCCTCGACGAGGTCGACGTGGGTGAACGTCTCGCCCTTGTCGAGGTGGTCCTTGCCGCGGTGGCGGGCCATGTCGATGAGGATGCCGCGGCCGACGATGCCCTTCTGCGCGATGGGCAGGACCGAGGCCTTGCGCATGTGGCCGACCGTCTCGGTGGCGTCGAACCCGTTCCAGATCTTGCCGCCGTACCAGACGTGGCCGAGGGCGTCGTACTGCGTGGACGCCTGCAGGTAGATCGTCGCCTTGTCGTCGGCGTAGTGCGCGCCACCGGGGGTCTCGTCGCCCTCGCCGCGCTGGAAGAAGCCCTCGTCCATGACGTTCTCGCGCTGGATCTGCTCGCGGCCGGGCCACACCGGGTCGCCGTGGCCGGGCGAGCCCATCGGCACCTGGAGCGTGAAGGTCTCGCCCGAGACGATCGCCGCGGCGCCGCGGACGGCCTCCTCGGGACCGAGGTAGTTCAGCGAGCCGACCTCGTCGTCCGGGCCCCACTTGCCCCAGTTGGTGGGCGACTCGGCCAGCACGGCCTCGGTGTCGGGCGCGGTGGTCTCGGTGGTGGCGTTCTCGGTCATGGTCGTCCTCTCGGGGTGGTGAGCCGACGGCCGGCCAGTCCGGTCGTCTCGGCGACGTGCCAGGCGTGGTCGATGATCGCCTGGATGCGTTCGGGGGTGGGCGCTCCGCCCTCGGCCGTGTTGGCCGGGTTGTCGAGGGTGCGCCGGTAGACGCCCTCGCAGATGATCGCGACCTTCCACACGCCCAGGACGTGCCAGAAGGCGAGCGTGTCGCCATCGCGCCCGGAGGCGTCGAGGTAGGCCTGGGCCAGCTCGGCGCGGGTGGGGAACCCGGGCAGGGTCGAGGCCTCGAAGAGACCGCTCGCGGTCTCGCCGGTCTCGGGCCAGTAGGCCAGGGTGCTGCCGATGTCGGCCATCGGGTCGCCGAGGGTGGACAGCTCCCAGTCCAGCACCGTGCGCAGGGCGCCGGTGTCGCCGTCGACGATGACGTTGCGGATGTGGAAGTCGCCGTGGACGAGCGAGAGGTCGCCCGGCGGCGGCACGTGGGCCTGCAGCAGGGCGGTCAGCTCGTCGAGGTCGGGGCGGTCGGCGGTGCGGCTGGCCTCGAACTGACGGGTCCAGCGCTTGAGCTGGCGCTCCGCGTAGGGCGACCGCGACGCGAGGTCGCCCAGGCCGACGGCGTCGACGTCGACGGCGTGGATCGCCGCGAGGGTGCGCGCGATGCCCAGGCCCACCTCACGCCGGACGGACGGGTCGAGGGACTCCGCGATCTCCATGGTGTCCAGCACGACGCCGTCGACGTGCTCCATCACCACGACCGGCACGTCGGAGACGGCGGGGTCCTCGCAGACCCCCACCATCCTCGGCACCGGGACCGGCGTGTCCTGCAGGGCCGACAGGATGCGGTGCTCCCGCACCACGTCGTGGGCCGAGGCGAGCAGCTCGCCCAGCGGGGGCCGGCGCGCGATCCACTGCCGGCCCTCCTCGTCCCGGAGCCGGTAGGTCAGGTTGGACTGGCCGCGGCCGACGCGGGTCGCGGAGATCGTCCCGCCCACGTCGATGCCGCGGCCACGCATCCAGCCCGCGAGGGCGTCCAGCTCCAGGGCGACGGTCACCGTCCGCTCCCCCAGCGCTGGCCGCCGTCGATCACGAGGGTCTCCCCCGTGATCCAGCTCGCGGTCGTGCCGGCGAGGAAGGCGACGGCGGACCCGATGTCCTCGGGCTCGCCGATCCGGCGCAGCGGGGTGTTCGCCGCGACGGCCTCCTCGTGCTCCTTCCACAGCTCCTCGGCCAGGCGCGTGCGCACCACGCCGGGAGCCACGGCGTTGACCCGGATGCCCGGGCCCAGCTCCTGCGCCTGGTGGCGCGTCAGGTGCACCAGCGCCGCCTTCGAGGCGTGGTAGACCGCCAGGTTCGGGCCCACGGCGAACGCGCCGAGCGACGCGGTGTGCACCACCGAGCCGCCGTGCTCGCCCATCCAGAGCTCGTGCGCCAGCTGCGTCCACAGCGTGGGACCCCACAGGTTCACGTCGAGCGTCTTGGCGAAGCGCGAGTGCTCCTGCTGCACGAGCGAGCCGAAGGCCGGGTTCGTGCCCGCGTTGTTGACCAGGACGTCGATGCTGCCGAACCGCTCCAGCGTGCGCTCGAGGCACGTGCGGGACGCGGCCTCGTCGACGACGTGGGCGCCGATGCCGATGGCACGCTCACCCACCTCGCGAGCGGCGGACTCGGCGTCCTCCTCCTTCCGCGCGGTGAGGACGACGTTCGCGCCCTCGTCGTGCAGGGCCCGGGCGATCGCGAGGCCGATGCCCCGCGATGCGCCCGTCACCACGGCGGTCTTGCCGGCGAGTCCGAGATCCATCAGGCGTCACGCTCCGAGGCGCGGCGGCGCAGCTCGACCCGGGCCAGGGTGCGCTTGTGCACCTCGTCCGGACCGTCGGCGATGCGCAGGGTGCGCTGGTGGGCGTAGAAGCTGGCGAGCGGGAAGTCGTCCGTCACGCCGCCGCCGCCGTGCACCTGGATGGCGCGGTCGATGATCTTGAGCGCGATCTCGGGCGCCTTGACCTTGATCGCGGCGATCTCGGTGCGGGCCTTCTGGTTGCCGACCGTGTCCATCAGCCACGCGGTCTTGAGCACGAGCAGGCGGGTGGCCTCGATCTCGATGCGGGCCTCGGCGATCCAGTCCTGGATGTTGGAGCGGTTAGCGACGGGCTCGCCGAACGTGGTGCGCGCCTGCGCCCGGTCGATCATGAGGTCCAGCGCGCGCTCGGCCATGCCGATGGAGCGCATGCAGTGGTGGATGCGGCCGGGGCCGAGGCGGGCCTGGCTGATCATGAAGCCGTCGCCCTCGCCCGCCAGGAGCGCGGTCTTGGGGACCCGCACGTCCTCGAACAGGATCTCGGCGTGTCCCTCACGGTCCATGTAGCCGAACACGGGCAGACCGCGCACCACGGTGACGCCGGGGGTGTCGATCGGGACGACCATCATCGACTGCTGACGGTGCGTCTCGGCCTCGACGTTCGTCTTGCCCATGACGATCAGCACGCGGCAGTTCGCGTGCAGCGCGTTGGACGCGAACCACTTGCGGCCGTTCAGCACGTACTCGTCGCCGTCGGCCACCATGCGCAGCTCGACGTTCGTCGCGTCCGAGCTGGCCACGGCCGGCTCGGTCATGCAGAACGCCGACGCCATCTCGCCCGCCAGCAGCGGCTTGAGGTACTTCTCCTTGTGCTCCTCGGTGCCGAACAGCTGGAGGACCTCCATGTTGCCGGTGTCGGGGGCGTTGCAGTTGATCGCCTCGGGCGCCAGGTAGGGGCTGCGACCGGTGATCTCGGCCAACGGCGCGTACTGCAGGTTCGTCAGGCCGGGCGAGCCCCACTCCTCGTTCTTGTGGGGGTGGAACAGGTTCCACAGGCCCAGCGAGCGGGCGGTCTTCTTGAGGTCCTCCAGGACCGGCGGGTGGAAGTTCGGGTTGCCCGACTCCGCCATCTGCTGGTGGTACACCGCCTCGGCCGGGTACACGTGCTCGTCCATGAAGGCGTTGAGCTTGTCCTGGTACTCACGCGTCATCGCATCGGGCTCGAAGTCCATCGATCTGTCTCCTCAGGGTGGGGGTGCGGGGCGCCGGCGTCCGGCACCCCGCGGGAAGGGTTTCGTGAAGTGGCGACGCTAGGCAGCCGCGCGCCGGCGGGCCAGCGTTCCGACGCCGACGCCGAGGATCAGCAGCAGTCCCTGGAAGAAGTACTGCCAGTAGGTCTCGAGTCCGATCAGGGCGATCGAGTTGAAGCCGACCGAGACGGTGATGACGCCGACGAGCGTGCCCAGGATGTGGAACTGCCCGTCGCGCAGGACGGCCGAGCCGAAGAACGACGCGGCGAACGCGCTCAGCAGGTACGTGTCGCCGGCCGAGACCGCCGCGCTGCCCGTGCGGGACGCCAGCAGGAAGCCGGTGACCGCCGCGCACATCGAGCAGACGACGAACGCGATGACGCGCACGCGGTCGACCCGGATGCCCGACAGCTCGGCCGCCACGCGGTTGCCGCCGACGGCCTGCATCGACTGGCCCAGCACCGTGCGGTTGAGCAGCCACCACAGCAGCGCCGCGATGACGAGCATGATGTAGACGGGGTAGGGGATGCCCAGGAAGCGGCCGAACGTGATCTCCAGGAACGCGTCCGGATCGCCGAGGGCGACCGGGGCGCCGTCGGAGATCATGTAGTTCACGCCGATGACGATCGTGCCGACACCCAGGGTCGCCACCAGGGCCGAGACGTTCATGAAGGTGACGACGAACCCGTTGATCAGGCCCACGATGCCGCCGACGACCAGGATGGCCACCAGCGCGAGCGGGATCGAGAAGTCCTGGTTCACCATGAGCCAGCACGCGGCCACGCCGGCGAGGCTCGCCGTGTTGCCGATGCTGAGGTCGAACTCGCCCGTCACCAGCACGAACGTCAGACCCATCGCGATGATGGCCGAGAGCGCGCTCTGGTTCAGGATGTTGATCGCGTTGTCGACCGTGGGGAAGGTGTTCGGCGCCAGGATCGACGTGACGATGATGAGCGCCGCCAGCACGAGCAGCGCGCCGTAGCGGCCGAACCACTCGAAGTAGTGGGACTTCGAGGCCGGCGCCTCCGCGGTCGGCTCGTTCTCCATGAGCGTGGTCATGCTTCCTCCGTTTCGGTGGTGCCGGAGCTCTCGTGGCTTCCGAAGCACAGTGCGGTGAGGTGGTCCTCGTCGAATTCGCTGGCCGGGACCTCGGCGACCAGCTGTCCCCCACGCATCACGAGGACGCGGTCGCAGATCGCGAGCTCCTCGAAGTCACTGGAGATGACCAGGACCGAGGTGCCCTCGGAGGCCAGTCCGGTGATGATCCGGTAGATCTCGGCGCGAGCGCCGACGTCCACCCCCACGGTCGGCTCGTCCAGCACGAGCAGACCGGGACTGGTCCGCACGTACTTGCCGACGACGACCTTCTGCTGGTTGCCACCACTGAGGTGGTGGGCGGTGTCGCGGATCGAGCGGGCCTTCACGGAGAAGCGCTCCATGAGGGCCTGCCCGGTGGCCCGGGACGACTTCGGCCGGAACCGCGAGCGCATGCTCGGCGACGAGCCGTGCTCGGCCATCGCGAGGTTGTTCTCGACCGTGTCGGTCAGGACCAGCCCCTGGCTGCGCCGCTCCTCGGGCACCAGCGCGATGCCCGCGCGCAGTGCCTCGTGCGGCGACTTCGGCGCGTACGGCGCGTCGTTCAGCGTCATCGTGCCGCCGGTGGCCCGGTCGGCGCCGATGAGCAGCCGCGCCAGCTCGGTGCGGCCCGCGCCGACCAGGCCGGCGATGCCCACGATCTCGCCCTCGTGGACGTCGAACGAGGCACCGATCACCCGCGGCGCACGGCTCAGGTTCCGCACCGACAGCCGCACCGGCCGGGTCTCGGCGACGGTCTCGTCGGCCTCGGCCTCGAGTCGCGACACCAGCTTCTCGACCTCGCGGCCGACGATCTGGGTGGTCAGCTCCTGGCGGTCGGTCTGCGCCGAGTCCAGCGTGGCGACCTTCTGCCCGTTGCGGAACACCGTGATCGTGTCGGAGACCTCGAGCACCTCGTCGAGACGGTGGGAGATGTAGAGGATGCCCACGCCGTCGGACGTCAGCTCCTCGATCACCGCCATCAGTCGGCTGGCCTCCTCGTCGGTGAACGAGGCCGTCGGCTCGTCCATCGCGATGAACCGGGCATCGCGCATGAGCGAGCGTCCCAGCGAGACCATCCACCGGTCCGAGACCGACAGCTGCTCGACCTCGACGTCCAGCGGGATGTCGAACCCGAGCCGCTCCTGCACGGCCTTGGCCTCGCGGCGCAGGCGACGCAGGTCGAGGATCCCGAATCGTCCGGGATGACCCGATCCCATCGCCATGTTCCGCAGCACCGAGAACTTCGGCACCAGGTTCAGCTCCTGGTGGATGAAGCTCAGGCCGAGGTCGGCCGCATCGCGCGGATTGGCGACCTCGACGCGCCGGCCGTCGAGGAGGATCTCACCCTCGTCGGCCCGCTCGAGGCCGGCGAGGATCTTGACCAAGGTCGACTTCCCGGCGCCGTTGGCCCCGCACAGGGCGTGGACCGAGCCGGGCTCGACCTCGATCGAGACGCCGTCCAGAGCCCGACTGCCGCCGAACGACTTGGAGATGCCACGCATCTGGAGCAGCCCCGTCGTCGTCGGCTCCGGTCCGGGCCGGACGCTGTCAGTGGCTCCGGTCATCTTCTCCCCCTCGTCGCCCTGCGCGGGCACGTCGAGCTCTGGACGGATCGTCATGTCAGCCAGCCCTTCAGGACGCGTCCGCGCCGGGGTTGTCCTTCAGGTACTGGTCGAGCGTCTCCGGCGTGATGATCGGGAAGGGGATCTCCTCGGTCTTCGGCTCGGCGTCCACGCCGCCCTTGATCACGTCGGGTGTCGCGTCGAACAGCATCTGGGCCGAGCCCGCCGTGTCCGGAGCCGCGGTGGCCGCGAGCTGGCCCTCCTTGAGCGCCTTCAGCGCGGGCGGGGTGCCGTCGTAGCCGTAGATCTTCACGTCGTCACGACCGGCCTGCTTGGCCGCCACGATCGCGCCCATCGCCGGGTCGTCGAAGCAGGCCCAGATGGAGAGCGGCTCGGAGCCCTTCGGGTTCTTGGCCAGCCACGTCGTGGCGAACTTCTGGCCCGACTCCAGCTGGCCCGGAATCAGGACCTCCTGGCGGTCGACGGTGATGTCGGTGCCCTCGACGGTCTTGTTGAAGGCATCCTCGCGCAGCTGGCACGGCAGGCCCGGCTTGTAGCCCAGCGCGAGCACGCGGCCCTTGCCGCCCATGTTCTTCACCATGGCCTCGGGGACCTCGGTGCCCGGCGAGACGACCAGGTCGAACGTGACGCCGTCGGCGCCGCCGCCCGCGATCGACGCGACGGGGATGCCCGCGGCCTTGGCGGACTTCAGGCCCGCCGTCAGCGACTTCGACTCGATGACCGAGACGATGATCAGGTCCACGTCCTTCTGCACGAAGTCCTGCATCGCGCCGATGGCCTTGTCGACGGCACCGTCGGGGTTGGCCGTGGTGACCTCCCAGCCCTCGTCCTCGGCGAGCTTCGTGTACTTGTTGATGACGGCCTCGGTCGTGACCTCGCTCGGCGCGAAGCGAACGATGCCGACGGAGTAGCTGTCGTCTCCGCCGTCGGATCCGGAGGACGAGCCTCCACAGGCGGCAGCGGTGCCCAGGGCGAGAGCCATGGTCGCTCCCAGTGCGATGCGTCGGAACTTCATCGAGCCTCCTCAAGCTCTTGACCACCTACGGGGTGGTTCACCGGTCCCCCTGTGGCGAGGCCGGATGCGGTGCATCCGGTCGACGCCCGACGGCCGCGCGTGCGGTCGCCGTCGTGCAGTCGTCCGAGCGGGCGGCTCCACGCATGCCGCGACGCGAGGTCGCGGCGATGTCTGGGATCCCTCGTCACGCGAGGGAGTCCTGATAGCGGCGCATGCCGCGCAGCCAGCGGTCGTAGTCCGACCCCTTGCGGCGGTAGAACTCCAGGACGTCGGGGTGCGGCAGGATCAGGAACTCGTCCGTGCCCAGCGACTCGACGACGATGTCCGCCACCTCGAGTGCCTCCAGGACGAGTCCCGCCTGCGTGACCGCCTTCGCGCCCTGACGCGCCGCCGCGCTGTCGGAGTCGGCGCCGCTGTTGAGCATCGCCGTGTTGACGCCCATGGGGCACAGGCAGCTGACGCCGATGCCGCGCGACCCGTAGGTGACCGACAGCCACTCCGCGAAGGCGACCGCGGCGTGCTTCGTGACCGAGTAGGTCGCCGAGCCGATCTGGGTCAGCAGGCCGGCGGCCGACGCCGTGGACAGGAAGTGGCCGCTGCCGCGCTCGAGCCAGCCCGGGACGAGCAGCTCGGCCGCGCGCACGTGCGCCATGACGTTGACGTCGATCGAGGTCTGCCAGTCCGACGGCGTCGCGTCGAGGTTCTCGCCCAGGCCCACGCCCGCGTTGGCGGCGTAGAGGTCCACGGGGCCGAACGCCGACTCGGCGAGTGCGATCGTGGACTTGATGTGCTCGACATCCGAGCAGTCGCCCGCGAGCGCTTCGATCGTGCCGGGGTGGTCGGCGGCGATCGCGTCGACCTCCTCCTTGAGGCGGCCCTCGTCGAGGTCGGTGGCGACGACGCGCGCACCGTGCTCCACGAAGCGCCGGCACAGGGCCGCGCCGATGCCGCCACCGGCGCCCGTGACGATCGCGACGCTGCCGTCGAGCCTCATGCGCGGTTCCCCTGCGCGGCCACCGAGCGCAGCTCGTCGCGGTCGATCGCCCGCTTGAGGATCTTGCCGGTGGCGCCCTTCGGGAGGGCGTCCACGAACGCGAACAGGTGCGGCACCTTGTAGGCCGAGAGCCGCTCCTTGGCCCAGGCGCGGATGCTCTCGGTCGTGGCCTCGGAGCCCTCGGTCAGCACGGTGACCGCGGCGATCTCCTCGCCGTAGTGCTCGTCCGGCACGCCCACCACCGCGACCTCGACGATGTCGGGGTGCTCGTACAGCACCTCCTCGACCTCGCGCGGGTAGACGTTGTAGCCACCGCGGATGATGAGGTCCTTCACGCGGTCGACGATGCTGAGGTAGCCGTCGGCGTCGAGCGTGCCGATGTCGCCGGTCTTGAGCCAGCCGTCGCGCAGGTCGGCGGCGGTCGCGTCGGGCCGGTTCCAGTAGCCCTTCATGATCGTCGGGCCCTGGATGTAGACCTCGCCGGGCTGGTCGGCGCCGAGGACGTTGCCCTCGGGGTCGCGGACCTCGATGGTCGAGCCGGGCAGCGCGGGTCCGACCGTTCCGGTCTTCTGCTCGCGGTTGATGTCGTTGAAGGTCGCGGCGCCCGTGGACTCAGTCAGCCCGTAGCCCTCGAGGATCGCGCAGCCGAAGCGGTCCTTGAACGCCCGGATGACCTCGACCGGGAGGCTCGCGCCGCCCGACGTGGCCAGTCGCAGCGCGGTGAAGTCGTCGGCCGTGTAGTCGCCCCCGACGTGCAGCATCGCGTTCCACATCGTCGGCACGCCGGCCAGCGTGGTGAGCTCGTCGGCCACCATCACGTCGAGCATGACCTTCGGGTCGAAGGGGTGCACCAGCGAGAACGAGGCGCCGGTCGACAGCGTCGTGTTCATGCAGACGGCCTGTCCGTAGACGTGGAAGAGCGGGAGCCCGGTGCCGAAGCGGTCGTCGGGATCGATGTTGAGCACCGGCTGGAACGACGTCACCGTGTCGACGAGGTTCGCGGCCGTGAGCTCGGCGCCCTTCGGGCGGCCCGTCGTGCCCGACGTGTAGAGGATCAGCGCGGTGTCCTGGGCCGCGTGCTGGTGCGGCTCGGTGAGCGGCTCGGCGTCGAACGAGAAGCCGGCGTCGATCTGCCAGAAGTCCAGGCCCCTGTCGGCGGCGGCGGCGCGCGCGTTGTCGGCGCACTCGTGCCAGGCGATGACGAGCGAGGCGCCCGAGTCGTCGAGCACGTAGCCGATCTCCGGCTCGGTCGACATCGTGTTCATCGTGATGACCGTGACGCCGGCGGCGTGCAGGCCGTAGTAGATCTCGGGGAACTCCGGGATGCTCGGCGCGATGAACAGCACCCGGTCGAGCGGCGCGGCGCCCGCGGCGCGGACGGCTCCGGCGACCTGCTCGTTCGTCCGGCGCAGCTGGCCGAAGGTGATGGTGCGGGGCGAGCGGATCGCGACGCGATCGGCATCGGACTCGGCGTGAGCCCAGACATCGGCGGCGATGTTGACCATGCGGGGGGACCTTTCGACGCTGCGTGTGACCTATGTCACCGAGCAACGTATGTGAAACCGATCACAGGTTCAATAGGAATCTGAACTCAATTTCAGAAATCTTTTCGGGCCATGGACAGCGACCCTCCAGGCCGCGTCGAACAGCCGGGACACGCGGAAAGGCCCGGCACCGCAGGGCGGTGCCGGGCGCTCCGGCGTGCTCACGAACGGGTGGAAGGACGGTGAGCCGTCACTTCACCTCGTCCGGGTACTTCTGCGCGAACTCGTCGTAGGACTCCTTCGTGACCACGAACGTGGGGATCGGGATGTCCTCCGGCTCGGCGTCGACGCCGCCCTCGATCACCTCGGGCGTGCGCTCGGCCAGCTCGCGGCCGGCGCCGGCGACGTCGATGAACGCCGTCGCACGCATGGCGCCGGACTGGACCGCCGTCACCGCGGCCGGCGTGCCGTTGATGCCGTAGACCTTGACGTCGGTCCGGTCGGCCGACCGCAGGGCGCTGACCGCGCCGAGCGCCGGGTCGTCGAAGCACGCCCAGATCGCGAGGTTGCCGCTGTCCTTCGGATTCTTGGCCAGCCACGCCTGGGTGAACTTCGTGCCGCTCTCGACCTGGCCGGGGATGGCCACCTCCTGGCGCGTGACGGTGATGTCGCTGCCCTCGAGCGCCTCGTTCAGCGCCTCCTCGCGACCGATGCACGGCAGACCGCTCTTGTAGCCCAGGAGCAGCAGCTCGCCCTCGCCGCCCATGTCCTCCACGAGCTGCTTCGACAGGTCGGTGGAGACCAGCGCGCCGGAGTCGGCGTTGAGCGGCACGCCCTCGCCGGAGCCGCCGCTGAACGAGATGATCGGGATGCCGGCCTCGGTGGCGGCACGGACGCCGCCGGTGATCTGGTCGGTCGGGAAGACCGTGACGATGATGAGGTCGACGCCCTTCTGGACGAAGTCGTTGACGGCGCTGATCGCCTTGTCCACCGAGCCCTGCGGGTCGACCTTCGTGACGTTCCAGTCCTGCTCGTCGGCGTAGTCGATGTAGGAGTTGATCGCCTTCTCGGCGGTCTCGTCGGTGGCCGAGAACTGGACGATGCCGATGTCGTAGGAGTCGTCTCCCCCGCCACCGTCACCGTCGCCTGTCGAGTTCCCGCACGCGGCGGCTGTCGCCAGCGCCGCGACCATCGTCGCCCCGAGAGCCATGCGTCGAACGTTCATCGAGCCTCCTCAAGCTCGAGTCCGCTCACCGATGGGCGGACTCATGACCTCCTCCCCGGCGTCTCGGACGAGCCCGATGTGAGGTAGGTCACGCTGAACCTAGGTGAAGTCAAACTCAACTTCAATAGTGCCGACGAGTCATCCCGTCGCCCCTTCCGTCGCGGAGCGCTCAGACGAGCTTGCGCACGACCGACAGCGGAGCGTGCTTCATGACCTGGCCGATCGGCGCCCAGGGCCAGGCGGGGACGGCGGCGTCGACGACCTCCTTCTCGATGTACTTCACCATCGCGGCGGTGCCCGTCTCGGTGTCGACCATCAGCCGCTGCTCCTGCGCCACCTGCTCGTTCATCTCGCTGGCGATGTAGCCGGGGTAGAGCGTCGTGACCTTGATGTCGTGACCCTTGCGGCCGATGAGGTCGGAGCGGATGCCCTCCGCGAGGTGGGCCACGCCCGCCTTGGTCGCGGCATAGGTGGTCATCGACGAGGGCATGCCGCGCATCGCCGACATCGACGAGATCAGCACGAGGTGGCCGGCGTTCCGCTCGTAGAAGTGCTGCATCGCGGCCTCGGACTGCGCGAGCGCGGCGACGAAGTTGGTCATCGCGGTCTGCCGGTTGGCCTCGAACTTCCCGGTGCCGATCCGGCCGCCCTTGCCCAGGCCCGCGTTGACGACCACACGGTCGAGTCCGCCGAGGGCGTCGGCCGCCTCGCCGAAGACGCGGAACACGGCGTCGTGGTCGTTGACGTCGAGCGCGTGCACGGAGACCTCGATCCCGGGGTGCGTGGCGACGAGCTCGTCGCGCAGCGCCTCCAGCCGCTCGACCCGCCGGGCGGTGATGGCCAGGTGGTGTCCCGACGCGGCCAGGTGCCGGGCCATGCCCTCGCCCAGGCCCGAGCTGGCGCCCGTGATCAGCGTGTTCCGTCGCATGTCGCTCCTCGTGGTGTCAGCGGAAGGTGACGTCGGCCGCGGGCAGGTGCCCGTGGTCGTTGAACGTCAGCACCCGCGGGCCGGTCGCGCCCACCATGAGCGTAGTGACACTGCTGTTCACCACGACGTCGTTCAGCTGCTGGAACGCCGAGTCGTCGCCGGTGATGAGCTGCGAGGCGACCATCGCGATGGGTCCGCCGGAGGTGAACACCAGCACGCGGCGGCCCTTGCCCGAGGCGAGCCGGACGGCCTCCTCGAAGCCGGCCAGGACCCGCTCACGGAACAGCTTGTAGGGCTCGGCGAAGTCGCCCTCGCCGCGACGCCACACGTCGATCGCCTCGTTCAGCGCGGCCTGGAACTCCTTGGAGTTCTTGGTCAGCGCACCCGGGTCGAAGGCCGTGGCGACGGCGAGGTGGTCGTACTCGTTCCAGCGCGGGTCGATCTCGTACCCCGACAGGCCCGGGTCGGCGTCCTCCTCGCCGAGGCCACTGGCGTCGATCGCGGCGATCGCGGTCTGGGCGTGCCGCAGCATGCCCCCGGCGATGGCGTCGGTGAACACGACTCCCCCGGCCTCCCAGGCCGAGCCGAGCGCGGCCGACTGGCGCGTGCCCAGCTCGCTGAGGCGGTCGTAGTCGTCGGTGCCGAAGGACGCCTGACCATGACGCACCAGGTGCAGGGTTCCCACGTGCTCAGACCTCCAGCACGAGCTTGCCCGTGGCCTGCGCGCGGTCGAGCGTCAGCAGGGCCTCGGAGGCGTTCTCGAGGGGGAACGACTGACCGACGACCGGCTTGAGCGCTCCCGACGCGAGGTGCTCGGCCATGGCCTCCCACTGCTGCTTGATCAGGCCCGGGCGCTTCATCGCGTAGGCGCCCCAGCCGACGCCGACCGCCGACAGGTTGTTCAGCAGCAGGCGGTTCGCGGCGATCTTGGGGATCTCGCCGGCGGTGAAGCCGATGATCAGGATGCGGCCGTCGTCGACGAGGCAGCGCAGCGAGTCGGTGAACCGGTCGCCGCCCGCCGGGTTGCCCACGGGGTCGACGACGATGTCCACGCCGCCGGACGCCTTGACCGCGTCCTTGAAGCCCTCGGACAGCACGTACTCGTCGGCGCCCGCGGCCACGGCGATCTCGCCCTTCGCGTCGGTGGAGGTCACGGCGATCACGTGGCCGGCGCCGAACGCCTTCGCCACCTGGATCGCTGCCGTGCCGATGCCGCCCGAGGCACCGTGCACCAGCACGCGCTCGCCCTCGGCGAGACCGCCGCGGTTGACCAGGGCGAAGTAGACGGTGCCGTAGTTGAAGATGAACGAGGCACCCTCGGCGAACGAGACCGAGTCGGGCAGCGGGAAGGTCAGCAGCACGTCGGCGACGACCTGCTCGGAGAAGCCACCCAGCATCGGCAGCGCGGCCACGCGATCACCCGGGGCGAAGCCGGAGTCGGCCGGGGCCTCGACCACGACGCCCGCCACCTCGGAGCCCGGCGTGAACGGCAGCGGCGGCTTCAGCTGGTACATGCCGCGGCTCTGCAGCAGCTCGGGGAAGGAGACGCCGGCCGCCTTGACGTCGATGAGGACCTGGTCCTCGCCGCGCTTCGGGGCCTCGACCTCGAGGAGTTCGACGGCCTCGGGACCGTCGAGGGACGTGATCTGGATCGCTCGCATGGAGCGAGCGTAGCGGATATCTAAGCGCTTGCTTAGCCCCTCGTCCACAATCTGAGGATATCCTCACGTTATGGCCACCGGAGTCCGCTTCCCCACCGACAGTTCCACCGCCACCGCCCGACAGGTCGTCGCCGACGCGCTCCGGAAGGTCGATCCGGTGGGCGCCCGCGCCGCGGAGCACGAGACCAACTGGCGCCGTGGCTACCTCACCCACTTCTCGCGTCTCGTCGAGGCGGGACTGGGCGAACCGGCCGACGCGGTGACCATCGCGACCGAGGGTCTGCGCAGCATCTCCGAGCAGATGCGCTGCGGCGACGCGAGCCTGGCGGACGCGCTGGTCGCACCGGCCGAGGGCGAGCCCTGGACCACCGTCGAGATCGCCGGCGAGGGCGAGGCCGAGACCGAGCTCAGCGTGCCGTACCACGGGCGCCGGCTGACCGGAGCCGAGCTGGACGCGCAGCTCGACGACTGGGTGGCGCGCGGCGTCGTCGAGCCGACGTTCTCCGACGCGATCCGCGAGGTCGCCGCGCACCCCGAGTGGCTGCGGCTCGAGGGCGACACGGTCGTCGTGCTGGGCGCGGGCGCGGAGATGGGCCCGTACCGCTCACTGCTGCGCTGGGGCGCCGACGTCGTCGCGGTCGACCTCCCGCGCGCCGACATCCAGAAGCGGATCCGCGACCACGCCCGTGAGGGCGCGGGACGCGTGAGGGTGCCGGTGGGCGGCAAGGAGACCGGCGCCGACCTGCTGCACTCGCTGCCTGAGCTGGGCCGCTGGATCGAAGGGCTCGACGGCCGCCTCGTCCTCGGCACGTACTGCTACGCCGACGGCGCCACGCACGTGCGCGTGTCGATGGCCGCCGACGCGCTGGCGGCGCGGCTGCTCTCGCAGCGGCCCGACACCGCGCTGGCCTACCTGGCCACGCCGACCGACGTGTTCGCCGTGCCGGCCGGCGCCGTGACGACCTCGAACGAGAACTACGCGAGCGGTCGCAGCCTCGTGCGCGCGCCGTTCCGGATGCTCAGCGGCGGACGACTGCTGCAGCGGAACTATCCGCCGGACGTCGAGATCGGCGTGTGCGACTCGCTCGTGCCGCAGCAGGGACCGAACTACGCGCTGGCGAAGCGCGTGCAGCGGTGGCGCGCCGCGGCCGCCCGCCACGACGGTGCGACGGTCTCGCTCAACGTCGCCCCGGCCACCCGGACGGCCTCGGTCGTGAAGAACCGCGCCCTGGCCGCGGCCTACGCCGGCGCGCACCGGTTCGGGGTCGAGGTGTTCGAGCCCGCCACCAGCAACGTGCTGATGGCGGCGCTGCTGGTTCACGACCTGCGCAGCGGCCACGCGCCCTCGGACGAGCCGTGGCGCGAGGAGGCCTACGCCGCCGCCCACGGCGGACTGTGGACCGCGGCCTACCACCCGCGCTCGGCCCTCGGCCTCGCCGCGGTCCTCGGCTTCGCCGGCTCGCGCGCCTGACTCCGCCCGCTCTCCGCGAGTGGCACTCGCAGGGGCCGAGGAGCCGGAGAGCCGGGACGTGAGGCCGTCGGACCGGTAGAACGGTGGGCATGAGTCGACCTGCGGTCCTGCCCGTCGTCCACCTCGCCGCCGGCACGTGGCTGCTGGTCGACCTGTGGCGCGGGTGGACCCCGACCCTCATCACGATCTTCGGCCAGGCGGCCTCGACGCCGCCCGAGCTGATCGGCGCGTTCGCGCTGGGCTGCCTGCTGGTGCCGGTGGTCGTCGTCGCGATCGCAGCGCGCACCCGCCACGCGCTCGTCGTGGCGACGGTGGCGCTCGTGGTCGCGCTGACCTGCCGGGTCGCGCTCCAGCTCACCGAGGGCGGCCGGCCGCACCTGACCGTCGCGTCGATCGGCACGGTGGCGGCGATGACGTGGCTCGCGCTCGCACTCCCCCGCGTCCGAGACGCCGCCGTCACCGGTGTCGTCACGGGACTCGCACTGTCGGTCACCACGCATGCCGCCCTCGGCACCTGGGGCGCGGTGTGGCGCGACGATGCCTGGGCGTGGGCGCTCGTGGTGGTCCAGGTCGCGGTCTGCCTCGCCACCGCGCGGGTCGAGGGCGACGGAACGCGGATCGGTCGCCGCCTCGCGTGGACCCTCCTGCCCGGCCTGTTCCTCGCCGGCGTGATCGTGGCCAACGCCGGTCGCGCGTCGGCCACCCTCGACGAGGCCGGACTCGCCGCCGTGGCGTTCGGGGCGACGGCGGCGATCGCCCTGACCCTCGTCCGGGTCACCCGGTGGTCGTCGACCCTGGCGGCGGTCGTCCTCGTCGCGGCGGTCGCCGCCTCGGCCGTCGTCACCGACGCGGACGGGCTGCTGCCGAGCTGGACGGTCCTCGCGTTCGCCGTCGGCATGCCCGCCCTCGCCCACCTCTGGTGCGCCGCCGATCAGGGCGATCGGGGCACGCCAGTCGTCGTCGCGCTCGGCGGCGTCCTCTGGGGCGCACTGCTCTTCGCCTACTACGCCGGCTACGACCTGGGCTATCGCGCGGACTGGCTACTTGTCGTCCTCGCCGCGGTGATCGGCGTCGTCGCCGCCTCCGCACCAGCACGGAACGGGACCGCGGCGAGTCCGAGGACCATCGGCGGGATCGGGGCCGCTGCCGTCGCGGCGGCCCTCGCCGCGGCCTTCGCGCCCGCGCTGACGATCCGGACCTTCCACACCGACGGCCCACGCGACGGCGAGCTCCGGGTGGCCGCCTACAACCTGCGCATGGGCTACGGGATGGACGGCGACTTCCGGCCCGAGGCCGTGGCCGCGATCCTCGTCTCCGCTGACGTGGGACTGATCAGCGAGATCGACCGGGGCTGGCTGTTGAACGGCGGCCAGGACCAGCTCGCGATCCTCGAGCGACTCACCGGCCGGACGGCGTGGTTCGGCGCCGCGGCCGACCCGGTCTGGGGTGACGCGGTCCTCCTCGACGCCGAGGCAGCCGACGTCGAGCGCATCGCGCTGCCCTCGCACGGCGCCGTGACCGGAGCGCAGGCGATCGCGGTGCGCCCGAAGGCGCCATGGGACGCCCGCTGGCTCGTCTCCACCCACCTGCAGCCGGTGGGCGACGACGAGGGCGTGACCGCGCAGTCGGCCGACCTCGCCGTCTGGCTGCGTGGGCTCGGCGGCCCGATGGTCGTGGGCGGCGACTTCAACATGCAGGAGGGCAGCGAGGCCCATCGCCACGTCACGGGCATCGGCCTCGTCGACGCCGCTCCGGGCGGCGCGAGCACGAGCGAGGCCGACGACCCCGTGAAGCGGATCGACTACGTGTTCTCGACGGCCGACCTGGTGGCCGTGGACGTCGACGTGCCCGGCCTGCGGGCGTCGGACCACCTGCCGGTGGTCGCGACGCTCAGGCCCCGGTGAACTTGGCCTGACGCTTCTCGCTGAACGCGGCGACGCCCTCGGCGAAGTCGTGCGAGGCGCCCAGGACGCCCTGCTCGACCGTCTCGGTGGCGAGCGTCTCGTCGAGGTGCAGCAGGGCCGCGGCGTTGATCGCGGACTTGATCCGCGCGTACGCCATCGTGGGGCCCGACGCCAGCTTCTCGACGAGGCCGTCCACCGTGGCCTGCCACTCTCCCGCGGGCACGCAGTGCGTGATGAGGCCGGCGGCGTACGCCTCGGGGTTCGGCAGCCGCTCGCCCAGCATGAGCATGCGGGTGGCACGGGCGCGGCCGATGGAGGCGGCGATCAGCTCGTGCGCGGCGCCGTCGCCCATCAAGCCCACGTTGACGAACGCCTGGAGGAAGTAGTCGTCCTCCTTGGCCACCTGGAAGTCCGAGGCGAGCGCGAGCGACGAGCCGATGCCCGCCGCGAGGCCGTTGAGCGCCGCGACCACGGGGAACGGCGCGCCGGTGAGCGCGTGGATGAGGCGGTCGGCGGCCTCGAGGATGCCGGTGTTCGTCGCGCCCGGCGCCATCACGGCACCCGAGCAGAACGCGCGGCCCTCGCCCGTGAGGACGGCGACGCGGACGCCCTCGGCGTCCTCGAGCGCGTCGCTCATCTGCTCGAACATCTCGGTCGTGACCGAGTTGAGCCGCTGCGGGGCGTTCAGGGTCAGCGTCAGCACGCCGTCCGTGCGGTCGACCAGTAGGTCGGTCATCGATTCCTCCATTGTCCGAGCAGGGTCTGCAGCACCGCGATGAGCGCGGTGGGCTGGTCCAGCATGATGTGGTGTCCCGAGTCGGGGATCACGGTGACGGGCACGTTGCCGCCGAGCCGCGAGCGGATCTCCTCGGTGATGTCGGTGGTGGCCATGCCGCGCTCGCCGCGCAACAGCGCCACCTCGCACGCGCTGCGGGCCACGTCGGCGGGCTCCATGCTCGAGCGCAGGAAGACGCGCGGGTCGAACTTCCAGGTCCAGCCCGAGCCGTCCGCCCGGACGACGTGGTGGATCGAGCCGCGGGCGATGTGGTCGCGGATGTACGGCAGGCACGAGGGGTCCTCGGGCAGCGTGCGGAAGCGTGCGACCATCGTGCGGGCGTCGGGGTAGAGCGGCATCGAGAGGTCGGCGCGGTCGTTGCGCCACGAGCGCGCCTCGGCCGAGACCTCCTTGACCGGCGAGTCGATCGCGGCCGCGCCCAGCATGTCGGCGCCGTGCTCGCGCGCGGCGGTGAGGGCGACGAAGCCGCCCATGCTGTGGCCGAAGACCACGGGCTTGGCGCTGGTCTCGGAGGTGGCCACCGCCATGACCTCGCGGGCCCAGGCCTCGAGCGTGTACGCGTCGCGGCGGCCGCTGTCGCCGTGGCCGCTCAGGTCGAGCGCGAGGACGCGGTGGTCGACCGCGAGGTGCGGGCCGACGTGATCCCACCAGCCGGAATGCGCGGCGCCACCGTGCACGAGGACCACCACCGGCGCGCCGGGCTCGCCCCACGCGCGGTACGCGATCGGGACGTCGTCGACCTCGATCTCGAGGTGCTGGGGCTTCTCGTCGAGAGCCCACGTGAACCACTCGGGAACGGTCACCGATGGAACCTCGTCACTTCGTGCAGGGGGGCCCGGCCGGCCCGGAACGAGTTGGCCGGATGGTCGGGGTCGGCGTGGCCGAAGGAGATGCCGCAGACGATCAGGCGGTCCTCGGGCAGGCCCAGCCACTCGCGCAGGAACTGCGACTTCTGCGCCAGGGCGGCCTGGGCGACGGTGGCGACGCCGCGGGCCTGCGCGGCCAGCAGGAACGACTGCACGAACAGGCCGCAGTCGATCGCGGCGTAGACACCGAGCGGGGCGGGCGCCGAGACCACCGCGACGTGCGGGGCGCCGAAGAACTCGAAGTTCCGCAGCATCTCGCGGGCCGAGCCCTCGCGGTCGCCCTTCGCGACGCCGACGGCCTGGTAGAGCTGCCAGCCGACCTCGCGGCGTCGCTCGGCGTGCACGCCCTCGTAGCCGGGCGGGAAGGGGTAGTCCGAGCCGAGCGAGGCGTCGGCCATGAGGTCGTGGCGGAGCCGGACGAGCGCCTCGCCGGACACGATGTCGACGTGCCACGGCTGGACGTTGCACCACGACGGGGTGCGCGACGCGGAGGCCACGATCGCCTCGATCTCGGCCTCGGCGACGGGCTCGTCGGTGAAGCCGCGGCAGCTGAAGCGCGAGGCCAGCAGCCGCTCCAGGACCTCGGCGTCCGACTCGTCGACCATGGGGACACCGTACCCGCAGCGAACTTCCCGTCAACCGTGACGGTTTGTTCGCGGTGTGGCTGGTGGGGCGGTGAGTCCTCAACCCCTCCCGCTCGCGGGCGGTGAGTGGTCAACCGTTCGGGAGGGTCATTCGGTTGACTGGTCACCGCGCCTCATGGGGAAGGGTTGAGGGCTCACCGCTCTCCGCGGGCTCAGGTCTCGGAGGTGCGGACCTGCACGACGCGGATGGGCGTGGGCGCCTCGACCGTGCGGCTGACGGTGCACAACTGCTTGTGGGTGCGCTCGATGGCGTCGGGCACGCGGTCGGCCATCTTCTGACCCATCTCGTCGTGGTCGAAGGAGATGTCCACCGTGACGACGAGGTCCTCCATGATGTTGCCGCCCGAGGCGTCCTTGACCTTGTGGCCCTCGACCGAGATGTCGAAGCGCTTCGGCTCGGCGCGCTTGGTCAGCGCCTCGACCGTGACGCCGGTGCAGCCACCGAGCGCGACCAGCAGCAGCTCGACGGGGGTGAAGTCGGTGTTCTGGCCCTCGCCGATCGAGATGACGCCGCCGCGGCCGTTCTCGGCCCGGTACTCCATCTGTCCGGTGCGGACGAGGTGGACGCTGCGCAGGGTGGTGGACTCATCGCTCATGCCACGACCCTAGGCCGCGACGGGACGACCCGCCGGACAGCACGACCGGCCGCCGGAGACGTGGATTCCGGCGACCGGTCATGCGACCCGGCGGGTCAGGCGTCGAGGTCGGCCTCGACGAGCGCGGAGATCTTCTCCAGGACGGCGGCATCGTCGCTCTCGACGGTGACTTCGGCCCCCTGGCCGGCGCCGAGGGTCATGATCATCAGGGCGGACCCGGCGTCGACGGGCTCGCCGCCGGCGACGGCGAGGGTGACGGGCACCCCGGCCTCGGTGACGGCCGCGGCGATCGTGGCGGCCGGGCGGGCGTGGAGGCCGACGGCCGATCCGACGGTGACGGTCTTGCTGGGCATCTGCTGTCCTCTCAGACGGTGACGGGGTCGTCGGCGGCGAGCGCCGCCTGCTTCTTGTCATGACCGACCTGCTTGAGGACGGTCACCAGGAATCCTGCCACCAGTGTCCCGATGATCAGGGAGACGAAGAACCACAGGACGTTGTCGACGGCGAAGAACACGAAGATGCCGCCGTGCGGGGCCACGCAGGTGACGCCCATGGCCATCGAGAGCGCACCGGTGACGACACCACCGGCCATCATCGCGGGCAGCACCCGGAACGGGTCGGCCGCGGCGAACGGGATCGCGCCCTCGGAGATGAACGAGGCGCCGAGCAGCCAGGCGGCCTTGCCGTTCTCGCGCTCGGCCGGCGCGTAGAGCTTCGGCCGCAGCGCCGTGGACAGCGCCATCGCGAGCGGCGGCACCATGCCGGCGAGCATGACCGCGGCCATGATCTTGGACTGCGACGAGCCGGCGTCGAGCGCGCCCGCGGTGGACAGGCCCGTGACGGCGAAGACGTAGGCCGCCTTGTTGACCGGGCCGCCGAGGTCGAAGCACATCATCAGTCCGAGCACCGCGCCCAGCACGATCGCCGAGCTGCCGGTCATGCTGTTCAGCCCGTCGACGAGGGCCTCGTTGAGCCAGGCGAGCGGCTTGGCCAGCACGAGGATCATCGCCATGCCGACCACCAGCGTGGAGACCAGCGGGATGACCACGACCGGCATCAGGCCGGCCAGCCAGCGCGGGACGCCGCGGTGCGCGAACCACGCGGCGACGAGGCCCGCCAGGAGGCCGCCGACGATGCCGCCGATGAAGCCGGCGCCGTTCGGGTTGGTCTCGGTGACGCCGATCTGGCCGGCGGCGTAGCCCATCACGAATCCGGGCGCGATGCCCGGACGGTCGGCGATCGCGTAGGCGATGTAGCCCGCGAGCGCCGGGACGAGGAAGCTGAACGCCCACGATCCGAGCAGGAAGACGAGCGCGCCGATGTAGTACAGGAAGGCGCTGCCGAACAGGGCGTGGTCGCCGGCCTCGGGCAGGTTCGTCAGCGAGTTGTTCGCGAGGATGTCTCCGGCCGTGTCCGTGACGTCGTAGCCCGCGAGCAGGAAGCCCAGGGCGATCATCAGGCCGCCGGCCGCGACGAACGGGATCATGTAGCTGACGCCGGTGAGCAGCCAGCGCTGGAGCTTCTTGCCGATGTGCTCGTCGTCGCCGGCCGCATCGGCGGTGGTGGCGTCGGCGTCGCCCTCGACGCGCTGCGCCGACGGGTCGGCCGCCGCGGCGAGGGCCGCGTCGATCATCGCGCGCGGCTCGTTGATGGCGCGCTTCACGCCGCTGCGCACGACGGGCTTGCCGGCGAAGCGGGCCTGGTCCTTGACGCCCACGTCGGTCGCGAAGATCACCGCGTCGGCGCTCGCGATCTGCTCGGGGGTCAGCGGCGTGCTGCCCGAGGAGCCCTGCGGCTCGACGGCGAAGTCGACGCCCGCGTCGGTCGCGGCCTGCGCGAGCGCGTCGGCGGCCATGTAGGTGTGCGCGATGCCCGTGGTACAGGCGGTGACCGCCACGACGCGCTGGCGCGCCGCCGTCTCGGCCGTGCTCCCGGCGGGCGCCTCGGCGGCGGCCGGGGCGGGGGGCGCGGGCTGCTTCACGTCGACGCCGGAGGTGGCCTCCTCGACGAGCGCGATCACGTCGTCGGCCGACTGCGCGTCGCGCAGCGCCTGCGTGAAGTCCGAGCGCACGAGCGCCCGCGCCAGCGACGAGAGCAGCTTGAGATGCGCGTTCCCGGCGCCCTCGGGTGCCGCGATCATGAAGACGATGTCGGCCGGGCCGTCCGGCGCACCGAAGTCGGCGCGGTTCGACAGCCGCGCGAACGCCAGCGTCGGCGCCGTGACCGTGGCGGTCCGGCAGTGCGGGATCGCGATGCCGCCGGGCACGCCCGTGCCCGCGAGCGCCTCGCGCTCCTTGGCGGCGGCCGCGAGGTCCACGGCCGAGCCGGCGCGTCCGGCGGCCACCACCTGGGCCGCGAGGGCCTCGATGACGCCCCCGGCCTCGGTGCCGAGATCGACGTCGAGCGACACCAGCTCGGGAGTGATGAGCTGTTCCATGTTGTCCTCCATCAGGCGGGATCCACGGCTTCGACGTGGGGTGCTGCGGGTAGGTCGGTGGGGGTCGGCAGCGCCGACCCGGGCAGGGCCGCGGCGGCGGCACCGTGGACGGCGGCGCTGGCCAGGCACTCGGCGGGCGAGGCGCCGGCGGCGTGCGCGACGAGGTAGCCGGCGAGCGAGGAGTCGCCCGCGCCCACGGTGCTGCGCACCGAGATCGGGGCGGGTGGGCAGAACCACGAGCCCTCGTCGGTCGCGAGGACGGCGCCCGCTCCCCCAAGGGTCAGCAGGACGGCGCCGACGCCGTGCTTGTCGCGCAGCTCGTGGGCGCGGTCGGCTGCGTGGCGCGGGTCGCGCTCGATCTCGTCGGGGTCGCAGTCGAGCAGCTCGGCCAGCTCGTCGGAGTTCGGCTTCATGAGGTCGGGAGAGGACTGCTCGACGGTGAGGCCGAGCGCGGCGCCCGAGGTGTCGACGGCGACGCGCGCGCCCGCCTCCTGGAGCCGGCGCGTCGTGGTGGCGTACCAGTCGAAGGGCACGCCGGGCGGCAGCGAGCCGCTCAGCACGGCCCAGTCGCCGGCCGAGACGGCGCCGACGAGGGCGTCGGTCAGGGCCGTCAGCTCGGACTCGTCGAGGCGCGGTCCGGGCGAGTTGACCTTGGTCGTGGTGCCCTCGGGCTCGGCAAGGGTGAGGTTCACGCGCAGGCGACCGCTGACGGGGACGGCGCGGTAGTCGAGGCCGAGCGCGTCGAGGGCGGAGAGCAGCGGCTCGTCCGCGGCGGCCGGGAGGACGGCGGTGACGGGCACACCGGCGGCGTGCAGCACGCGGGCGACGTTGATGCCCTTGCCGCCGGGATCGTCGTGGGCCGCCTCGCTGCGCACGACGCCGCCGCGCTCGAGCGGCTCGAGCAGGCCGACGAGGCGGTCGATCGCAGGATTCGCGGTGACGGTGACGATCACGACGGCTCCTTCCGGTCCTGGTAACCAGCGTCACACGTCCGGGGTTCGCGTGCGCTGTGGATTCTTGTGGCTTTCAATGTTGTCTTGTATTGATTTATGTCACATCGTGGGACCTTGTCAAGACCCCGGTGTCTCCTGGATCACGTGGGCGTTACCGTCGAGAGGTGAGCACCGTGTACTCCGGAACCGCTGTCGTCCCAGGAATCGGCGTCGGCCCGGTCGTCCGACCGGCCCCCCGCCCGACCGCTCCGGAGCACGAGGACTCCGCCGACGCGTCGGTCACCACCGTCGCCTTCGGAGCCGCCGCGGCCGAGGTCGCACGGCGCCTGCGCGCGCGGTCGCAGTCGGCCAGCGGCGCCGCCTCCGAGGTGCTCGCCGCCACCGCCGGCCTCGCCGAGGACCGCGGACTGGCCACCTTCGTCGCGAAGCACGCGGCCCAGGGCGCCGGCCCCGCCACCGCCACGACGGCCGCGATCGAGGAGCTCGCCGCGATGTTCACCGCGGCCGGCGGCCTCATGGCCGAGCGCGTGACCGACCTCTACGACGTCCGCGACCGCATCGTCGCCGAGCTGCTCGAGCTGCCCGAGCCCGGCATCCCCGTGCCCGACGAGCCCTCGGTGCTGCTGGCCGACGACCTCGCCCCCGCCGACACCGCGGGCCTCGACCCGTCACGGATCGTCGCGATCGCCACCGAGCTGGGCGGCTCGACCAGCCACACCGCGATCATCGCGCGCCAGCTGGGCATCCCCTGCGTCGTCGCCGTCACCGACCTGGCCGCCGTCGAGGCGGGCGCCCGGGTCGCCGTCGACGGCACCACCGGCACCGTCACCGTCGACCCCGACGAGGCGCAGGTCGCCGAGCTGATCGAGGCCGACCGCCGCACGCGCGAGGCCGCCGCCGGCTGGACCGGCCCGGGCCGCACCTCCGACGGACACGCCGTGCAGATCCTCGCGAACGTGCAGGACGGCGCCGGCGCGCGCGTCGCCGCCGAGCAGCCGATCGAGGGCGTCGGCCTGTTCCGCACCGAGCTGTCGTTCCTCGACCGCGCCACCGAGCCCAGCGTCGACGAGCAGGCCGCGATCTACGCCGAGGTCTTCGAGGCGATGGGCGACAAGAAGGTCATCGTGCGCACGCTCGACGCCGGCTCGGACAAGCCGCTCGCGTTCGCGAACCAGCCCGACGAGCCCAACCCGGCGCTCGGCGTGCGCGGCCTGCGGATCGGTCTGGCGACCCCCGAGATGCTGGACCGCCAGCTCGACGGCATCGCCGCCGCCGCGGGGCGCACCGGCGCCGACGTGCGCGTCATGGCGCCGATGGTCACCACCGAGTCGGAGGCGCAGTGGTTCGCCGAGCGCGTCCGCGCCCGCGGCCTGCAGGCCGGCATCATGATCGAGACGCCGTCCACGGTCCTGCTGGCCGACCGCCTGTTCCGCCACCTCGACTTCGTCTCGATCGGCACGAACGACCTGTCGCAGTACACGTTCGCGGCGGACCGCATGGCGCCCACGCTGAGCGACCTCACCGACCCGTGGCAGCCGGCCCTGCTGGCCTCGATCAAGCTCGTCGCCGACGCGGGCCGCCGGGCGGGCAAGCCGGTGGGCGTGTGCGGCGAGGCCGCGGCGCACCCGCTGCTCGCGTGCGTGCTGACGGGCCTCGGCGTGACCTCGCTGTCGTGCGCGGCCACCGCCGTGCGCCCCGTCGGCGCGAAGCTCGCGCAGGTCACGCTGGCGCAGTGCGAGGAGGCCGCCGAGGCCGCCCTCGCCGCCTTCGACGCCAGCCGCGCCGCCCAGGCCGCCGCCGAGATCCTCGCCTGACCGATCCGCTCGGGCCACTTCACGAGGTTTCCTGTCACTTCACGAGGTTCGCAAACCTCGCGAAGTGACAGTTTCCCCGGTTAACCGGGGAAACTGTCACCCCCGAACCGCCAAAAGTCGCGAGGGGCCGCGGTGGGCCGTTGACTGTGGGCATGCGCTGTCTGGTCACCGGGTCCACCGGCTACGTCGGGGGACGGCTCGTCCCGCAGCTGCTCGAGGCGGGCCACGAGGTCCGCGTGCTGGTGCGCGACGAGCGCAAGGCGCGGGCGCACCCGTGGGCCGAGGACGTCGAGATCGTCGTCGGCGACGCGACCAGCCGGGACGACGTCCGCCGCGCGTGCGAGGGAGTCGACGTCTTCTACTACCTGCTGCACTCGATCGGCTCGTCCGGCGACCTCGTGCGCACCGAGCACGAGATGGCCTCGACGATCGCCGAGGCCGCGCAGGAGGCCGGGGTCGGCCGGTTCGTCTACCTGTCGGGCATGGTGCCGCAGGACGAGGAGCTGTCCGAGCACCTGAGGTCGCGCGACGAGGTGGCCCGCGTGCTGCTCGACTCGGGCGTGCCCACGGCGGTGCTCCAGGCGGGCATCATCATCGGCTCGGGCTCCGCCTCCTTCGAGATGCTGCGCTACCTGACCGAGCGGCTGCCCGCGATGGTCACGCCGCGCTGGGTCGACTCGCGCACGCAGCCCATCGCGATCCGCGACGTCCTCCACCTGTTGGTCGGCTGCGCGGAGCTGCCGTCCGACGTGAACCGCCGCTTCGACATCGGCGGCCCCGACGTCCTGACGTACCTCGAGATGATGCAGGGCTACGCGAAGGTCGCGGAGCTGCCGCGGCGACGGATCCTGCGCGTCCCGGTCCTGTCGCCGAGCCTCTCGAGCCACTGGGTCGGCCTCATCACCCCCGTGCCGGCGAACCTCGCCCGCCCGCTCGTCGAGAGCCTGCGCAACACCGTGGTCGCGCAGGAGGACGACATCTGGCGGTACGTCGAGCGCCCGCCCGGCGGCCTCACCGGGTTCGAGCGCGCGGTCGAGCTGGCGCTCACCAAGATCCGCGACCTCGACGTGCCCACGCGGTGGACCTCCGCCGCCACGCGCGGCGCCCCGTCGGAGCCGCTGCCCGAGGACCCCGACTGGGCGGGCGGCTCGCTCTACACCGACGAGCGCACGCGCGAGGTCGCCGCGACGCCCGAGGACCTGTGGGCCGTCATCGAGGGCATCGGCGGCGACCACGGCTGGTACTCGTGGCCGCTGGCGTGGGAGGTCCGCGGCCTCATCGACCGGGCGTTCGGCGGACCCGGCCTCCGGCGCGGCCGACGGGACCACAGCAAGCTCGTCGTCGGCGACGCCGTGGACTTCTGGCGCGTCGAGGAGGAGGACGAGGGCTCGTTCCTGCGGCTGCGCGCCGAGATGAAGGTCCCGGGCCTGGCGTGGCTCGAGCTGCGCGTCGGCTCGGACGACGCGGGCACCACCTCGTTCCACCAGCGCGCGCTGTTCCACCCGCGCGGTCTGCTGGGACACCTCTACTGGTGGGCCGTGTGGCCGTTCCACGGCATCGTCTTCGGCGGCATGCAGCGCAACGTGGCGAAGGCGGCCGAGGCGCGCGCCTGAGCGCAGCCGGGAGCAGGACCTCGCACCCGCGGTGTATCAGAACCGCGGCGCCGGGGTCATGGGATGGCGTGCCCGACAGGGCTCCAAGTCACCCCCAAGTCGGGCGCAAGGTCTCGGACCGACAGTCGGTGGCACGGAACGACCCTCCCACCGAAGGAACCGAGACACATGTCCTCCCTCTTGTACCGCTTCGGCCGCACCACGGCCCTGCACCCCTGGCGCACGCTGGTCGGCTGGCTGATCGTCGCCGCCTGCGTGTTCGCCGCCGGCTCCGCGTTCGGGGGCACCACCCAGGACGACTGGAACGTGCCCGGCGCGGAGTCCCAGCGCGGCATCGACCTGCTGCGCGACCACCTCCCCGACGCCGGCAACGCCTCGGCGAACATCGTCGTCCACGACGACACGGCGATCCCCGCGAGCATCCTGGCCTCGCTCGGCGAGCGCCTGCAGGACGTCGCGCACGCCTCCAGCGTGAGCCCGCCCCGGATCAGCGAGGACGGCCGCACCGCGGTGCTGCACCTCGCCTACGACACCGAGGTCACGCACCCCGACCTCATGGGCGACGTCGACCCGCTCGACGAGGCCGTCGAGTCCACGCGCGACGCGGGCTACCAGGTCGAGCTCGGCGGCGACCAGCCGTCGACCGCCTCCGCCCCGATCGAGGGCTACGGCGAGCTCATCGGCGTCGGCGCCGCCCTGCTGATCCTGCTGATCGCGTTCGGCTCGGCCGTCGTCGCGGGCCTGCCCGTGCTGGTGGCGGTGTCCGGCCTCGCGGTCGGCTCGGCCGGCGTCACCCTGCTGGCCGCCACGATGGACGTCTCCACGTCGGCACCGATGGTGGCCACGATGGTCGGCCTGGGCGTCGGCATCGACTACGCCCTGCTGCTGGTGAGCCGGCACGCCGAGTTCCTCGCGCAGGGCCATCCCGTCGAGGAGGCCGCCGGGCGCAGCCTCGCGACCGCCGGCAAGTCGGTCGTGTTCGCCTCGCTCACGGTGCTGATCTCGCTGCTGGGCCTGGGCCTGGCGGGGCTGCCGACGTTCTCGACGTTCGGCTGGGCGACCGCGATCTCCGTCGTGGCCGTCATGCTCACCGCGATGACGCTGGTGCCCGTGCTGTGCCGGTTCGCAGGCCGCAAGGTGCTGGCGCGCGGCCTGCGCCGCGGCGCGGTGCGCACCGAGCGTCCGCTCACCGCCCGCTGGGCCGAGCGCGTCACGCGGCGTCCGCTGCTGTGGGCGCTCGCCGGCACGACGATCATGATCGCCCTCGCCGCCCCCGTGCTCGACATGCGCACGTGGCCGCAGGACGACGGCAACCAGACGACCGAGGTCACCACCCGGCGCGCGTACGACCTCACGGCCGACGCGTTCGGGCCCGGCGCCACGGGTCCGATCACGGTGGTCGTCGACCACGCGAAGGTGCCCGCTGCCGAGGTGGCCGACGTCCGCGCTGCCCTCGCGAGCCACGACGACCTGGTCGCGGTCTCCCCCGCGACGACCTCGCCCGACGGAGCGGTCAGCGTGCTGACGGCCGAGCCGGCGTTCGGACCCGCCGACGAGCGCACCTCCGGGCTCGTCGAGGACCTGCGCGCCGACCTGCCGGCGGGCGTCGAGGTCACCGGCCAGACGCCGCTGTTCGCCGACATCGCCGAGATGCTGTCGCACCGCCTGTGGGTGGTCATCGCGTTCGTCGTGGCGGTCTCGGTGCTGCTGCTGATGCTCGTGTTCCGCTCGATCGTGATCCCGCTGAAGGCGGCCGTCATGAACCTGCTGTCGATCGGTGCCGCCTACGGCGTCATGACCGCGGTGTTCCAGTGGGGCTGGGGCGCGGGTCTGCTCGGCATCGATCACGCCGCGCCCGTGTCCAGCTGGGTGCCGATCCTGATCTTCGCGATCCTGTTCGGCCTCTCGATGGACTACGAGGTGTTCCTGCTGAGCCGCATCCGCGAGAAGTGGCTCGACACGGGCGACGCCACCGGCAGCGTGGTGCACGGCCTGTCCGCCTCGGGCAAGGTCATCACCGCGGCCGCGGCGATCATGGTGGTCGTGTTCCTCGGCTTCGCGACCGAGGGCGACCTCGTGGTCAAGATGCTGGGGCTGGGCATGGCGACCGCCGTGTTCCTCGACGCGACGATCGTGCGGATGATCCTGGTCCCCGCCACGATGACGCTGCTCGGGAAGTGGAACTGGTGGCTGCCGGGCTGGCTGGACCGGGCCCTGCCGCAGGTCGACGTCGAGGGCGACGAGCGCGCGCTCGAGCCCACCCGCTGAACGGCTAGAAGCCGAACTGGTCCCGCTGGTCGCGCAGTCGCTGCGCGGCCAGCGGGATCTCCCACTGCTCGCACAGCTCCTCGGCGCGGTCGGCGTGTTCCCTCGCTGCGTCGAGGTCGCCGAGGGCCGCGTGGGCACAGGCGACGTAGTGGTCGACCGGCCCCGAGGCGTTGCCCGACCCGGCCGAGCAGCTGGAGCCGAGGAAGGGCGCGATCCGCTCCAGCGCCGCGGCTGCCAGCGCGCGGTCGCCGACGTACATCGCCGCCTCGGCCGCGTTGCACCACGCCAGCATCGAGAACCAGTCGTCGTGGTCGAGGTCCACGGCGTACCGGCGCAGGTGCTCGCGGGCGTCGTCGACCCGGCCGGCGCGGCACAGCAGCGCGGCGGTGACCGACGTCAGCGGCAGCGGGTCGGTCTCCTCCATCGCGACGAGCACGTCGACGACCTCGCCCGCGTGGCCGCTCCACACGGTCAGCACGAGCTCGGCGCCGAGGATCGCGACGTCGGACTGCGGCAGCGTCACGGTGCGCTCGACGCGGCGCATCCGGTCGAGCATCGCCGCGCACTCCTCGAAGCGGCCGGCCATCGCGAGCCACGGGATCTCGAGGCCGTCGAGGACGAGCTGCGCGTACGCGAGCCGCAGGCGGTCGGCCTCGGCGCGCGCGCGGGCGATGACCTCGCGCATCTCCAGCGGACGCCCGGCCTCGCCCAGCGCGACGGCCTGCAGGGTCGCCGAGATCACCACGTCGCGGTCGCGGCCCAGCTCGCGGGCCAGGCGCACGGACTCGTGCGCCCACTCGGCCCGCTCGACGGCCGTGTCGGCCTTCCACAGCGCGGCCACGCCGACCTGCGCGACGTCGACCATCAGGCCGGGGTCGCCGAGCTCCTCGGCCATCGCGCGCGCCTTCGCGACCAGCTCGGCGCGCTCGTCGAAGGGCGAGGTGTAGTACTGCTCGCTGGCCAGGGCGACCAGCGCGCGGCAGCGCAGCGCCGACGGCTCGGGCGGCAGGTCGTCGAGGGCGTCCCGCAGCGCCGTGACCACGACGTCGTTGACCTCGCCGTGGTTGGTGGCCTGCCACAGCGCGCCCTGCGTGGTGGCGAGGGCGGCCGCGGCGAGCAGCCCGGGGTCGCCGATCGCCCGGGCCTCGCCGATGGCGGCCGCGACGCCGGCGGCCAGCTCGGTCCAGCGCGCCGACCAGCGATGCGCGTCGGCCAGCTCCATCCGGGCGTCGAAGCGGTCGCGGGCGGTGGCGGCGGGGTCGTCGGACATCGCCGCGAGGGCCGCGGTCAGCAGCTCGGCCCGGTCCTCGTGGGCGTGCAGCGCGCGGGCGTCCTCGGCCGCGCGCTCCGCCGCGCGCCACGCCGTGGCCGCGTGGGCCGGGCCCGCCGCCAGCCAGTGGCGCGCCTCCTCCGACGCCCGGTCGGTGTCGGCGATCGCCGCCGCCACCGCCGCGTGCCGGCGGGCCCGCCGGGAGGCGGAGAGTCCCGCGTAGAGGCTGTCGCGCACGAGCGCGTGGGCGAACGCGTACCGGTCGATGCCCTCCTCGACGACGAGGCCCGCCCCGACCGCCGGCTCCAGCAGGTCGAGCGCGCCGTCCTCGTCCGTGCCGAGGACGGCCGCCAGCGTCGGACCGTCGAACTGGCGACCCACCACGGCCGCCGTCGCCAGCACGGCGCGGGTCTCCTCGGGCAGCCGCGCGAGGCGACGCGCGAGCACGTCGTGCACGGCGCGGGGCGTGTCGTCCTCGGCCAGCAGGGTGGCGAGGTCGCCGCGCTCGCCCGCCAGCCGGGCGTACTCGACGAGGAAGAACGGGTTGCCGTCCGTGCGCTCGTGCAGGGCCGCCACCTCGGCGGGCGACGGCGCCGCCTCGGTGACCCCTCCGACGACCTCCGCGACCTCGTCCGGACCGAGCCCCGTGAGGTGCAGGCGGAGCGCGTGCCGACGGGCCAGCGCCTCGGCCGCGTCGGCCAGCAGCCCCGCGGGCTCGGGGTGGTCGCGCCACGTCGCCAGGACCAGCAGGCGGGCGTCGGTGACGGACTCGGCCAGCAGCATGAGGCCGCGCAGGCTCGCCGGATCGGCCCAGTGCAGGTCCTCGAGGACCACGACGACAGGTTCCTCCCGTGCCTGCGAGCGCAGCGCGGCGAGGATCGCCTCGCGCACCCGGAAGCCGTCGGCCGCGTCGGTCACGTCGGGGAAGTCGAGCCCGAGGGACTCCAGGACCGAGCGCCACGGCCACAGCGGCGGCGCGCCCTCGTCGCTGGAGCACCGGCCCACGGCGACCCGCGCGCCCGCGGCGACCGCCCGCCGTCCCAGCTCGGCGGCGAGCCGGCTCTTCCCGATGCCCGGCTCCCCCGTCACGGCGGCGAACGAGGTGGTCCCGGCGAGCGCCGCGTCGAGTCCGCGGGCGAGCGCGGCGAGCTGCTGGTCGCGACCCACCATCGGCCACGGCGTCGCGACGGCCACCGCGGTCTCGACCGGGTCCTCGGGGGGCGGGGTCCAGTCCAGCTCGGCGTCCTGACGCAGCAGCGCGGTCTGCAGGCGGCGCAGCTCGGGACCCGGCTCGATCCCGAGCTCGTCGTCGAGCACCTCGCGGACGCGCCGGATCACCTCCAGCGCCTCCGCCTGCCGTCCGGACCGCGCGAGCGCGAGGGCGCGCAGCCCCCAGAGCCGCTCCCGCAGCGGGTGGGCCGCGGTCAGCGCCTCGAGCTCGGCGGCGGCCGTCGCGTGACGACCGAGGGCGAGTGCCGCGACCGCACGGTCCTCGAGCGCGACGACCCGCAGCTCCTCCAGCCGGGCCCGCTCGGCCACCGCCGCGGGGGCGTCGCCGAGCTCCGCGTAGGGCGTGCCGCGCCAGCGTGCCAACGCGGCGCCGAGCAGCGCGTCGACCGCCTCGAGCTCGGCCCGGGTCGGGCTGGGCGCCTCCAGCCGGCGGTGGCCGTCGGCGACCGCCAGCTCGAAGGCGTGCGCGTCGATGTCCTCGGCCGGCACGCGCAGGGCGTAGCCGGCGCCGACCGTGACGAGCACCTCCGCGGGCGCCCGTCGCACGCGGCCCGGCTCGAGCACCTTGCGCAGCCCCGAGACGTAGGCCTGCAGCGTCGTCACGACGCCGGGCGGCGGGGCGTCGCCCCACAGCAGGTCGACGATCGTGTCGACGCCGACGGGCCGGCCGCCGGACAGCGCGAGGGCGGCGACGAGGGTGCGCTGCTTGGGCGTGCCGAGATCGAGCTCGACACCCTCCGCCGAGACCGCCACGGGCCCCAGCACCCTCAGCTCCACAGTCGAAGCATAGGGACGCGCCGGGGCCGCCGACAGGGGTTCGGTGCGGCCCTCCGCGAGCGACTCCAAGTCAGGCCCCAGTCGGTATCAAGCGCTCCGGCCGATGCTCTCGAGGACCGGAAACACCGACAGAAACAAGGAGCACCACCGTGTCCATCCACGAGACTCTCGACCAGCTCGACCGCCCGGCCGACCGCCTGCGCGGGCTGATCGGCGGAGCCGTCCACCTCCCCGGCGACCCCGGGTACGACGCGGCACGATCCGCCTGGAACCTCGCCGTCGACCAGCGTCCCGCCGCCGTCGCCCTCCCTCGCGACGCCGACGAGGTCGCCCGGATCGTCCGCGCCGCCCACGCCGCCGGCCTGCGGGTCGCACCGCAGAGCACGGGCCACAACGCCGGGCCCCTCGTGGCCGGTGGCCTCGACGACGTCGTCATCGTCCGCACGAGCGAGCTGTGCGACGTGAGCGTCGATCCCGAGCGACGCCTCGTCCGCGTCGGCGGCGGCACCGTCTGGCTGCCGGCCGTGACGGCGGCCGCCGAGCACGGCCTCACCGTCCTGCACGGCTCGTCCGTCGACGTCGGCATCGCCGGCTACAGCCTCGGCGGCGGCATGGGCTGGTACGCCCGCCGGCTGGGCCTGGCGACGAACAGCCTCACGGCCGTCGAGATCGTGCTGGCGAACGGCGACCTCGTGCGCGCCGACGAGCAGACGAACACCGAGCTGTTCTGGGCCGTCCGCGGCGGCGGCGGCAACTTCGGCATCGTCACGGCACTGGAGTTCCGCGCGTACGACTTCAGCACCGCGTACGCCGGGATGATGATGTGGGACGTCGAGATGGCGCCGCGCGTGCTGGACATGTGGCGTGCCTGGGCCCCCGTGGCCCCCGACGAGGTGACGACGTCGTTCCGCATCATGAGGATCCCCCCGATCCCCGAGATGCCCGACTTCGTCCGCGGCCGCACGATCGTCGTGATCGACGGCGCCGTCATGGCCGATGACGAGCGCGCCGCCGACGTCCTCGCGCCCCTGCGGGCGCTGGAGCCCGAGCTCGACACGTTCGGCCGGGTGCCCACCGAGACCCTCGTGCACCTGCACATGGACCCGGAGGAGCCCGCTCCGGGCGTCATGCGCTCGACGATGCTGCGTGAGCTCGACGACGCAGGGGCCGACGCGTTCCTGGCGCTCTTCGGCCCCGGCGTCGAGACGCCGCTCATGGTGGCCGAGCTGCGCCAGCTCGGCGGTGCCGTGGGACGTCCTCACGAGGGCGGCGGCGTGCTGACGCACCTCGAGGGCGAGTTCGCCTTCATCTGCGGCGGCATCGCGCCCACGCCCGAGCTGGCCGCGATGGTGGCCGCGCTCGGCGAGCAGGCGGTCGCGGCCCTGGGGCCGTGGACGAACGGACGGTCGTACCTCAACTTCGCCGAGGAGCCGACCGACGCCCGCACGGGCTACGCCGACGACGCGTGGCTCCGGCTGGCCGCGATCCGCTCGGCGGTCGACCCCGAGGGCGTGTTCGTCGCGAACCACGCGATCCCGCGCCTCTACGAGGACGGCGTGCCGACCCGCTGAGCCGTCCCCCGGGCCGAGCCCGCCGAGACCCCCGCGGTCTCGGCGGGCTCGTTCGTCGAGGCCCCACTTGCCGGGCAGCCCGCGCGGGTCCAGAGTCAGGGCCATGAGCCTGTTCCGGACGAAGAGCATCGAGCAGTCGATCGCGGAGACCGACGAGCCGGAGCACCAGCTCCGCCGGGACCTCAGCGCCAAGGACCTCATGGTCTTCGGCGTCGGCGTCATCATCGGCACCGGCATCTTCGTGCTGACCGGCCAGGAGGCCCATAACCACGCGGGTCCCGCGATCGTCATCAGCTTCCTCATCGCGGGAGCGGTGTGCGCCCTCGCCGCCCTCTGCTACGCCGAGTTCGCGGCGACCGTCCCCGTGGCGGGCAGCGCGTACACGTTCAGCTACGCCACCCTCGGCGAGTTCATCGCGTGGATCATCGGCTGGGACCTGCTGCTGGAGCTGGCCCTCGGCGCTGCCGTCGTGGCGCGCGGCTGGTCGGGCTACCTGCAGGAGCTGCTCGAGCTGCCCACGCAGATCGCTGGCGACGAGGCCGTGGTCGACGTCGCCGCCATCGGCATCGTCGTGCTGCTGTCGTTCCTCGTCATCGCGGGCACCAAGCTGTCCAGCTCGGTCACGAGCGTCTTCGTGCTCATCAAGGTCTCGGTCGTGCTGTTCGTCGTGGTCGCGGGACTGTTCTTCATCAAGGCCGCGAACTACACGCCCTTCATCCCCGACGCCCAGAAGCAGGAGCTGGAGAAGGGCGCCGACCAGCCGCTCATCCAGGCGGTCTTCGGCATGGCGCCCACCGCGTTCGGCGTCATGGGCATCATCGCCGCAGCGTCGGTGGTGTTCTTCAGCTACATCGGCTTCGACGTGGTGGCCACGACGGCCGAGGAGACCAAGAACCCGCAGCGCGACGTGCCGCGCGGCATCCTCGGCTCGCTGCTGATCTGCACCGTGCTCTACATGGCCGTGTCGTTCGTGATCACCGGGATGCTGCCCTACACCGACGACCGCATGAACACCGGCGCCCCGTTGGCCGAGGCCTTCTCGGCCAACGGCATCGACTGGGCCGCCAACCTCATCTCGCTGGGCGCCGTCGCCGGCATGACCACGACGATCCTCGTGCTGCTGCTGGGCCAGTCACGCATCCTCTTCGCGATGTGCCGCGACGGGCTGCTGCCGCGCGGACTGGCGAAGGTGCACCCCACCTTCGGGACGCCCTACCGGATCACGATCATCACCACGGCGTTCGTGGCGATCCTCGCCGGCTTCGTGCCGCTGGCCGAGCTGAGCCACCTGGTCAGCATCGGCACGCTGTTCGCGTTCGCGCTGGTCTCGGCGGGCGTGCTGATCCTGCGTCGCACGCGGCCCGACCTGGAGCGCGCGTTCAAGGTGCCCTTCGCGCCGCTCGTCGCCGGCGCGTCGATCCTGACGTGCATCTGGCTGATGCTGAACCTGTCGCTGCTGACGTGGGAGCGCTTCCTCATCTGGATGGCGCTCGGCGTGGTCATCTACGTCGTCTACGGCCGCCGCCACGCCCGGCTCGGGCAGACCGCCACGGACGACGCCCGCTGAGGGGTCAGAGCAGCTCGATCGCGTAGGAGAGCTCCTCGCGGCCGCCGGGGGCCACGACGGCGACGCCCGGCTTGCCGGCGAGCTCGCCCACGTAGTCGGCCGGGGCCGGACGGCCGCGCCACGGCTCGATGCAGACGAAGCGGGCGCCCGGCACCGACCACAGGGTGATGCCGGTGAAGCCGTCCCACGTCAGGCGGACCTGGCGGCCCGCGCCCGAGGAGTAGACGAGGCCGCGGCTGGCGACCTCGGGCAGGATCACGGCGCCCTCGGTGAACCACGAGTCGTTGAGCGTGACGACGCGGTCCCACGCGGGGTTGTCGAAGCGCTCGTCGGTGAGCAGGTTGTCCACGACGCGGCGCGCGGGCGCGGTCTCGGGCTCGTCGAACCGCACCTGATGCATCGACCGCGGCTGGTCGTCCTCGAGCGGCCACACGAACGCGGGGTGCGAGCCGAGGTCGAACGGCATCGGCACGTCGCCCCGGTTCTCGACCGTGTAGTGCACCGAGAGGCTGCGCCCCTCGACCACGTAGGTCACCGCGAGGGCGAAGTCGTACGGGTAGTGCTCGCGGGTCTCGTCGTCGGCGACGAGCACGAGCGAGGCCCGGTCGTGGCCGCTGTCGACGACCGACCACTCGCGGTCGCGGGCGAAGCCGTGCTGCGGCATCGGGTAGGTGCGGTCGCCCACGCGGACACGGTCGTCCGGCACCCGGCAGATCACGGGGAACAGCACGGGGGCGTGGCGCCGCCACGGATCCTCGCCCGACCACAGGTACTCGTGGTCGTCCTCGTCGCGGATCGAGACGGGCTCCGCCCCGTGGAGCGCGACGGCGACGCTGATCTCGCGGTCGCGCAGGACGAGGGAGGCCATGTCACCGACGGTAGACACCCGACCCCTCCTCGCGCATGCCGAACGCGGATGACATCGCGAACGTCACATCATCGGTCCGTGCGGGAGGCGCGGTCCCCCAGCAGCGACCGCCTGCGCGCGCGCCGGGCGGTCTCGGGCTCGTAGCCGTACCCGTACCCATAGCCGTATCCGTATCCGTAGCCCCGCCGGCGCTTGCGCGGCTTCGGCGACATCGTCACCACCGCACCGCACAGCCGGGCGTCCACGCTGGCGAGCCGGTCCAGGGCGGAGGCGTACTGATCGGTCGTCGTCGAGCCGTGCCTGATCACCATGATCGCGCCGTCGGTGGCGGCGGCGAGCGGCGCCGCGTCGGTGACGGGCAGCAGCGGCGGCGCGTCGACGAGGACCACGTCGTAGTCCAGCCGCAGCCGGTCGAGCAGCTTCAGCATCGCGGCCGAGCCGAGCAGCTCGGCGGGATTCGGGGGGATCCGTCCCGAAGGGAGCAGGTCGAGCGTGCCGCCGACCTTCTGGATCGCGTCCTCGGGCTCGACGCGGCCGAGCAGGATCGTCGTGACGCCGACGCTGCCCTCCAGCTTGAGGTACTCGGCGAGCTTCGGGCGGCGCAGGTCGGCCTCGACCAGCAGCACGCGCTGGCCGTTGTCGGCGATGACCTGGGCGAGGTTGGCCGCCGTGGTCGACTTGCCCTCCGACGGCACGGCGCTGGTGACGACGTAGCACCGGTTGGCGGCGCCGGCGTCGATGAACTGCAGGTTCGTCCGCAGCACGCGGAACGCCTCGACGCGCGGATCGTGTCCCGACCGTCCGCGCACGAGCGGCTGCTTCACGGCGTCGCGCTCGAAGTGGATGTCGCCGAGGACCGGCACCTCGCGACCCGACACGGCGGTGATGTCCTCCTGCGACGTGATGCGGTTGTCCATCAGCTCGCGCAGGACGGCGAGGCCGTACCCGAGCAGCAGGCCCAGCAGCAGCGCGATGCCGAGGTTGCGCGCGGGCTGCGGCGACACGGGCGAGCCCGACACCGTGGCCCGGTCGACGATCGAGGCCTTGACGGGAGCCTCCTGCTGACCGTCGGGCGTCTCCAGCTCGCGGACGTAGCCGGCGAACGCCTCCGCGACCGTCTGGGTCAGCTCCTGGGCGCGCTCGGGCGACGGGTCCGTGACCGAGACCGACAGCACGACCGTGTCGAGCTCGATGCTCGTGTCGATCCGCTCCATGAGGTCCTGCGGCGTCTCGTCCAGGCCGAGCTTCTCGACGACGCGGCTGGCGACCTCCTCGCCCTTGATGAGGGTCGCGTACGACTTCACGCGCTGCTGGCTGAACTGACCGCCCTGCTGCAGCTCGCCGCCGTCGGCGCTCTGCGGCGTCTTGACGAACAGGCGCGCCGTCGACTGGTACTGCGGCGTCACCGAGACCGTGTAGAAGCCCGCCGCCGCGACCGTCAGGACGGCCACGACGGTGATCAGCAGCCACCGCTCCCGCGCGATGCGCAGGTAGTCCTTCAACTCCATGTAGGCCTCCGAGTGGGAAGACGATCGGCAGTAGGCTCCTGCGCGTGAGCCCCCGGATCCTGGTCGTGTGCACGGCGAACGTGTGCCGCTCGCCGGTGATCGAGGCGATGCTGGGCCAGCGGCTCGGGCCCGGCTTCGAGGTGACGAGCGCCGGGGTGCGCGCGCCCGTGGGCCGTCCGATCGACCCCGACTCGGCCGATCAGCTGCGCCGCCGCGGCCTCGACGTGCCGCAGCACGCCGCGCGGCAGCTCACGCGTGAGCTCGTCGCGGAGTCCGACCTCGTGCTCACCGCCACGCGGGCGCACCGCGCCGAGGTGCTCGACCTCGACCCGCGGGCGCTGCGCCGCACCTTCACGGCGCTCGAGCTGGCGGGACTGGTCGAGGACGCGGAGTCCGGCAGCGTCGCCGAGCTCGTGGCGGACGCCGCCGCACGCCGGTCGCAGGGCCCCGTCGACGTGGACCTCGTCGACCCGATCGGCCGCTCCGAGCAGGTGCACGCCGAGGTCGCCACGCGGATCGAGGCCGCGGTGGCGTCGATCGCGTCCGCGCTCCAGCGCGTCCGTTCCTAGGACCGGCGACATGCGCTCGGCACCCTGACGTCGTTGCTCGAGGTGTCGATCCCCGGCGTCTCGAAGTAGCGGGCGTCGCCGTCGGCGCCCGCTGCGGTCTGCACGCGCCAGGTCACCGAGATCTCGTCGCCCGGCGGGATCGTGAGGGTGCCGTACTGGACCGCGCGACCCTCGTACGTGACGTCGCTCGAGGCCAGCGGTCGCTCCTGCCCGTCGATCGTGAAGCCCACGACCCGGCCGCCACGCGGCGCGAGGAGCCGGTAGGTCAGCAGCTGGTTGCCCTTGGCGGTGCGGGTGCCGCGCCCGGTGACGTACCAGGGCGACTCCTCGGGATCGCCGCTGAACTGGTTGCGGAACGACGTGGTGACCAGCACGACCTGGCTGCGGTCGGCGCGGCACGTGGTGGCCTTCGCGCGGGTGTCGTAGCGCAGGAACCACTGCATCTTCGACTGCGCCGCGTCGGTGACGTAGAGGCCGATGTGCGGCGTGTCGTCGTCCTGCGCGACCCGGCCGGCCACGGCGGTGTCGGCGATGACCTGCTGGCTGTCGTCCTCGCGGAACCACACCTGCAGGCGACGCTCGGAGGCGGCCTCGGACAGGGCCGAGACGATGCGCGTCCAGTCGCCGCGCCCGTTCATGACGGCCTCGAAGGTGCGTCCGGTGGCGGACTCGAAGTAGGCGTCCTGCGCGGACGGGTCCTCGAAGTCGACGTAGACGCCGTGCAGCAGGCGCTGGACGGCGTTGTCGGCCGTGAGGGAGGGTCCACCCTCGACCTTGACCGTGCCGACGCCCCGCAGGACGTAGGACATCGCCACGGCGTCGAGGCTGACGACACCGTCGACGTCCTCGCCGAAGGCCCGCTCGGCGCGGTCGGCCCAGATCCGGGCCACGCGCGGGAAGTCGGGCGAGATGTTCGTCGAGCGCACGTCGTGCCCCATGATCGTGCCGAACGCCGCGCGCTCCTCGCGGGTCAGCCGCGCGTCGGCCTGCCGGGTGCCGTCGGCCGCGAGGTTGAGCTCGCCCGAGGCCGCCTGCGCCGACAGGGTGATCCTGCCGTCCTTCGTGGTGAGCAGGACGAAGACGCCCGCGAGGCCACCGGTCGAGCGGATCTCGGCGTTGGTCTGGAACACCAGCAGCAGGTGCTGCTCCCCGGTCGCGCCCAGCGCGGCGGGCGCCAGGCGCATGACGCGGCCGGCCGCGTCGGCGGCACGGTCGGCGTCGTCGACCTGGCGCTGGAGGTCGAGCACCGGCCGGACGAGCGGGCCCAGCAGGCCCTCGGCGTCGATCGCGCGGATGTCGTCGGCGTTCTCGGCCAGCACCCGGCTCGCCTCGGTGACGGCAGGAGCGAGGGTGGCCAGCGCCTCCACGTCGACCTGCCCGTCGCGCGGCTTGAAGCTCTGCACGGACAGCGTCGAGCCGGCCTCCACGAGCGGGGGCAGCCCGCGCGTGGCGATGTCGTCGATCGAGGCGGACGTGACCTGCACCGCCTCGACGTTGCGGCCCAGCCACGGCACCTTCGCCGCCGCGTCCCACAGGCCGCCGCTGCTCGTACGGTGCGCGTGCGACGCGCTGGCCTGCAGCCGCTCGAGGGTCGCTGCGGCCGCCTCGGCCTCGCCGGAGGCCATCTGGTCCTTGAGGGCGACCGCCTGGTCCTGGGCGCGCAGCAGGCTCGACGCCACGTCCTTGGCCTCCAGGGCCAGCGGCACCACCGCGAGTCCGGCGACCGCCAGGCCGAAGCCGACGGACAGCCAGACGACGGCCGACCTCCGCGAGGTGCGCCTCATGGCCGCACCGCGAGGTCGGCGCGCCGTCGCGTCCGGCCCGCCGTCCCTCTCACCGCGGTCAGGCGGACGTGCGGCGTCGGGCCGCGACGACGGCGACGCCGCCGCCGATCACGACCAGGGCGCCACCGAGCGCGAGCAGCTGCCAGTTCGAGCCACCGGTGTCGGCCAGGGCGCCGTTGTCGGCGCTGGCCGAGGTCTCGTCGGCCGAGTCGTCGCCCGCGTCCGCGGCATCGCCCGCCACGACGACCGTGAAGGTCTGCGTCGTGGTCTGGTCGCGCGTGGCGGCCCACGTGGCGTCCTCGCCGTAGGAGACCGGCCGGAACGGGCCCTCCGTGGAGTAGCGGCACACGACCCGGCCGGTGTACGTGCCGGGATCGGTGGGCGCCGCGAAGGTGGCGGAGTAGTCGAAGTCGACCGAGCCGGGGGCCGTCGTGCCGTTGAAGCGGGCCGACCAGGCGCACTCGACGTTGGAGGAGAACGACACGGTGAAGTCCTCGCCGGGGACGACCTCGACCGTGGAGTCACCTCCGTCGGGCACGATCACCGGATCGCCGTAGCCCTCCGAGGAGGCGGGGCCGGCGACGGCGAGCAGGGCGAGCGCCCCGAGGCCGAGCAGGTACGAGAGTGGGCGAATCAGTCGGGCAGCCATGTCGTGTTTCCCCTCGAAGCGGCCAGCGGAATGGTGACGCACACCAAATGTAAGTGTTTACTTACAGGTCTGTCGAATGGTTTTCTTGGCAGGTGTACCCGGGGAGTCGTCCTCGGATCGGGACGAGGGGGTGCTTCGCGACATGACGACTGATGGTTCTGGTGTGACGGGAGTGACTTTCCGGCGACGTTCCGGACTCGCTCCCGTGGCCCGCGCGGAGGACGCCATCCAGCGCCTCCTGCGGCCCGAGGGACTCAGTGCGACGCGCCGCCAGTACGTCCGCCGCGTGGCGGTCAGCGACCTGCTCGTCCTGCTCGTGGTGATCTTCTCCTCCGAGTACGCCTGGCTCGGTCGCCAGGCCGACCAGATCGACGCGCAGTTCGGCCTGGGCTACACGAAGTTCGGCATCCTCCTCGCGCTCGGCTGGTGGCTCGCGCTGCGCCTCGCCGGCACCCGGGAGCGCCACGTCATGGGCTCCGCCGCGGAGTACCAGCGCATCGTGCACGCCACCGTCACCGTCTTCGGCGTCATCGCGATCGTCGCCGTGCTGCTCGAGTTCAACCTCTCACGCGGCTACCTCGCGCTCGCGTTCCCCTGCGGCCTGCTGGGACTGCTGCTCACGCGGCGGGCGTGGCGGCGCTGGCGCCGCCGCCAGGTGCTGCGCGGCCGCTTCGTCGAGAACGTCCTCGTGGTCGGACTGCCCGACAACGCCCGCGAGATCGCCGGCTGGTTCTCGCAGCACCCCGCCGAGGGCCTGCGGGTGACCGGCGTGTGGCGACCCGCCGACGCCACCGAGAGCCAGTGGCTGCGCGTGGGCCAGCAGTTCATCCCGGTCATGGGACGGGCGCGCTCGCTGCAGTCGGCCGTCCACCTGTCCGACGCCGACGCGGTGATCGTGTCGGCCACCGACGAGCTCGGGCACCACGGCCTCCGCGACCTCACGTGGGACCTCGAGGCCGCAGGCATCGAGATGCTGCTGTCCCCCAACCTTCTGGCCGTGGCCGGCTCGCGCATCAGCATGCGCGAGGTGGCGGGGATGCCACTCGTCGCCGTGAAGGAGCCGCAGTACGCCGAGGCCGGCAACTGGCCCAAGCTCGTCTTCGACTGGTGCGGCGCGGCGGCACTGCTGATCGCGACCTCACCGCTCTTCGTGGTGACCGCGCTGGCGATCAGGCTGTCGAGCCCCGGACCCGTCTTCTACCGCCAGGAGCGCGTGGGCCGCGACGGCGCGCCCTTCCAGATGATCAAGTTCCGCTCGATGCGGGTGGGCGCCGACGCCGAGCTGGCCCGGCTGCTCGAGGAGCAGGGCACCGCCGACCGGCCGCTGTTCAAGGTCGAGGACGATCCCCGGATCACCCGGGTCGGGCGCTTCATCCGTCGCTACTCCATCGACGAGCTGCCCCAGCTGCTCAACGTGATCCGCGGCGACATGAGCCTCGTGGGCCCGCGGCCCCAGCGCGAGGGCGAGGTGGCCCTCTACGACCGTGCCGCCCTGCGCCGCCTGCGCGTGCGCCCCGGCATGACCGGACTGTGGCAGGTCTCGGGCCGCTCGAACCTCTCGTGGGACGAGGCCATCGCGCTGGACATGCACTACGTCGAGAACTGGACCCTCATGGGCGACCTGCAGATCCTCACCCGCACCGTCCGCGCGGTGCTGGCCAAGGACGGCGCGGTCTGACCCCTCCGCGACGACGCCCCGGTCCGAGCGGACCGGGGCGTCGTGCGGCAGAAGCGTCGATCAGGCGATCTTCTCGCCCTTCTCGGCCTTCTCCAGCAGCAGGGCCGGCGGGCTGAAGCGCTCGCCGTACTTCTCGGCCAGCTCCTGCGCGCGCTCGGTGAAGGCCTTGATGCCGATCTCACCGTTCGCGGCCACGTAGCCGTTGACGTACTGGAGCGCGCCACCGTGGACCGGCGGGAAGCCGATCCCGAAGATGGAGCCGATGTTGGCGTCGGCCACCTGGCGGATGACGCCCTCCTCGAAGCAGCGGACCGTCTCGATCGCCATGATGAACGTCAGGCGCTCCTCGATGTCCTCGAGCGGCACGTCGACGTCGTCCTTGACGAACAGGTTCCACAGCTCGGGCCACAGGTACTTCTTGCCGCCCTCCGGGTACTCGTAGAAGCCGGCGCCGCCGGCCTTGCCCGGACGACCGAGCTCGACGAGCTGGTTGACGACCTCGGACGCGGGCGTGACGGGCAGCTCCTTGCCCTCGGCCGCGGCGGCCTTGCGGGCCTCGCCCTCGATCTTCTGCTGCAGCGTGAGCGAGACCTCGTCGGACATCGCGAGCGGCTGGCCCGGGAAGCCCGCGAGCTGCGCGGCACGCTCGATGACGACCGGGTCGACGCCCTCGGCCAGCATCTCGACGCCCTCCATCACGAGCGTGCCGAACACGCGCGAGGTGAAGAAGCCGCGGCTGTCGTTGACGACGATCGGGATCTTGCGGATCTGCTTCGTGAAGTCGATCGCGCGTGCGAGGGCCTCGTCGGAGGTCTTCTCGCCCACGATGATCTCGACGAGCTGCATCTTGTCCACGGGGCTGAAGAAGTGGATGCCGATGAAGTCCTCCGGCCGCTGCACGCCCTCGGCGAGGGTCGTGATGGGCAGCGTGGAGGTGTTCGAGCCCAGGAGCGCGTCGCCGTTGACGATCGGCTCGAGCTCGCCGAACACGCTGTGCTTGAGCTCGACCGACTCGAAGACGGCCTCGACGACGAAGTCGCAGCCGGCGAGATCGGCGTAGTCTGCGGTCGGGTGGATCCGGCCGAGGATCTCGGCCTTCTTCTCCTCGGTGAGGCGACCGCGCTGGACCTGCTTGGCCAGCAGGCCCTCGGAGTAGCCCTTGCCCTTCTCGGCGGCCTCGACGCTGACGTCCTTCAGGACGACCTCGATGCCCGCGCGCGCCGCCTCGTAGGCGATGCCCGCGCCCATCATGCCGGCGCCCAGGATGGCCAGCTTCTCGGCCTTGCGCTCGGCGATGCCGTCGGGGCGCGAGCCACCGGCGTTGATGGCGCCGAGGTCGAAGAAGAATGCCTGCGTCATGTTCTTGAACTGCTGGCCGATGAGCAGGTTGACCAGGTAGCGCGACTCGATCCGGCTGGCCGTGTCGAAGTCGACCTGGGCGCCCTCGACGACGGCGCTCATGATGTGGCGCGGCGCGATGTACGGCGCACCCTTGAGCTGCTTCTTCAGGTTCGCCGGGAAGCTGGGCAGGAAGGCCGCCAGCTTCGGGTTGCTGGGCGTGCCGCCGGGGATCTTGTGACCGGGGCGGTCCCACGGCTGCTTGGCCGCGTCCTCGTCGCCGGCGTTCGCCTCGACCCAGGCGCGGGCCTTCGAGATCAGCTCGTCGGCCGGCACGATCTCGTCGATCAGGCCGATCTTGAGCGCCTTCTCGGGCTTGTTGCGCTGGCCCTGCAGCAGGACGTTCATGAGCGCGTCCTGGATGCCGAACATCCGGGTGGTGCGGGTGACGCCGCCACCGCCGGGCAGCAGGCCGAGGGTGACCTCGGGCAGGCCGATCTCGTAGCGGCCCTCGGCCGCGATGCGGTGGTGACAGGCCAGGGCGATCTCCAGGCCGCCGCCGAGGGCGGCGCCGTTGATCGCCGCGACGACCGGCTTGCCCAGCGTCTCGAGCTTGCGCAGCGTGGCCTTGATCGACTCGACGTTGTCGAACAGCGCCTGCGCGTCGGCCGGGGTGGCCTGGGTCATCAGCTTGAGGTCGCCGCCGGCGAAGAAGGTCTTCTTCGCGCTGGTGACGACGACGCCCTTGATGGCGTCGGCGTCCTGGGCGATCTCGTCGGCGAGACGGTTCACCGCGGCCTCCATGGAAGCGCGGTAGGTCTCGTTCATCGTGTTGGCGCTCTGGCTCGGGTCGTCGATCGTCAGGGTGACGATGCCGTTCTCGACCTCGTAGCGCACCGCGTCGGTTGCAGTCATACGTATTCCTTCTCGGGTCTCGGGTCGGGAGGTCAGATGCGCTCGACGATGGTCGCGATGCCCATGCCGCCGCCGATGCACAGCGTGGCCAGGCCGTAGCGCTTCTCGCGACGCTCGAGCTCGTCGACGAGGGTGCCCAGGATCATCGCGCCGGTGGCACCCAGCGGGTGGCCCATCGCGATCGAGCCGCCGTTGACGTTGGTGCGGTCGTGCGGGAAGTCGTCGAGGTCGCGCATGAGCTTGAGCGCGACGGCGGCGAACGCCTCGTTGATCTCGAGCAGGTCGATGTCCTCGATCGACAGGCCGGCCTTGTCCAGCGCCTTGCGGCAGGCGGGGCCCGGGCCCGTCAGCATGATCGTGGGCTCGGAGCCGATGACGGCGGTCGAGACGATGCGGGCGCGCGGCGTGAGTCCGTGGCGGGCGCCGGCGTTCTCGTTGCCGATCAGGACCAGCGAGGCGCCGTCGACGATGCCCGAGCTGTTGCCGGCGTGGTGGACGTGGTTGATCTGGTCGACGTCGACGTAGCGCTGGAGCGCGACGGCGTCGAAGCCGCCCAGGTCGCCGATGTCGGCGAACGAGGGCTTGAGGCCCGAGAGCGACTCGACGGTGGTGCCCTCGCGGACGAACTCGTCGTGGTCGAGGACGGTCAGGCCGTTGAGGTCGCGGACCGGCACGATCGACTTGTCGAAGTACCCGTTGGCGATCGCCTTCGCGGCACGCGCCTGCGACTCGGCGGCGAACGTGTCGACGTCCTCGCGGCTGTAGCCCTCGATGGTGGCGATCAGGTCGGCGCCGATGCCCTGGGGCGCGAAGCCGGTGTCGAGCGAGGTCTTGGGGTCCATCGCCCAGGCGCCGCCGTCGGAGCCCATGGGCACGCGGCTCATCGACTCGACACCGCCGGCGATGATGAGGTCCTCCCAGCCGGACTTGACGCGCGAGGCGGCCTGGTTGACCGACTCCAGGCCCGAGGCGCAGAAGCGGTTGAGCTGCACGCCGGCGACCTGCTGGCCGAAGCCGGCGGCCAGCACGGCGGTGCGGGCGATGTCGGCACCCTGGTCGCCGACGGGCGACACGACGCCGAGGACGACGTCGTCGACCTGGTTCGGGTCGAGGTCGGGGTTGCGCACCTTGATCTCGTCGAGCAGGCCGGTGACCAGCGAGATCGGCTTGACCTCGTGGAGCGACCCGTTCTTCTTGCCGCGCCCGCGCGGGGTACGGATGGCGTCGTAGATGAATGCCTCGGTCATGGATGTCCTCACAGCCGGTGGAAGCGTTGGCGATGATTCTGACACCATTACTGTCAGAGTCGCCACATACCCCCAGTATTCCACCCGGGCGAAGATCGATCCATGCCTGACTTCCCGGTCAGGATCCGGACACGACGAGCCCGGTCAGGAGCACCGCGAGGACCCCCACGGTGACCACCGCGAGCGCCCAGGAGCCCGTCCGGGCCAGTCGCGAGCCACCCGCGGCCGCGCGCATCGCGGCGAAGCCGAGCACCGCGCCCACCACGTCGGCGGCCACGTCGAGCACCGAGGCGGTGCGGTCGATCGGTCCCTGCCACTGCGCGATCTCGATGACGATGGCGACCGCGCCACCGAGCAGGGCGGCCACCAGGATCGAGGCGCGCGGGAGCGCCCACGCGACCAGGACGCCCACCGGAACGAAGAACACGACGTTGGCCAGCACCTCGGCCGCGTCGACGACCCGGTCGGTCGAGATCGAGAGGGCGTCGGCGATCGCGGAGGTCAGTCGCCAGTCCTGGACGGCGAGCCCGGAGTCGACGTGGCGCGGCCACAGCCCGATGGCCGCCAGCAGCAGGACGTAGAGCGCCGCGAGCACGATCACGGCGCGCGTCGGCCTGCGGCGCTGCTGCACCTGCCCGAGCGTAGGGCAGCGCGAGGGCGAGCGGGACTACTCTCGACCACGTGAACGACGCCCCCGAGTCGATCGGCATCGAGCAGCTGGCCGAGCGCGTCGGCATGTCCGTGCGCACCGTGCGCTTCTACGCCGGCCGCGGCCTGATCCCGCCGCCGCGCCGCGAGGGCCGCAACGGCTACTACGGCGCCGACCACATCGTCCGCCTCGAGCTCGTCCGCGAGCTGCAGGCCCACGGCTTCACCCTGCAGGCCATCGAGGGCTACCTCGACAAGATCCCGGGCGACGCGACGCCCGGCCAGGTGGCGCTGCACCGCACGCTGCTCGCGCCGTGGATGCCCGAGCTGCCCGAGACCCTCCAGCGGGCCGAGCTGGAGCGCCGGGCCGGTCGCGAGCTGACCGACGACGCGCTCGAGCTGCTCATCGCCCTCGGCGTCATCGAGCCCACCCCCGACGAGGACGTCTTCAAGCTGGCGCCCGCGCACCTGGCCGTCGGCATCGGGTTCCTCGAGGCCCAGCTGCCGATCGAGGCGGCGCACGCGGCGCGCAAGCTGATCCTCGCCCACGGCACCGCCCTGGCCGACGAGCTGACCGCCCTGTTCCGCACGCAGGTGTGGCCGCACCTCACCTCGTCGGGGCAGCCGCCCGAGATCATCACCTCGATGATCGAGCGCTTCAAGCCGCTCACGATCCAGGCGCTGGTCACGGCGTACGAGCAGGCCGTGGACGAGCAGAAGCGCGAGACGGTGCGTCGCCGGAGCTGATCCACGCGTGGCGGGCGGGGCTTATGGGGCGGGAGTGACTCGCACTATGCTGGCCGCCAGCCCACAGCTCAGGTCGGGGGGACCGTGTCAGCGTCGTTCACCAAGGGACAGGCCGTCCGCCGGGCCGTCCGCCGGCGCTGGGACCTCTACACCGATCCCGCTCGCCGCGAGCGCGTCGCCGCGGTCCGCGCGCTGGGCACCTCCCTCAGCACCGACCCCCGGGCGCGCGTGCCCCACGCCGGCCCGGCCGAGCTGCGCGAGCTGGCGCAGCGGTACCGGCTCGCCGCGGACGCTTTCCTCGTCGACGGCCACGTGCCGCTCGTGTGGTGGAGCCACACCCCCAACTTCGGCGACCTGCTCTCGCCCTGGCTCGTGGGGCTGCTGACCTCGCACCCCGTGACGTACGCCCCGGCGGACGGGCCCTCGTACCTCGCGGTCGGCTCGATCGTCGGCGAGGCCCGCAAGGACTCGGTCGTGTGGGGCTCGGGCGCGTTCGGCTCCGAGGGCAAGTGGGGCATCACGCCCGCCGCGGAGTACCGCGCCGTGCGCGGTCCGCTCACCCGCAGCCGGCTGCGCAACATCGGCCTGCCCGTGCCGCGCGTCTACGGCGACCCGGCGCTGCTCAGCCCTCTCGTCCACTGGCCCGACGTCGAGCCGGACGCCGAGGTCGGCATCGTCGTGCGCTGGTCCGAGAGCCAGTGGGCGCGGGCGCGGGCCGGCGAGGGCGTGCGGATCATCGACCTCGGCAGCAGCGACGTGACCGGCACCCTGCGGGACCTCGTCTCGTGCCGGCGCATCGTGTCGTCCTCGCTGCACGGCCTGATCCTGGCCGACGCGTACGGCATCCCGAACGCGTGGCTGGACTCCGACGACGGTGCCGGCGGCAGCCGCCCGGCCGGCGGGGAGTTCAAGTTCTACGACTACATGGCGTCGGTGGACAAGCTGCGCCACGCGCAGTCGCTCACGCTGGGCGACGAGCCGATCGAGGCCGGGTGGCTGCTCGACCGGCTGGACTTCGCGGACGAGCCGATCGCCTTCGACCACGCCGCCCTGCTGGACGCCTGCCCCTTCCTGGAGCGCATCCCCGCATGACCGTCTCCGATCCGGGCATCGCGCAGATCCAGGTGCTGCTGCGACGGGCGCTGGCCGAGGTCGACCGCGTGCTGGCGCCGTCGGGCTGCCGGTACTTCCTCGCCTACGGCACGGCCCTCGGCGCCCGGCGGCACGGCGACCTCGTCCCGTGGGACGTCGACGCCGACCTCTACGTCCCGTCGGCGGACCAGCCACGCGCGGTCGAGGCGCTGCGGGCGGGCCTGGCCGGCACGGACTTCGCGGTGGAGGCGCCCGGCGACCCGGGCTACGAGTACCTCTTCCCCCGCGTCGTGCTGCGCGGGGTGCACCACACGCTGATCCGGGTCGACCTGTTCCCGCTCGACGTCGCGCCCGACTCCTCGGGCGCGCGCCGGGTGCTGACACCGCTGCTCAAGCTCACGGCGCAGCTGCACATGCTCCGGGTCATGGACCTGGCCGAGCGGCGGCACTACGACCGGCGCAAGGCGACGGTCGCGCGGCTGGCGCGCGCGGTGCTCTCGCTCGTGCCGGCCCGTGCGATCGCCGGCGCCCATCGCGGTCTCGTCGCGAGGGCAGGCCGGCTCGGCAGCGGCGCGCTGTGGGTGAACACCTGCGGTTCGTACGGCGCGCGGGAGTACGTGCCGGCCCGCTGGTTCGTGGGCGGGACCGCGCTCGACCTCGGCGGCCTCGCCCTGCCGGCGCCCACTCCGGTCGACGAGTACCTGCGGCACGTCTACGGCGACTTCCTCACCCCGCCGCCCGACGACCGGATCGCGCACGAGGTCGCGTTCGCCCGCGAGCACTACGTGGAGCCGCTGCGCTCCGCCGGGGTCCTGGACCGGTAGCCGTGCCCGCCCTCACCCAGCTCCGACCGCCGCGCTCCGGCCCGCCGCCCGGCCTCGTCGCCACCGCCGTGGCCGGCGCGATCGGCTGCGGGGTGCTGGCGGCGGCGCTCCCCCGGCTCGGCCTCGCGCTCGCCCTCGCGCTGGTGGCGCTCCTCGCGGTGCGGCTGCTGCGGCTCAGCACCGTCGAGCTCGTCGTCGTCACGATGCCGTTCATGTTCTTCCCGCCGATCGGCTTCCTGCTGAACGTGTCGGTGGCGGACTTCCTGATGCCAGTGCTCGTGGTCGTCACGTGGCCCCGCGTGCGCGACGCGCTCGACCCGTTCCGTCACGGCGTCCTGCGCCGGTTCACCGGGCTCTCCGCCGTCCTGCTGTTCGTCATGGTCCTCTCGGGCCTGGTGGCCGCGCTGACGCTGCCGGTCTTCGACGCGCGCGACGCCGTGCTCGACACGATGAAGCTCGTCGTCGTCCTCGTGTACTTCCTGACGCTTCTCGCGGCGTTCCTGATGCTGTCCGAGCGACGGCTGCTGCGGGTCGCGCGGCTGTGGGTCTGGTGCGCCGTAGCCCAGGCGGCGGCCTCGCTCGCGGGACTCGCGCCGTCCGACGGCACCCGCGCGCTCGGCTGGTTCCAGGACCCGAACCTCTACGCCGGGTACCTGCTGACCTCGGTCGCGGTGGCGTTCTACCTCGTGGCCCGGGACCGGCTCGCGGCCTGGCCGGTGCTCCTGCTGGTCCTGCTGGCCGGCGTGCTGGCGACGGGCTCGCGCGGAGGACTGGTCGCGATGGCCGCGCTGCTCGGGCTCGCGGTCGTCGCGCTGCTGTCCAGCCGGATCGGCACCCTGCTCATGGCCGGCGGCGTGGCGGGCCTCGCCGTGCTGCTGTTCGTGCCCGACATCCTGTCGCGCTCGCTGCTGCCCGGCGTCGAGCGGCTGCTGACGTCGTCGGAGGCCGCCGACACCGACCCTCGCTGGCGGCTGTGGAACCGGGCGTGGGAGCTGTGGACCGACCACCCGCTGCTCGGAGTCGGCATCGGCCAGTACCCCGAGTACTCCGCCGGCCTGACGCCGTTCCGGAACTGGACCGAGGGCCAGGTCGCCCACAACACCTTCCTCAGCTTCGCGGCCGAGGGCGGCATCGTGGGCCTGCTCGCGTTCGGCGCGGTGATCGGCGCGACCGCGCTGCAGGTGCGCCGGGCGGCCCACCTCACCCGGATGCAACGCGCCGCGCTGCTGCTCGGCGTCGTCGTGATCGTCACGATGATGCTGACGCTGAACCTGCAGAACCTGCGCTACGTCTGGGCGTTCTTCGCCTTCGCCGTGGCCGCCGCCGTGACGCGCGACGCCGCGCCGCACGACGTCGCGGAGGAGCAGCGATGACGGCCGAGCGCGCCATCGTCCACCTCGCCCAGCCCACCACGGGTGGGGTCGCCGAGGTCGTCCTGCAGCTGGTCGAGATCGGCGTGGCCGACGGCCGCCGCGTCGTGGTCGGCTGTCCGGCCGACGGCTACCTCGCCGAGCGGGCCAGGGCCCTCGGCGCCGAATGGCTCCCGATCGAGCTGCGGCGCGCGCCCGGGCCGTCCGACGTGGCCGCCCTGCGCCGCACCCGCGCGGCGATGCGCCACGCCGACGCGGTGTTCGCGCACTCCAGCAAGACCGGGGCCCTGGCCCGGCTGGTGCGGCCGCGCGGGACCCGCCTCGTGTTCGTGCCGCACGGCTGGTCGTGGCTCGTCGGCGGCCGGCTCGCCGGGGCCTACCGCACGGTCGAGCGGCTGCTGGCCCGGCGTGCCCACGTCACCGTGGTGGTGGGCCGCGACGAGCTCGCGGAGGGACGCCAGGTCCTCGGCCGACGTCCCGCCCTGGAGGTGATCGAGAACTCCGTCGACCTCGAGCGCTTCCGCCCGCCGGAGGTCCCGCGGCCCACCGACGGGCGCACCGTCGTGTGCGTCGGGCGGCTCACCCGGCAGAAGGGCCAGGACCTGCTGGTCCGCGCCGTCGCGCAGGGCGGCCTCGACGTCTCGGTGCGGCTGGTCGGCCCGAGCGATCCCGCGGAGCGCGAAGACCTCGAGACCCTCGCCCGCGAGCTCGGCATCGCCGAGCGGGTGGAGCTCGTCGGCGCGGACGACCCCGTCCGTCACCTGCAGGAGGCCGACCTCGTGGTCGTCCCGTCGCGCTGGGAGGGCCTGCCGCTCGTCCTGCTGGAGGCGATGGCGTGCGGCGCTCCGGTCGTGGCCAGCTCGGCCGCCGGGGTGGACGCGCTGGCCGACGCCGGCGTGGTGGTCCCGATCACCGAGGAGGACGCGTTCGTCGAGACGCTCGCGAAGGCGATGCGCGACCTGCTCGCGTCGCCGGAGCGCCGGGTCGAGCTGGGGTGTCGAGCCCGCACCCGCGCCGAGGAGCGCTACGGCCGCGAGCGGATGGCCGAGCAGTACCGCGCCCTCTGGTCCTGACTCAGAGCGCGCGCCGCAGCAGGACCGCCCCGGCGACGGCCCGCGCGGCGACGCCGGCCAGCACGACGTACCCGGCCGAGAGCAGGGTCGCGTCCCCGTACGTGAGGGCGGCGAGCACGAGGGCCGCCGCGAGGCCGACGACCGCGACGCCCACGCGCGAGCGGTAGCGGTTGAGGACGAGCTGCGGCGCGGTGGTCGCGTAGTCGACGCTGAGCGCCACGACGGCCAGCGCGATCGGCAGGAACTCCCAGCGCGTGAGCGTGAACTCCTCCCCGAACACGAGCGGCAGCACGGGCGGGAACGCGAGCAGCGCCAGCAGCGCGACGCCGAGTCCCACGCCGACCTGCCGCAGGCCCACGCCCTGGGAGAGCGCCCGCAGCCGCGCGACCCCGCCGGACTCGAGGCCCGCCCGCAGCGTGCGCAGCTGCGTCTGCTGGATCGAGCTGAGGAAGAGGTTCGCGAACGTGACCACGTACTGGGTGACCGCGAAGACGCCGACGACGGCCGCGGAGGCCGACGCCGCCAGGTAGATCGTGGGCAGGTAGGTCATCGCCGAGGCGAGCCCTTGCGACACCCCGAGGCTCGTCCCGGCGCCGAGGATGCGTCGCGCGTCCGCGCGGTTCGCCCGCCACGGAGCCGGGTCGATCGTCCGCAGGCACCACGTGGTCACCGGCACGAGCACGACGACGGAGGCCACGAACGACCCCCAGATCGCGGCCTCGGCCGGCAGCTCGAACGCCAGCGGCACGGCCACCGCGACGACCGTGAGCAGCGTGTTCGTCCACATCCAGCGCGCGACGGCGCCGATGCGCCCGGCGGCCTGGAGGCAGCCGTGGCAGATGTCGAGCAGCGAGTCGGCGGCTCGCAGGCCGAGCAGCGGCACCAGCACGGCGGCGGGCGGGAACGAGTCGATCCACAGGGCTGCGAGGCCGATGCCCGCGACGGCCAGCGCGACCGCGGCGATCCGCAGCGCGAGGTAGGCCCGGAACGGCGGCCCGCCGCGCAGGGTCTGCAGGACGTTGCGCAGGCCCAGCTCGGCCAGGATGAAGACGGGGAAGGTGACGGCCATCGCGTAGGCGAACTCGCCCGCGCCCTCGGCGCCGCTGAGCCGCGCGAAGCCCCACAGGATCAGCAGGGTGGTGGCGGACTTGCCGGCGTAGCCCGACAGCAGCAGCAGCGAGTTCTTCAATCCACCGGTCCTTCCGGGTCCGTCCGTAGAACCCTAGAGGCCGGGACCGCTCAGGTCAGCGCGGGCACACGCAGCCGCGCGAGCAGCAGCATGCTGACGTCCTCGGACGCGAGATGCATCGGCGCGAGGATCGGGCCGGCGGCCGGCGGCAGGTCGCCCAGCAGGAGGGAGTCGCCGTCGGACAGGACGACGCTGCCGCGGGGATCGGCCAGCGCGCACGCCAGCCAGCGGCCGTCGGCGTCGGGGCTGCCGGTGGCGATCGAGCCGATCAGCGCCGCGGCCGCGCGGGCCGGCGGCACGAACGCGAAGCGACGCCAGCCACACTCGTCCACGGTCTCGACGAGCGTCTCGGACCCGGCCGTGGCGTACCAGTGCATCGTGCGGCCGTGCATGAGCGTGATGTCGTCGGCCGAGGTCTCGTAGAGGCTCAGCGGGGTCACGTCGGCGACGGTCGCCAGCACGTCGGCCAGGCGCGGCCACAGGGTCCGGCCCGAGGGACCGGGCTGGACGCGCTCACGGTCGACGAAGCGGGACGCGCGCACCGATCGCGGGCCGAGCTCGCCGTCGGGGGCCACGAGGATGTCGGGGTTCGCGGTGTGCCACCAGGACTGCATCCAGATCACCTCTCGTCCGGCGCGGGGTGCGCCGTCAGGGAGGAGACCGGGTTGTGAGTCGGGCGTGACGCGATTCGACTCAGGATTCTCAGGAGTCGCGTGCCGTCACGCGAGTGAGGAAGGCAACCGAGGCGCCCATGACCTTCTCGCCCTCGGGGGTCCTCAGGTCGAACTGGAACTCGTGGCCCAGCTCGGGGAAGAACAGGGGCTCGTGCTCCACGCCCAGCTCGCCGAGGCGGGTCGCGAGGGCGCGGCCCTGCTTCGTCAGCGGGTCCCCGTCGCCGCCGCTGAGCAGCGTGGGCGGGTAGCTCGCCGTGGCGTGACCGACGATCGAGGCCTCGCGCACCCGCGGGTCATCCGCGTCCTTCGTGCCGAGGTAGGCCCACGCCACGGTGCGCACGAACCAGCCGCCGATGCCCTCGTCGTCCATCGCCATCGGCGGGTCGTAGGGGCCGCAGTGCAGCATCGCCCCGCGCAGCTGGCCGGGCCGGAGGGCGGGCTCGATGCCGATCAGGCGCGCGTACGCCGGATCGGCGACGAGAGCCGCGTACTGGGCCGCGATCTGGGCGCCCGCCGAGTCGCCGGCGAGCACGATCCGGTCGGGATCGACGCCCAGCTCGTCCGCGTGCTCGCGGACGAACGTCAGCGCCTCGCCGAGCTGGCGCAGGGGCGTCGGGTAGTGGTGGTCGGGCGCGAGGGAGTAGTCGAGCGAGACGCCGACGTAGCCCTCCTGCGCCAACAACCGCAGGTACGGCGCAGGCTGCTCCTTGTCGCCGCCGATCCACGCGCCACCGTGCACCCACACGACGGCGGGCAGCGGCCCGCTGCGGTCCACCGGCGACCACACGTCGAGGACCTCGTCGGGGCCGTCGCCGTAGGCCACGTCGGTGCGCCCCTCGACGCCCTCGGCCTCGTCGCCGCGGAACTCGCCCGTGTCGGTCAGCGAGAACAGCCAGTTGACGACGTACACCCCCGGTCGTGGGCTGAGCTGCGCCCAGACCACGACCCCGAGGGCGGCCACCAGCACCGCGAGGAGCACCCGCAGGGCCCAGCGCCCGACCGCCCGCACGACTCGCACGCGCCCGAGCCTATGCCTCCCGCGCCGTGCCGGCGGGCGATCCGGTCACTCCCCCGACCAGGTGACCAGCGCGTCGAGCGCCTCGATCCGGTCGGCCGAGGCGCGCAGCGGGTTCACCTCCAGCGCGACCAGCTCGTCGCCGAGGGCGTGCGCGACCGCGCCGATCCGCGTGATGACGCGGGCCAGCTCGTCGAGGTCGACCGCCTCGGTCCCGCGCGCGCCCTGGAGCGCCTGCACGCCGCGCAGTGACCCGATCGCGCGACGGACCTCGTCCTGCGCGACCGGCAGCACCCGCAGGGCGCTCTCCCCGAGCAGCTCGACCCACACGCCGCCGAGGGCGACCGCCATCGTCAGTCCCCATGCCGGGTCGCGCACCACGCCGACCAGCAGCTCCGAGCCGCCGCTGCGGTGCGGCTGCACCAGCACCCGCGCCCCGTCGTGGCCGGCAGCCGCCACGGCCCCCAGCACCTCCTCGACGGCCTCGCGGACCTGGTCGGCGGACGCGAGCCCCAGCTTCACGCCGCCGATGTCGCTCTTGTGCTCGAGGCCGTCCACCGCGGCCTTGACCACCACGGGGTAGCCCATCGAGTCGGCCGCCGCGGCCGCCTCCTCGGGGGTCGCCGCCAGCTCGGACGGCACCATCGGCACGCCGTTCGCCGCCAGGAACGTGGCAGCGGGCTGCTCCGCCCACGAGCCGCGACGCTCCGGCAGCCCGTCCGGGAAGACCGGCTCCACGCGCGGCGGCTCCTGCTGACCCTCGCCGTGACGACGCACGACCTCGGACCAGCGCACCGCGTGACCGAGCGCGGTCAGGCCGTGCTCGATGCCGCCCGCGACCTGCGGGTACTGCGACCCGGCCTGGATCATCCGGCCCGTCTCGTTGATGTCCGTCAGGACGTTGCCCACCGGGATGATGGGCGTCGGCGACTCGCGGATCGTCTGCGCGTTGCGCGTGTACAGCTGCAGCGCGAGGTCGGGGTCGGCCGTCTGTCGGGGCAGGTCCTGGAGCATCATGACGAAGTCGATGCCCGGGTCGGCCGCCACGATCCGCAGCGCGTTGCCCATGAGCTCGCGGTCGAGCAGCACGTAGCCGGTGACGTCGAGCGGGTTGTTCGGCGTCGCGAACGACGGCAGCACCTCCGTGAGCTGCGCCATCGTCTCGGGCGTGAACTCGGCCAGGTCGAGGCCCTCGTCCTCCGCGCGGTCGGCGATGATCTCCGACGCGCCGCCCGAGGGGGTCACGACGCCCACCCGGCGACCCGGCAGCGGACCCGTCTCGGCCAGCAGCCCCGCCGTGATGATGAGGTCCTCCAGCGAGACGACGCGGATGACGCCGAGCTGCGCGAACGCCGCGTCGACCGTCTTGTCGTCGCCCACCAGGGCACCGGTGTGCGCCTGCGCGGTGCGCGAGGCCTTCACGCTGCGCCCGATCTTGAGCGCGACGATCGGCTTGCCCGCCGCCAGCGCCATCCGGGCGACCTCGGCGAACTCCTCGGGCCGGCGCACCGACTCGAGGAACAGCGCGATCGCCTTCGTCTTCGGGTCGTCCACCAGCCCGCGCACCACGTCCGTGACGGACATGATCGTCTCGTTGCCCATCGCCACGAGCAGCGAGATGCCGATGTTGCGCGACTGCGCGAACGACAGCACGCTGCTGGCCAGCGCGCCACTCTGCAGCACCACGCCGACCGAGCCGGCGATGAGCGGCTGCGGGATCGGCAGGCCGTACGGCGTGATGCCGTCGGCCGCGTTGATGAAGCCGTTGCCGTTCGGCCCGAGGATCGTCACGTCCAGCTCGGTCGCGAGGTCGAGCAGCTCCTGCTCGCGCACCGCACCCTCGCCGCCCACCTCGCCGTAGCCGGCGGTGAGGACCACGTAGTGCCGCGTGCCCCGCTGCGCCCCGAGCCGGATCACGTCCGGCACGACGTCGATCGGCGTCATGACGTAGACGAGGTCGACCTGGCCGGGGATGTCCGCCAGCGACGCGTACGCCTTGGTCCCGTGGACCTCCGGGGACTTCGGGTTCACCAGGTACACGTCACCGGTGAACCCGTTGACCTGCAGGTTGGCGAACGTGGCGACCGACCAGCCCGACTTGTCGGTGGCGCCCACGAGGGCGACCGACTTCGGGCGGAAGAACGCCAGCGGATCGATGCGCGAGCCGGGATCGGTCATGACAGCGAGGCCCCCACCTTGACGTGACCGCGCAGCAGGTTGCGCGCGATCGTGCGCTTCTGGATCTCGTCGGTGCCCTCGAAGATGCGCAGCAGGCGCAGCTCGCGGTACCAGCGCTCGAGCGGCAGCTCCTTCGTGTAGCCCATGCCGCCGTGGATCTGCAGCACGCGGTCGACCACGCGGTTCGCCATGTTCGTGCCGTAGAGCTTCGCGACCGAGGAGGCGTGGCGCGCGTCGCGGCCCTGCTCGACCTCCCACGCGGCGTGCAGCGTGAGCCAGCGCGCGGCGTCGAGCTCGACCGCGCTGTCGGCGATGTGCCACTGGATCGCCTGGTACTCCGCGATCGGCTTGCCCATCGAGATGCGGCTGTTCGCGTGCTCGACGGCCATCTCGATCATGCGCTCGGCGGCACCGAGGGCGCCGGCGGGAATCATGTAGCGGCCCTGGCCGATCCACTGCATCGCGAGGTCGAAGCCGTGGCCCTCCTCGCCGAGGATGTTGCGGTGCGGCACGCGCACGTCCTGGAAGCTGAGCGAGGCCGGGCCCCACTCGCCCATCGTCGGGATCGGGGTGGACTCCCAGCCCATGTCCCGGTCTACGAGGAAGCACGTGACGCCGCCGTTGGCGCCCAGCTCGGGGTTCGTCACCGCGAAGACCATGACGAAGTCGGCCTCGTTGCCGTTCGTGATGAAGATCTTCTCGCCGTTGATGATCCACTCGTCGCCGTCGCGCACCGCGCGGGTGCGGATGCTGCGGGCATCGGAGCCGGCGCCCGGCTCGGTGATGGCGAAGCAGCTGCGGCGGTCGCCCTCGATGGTCGGCAGCAGGAACTCCTCCTGCTGCTCCGGGGTGCCGGCGTAGAGGATGTTGTCGGCCGAGCCGCCGAAGCGGAACGGGACGAAGGTGCGACCCGCCTCGCCGGCGATGATCGCCGACATCACCGGGCCCACCGCCATGCCGCCGTACTCCTCCGGGGTGTTGATGCCCCAGTAGCCGTGCTTGCGCGCCTTGGCCTGCAGATCGCGGAGGGTCTCGCGGTCGATGCCCGGCCGCCCCTCGCGCTCGTTCAGCAGGACTTGGCTCTCCAGCGGCATGACCTCCTTGGTGATGAACTGGCGCACCGCACTGCGCACCGCGCGCTGTTCCTCGCTGAGCTCGAAGTCGATCATCATCTCTCCTCTGAGAATGTGTTTCTAGAATCGTCCTCTAGAATTGTGTTTAGCATCACGTACGGATGGTGTGCCGTCAAGGGGCGAAAAGGTCCTATGCTGTGTCAGCACCGCAGGCCGAGATCACGAGGAGCCGTCCATGTCCGCCACGGAAGCGCCCCGCCCCCCAGGGCGCCGATGGGCGAAGACGGAGGAGACCCGTCGCCAGGTCCTCGACGCCGCCGCCGAGGTGTTCATCGAGCAGGGCTACACGCGCGCCGGCATCTCCGACGTCGTCGACCGGGCCGGCTCCAGCGTCGGCAGCGTCTACCACCACTTCGGCGGGAAGGCCGAGCTCTACTTCGCCCTCTGGGACGAGTACGTCGGCCGTCTCGCGCGGGCCGCCGCCGACGCGGTCGCCAAGGTGCGCGCCTCGGGCGACGCCGACCCGCTGGTGCAGTTCGAGGCGGGCATGCTGGCCTACCTCGAGGCCGGCTGGCGCGACCGGCGCCTCTACCCCGTCTTCTACTCCGGGGACGCGCCGCCGGAGTTCGAGACCCAGCGGCGCGATCGCAGCCAGGAGTGGATCCGGCGCAACGTGATGATCCTCGGCCTGGGCAACACCGTGGAGGACCGGCTGACGGTCGCCGCGCTCACCAGCGTGGTGGGCGAGGCCGCCCGCGTCGCCGTCGGCTGCGGGACGGCCGCCCAGGCCAAGCGCGTGGCACGGCACGCCGTCGTGCTGGTCCGGCGGCTCTACCCCGACGCCGACTGACGCGCGGGCCTCAGTCCAGCGCGAACCGGGCCCGGCCACGGTCGATCACCACCGTGCCGTCGGCCCGGCGCACGCGGAACGCCACGTCGCCGGTGTCCACGTCCCACAGCTCGACGCTGAGGTCGTCGCCGGGCAGCACGGGCGCGGAGAACCGCCCCGCCATCGAGCGCATCGCGTCGCCGTCGCCCTTCGCCACGGCCGACACCAGCACCCGCGCGGTGATCCCGTAGGTCGCCAGGCCGTGCAGAATCGGTCGCTCGAAGCCGCCACGCGCCGCGAACGAGGGGTCGCTGTGCAGCGGGTTGCGGTCGCCGCTGAGCCGGTAGAGCAGGGCCTGCCCCGGCCACGACCCGGTCGCCACGACCTGGTCGGGCTCGCGGTCGGGCACCGGTGCGAGACCGGGCTCGGCCGCGGTGCCGCCGAAGCCGCCCTCGCCGCGGATGAAGACGCCCGACCGCGCGGTCACGAGCGGCTCGCCCGTGTCCGCCAGCACGGCCTCGGCCTGCGACCGCACGAGCGCGCCACTGCGCTTGTCCTCGATCCCCGTCACCATCGAGGTGATCGAGACGGTCCCCGAGGGCGGCAGCGGCCGGTGCAGCTCGAGCTGCTGCTCGGCGTGCACCAGCATCGCCGGGTCGAAGTCGCCGAGCTTGCGCCCGCGGGCGCCCCACGTGAGCATCACGCCGTACGACGGCAGCACCTTCTGACCGTCGCCGCCGGGCTCACCGTGCTCGGTCGTGTACGCCAGGTCCTCCAGCGGGTTGTCGTGGCCGGCTCCCACGCCCAGGGCGTAGAGCAGCGCGTCGGTGCTGGTCCAGGACTTCTCCACCGGCTCGGACAGGACGCCGACGATGTCGTGGTTCAGGCTCATCGGGTCGCCTCCTGGGGAACCTTGCCGTTCATGACCGCGTTGGGCCGGGCCTGCGCGAGCAGGTCGGGGAGGATCCCGTCGAGGTCCTCCACCGTGAGCCGCCGCTCCTCCTCCACGCCGGGGCCGGCGATCCAGCCCTCGGCCACGCTGACGTGGCCGCCGCGGATGTTGAAGACCCGTCCGGTCACGTCGGCGGCCGCCGGGCTGGCGAGCCAGGCCACGAGCGGCGAGACGTTCTCGGGTGCCCCGGGGTCGAACTGGCCCTCGGGGATCTCGGGCCGGTCGGTCCGCAGGCCCTCGGTCATGCGCGTCAACGCGGCGGGCGCGATCGCGTTGACGGTGATGCCGTAGCGGGCCAGCTCGCGCGAGGCGATGATCGTCAACGAGGCGATCCCCGCCTTCGCGGCGCCGTAGTTGCCCTGCCCGGGGTTGCCGTAGATGCCGGACGAGGACGTCGTGTTGATGATGCGCCCGTCGACCTGCTCCCCCGCCTTGGACAGCTCGCGCCAGTGCTTGGCCACCGCGCTCATCGGCGCGAACGTGCCGCGCAGGTGCACCTTGATGACGGCGTCCCACTCCTCGATGGTCATGTTGACGAGCGTCCGGTCGCGCAGGATGCCCGCGTTGTTGACCAGGACGTCGACCCTGCCGAAGGCGTCGAGCGTGGCGGCCAGGAGGCGCTGGGCGCCCTCGGGCTCGCTGATGTCGTCGCCGTTGACGAGCGCGAGTCCGCCGCGGGCGCGCACCTCCTCCGCCACCTGCTCGGCGGGGCCGGGCTCGTGACCCGTCCCGTCCAGTGAGGCGCCGAGGTCGTTCACGACGACCGCTGCCCCCCGGTCGGCGAACTCGAGGGCGTGGGCACGCCCGAGCCCGCGCCCCGCTCCCGTGACGATGACGACCTGACGATCTCCTGCAGACATGCGTTCTCCTCTGGTGGTGGGTCGGTGGGCGGTCATCCGCGGGTGAGGACGAGGGTCGCGGCGCTCATGAACATGCCGCCGTTGCCGAGCACGAGGCTCGTCTCGACGTCGTCGACCTGCGCCTCGGCCTGGCCGCGCAGCTGGCGCACGGACTCCTGGATCGCGAACATCCCGTACATGCCCGTGTGGGTGTAGGACAGCCCGCCGCCGTTCGTGTTCATCGGCAGCGAGCCGCCCGGGGAGGTGTTCCCCTCGGCGACGAAGGCCCCGGACTCGCCGCGGCCGACGAAGCCCATGTCCTCGAGTCCGTACAGCGGCACGTGGGCGAAGGCGTCGTAGATCATCAGGTGGTCGATGTCGGACGGGCCCATGCCCGCCTCGCGGAACGCGGCCTGGCTCGACAGCGTGAACTGCCGGCACGTGCTCATGTCCTCCATCTGCGACACCATCGGCGTCGTCGCGGCCTCGCCCGTGCCGGCCACGTTGACCAGCGGGAGGTCGCTGCCGTGGGCCTCGGCGAACTCGCGCGAGGTCACCACCAGCGCGCCGCCACCGTCGGTGACCAGGCAGCACATCAGCAGCGTGAACGGCCAGGCGACCATGCGGGCGCCGAGCACCTCGTCCACCGTGACCTCGTCGCGGTACATCGCACGGCTGTTGCGCGACGACCAGCGCCGCTGCGCCACCGCGACCTCGGCGAGGTGCTCCAGCGTGTTGCCGGTCTCCTGCAGGAACCGCAGCGCCGGGATCGTGAACGTGGTGGGCGGGCCCAGGACGCCGTAGGGCATCTCGAACTGCGCCATCGACGAGTCGGGCTGGCGCGCCCACGGGGCGGCGCCGACGCGCGACCGACCGGACTCGCCGTGCGTGATGAGGACGGCGGTCGCGTGACCGGCCCGGATGGCCGCGACGGCGTGCCGCACGTGGAAGAGGAAGGACGAGCCGCCCACCGACGTGCCGTCGACGTAGGTCGGCGTGATGCCCAGCGCGTGGGCCACCGCGACGGGGCCCGGCCCGCCGGTGGAGACCGTGGCGATGCCGTCGATCTGGTGCAGGCCCAGGCCGGCGTCCGCGAGGGCACGCCGCGCCGACTGCACGTGCAGCTCCAGGGTGGAGGTCTCGGGCAGCCGCCCGACCTCCTCGGTCTCGGCGGCGCCGAGGATGACGACGTCGTCCCTCATCGCGCGACCTCCGACTCCGACGGCTCGAAGACCGGGATCGCGAGATCGCCGCGCTGCTCGAACGTCACCTGCAGCGGCAGGTCGAGGGGGAGGAACTGCGGCTCCGGCGGGACGCCGACGATGTTCGTCATCATCCGCGGGCCCTCCTCGAGCTCGACGACGGCGATCACGGTGGGCGGCTCGAAGCCCGGGGCCGGTCGCTGCGAGATGACGTAGGAGTACAGGGACGCCCGGCCCGAGCAGGTGATCCACTCCAGCGCCTCTCCCCCGCACCGGGGGCACGACGAGCGCGGGTAGAAGAACGGGCGGTCGCAGTCGGTGCACGACTGGATCCGCAGCTCGCCGGCCGCGGTGCCGTCCCAGAACGGCCGGGTCTCCGGCGAGGCCTTCGGGACGAAGCGGTCGGCGACGTCCGCTCGTGGCTTGGTGTCGGTGATGGGCATCAGCGAGGTGCCTTTCTGGTGGAGGGGCCGACGTCGGCCCGCGAGTCGTCGAGGTAGTGCAGGATCGCCTCGACCGACGCCTGGGCGGCGCGCAGTCGCAGCGAGTTCAGGTGGGGGTGGATCGCGCGGGCGATCTCGGCCGGGCCGCGTCCGGCGGCGGCATGGGCCGCCACCTGGTCGACCCGGCGCAGCCGGTCGCTCACGCGGTCCTCCAGGTACTGGCGCGGCTCGCGCACCACCGGACCGTGACCGGGCAGGAACACCCAGTCGTCGTCGACCACGTCGGCCAGGCGCCGCATCGACGACAGGATGTCGACGATCGTGCCGTCCGGGTGGCTGATGAACGGGTTCACCCGCGCCAGCACCGTGTCGCCGGTGAGGACGAGCCGGTGGTCCGGCAGGACCAGGCTCACCCCGTCGGCGGTGTGGCCCGGCGTCCGGATGGCCCAGGCCTCGCTGGCGCCGAGGTCGAACCGCGTGCCCTCGGCGATCACGCCCCGCTGGACCCGCGGCCGGATCGGCGCGGACCAGCGCTTCGCGAGGGGCGCGGCCGCCTGCGAGTGGTCGCCGTGGTGGTGGCTGAGCACGACCTCGCGCAGCCGGCTGCCGCTCGCGTGCACGACCTCGTCGATCGCCTCGAGGTGCTCCGGGTCGTCCGGCCCCGGGTCCACCACGATGGCGTCCCCGCCACCGGTGAGCACCCAGGTGTTCGTGCCCTCGAAGGTCCACTCGTTCGCGTTCGGCGCGAGCACCAGGTGGATCCCCGGCGCCACCTCGAGGGGCTCGCCCGGCCGTGGTGCGGTGCCATCGACATCCCACATGTCAGTCCTGCTTCAGCCAGATGTTCTCGTACTCGCGGGCCGAGTAGTCCGGGTGCGGGTTCCACGAGCGCACGCGGGGCGAGAGCAGGGTCTGACCGTCGTAGACGTACAGCGGCAGGGGCGTCAGGACGTTCTCGAGGATGTACCGGTCGATCTCCTGGAGCGCCTTCTCGCGCTCGCCCGTGTCGGTGATCGCGCGCTGCGCCTCGATCTTGGCGTCCAGCTCCGGATCGTTCACGTTCGACCAGTTGCGGCTGCCCTTCGAGTGGTACTCGGTGGTGAGGTACTCGTCGGCGGTGAGCATCGGCGTCTGCAGTCCGTAGGCGATGTCGTACTTGCCGTTGGGCCACGTGTCACCGGCGTAGGTGGCGTAGTCCTGGACGTCCAGCTTGACCTTGATGCCGATCTTGGCGAGGTCCTCCTGGACCCACTGCGCCTCGCGCACGATCGTCTCGCCGTAGCCGGTCGTGACGACCATCGTGGCCTCGAAGCCGTCGGGGAAGCCGGCGTCGGCGAGCTGCTTCTTCGCCTCGTCCGGGTCGTACGGGACGAGCTTCTCGACCTCCTCGGTCGGCAGCGCGCCGAAGATCGTCGGGGTGATCGGGCCGGTGACCGTGCCGCCGGCGCGGATGCTGTCGATCATGCCCTGCTTGTCGATCGCCATGGCCACGGCGCGACGCACCTCGACCTGGTCGAACGGCTTCGACTCGGCGTTCATGTAGACGCGGGTCTGCGTCGTGCCGGCCTCCTGGCTCTTCTGCAGTCCCTCGACCTGGCTGAGCAGCTGGTCGACCTGGCGCTTCTCGGTGGAGAGCGTCGTCATCATGTCGATCTTGTTGCTGCGCAGCGCGGCGATCTGCGCCTGCGCGTCGGGCATGATCGTGGTCGTGTAGCCGTCGAGGTACGGCTGGTTCTCCACGAAGTAGTCGGGGTTCTTGACGTAGACGCGCTCCTGGTCGCGCTTCCACGACTCGAGCATGAACGGCCCGGTGCCGATGGCCTCGGTGGCCGGGTCGAAGCCGCCGTCCTTCGCCTCGCACGGCAGGATCGCCAGGAACGGGTTGGCGAGCGTCTCGTCGAACGCCGAGAAGCCGGACTTGAGCGTGAACACCACGGTCTGGTCGTCGGGCGCCTCGATCGAGTCGACGTTGCCGATCAGGCCCAGCGCGTGGCCCTGGATGTCCTTCATCCGGTCGAACGTGCAGAGCACGTCCTTCGAGGTGAACGCCCGGCCCGACACCGGGGGCTTGTCGTGCCAGACGACCCCGTCACGGAGCGTGATGGTCCAGGTGCGGTTGTCCTCGCTGGTGTCCCACGACTCGGCGAGGTCGCCCTCGACCTCGTTCGTGCCGTACTCCACGTCCTCGCCGGTCTTGAACGCCAGCAGCCGGCTGTAGACCGCACCGATCGCGGAGTGCACCGAGTACGCCGGCTCCTTCTGCAGGTCCAGCGACGGCGCGTCGGCCGTGCCGGCGATGTGGAACGTGCCGCCCGGCTGGGGCGGGCCGTCGTCCGTGACGAGCGCGCCCTCGGCGGAGGACTCGGACGAGCCGCCGCCGCTGCCGAAGCAGGCGGACGACACGGCCGCCGTCGCGACGAGGATCGCGGCGAGCTTCGCCGGTCTGCGGGTGGTGGTCATGGTGTCTCCTTGGGTCGCGGCACGGGGTGATCGGCGGGAACGGGTGGTCATCGACGTTGCTTGGGGTCGAGGAAGTCGCGCAGCGCGTCGCCCAGCAGGTTGAACGCGAGCACGGAGATGGACAGGGCCAGACCGGGGAACAGCGCCATCCACGGCGCGATCTCCAGCTGGCGCGAGGCCTCGCTGAGCATCCGGCCCCAGGACGGGGTCGGCGGAGGCGTGCCGATGCCCAGGAAGCTCAGGGCCGACTCGGCGATCAGGACGATCGCGAACAGCAGGCTGGTCACGACGAACAGCGGGGCCATGAGGTTCGGCAGGCCGTACTTCACCAGGATCCGCTTCGTGCTGCACCCGACCGCGCGGGCCGCCTCGACGTAGGTCTCCTCGCGGATGCGCAGCATCTCGCCGCGTGCCACGCGGTTGAAGGCGGGGATCACGAGCAGCGCCAGCGCGAGGATCGTGTTGCGGATGCTCGGGCCGAGCAGGGCGGCCACGAACAGCAGCAGGACGATCGACGGGACCGCCATGAGCGAGTCCATGATCCGCTGGATCACGGTGTCGACCCACGTGCCGCCGAAGTAGCCCGACACGATGCCCAGCACCAGGCCGGCGACGCCGCCGATGGCGAGGGTCGCGACCGAGATGAGCAGCGAGGTCCGGGCCCCGTAGAGGACGCGGCTGAGCACGTCGCGCCCGAGGTCGTCGGTGCCCATCAGGTGGTCGGCGTTCGGCGGCACCATGATCGCCGCGCGGTTCTGCGCGAGCGGGTCGTACGGCGAGATCAGCGGCGCGAGGATCGCGAGCGCCACGAACACGAGGATGATCGCGGCCGCGACGGCGCCGAAGGGCTGCTCGCGCAGGTAGCGCCACATCCCGCGGCGCCGGCGGGCGCCGCGCGACAGGATCGGCGGGGGCAGCGCTCCCGTGGCGGTGGCGGACGCGAGACGGGGTTCGGTGGTCGTCATGACGAGGGCCTCTCAGTACCGGATCCGCGGGTCGACGACCGCGTAGAGGATGTCGACGAGCAGGTTGACGAGGATGAACAGGCCGCCGTAGACGATCACGCAGCCCAGGACGACGGGGTAGTCGCGGTTCTGCACCGCGTCGAAGATCAGCGAGCCCATGCCGGGGATGCTGAAGATCGACTCGAGGATCACGGTGCCGCCGAGGATCGCGCCGACCTGCAGGCCGAGCAGCGAGAACACGGGGATGAGGCTGTTGCGACCCGCGTGCTTGGCCAGCACGGTGAACTCCGAGGCGCCGCGCGAGCGGACCGTCCGGATGAAGTTCGAGCCGAGGACCTCGAGCATCGAGGAGCGCAGCATGCGGGCCACGCCGGCCATCGACCCCACCGCGAGCGCCAGCGCCGGCAGGGCGAGGTGCGTGAGGTTCTGGGCCAGGTTCTCCCCCGGCCCGACGTAGACCAGCGGTGGCGACCACCCGAACCACTGCGCGAGGTAGGTGATGAGCAGCAGCGCCAGCCAGAAGTTCGGGATCGACATGCCCACGACGGCCAGGACGCGCAGGATCTGGTCGGTCAGGGAGTTCGGCTTCAGCGCCGAGATCACGCCCAGGGGGATGCCCAGGGCGAGGCCGAGGAACAGGGCCAGCAGGCCCAGCTCGAGCGTCGCGGGCAGCCGCTCGGCGATGTGGTCCACGACCGGGCGCCCGTCCTGGAACGAGGTGCCGAAGTCCAGCCGCATCGCGTCGGTCATGAAGGTGAAGAACTGCGAGACGAGCGGCTCGTCGAGACCGAGCTCGGCGGAGCGCTGGGCGACCTGCTCCTCCGTCGCGCCGGGTGCGTCCGCCAGCTGGAGGCGGACGACGTCGCCCGGGATGAGCCGCAGCGTGAGGAAGGTGAACGTGGCGACGAGTCCCAGGACGAGGAGTCCGTAGCCCACGCGACGGCCGGCGAAGGTGATCATGCGTCGACGACCTTCCGCTCGTCCACGAGGTGGCAGGCGACCTCGCGCTGCCCCAGCTGGAGCAGCTGCGGCTCGTCGTGGTCGCACGGCTCGAACCGGCGCGGGCACCTCGTGTGGAAGTGGCAGCCCGACGGCGGGCGGCTCGGACTCGGGATCTCGCCGGCGAGTGGCGAGCGCAGGTGACCGCGGTTCTCCAGCGACGGCACCGCCTCGACCAGTGCCGCCGTGTAGGGGTGCTGCGGCGCGTTCATGAGGTCGTCGGTCGGGCCGGACTCGACGACCTTGCCGAGGTACATCACGCAGATCCGGTCGGACATGTAGCGCACCACGTTGAGGTCGTGCGCGATGAAGAGGTAGCTCAGCCCGAGCTCGCGCTGGACCTCGCGCAGCAGGTTGAGGATCTGCGCCTGCACCGACACGTCGAGCGCGGACACCGCCTCGTCGCACACGATGAGGTCGGGGTCGGTGGTGAGCGCGCGGGCGACGCCGATGCGCTGGGCCTGGCCGCCGGAGAACTGGTGCGGGAACCGCTCGAGCGCCCGCGACGGCAGGCCGACGAGGTCGAGCAGCTCGAGACAGCGCCGGTGCCGCGACTCCGGGGTGCCGATCCGGTGGACCACCATCGGCTCGGTCAGCACCTCCTCGATCGTCATGCGCGGGCTGAACGAGCTGACGGGGTCCTGGAAGACCAGCTGCATGCGGCGGCGGAGTCGGGCGAGGTCGCGGCGGCCCAGCCTCGAGACGTCGCTGCCGTCGAACGAGACCCGGCCGGAGGTCGGCTCCAGCAGGCTCAGCGCGAGCCGGCCGAGGGTCGACTTGCCCGAGCCGGACTCGCCCACGAGGCCCACGGTCTCGCCGCGGCCCACCGAGAGGCTCACGCCGTCGACGGCGCGCACCGGAGGCTGGCGCTTGCGGCCGGGGAAGTGCTTCACCACGTCGCTCAGCTCGAGGATCGGACCGGTCGACGGCGTCACCTCCGGCACGACGCTGACGGGCGACTCGGTCACCGGCGCGACCGGCGTCCCGGCGCTCATCGCGCCACCCCCGCCGCGAGGGCCGGCTCGTCGGCCTCGGCCACCCGCCAGCACCGGGCGTTGCGCCCGTCGATCTCGAGCAGCTGCTGCGGCTCGTCGCACCGGCCGGCCTCCGACAGCGGGCACCGGGTCGAGAAGCGGCACCCGGTGGGCATCGCCTCGAGCGACGGCACCACGCCGGGAATGGCCGGCATCGGCTCGTCGCGCGGCGTGTCGGGTCGGGGGATCGCTCGCAGCAGGGCCTGCGTGTACGGGTGCTTGGGGTCGGTGAGGATCTCCTCCACCGTCCCGGTCTCCACGACCTCGCCGGCGTAGAACACCGCGACCCGGTCGGCCATCTCGGCGACCACGCCCATGTCGTGGGTGATCAGCATGAGGGCGACGCCCGTCTGCTGCTGCAGGTCGCGGATGAGCCGCAGCACCTGCGCCTCGACGGTCACGTCGAGCGCCGTCGTCGGCTCGTCGGCGATGAGCAGCCGGGGCGAGCACGCCAGGGCGCCGGCGATCATCACACGCTGGCGCTGGCCGCCCGAGAGCTGGTGGGGGTAGGCGTCGACCTTCGACTCCGGATCGGGGATGCCCACCTCGGAGAGCAGCTCCACCGCGCGGCGCCGGGCCTGCTTCTTCGACATCCTCTGGTGCATCCGCAGCGCCTCGGACAGCTGGTTGCCGACCGAGAACAGCGGGTCCAGGGCCGTCATCGGGTCCTGGAAGACGATCGAGACCTCGTTGCCGCGCAGCTGGCGCAACCGCTTCTTCGACGCGTGGGTGATGTCCTCGCCGTCCCAGCGCACCGTGCCGCCGCTGATCCGCCCGTTGCCGAGCAGTCCGAGCATCGCGAGCGCGGTCACGCTCTTGCCCGATCCGGACTCGCCCACGACGGCGACGGTCTCCCCGGCCCGGATGTCGAGGCTCACGCCACTGATCGCCTCGACCTGCCGGCCGCCGGTGCTGAACTCCACGTGCAGGTCGTCCACCCGGACGAGCCGCTCACCTGAGGTGGTCACAATTCCGTACCCCAATCTAGAATCTCACTCTAGGATGGCTTGATCATCCAGTGCGGGCACGGATGTGTCAAGGGTCACATCCCGCGCCGCGCGACCTACCCGGCGTGTGACTCGGAGTGACACCACGGACGGGTGGTGCAAAGAACGTGATTTTAGAATATGGTTCTATTCGGGAGGTGCCGTGAGGAGCCAACGACCACGTGCCGGCGCCGCTGCCTGGTCCACGCTCTGCGTCGTGTGCCTGGTCAGCATGCTGATCGGTCTCAACTCGAGCACCGTCAACGTCGCGCTGCCCGCCCTGACGCGGCACTTCGACGCGACCCAGCTGCAGGCCAGCTGGCTGATCCTGGGCTACATGGTCGCCAGCACGGCGTGCCTGCTGCTGTTCGGACGGATCAGCGACATCGTCGACCAGCGGCGCTTCTACCTCGGCGCGCTCGCGCTCTACACCATCTGCAGCCTCGCGTGCGGCTTCGCGCCCACCGTCGACTGGCTGATCTGGCTGCGGATCGTGGCCGCGCTGGGCGGCGCGATCCTGCTGGGCAACGGCGCCACCTTGATCCACGCGATCTTCCCGCGTGACTCCCTCGGCAGCGCCATGGGCCTGTACGCCGCGTCGTTCCCGATCGCGAGCCTCATCGGCCCGATCGCCGCCGGCATGATCCTCGAGGTCACCGACTGGCGGTGGGTGTTCTGGATGAACGTCCCGATCGGCCTGGTCGCCTTCACCACGGGCTGGTTCCTGCTGCGGCGCAAGGACGAGCGCGAGGAGAAGACCTCGCTCGACCTGCCCGGGAACGTGATCGTGATCGCCGTCATCACGCTCACGACCGTGGGCATCTCGCTCGTCACCGAGTTCACGTGGAGCAGCCCGTGGGTCTGGGGCAGCCTGCTGCTCGCCCTCGCGCTGCTGCCCGCCCTGGCGTTCGCCGAGCGCCGCAGCCGCCACCCCGTCATCGACGTCGAGACACTGCGCACCCACGGCATCGGCCTGCTCCTGCTGGCGGGGTTCTTCCTGAGCGCGGGCCGGTTCCCGGCCATCGTCCTGATGAGCCTCTACCTGCAGGGCCCGCTGGGCTTCCGGCCCAGCGAGACGGCCCTGCTCCTGCTGCCGATGCCGATCGGCAGCATCCTCGGATCGCTGTGCGTGGGGCGGCTGTCCCGGCGGTGGCGCTCGCGGCAGATCTCCTCGTTCGGCGCGATCGTCGGCCAGCTCGGCGTGTTCGCCCTGGCCGGGGGCGTGTTCACGCAGAACACGTGGGTGCTGGGTGTCGGGCTCGTCCTCATGGGCATGGGCACGGGCCTGTTCATCGGCTCGAACGCGACCTCGCTGCTCGAGGCGACGCCCGAGTCCAGCCTCGGCGTCGTGAACGGCATGCGGCTCGCGGTGCAGAACACCGGCAACGTGCTGAGCCTCGCGGTGGCCCTGACGCTCATGACGATCGGCCTCAGCCCGGCGCTGAGCGACGCGGTGCTGCAGGCGTCGATCCCCGGCGATCCGCCCGCCGAGGTCATCGCGGGCTTCGGCTACGCCCTCCTGCTGCTGTGCATCCTCGGGCTCATCGGCATGACGCTCTCCATCGTCGCGGCGCTGAAGCCGTCGCCGGAGATCCTCCAGGAGCACGACGCGGTGGCCCTGCAGGGCGCCGCCGAGCCCACCTGAACCGTCAGTCCGCCTCGATCCCGAGGTGCACGACGAAGCCGCCGGGGTCGCGCACCTGCGCGACGCGCTCGCCCCACGGCATCGGCGCCGGCTCGGCGATGCTCGTCCCGCCCGCCTCGAGGGCCGCCCGGTAGGCGTCGTCGAGGTCGTCGACGTAGAGCCACAGCGCCATCCCGATCGGCTCGGTCCCCAGGTCGTCGTCGACGGCGATGCCGATCGACGAGCCGCCCAGCGCGAGCGCGACGTAGACGTCGCGACCGCCGGCGTCGAACGCGTAGGTGCGCTCGGCGCCGAAGGCGTCGCGGTAGAACGACTCGAGCCTCGGCAGGTCTCGCGTCGCCAGGATCGGGAAGCCGCCCGTCACCCCCATGGGGGCAGCCTACGAAGGGCGCGGGGTCAGATGCCCAGGGAGCGCCCGACGATCTCCTTCATGATCTCGGTGGTGCCGCCGTAGATCGTCTGGATGCGCGTATCGCGGTACGCCTTGCTGATCGGGTACTCGCTCATGTAGCCGTAGCCGCCGTGCAGCTGCAGGCACGAGTCGACGGTCCTCTTCTGCAGCTCGGTGGTCCACCACTTGCCGGCCGCGGCGTCGTCGATCGAGAGCTTGCCATCGTTGAGCGCCTCCACGCTGCGGTCGACGAAGACCTGGGCGATGCGCTGCTCGGTCTCGAGCTCGGCCAGCACGAACCGGGTGTTCTGGAACGAGCCGATCGGCTTGCCGAACGCCTTGCGGCTCTTCACGTACTCCAGCGTCATGTCGATGACCTGGCGGCACGCGGCCGCCGCGACGACCGAGATCGTGAGGCGCTCCTGCGGCAGCTTCTCCATGAGGTAGACGAAGCCGCGGCCCTCCTCGCCCAGCAGGTTCTCCACCGGCACGCGGACGTTGTCGAAGAAGAGCTCGGCGGTGTCCTGCGCCTTGAGGCCCAGCTTGTCGAGGTTGCGGCCGCGCTCGAAGCCCTCCATGCCGCGCTCGAGCACGATCAGCGACACGCCCATCGCGCCCGCGTCGGGATCGGTCTTGCACGCCACGATGACGAAGTCGGCGTTGATGCCGTTCGTGATGAAGGTCTTCGCGCCGTTGACGACGTAGTGGTCGCCCTCGCGCACGGCCGTGGTGCGGATGCCCTGGAGGTCGGACCCGGTGCCGGGCTCGGTCATGGCGATCGCGGTGATCATCTCGCCCGACACGAACTTCGGGAACCAGCGCTGCCTCTGCTCGTCGTTCGTGTAGCTGAGCAGGTAGCCCGAGACGAGGTCGGTGTGCAGCGCGAAGCCGACGCCGCTCGCGCCGACGCGGGTGAGCTCCTCCTGAAGCACGACGTTGTAGCGGAAGTCCGAGACCCCGCCGCCGCCGAACTCCTCGGGCATCATGAAGCCGAGCAGGCCCAGCTCGCCGGCCTTCGTCCAGACCTCGCGCGGCACGATGCCCTCGCGCTCCCACTCCTCGTGGTGGGGCACGACCTCCTTCTCCAGGAAGGTGCGCACGGTGTCGCGGAACGACTCGTGCTCGGGCTCGAACAGGGTGCGCTCCATCAGTTCTCCTCGTTCTCGACGGCGACCTTGTTCTCGATCAGGTCGTCCACGTCCTCGATGCCCCACGCGGTCAGCGCCTCGCGGGTGCTGGCGCCCGGCCGGTCGGGCGCCCGGTGGATGCCGGTGCCGGTGGCCGAGAAGCGGGGGGCGGGTGCGGGCTGGGTGATGCCGTACTCCTCGACGTACGTGCCCCGCGCGACGTGGTGGGGGTGCTCGTACGCCTCCTCGAGGGGCACGACGGGGGCGACGCAGGCGTCGGTGCCGGCGAAGAGCGCCGTCCACTCCTCCTGCGTCCGGCTGAGGAACCAGGTGCGCAGCGTCTCGCGCAGCTCGGCCCAGTTCTTGGGGTCGTTCCGGTCGGGCAGGTCGCCCAGGCCGACCGAGGCGAACACCTCCTGCATGGCGTACCAGAACCGCGGCTCGAGGCCGCCGACGCTCATCCAGTAGCCGTCCGAGGTCTCGTAGACGTCGTAGAACGGGGCTCCGGTGTCGAGCAGGTTCGTGCCGCGGCGGGGGCTCCACGCGCCGGACTGCTGCATGCTCACGGTCATCGCCATGAGGTGCGCGACGCCGTCGGTGATCGCGGCGTCGACGACCTGCCCCTCACCCGTGCCGCGGGCGTGGGTGAGCGCGGCGAGCACGCCGGTGACGAGGTACATCGACCCGCCGGCGAAGTCGCCCAAGAGGTTGAGCGGCACCTGGGGCGGACCGCCGGCGCGGCCGATCGGGTCGAGGCCTCCGGCGACGGCGATGTAGTTGACGTCGTGGCCGGCGGAGGAGGCCAGCGGGCCGGTCTGGCCCCAGCCCGTCATCCGGCCGTAGACCAGGCGTGGGTTCCGCTCCAGCGCGACCTCGGGGCCGAGCCCGAGACGCTCCATGACGCCGGGACGGAAGCCCTCGAGGAGGATGTCGGCGCGCTCGACCAGCTGGAGCACGAGCTCGACGCCCTCCGAGGTCTTGAGGTCGACGGCGGCGCTGGGCCGGTTGCGGCCCAGGATGTCGCGCTCGGGAGGCGCGACCTGCAGGGCGTTGCCGCCCGGACGGTCGATGCGGATGACGTCGGCACCGAGGTCGGCGAGCAGCATCGCCGCGAACGGCCCGGGCCCGATCCCGACCATCTCGACGACGCGCACACCACTCAGGGGTCCTGTGCTCTGGGTCACGCCGTGATTCTGACACCAACGCTGTCACAGTGGCAACCGACTCCCGTGTGGCCCGGTTCACAGCGCGCGCGAACTGTGCGATGCTGCATGCGACATCGTGAGTGTCACATCGGTCGTGCCGGTGTGCGATCCCCCGAGGAGTCCCATGAAGTGCGAGCTGGCGTACACGCGACGCGGGCAGGGCGAGCCGCTCGTCCTCCTGCACGGCATCGGCCACCGGCGGGCTGCGTTCGACCCGGTGATCGACGAGCTGGCGCAGCACTACGACGTCATCGCGGTCGACCTGCCGGGCCTGGGCGACTCCCCCGCCCTGCCCGCCGGCACCGGCTACAGCGCCGAGAACGTCGTCTCGGTGCTCGCCGAGAACTTCGAGCGCTGGGGCGTGGACCGGCCGCACGTCGCGGGCAACTCACTCGGTGGCCTGATCTCGATCGCGCTCGCCCAGCACGGGCAGGTGCGCTCGGCCACCGGCCTGTCGCCGGCCGGCTACTTCCGGCCGTGGAGCCTGCTGCAGGCCACGCTGACGCTGCTGCCGCTCAAGCTCGGCTCGTACCTGCCGAAGCCGGTGCTGCGCCTCGCGGCGAGCGTTGCTATCGGACGCTTCCTCATCGGCTTCGTGCTCTACCGCCACCCGGGCCGGTACTCCGCCGAGCGCGTCTACGGCGACGCGCTGGCGATGAGGAGCGGCAAGGGCTTCTGGCGCTACTTCCTCCGGTGCGTCCCGCTGGGGTTCACCTCGCCCGCGGCGTTCCGCGGCTCGGCGAAGGTCCCGATCACGATCGCCTGGGGCGACCACGACCTCATCCTGCACCAGTCCCAGGCCAAGCTGGCCGCCAAGCGGATGCGAGGCGCCGAGTTCGTGACCCTGAAGGACTGCGGCCACGTCCCCATGGGCGACTCCCCCGAGCAGGTCGTGGCGGCCATCCGCCACACCACCGCCCGCGCCGCCGCGAGCGCCCCCGCCGCCTGACTCACGCCTCCGGCGCGCGAGATCTGTAGCGGTATCCACCGTTCTTCCGGTGGATCCGCCGAAAAGGCGTGGACAGCGCTACACATCTGGCGCCCCGGAGGGGCGGTCAGCGGTGACGGGCGAGGAAGGCCGCGGTCCGCGGGTCCTGCGGCGCGGTGAAGAGCTGCTCGGGCGGCCCGGCCTCCACGATGCGGCCCTCGGCGAGGAACACGATCCGGTCGGCGCACTCGCGGGCGAAGTCCATCTCGTGGGTGGCCATGACGATGGTGCGGCCCTCGTCCTTGAGCTGGCGGATGACGTCGAGCACCTCGGCCACGAGCAGCGGGTCGAGCGCCGACGTCACCTCGTCGAGGAGCAGCAGCTCGGGGTCCATCGCGACCGCGCGCACCAGCGCGACCCGCTGCTGCTGACCGCCGGACAGCGAGTCCGGGTAGGACCCCGCCTTCGCCTCCAGCCCCACGCGGGCCAGCAGCTCGTGGGCACGGCGCACGGCCTCGGCCTTCGAGACGCCCTTGACCCGGCGCGGCCCGAGCGTGAGGTTCTGCAGCACGCTCAGGTGCGGGAACAGGTTGAAGGCCTGGAACACCATCGCGATCCGGGCGCGGGTGGCGTTCTCGTCGATGGCCGGATCGGTCAGCTCGAGGTCGCCCAGGAAGATGTCGCCGTCGTCGGTCTGCTCGAGCAGGTCGATGCAGCGCAGCAGCGTGGACTTGCCCGAACCGGACGCGCCGATGAGGCAGACGACCTCACCCGGCTCGACGGTCAGGTCGATGCCGTCGAGGACGACGTGGTCGCCGAACGACTTGCGGACTCCTGCGACGCGCAGCATCAGCTGCCTCCCTGCCGGCGCATGGAGCGGATCGTGAGCCAGTCGGTGAACCGCGCCAGCGGGATCGTCACGACGATGAAGAACAGGGCGGCCACGCACAGCGAGGTCACGTTGAAGGTGCTGGCCTGGTAGACCGAGGCCGCGCGCAGCGCCTCGACGAGACCGATCGTGGACACCAGCGCGGTGTCCTTCTGCAAGGACACGAAGTCGTTCATCAGCGGCGGGGTCACGTTGCGGACGGCCTGCGGCAGGATCACGCGGGTCAGGGTCTGGCCGTAGCCGAGGCCGAGGGCGCGCCCGGCGGCCCACTGGGTGGGGTGCACCGAGAGGATGCCGGCGCGGATGACCTCGGCGACGTAGGCGCCGTAGCTCAGGGTCAGCGCGATGACGCCCAGCCAGAACAGGCTCGTGGGCACGCCCGCCAGGCCCAGCGCCGGGAAGCCGAAGCCGACGAGCATCACGACGAGGATGGTGGGGATGCCGCGGAACACGTCGGTGTACGCGGCGGCGAGGATCTTGAACGGCGCCATCGCGGGCGACGGGATGACGCGGACCACCGCGACCAGCAGCGCCAGCGGCAGCACGAGGGCCTCGACCGTGAGGAACAGCCGCACGTTGAGCCAGAAGGCGTCCCAGATCGCGGGGAAGGACTCGCGGGCGTGGTACCCGCTGAAGAAGGTCTCGCGGACGCGCGGCCAGCCGGGCGCCGACGTGATCACCCAGGCCAGCAGGCCGAGGACGACGAGGCTCGAGACGGTTCCCACCGCCGCGCGGCGCAGCGTGCGACGACGCCGGAAGGCGTTGCGCTGCTGCTGCCGCGCGGACAGCGGGGGTGGGCCGAGGGGCCCGGGGTCGGCGTGGGTCACCGGGTCACTTCAGGACGGGGACGTCCTGCGACTCGGCCAGCCACTCCTGCTCGAGGTCGGCGAGCGTGCCGTCCTCGGTCAGGGCCGTGACGGCCTCGTCGACACAGGAGGTCAGCTCGCTGCCCTTCTCCAGCAGGAGGCCGAACTGCTCGGGCTCGCCGCCGTCGAAGTCGAACTGACCCGCGATCGTCGCGTCCTCGAGCTCGGCGGCGACGAGGTAGAAGGCGCTGGGCAGGTCGGCCACGATGCCGTCGACCTGGCCGTTGGCCAGCGCGAGCGCGGCCTTGGTGGTGTCGTCGTAGACCAGCGGGGCGTCCTGCGTCTCGAGCGACTCGATCGCCTTGAGCGACGTGGTGCCGATCTGTGCGCCCAGGCTCGCGGTGCGGAAGTCGTCGAGGCTCTTGGCATCGGCGAACTTCGAGTCCGAGCGCACGATGATCGCCTGCGCGGCCGAGTAGTACGGCTTGCTGAAGTCGACGGCCTGCTGGCGGTCCTTCGTGATCGAGATCTGGTTGATGTCGAAGTCGAAGGCCTTCTTGCCGGGCTGGTACGAGGTGTTGAACGGCACCTTGGTCCACGCGACCTGGTCGGGCTCGAAGCCCATCTGCTCGGCCACGGCGTAGGCGACGGCGGACTCGAAGCCCTTGCCGTTGCTGGGGTCGTTGTCGACGAACCACGGCTCGAAGGCGGGGTCGTCGGTGGCGATCGTGAGGGTGCCGGACTTGACGAGCGGCAGCTGGTCGACCGCGCAGTCGGCGGTCGCGCCGGCGGTGGAGTCCGAGGACGCGTCGTCGGAGTCGTCGGCCGGGCCGCAGGCGGCCGCGACGGAGAGGAGGAGCGCCAGGGGGACGGCGAGCAGGGAACGCTTCATGGTGCCCATCGTAATGTGCGTGAGACCCGGTCTTGCCCAGCGGACTCTTATGAACCTCGTTGCATATGGGCGTTGGGCGCCCTAGGCTCCCGCCCATGGCCCTGGACCACGCGATCCTCGTGTCGCTCACCGAGCGCGCCGCGAGCGGCTACGACCTCGCCCGGCGCTTCGACGCGTCCATCGGCTTCTTCTGGCCCGCCAGCCACCAGCAGATCTACAAGGTGCTGGCGCGGATGCAGGAGGCCGGCTGGGTCGAGGGCACGCTCCAGGAGCAGGACGGCCGGCCCGACAAGCGCACCTACGCGATCACCGCCGCCGGCGAGGCCGAGCTCGACCGCTGGGCCGCCGAGCGCAGCGGTCGCGAAGCCCTCCGCAGCGACTTCGCCGTCAAGCTGCGGGCCTTCCGCGACCCCGAGGCGATCCTGGCCGACACCCGCGACCGCCGCGCCGCCCACGTGGAGCGGCTCGCCGAGTACGAGGCGAGCGAGGCCCGCTTCTACCCCGACCCCTCCGCCCTCGAGGGCGCCGACCTCGGCTCGTGGCTCGCGCTGCGCGGCGGCATCGTCGGCGAGCACCAGGGCATCGCGTGGTGCGACGAGATCCTCACTGCCCTCGAAGGGCGCGAATCCCGATGACCAGCACGATCACGCCCAGCGTCATCGCCGTGCCGATCAGCACGAGGTGCACCCAGAAGAACGACGTCGGCTCCTGCCACCTCGCCCCGCCCCACGCACGGTCGTCGTCGACGATCGCCTTGAAGAACCGGGGCCAGATGACGACGTTGAAGACGCCGGCCGCGATGAGCAGCCAGGACGCGAGCTTTCCGATCACCACCCCATCCTCCCAACCGAAGGGAAACCGCCCATGAAGGCCTTCCGCGAGCTCGTCGAGAGCAGCATCGAGTCCGGCTCACTGGCCGGCGTCGAGGACCTGCTGGCCGACGACGTCGTCTTCCGCAGCCCTGTCGCGCACAAGCCGTACCCCGGCAAGGCGATCACCACGGCGATCCTGAACGGGGTCGCGCGGGTCTTCGAGGACCTCCACTACGTCAGCTCCATCGAGGAGGGCAACCGCAGCGCCCTCGTCTTCGAGACGCGGATCGGCGACACCACCATCAACGGGTGTGACTTCATCACGACGAACGACGAGGGCCTCATCACCGAGTTCACCGTGATGGTCCGCCCGATGAAGGGCGCCACCGCCCTCATGGAGGCGATGGCCGCGCAGTTCCCGCAGATCGAGGCCGACGCGATCGCGTTCACGGAGCGGCAGCGGTGAGTGAGTTCCCGCACCTGCTGAGCCCGCTCGACCTGGGCTTCACCACGCTGCGCAACCGCGTGGTCATGGGCTCGATGCACACGGGCCTGGAGGACCACGCGAAGGACATCCCGAAGCTCGCGGCCTACTTCGCCGAGCGCGCCAAGGGCGGCGTCGCGCTGTCGGTCACGGGCGGCTTCGCGCCCAGCTGGCGAGGCTGGCTGCTGCCGTTCGGCTCGGAGATGTCGCGCAAGCGCCATGCCGACAAGCACCGGCTCGTCACCGACTCGGTGCACGAGCACGGCGGCAAGATCGCGCTGCAGGTCCTGCACGCCGGGCGCTACGGCTACTCCCCCTTCAAGAAGGGCGTGTCGTCGGTGAAGTCGCCGATCACGCCGTTCAAGGTCTCGCCGATGTCGACGCGCGAGGTCGACCGCACCGTCAGCGACTTCGCTCGGACGGCGGCGCTGGCCCAGCGCGCCGGCTACGACGGCGTCGAGATCATGGGCTCCGAGGGCTACCTCATCAACCAGTTCCTCACCGCGCGCACGAACGACCGCACCGACGCGTGGGGCGGTTCGGCCGCGAAGCGGATGCGCTTCCCGATCGAGATCGTGCGCCGCACGCGCGAGCTCGTCGGCGAGGACTTCATCGTGCAGTACCGCATCAGCCTGCTCGACCTCGTCGACCAGGCGCAGACGTGGGAGGAGACCGTCGAGCTCGCGCAGGCGCTGGAGGCCGAGGGCGTCACGATCTTCAACACCGGCATCGGCTGGCACGAGGCGCGCATCCCCACGATCGTCACGAGCGTGCCGCGCGGCGCCTTCACGTGGGTCACGGCGAAGCTGCGGGCCGAGGTGGGCGTGCCCGTCGTGGCGTCCAACCGGATCAACACCCCCGAACAGGCCGAGGCGATCCTGGCCGCCGGCGAGGCCGACCTCATCTCGATGGCGCGGCCGCTGCTCGCCGACGCCGACTTCGTCAACAAGGCCGCCGAGGGCCGCTCCGACGAGATCATCACGTGCATCGCCTGCAACCAGGCCTGCCTGGACCACACGTTCAAGAACCAGCGCGCGAGCTGCATGCTCAACCCGCGCGCCGGCCACGAGACCGAGCTCGTGCTGCTCCCGACGCGGAGCGCGAAGCGCGTGGCGGTCGTCGGCGCGGGTCCGGCCGGGCTCGCCGCCGCGGTCGAGCTCGCGGGTCGCGGTCACGAGGTCGAGCTGTTCGAGGCGCTGCCCGAGATCGGCGGCCAGTTCCGGCTCGCGATGCAGATCCCCGGCAAGGAGGACTTCGCCGAGACCGTCCGCTACTACTCGGTGATGCTCGAGCGCCGCGGCGTGACGGTGCACTTGGGCCGACGGGCGTCCGTCGAGGACCTCAGCGGCTTCGACGAGGTCGTCCTCGCCACCGGTGTCGAGCCGCGCGTTCCCGAGATCCCGGGCGTCGACCACCCCTCGGTGGTGACGTACCAGCAGCTGATCCGCGAGCAGGTCGTCGCGGGCGAGCGCGTGGCGGTCCTCGGCGCCGGAGGCATCGGCTACGACGTGTCGGAGTTCCTGCTGCACGAGCCCGGCGAGTCGCTCGAGCACTGGATGGGCCGCTGGGGCGTCACCGATCCCGCCCTCGAGCGCGGCGGCCTGGCCACGAAGACGGCGGCCCCGCCGCGGCGCGCCGTCACCCTGCTGCAGCGCAAGAGCAGCACGTTCGGCAAGGACCTGGGCAAGACGACCGGCTGGGTGCACCGCACGACGCTGAAGGACTCCGGCGTCGAGTTCGTCGGCGGCGTCCGGTACGACCGGATCGACGACGAGGGCCTCCACGTGACGATCGGCGCCGACGGGGACTCCCCCGCGTCGCGCGTCATCCCCGCCGACACGATCGTGCTGTGCACCGGGCAGGAGTCCGTGCGCGACCTCGTCGAGCCCCTCGAGGCCGCCGGCGTCACCGTCCACGTCATCGGCGGCGCCGACGTCGCCGCCGAGCTCGACGCCAAGCGGGCCATCAAGCAGGCCACCGAGCTGGCGGCCCGGGTCTGACGGCTTCCCCGGGAATCTGTCCACCGCCGACGGCACACTGAGGGCATGACGAGGCGCGTGGTGCTGCTGCGGGCGGTGAACGTCGGGGGCGCGAAGCTGCCGATGGCCGAGCTGCGTGAGGTCGCCGAGGGGCTCGGGGCGCGCGACGTCTCCACCTACATCGCCTCGGGGAACCTGCTGGTCGACGTCGAGGACCCGGCGGCGTTCGACCGCGCGCTCGAGCAGGCCGTCGAGGAGCGCTTCGGGTTCTTCCGCGAGGCGATCAGCCGTTCGCCCGCGGAGCTGCGCGCGGCTCTGGAGGCGCATCCGTTCGAGGTGGTCGAGAAGCGGTTCTCCTACGTCACGTTCCTCGCCGCAGAGCCGACGGCCGCCGCGATCGCGAAGGCGCGGACCTTCGAGACCCGCGACGACCGCTGGGAGGTCATCGGCCGCGAGCTGCACATCCGGTACGCCGACGGCGCCGGGCGACCCCAGATGAAGGACGCCTCCATCGGGCGCGCGCTCGCGGTGCCCGGCACCGCCCGCAACCTCAACACCGTGGAGAAGCTGATCGGGCTCACCGAGGGCTGATCCTGTGGACGACGGGATGCGCCGGGCCCTCGCGGGCTGACATCGTCACCGGCACCCGTCACACTGGAGGAGTGCCCGTCATGGACCTGGAGTCGACCATCACCTGGGTGGGATTCGCCGCGTTCGCCGTCGCGCTGTTCGGCTACCTCGCCACGATGAAGCGCGACCTGCGGGCCGAGATGGTCACGATCGCGCAGGGGCTCGAGGTGCGGACCGACACCCGCTTCACGGCGGCCGACCGTCGTCTCGACGACGTCGTGGCACGGTTCGACGCGCGGTTCGATGCCTCCGACACCCGATTCGACCGGCTTGGGAACAGGTTCGACCGCCTGGAGATTAGGTTCGACGGCCTGGAGGAGCGCTTCGACCACCTCGAGAACAGGTTCGACCGGTTCGAGGAGCGGTTCGATGCCTCGGAGGCGCGTGCCGACACCCGCTTCGCGGGGATGGACGCGCGGTTCGACGCGCTCGACCGGCGCGTGTCCGACCTGCGCGACGACGTGCGCGCCGGGTTCGCGGCCACCGACCTGCGGCTCACGACGCTCGAGCAGCGCACCTTCGACATCGGTGCCCGGCGCCGCCCGGGGGCCGGGTGAGCGACTGGTTCGACCGACGCTGGCTGGTGCTGACCGGGGCCGGCGTCAGCACCGACTCGGGCATCCCGGACTACCGGGGTCCCGACGCCGTCCCGCGCCAGCCGATGACCTACCAGGACTTCATCGCCACGCCCGCCCATCGCCAGCGCTACTGGGCGCGCGCCCACCTCGGCTGGAGCCGGATGGGCGGCGCCGAGCCGAACGTCACGCACCGCTTCCTCGCCGAGCACCAGGACCGCCTGGTCGGCCTCATCACCCAGAACGTCGACGGCCTGCACGAGAAGGCGGGCTCGCTCGACGTCGTCGACCTGCACGGCCGGCTCGACCGGGTGATCTGCCTCGACTGCGGCGACGTCACCAGCCGCGCCGAGGTGCAGGCCCGGCTCGACGCCCTCAACCCCGGCTGGACCGATCAGGAGGTCACGATCGCGCCCGACGGCGACGTCGACCTCGAGGACACGGCCGGGTTCGTCGTCGCCGACTGCACCCAGTGCGGCGGCCGGCTCAAGCCCGACGTCGTCTTCTTCGGCGAGTCGGTGCCCAAGCCCAAGGTCAACCACTGCTTCGACCTCGTCGAGCGCGCCGGTCGCGAGGGCGCCGCGCTCGTGGTGCTGGGCTCGTCGCTGCAAGTGATGAGCGGGCTGCGGTTCGTCCGGCGCGCGGCGAAGGACGGCACCGAGATCGTCATCATCAACCGCGGCCCCACCCGGGGCGACGAGCTCGCTGACGTGCGCATCGACGACGGCGTCGCCGAGACGCTGCAGCGGCTGTCGCTCCGGGCCGGGGAGCGGCTCAGCTGAGCTGGCGCAGGCGCACGGTCTCGGGCAGCGCGGCGAGCTCCTTGAGCACGTCGGCGCCGACCTCGGCCGAGACGTCGGTGACCACGTAGCCGAGCTCGCCGCGGGTGGCGAGCTGCTGGCCCTCGATGTTGACGCCGTGGTCGCCCAGGATCGTGTTGATCGTGGCGAGCACGCCGGGCGCGTTGTGGTGCACGTGCGCGAGGCGGTGACGGGCCGGGTCGCTCGGCAGGTTGAGCTCGGGGAACGTCACCGACAGGTTCGTCGTGCCGGCCTTGGCGTAGGCGCGCAGCTTCGAGGCGACGAAGCGGCCGATGTCCTGCTGCGCCTCCTCGGTGGAGCCGCCGACGTGCGGCGTGAGGATGACGTTCGGGACGCCCCGCAGCTCACTCTCGAACGGGTCGCCCTGGGCCTTCGGCTCGACCGGGAACACGTCGAGCGCGGCGCCCGCGATGTGGCCCGACTCGAGGTGCTGGCGCAGGGCCGCGGTGTCGACCGCGATGCCGCGCGACAGGTTGAGGAACAGCGAGCGCGGCTTCATCGCACGCATCTGCTCGTCGCCGAACAGGCCCGCGTTGCCGGGACGGCCGTCGACGTGCAGCGAGACCACGTCGGCGATCGCCAGCAGCTCGTCGATCGTCGCGCACTTCTTGGCGTTGCCGAGCGCGAGCTTGTCGTCGATGTCGTAGAACACGACCGACAGGCCGAGGGCCTCGGCGATCACCGAGAGCTGGCTGCCGATGTTGCCGTAGCCGACGATGCCGAGCGTGCGGCCGCGCACCTCGTGGCTGCCCGCGGCCGACTTGTTCCAGACGCCGTGGTGCATGGCGGTGGACTTCTCGTGCAGGCGGCGGGCGAGCGAGATGATCTCGGCGATCGCCAGCTCGACGACGCTGCGCGTGTTGGAGTACGGCGCGTTGAAGACGGCGACGCCGTGGCGCTTCGTGGCCGCGAGGTCGATCTGGTTGGTGCCGATGCAGAAGGCGCCGATCGCGAGCAGGTCGGGAGCGTTCTCCAGGACCTTCTCGGTGATGTAGGTCGTCGAGCGGATGCCGAGCAGGTGGACGCCCTTGATCGCCTCGATGAGCTCGTCCTCGGTGAGCGCGGCGCTGCGCGTCTCGACCTGGTAGCCCTTGTTGCGCAGGAAGTCCGCGCCGTCGGCGTGGATGTTCTCGAGGAGCAGGACCTTGACGTCCTGGTCGTCGATCGTGGTCAGCGGTTCGTGAACGTCGAAGCTCATGCTCATCATCGTCATCGTGTGTGGCCTCCGGGTCAGCGGTCGATCGGGCTGACGCGGGGCCCAGGCGAACGGTCCCGTAAGTCGTGCTGCCCGCGGCTCCCTGGTGGTAGCCACCTCAACGCCAGTCGCGCGCGGACCTCTCCATCCTAGCGGCTCGGGCCAGTCGGCCCGATCGCGTCCGGGAGGCGGTCAGTCCTTCAGGTTGCCCTGCATGGCCGCGACGGCCTCCGGCGGGACCTCCTGGTCGAGGTTCGCCAGGCGGACCTGCCCCTGCGCGATCAGCCTCCCGTCCTGGTTGACCGAGTCCAGGTGCCACAGCTGCTGCGTGCGGCCGCGGTGGATCGGCGTGGCGGTGGTGGTGATCGTGTCGCCGTTGCGGGCCTGGCGCAGGAAGTCGGTGGAGTTGTTCGTGCCGACGACGACGCCCTTCGTGCCCAGCCAGATCTGCCCGGCCATGCTGGCGGTGGACTCGTGCACCGCGCAGTAGATGCCGCCGTGCGGGATGCCGAACGGCTGCAGGTGGTCGTCGGTGATCGTGAAGCGGACGACCACCTTGTCGGGGGTCAGCTCGACGTGCTCGACGCCGAGCACTCCGTCCAGGCCGGGGATGTCGCTCATGGTCCGGACTCTAGCCAGACCGACTCGCACCGCGTCACCGAGTGGCGCATACTCGGGCTTGATACGGGTACCCCCTAGGGGTATGTTGAAGCCATGAGCCACGAGCACCCCGGATACGCCGACGACAAGGCGGCCGTCCTCAAGCGACTGGCGCGGATCGAGGGACAGGTCCGCGGCATCAACCGAATGGTCGAGTCCGACACCTACTGCATCGACGTGCTGACCCAGATCAGCGCGACCACGAAGGCCCTCGAGGCCGTCGCCCTGAAGCTGCTCGACGAGCACCTCGCCCACTGCGTCGCGGACGCCGCGGCCAAGGGCGGACCCGAGGCCGACCAGAAGATCAAGGAAGCATCCGACGCCATCGCGCGTCTGGTGAGGAGCTGAGAGCCATGACCACCACCACCTACACCGTCACCGGCATGACCTGCGGCCACTGCGCCGCGGCCGTCACGCAGGAGATCACCGCGCTCGACGGCGTCGAGGACGTCGCGGTCGACGTGGCGTCGGGCGCCGTCACGGTCACCAGCCAGGGTCCGCTCGACGAGGCGCAGGTCGCGTCCGCGGTGGACGAGGCCGGCTACGCGCTGGCGGGTCCGCGCGACCTGCCGCTGGTCTGATGACCACGCACGAGACCGAGGCGGACCCCACCACCACCTACCGCCTCGACATCGGCGGAATGAGCTGCACCTCGTGCGCGATGCGCATCGAGAAGAAGCTGAACCGCCTCGAAGGCGTGGAGGCGAGCGTCAACTACGCCACCGAGAAGGCCACGGTGCACGCCCACCACGGGGTCGACCCGCAGGCGCTCGTCGAGACCGTGGAGAAGACCGGCTACACCGCGCAGGTCCACGACCCGCACGCCGGCCACGAGGGTCACGCCGCCCACGGCGGCCTCCACTCGGCCGAGTCGATGCGGAAGCGCCTCCTGGTCGCGACGATCCTGAGCGTGCCCGTGACGGCCATCTCGATGATCCCGGCGCTGCAGTTCGCCGGCTGGCCGTGGGTCGTGCTGGCGCTGACCACGCCAGTGGTGCTGTGGGCCGCCTACCCGTTCCACTGGTCGGCCGCGCTGAACGCGCGCCACGGCGCCGCCACGATGGACACCCTCGTCAGCATCGGCGTGGGCGCGGCCTACGTGTGGTCGCTCGTCCAGCTGTGGCTCGGCGTGACCGGCCACGGGGTCGAGCACGGCCACTACTACTTCGAGACCGCGGCGGTCGTGACGACGTTCATCCTCGCCGGCCACTACCTCGAGGCGAACGCGAAGCGCCGCTCGAGCGCCGCCCTGCGCACCCTGATGGACCTCGGTGCGAAGCACGTCGCGGTGCTGCGCGACGGCCGTGAGGTCGAGGTCCCGATCGAGGAGCTGCACGCCGGCGACGTGTTCGTCGTGCGTCCCGGCGAGAAGGTCGCCACCGACGGCGAGGTCGTCGAGGGCGGGTCGGCCGTGGACGAGTCGATGCTCACCGGCGAGTCGGTGCCCGTCGACGTCACGGTCGGCGACACCGTCACGGGCGCCACGGTGAACCAGTCCGGACGACTCGTCGTGCGCGCCACGGCCGTCGGCCAGGACACGCAGCTGGCCCAGATGGCCCGCCTCGTCGAGGAGGCCCAGGAGGGCAAGGCGGAGGTGCAGCGGCTGGCCGACCGCATCTCGGCGTGGTTCGTGCCGGGCGTCCTCGTCCTGGCCGCGCTGACGCTGCTGGTGTGGCTGCTGGTCGCGCCGGGCATCGCCGCGTTCGAGGCCGCCGTCGCGGTGCTGATCATCGCCTGCCCGTGTGCCCTCGGCCTGGCCACGCCCACCGCGCTCATGGTCGGCACGGGCCGCGGCGCCCAGCTGGGCATCCTGATCAAGGGGCCGCAGATCCTCGAGTCCACGCGGACGATCGACACGATCGTGCTGGACAAGACGGGCACCATCACGACCGGCACGATGAGCGTCGCGCACGTCGATCCCGAGTCCGGGGTCGAGGCCGACGAGCTGCGCCGTCTGGCCGCCTCGGTCGAGTCCGCCTCGGAGCACCCGGTGGCACGCGCGATCGCGACGCTGGCCGACCCGCTCCCGGTGTCGGAGTTCCGCAACCACGCGGGGCAGGGCGTCGAGGCGACCGTCGAAGGGCACGTCGTCCGCGCGGGCCGTCCCGCTTGGATCGGCGCCGCCGACCGTCCCGACCGCACGGGCACCGTCATCGCCGTCTCGCGCGACGGGCAGGTGCTCGGCACGATCACCGTGGCCGACCGGGTCAAGGACTCGTCACGGCAGGCGGTGGCCGACCTGCGCCGGCTGGGCCTCGAGCCGATCCTGCTGACGGGCGACAACGAGCGCGTGGCCACGGCGGTCGCCGCCGAGGTGGGCATCGACCGGGTGCACGCCGAGGTGACGCCCGAGGACAAGCTCGACGTCGTCCGCGAGCTGCGCGAGCAGGGCCGCGTCGTGGCGATGGTCGGCGACGGGGTGAACGACGCCGCCGCGCTGGCCGGTGCCGACCTCGGCATCGCGATGGGCACCGGCACCGACGTGGCGATCGCCGCGAGCGACCTCACGCTCGTGCACGGCGACCTCGCCACCGCGGTGACCGCCGTCGAGCTGTCGCGCGCGACGCTGCGCACGATCAAGGGCAACCTGTTCTGGGCCTTCGCCTACAACGTGGCCGCGATCCCGCTCGCCGCACTGGGCTTCCTCAGCCCGATGATCGCGGGCTTCGCGATGGCCGCCAGCTCGGTGTTCGTGGTGACGAACTCGCTGCGGCTGCGGCGCTTCGCGCGCTGAGCCGCTCCCCCGCCGCCATCCCCCCGATTCCGGGGGGATGGTGGCGTTTCGGGCAGGCCCACGGCGCGCCCGTGCGCCGCGCATGACACGATCGTCGGTGAAACGCGGCCGCCGCATCGGGTCGGTGCCGCACCGACGAGGGGGACACATGAACGTTCGCAAGCCTGCCGCCGCACTCGCCGCCGCGGTCCTGACCCTGGGACTCTCCGCCTGTGGTGGCGGCCAGTCCGTCGAGGACGCCTGCAAGGTGGCCGAGAAGGAGGTCAAGGACGCGATGGGTGACCTGAGCGGCATCGACCCCACCGACAGCGACAAGGCGACCGACACGATCGCCTCGATGGCCGACGCGCTGAAGAAGACGCAGAAGGACCTGGAGAACAAGGAGGTCAAGGACGCCATCGGCGATCTGTCGGCCGAGTTCGACAAGCTCGAGGGCGCCTTCGCCGACCTCAAGGCCGCCGGCCAGGACACCGAGAAGCTGCAGGAGGTGTCGCAGGAGATGAGCACGCTCTCCACCGACATCCAGGCCAAGGGCGAGAAGCTCGACGAGCTCTGCGGCTGAGCAGCACCAGACGACGCCGCGGTGTCCCCTCGGGGGCTCCGCGGCGTCGTCGTCCGTGGCGGCGTGTGTCGGCGCTCCGGACTACGCTGGCGGCATGCCCCTGCTGACCGTCTCCGGTTCCCTGTCCGTGCGCGAGAAGATCGCCATCCCGCCCGGCGGGGTCGCCACGGTCAAGGTCGTCGACGCCGACGGCGAGGTGCTGGCCGCCACGGCGCTCGAGGCCGAGCACGTGCCGCTGGGCTTCGAGGTCGCGATCGACCCCGAGGTCGTCTCGGGCGACCTGTTCGTGTGGGCGCTGCTGCGCACCGACGTGGGCGCCTGGGGCACCCTCGAGCTCGTCCCGGCCGACCTGGAGACCATCGACCTGACCCGGATCGGGGACTGACGCCGTGCCCCGACCGGGCCCGGCCGTCACGCATCTGAGCGATGCCGAGATCGCCGCGAACAACCGCCCGGTCCTGCGCCGCATCGCCGCCCTGCTGCGGCCCTACCGCTCCAAGATGGCCGCCGTCGCGGTCATCGTCGTCCTGTCGGCGCTGCTGACCTCGATCGTCCCGTTCCTGACCCAGGCGGTCTTCGACGACGCCCTGTTCGGCGAGGGCGGCCCCGACCTCGGCCTGCTCGGCTGGCTCGTCGCCGGCATGTGCGCCCTGCCGATCCTGGCCTCCACGCTCAACATCGCGCAGAACTGGCTGACCTCCACGATCGGCAACTCGGCGATGGCCGACCTGCGCAGCGAGCTCTTCGCGCACCTGCAGAAGATGGAGCTGGCGTTCTTCACCACCACGAAGACCGGCGCCATCCAGTCGCGCCTGGCCAACGACGTGGCCGGCGTCCGCACGGTGCTCACCGACACCGCCACCTCGATCCTGCAGAACACCGTCACCGTCACGGCGGCGTTCATCTCGATGGTGATCCTGTCGTGGGAGCTGACGATCCTCACGCTGATCCTCATGCCGCTGTTCGTGTGGCTGCAGCTGAAGGTCGGCCGGCGCCGCCAGCAGCTGGCCCGACGCACGCAGGAGTCGCTCTCGGAGATGACCGCGATCACCGAGGAGTCGCTCAGCGTCTCGGGCATCCTGCTGGCCAAGGTGTTCAACCGCAGCCGCTCCGAGGCCGAGCGCTACCGCGACGCGAACCTCGAGCAGACCCGCCTGCAGGTCGAGCAGGCGATGACCGGCCGGCTGTTCTTCGCCACCGTGCAGACGTTCTTCGCCATCACCCCGGCGATCATCTACCTCTTCGCCGGCTTCATCATCGCGGGTCGGATCCCCGGCGACTCCGCGTCGCTCACGGCCGGCACCCTCGTCGCCTTCACCACGGTGCAGGCGCGGCTGCAGATGCCCTTGCTCCAGCTGATGCGGGTCTCGCTCGACGTCCAGACCTCGCTGGCGCTGTTCCGCCGCATCTTCGAGTACCTCGACCTCGAGCCCGCCATCGTCGACCGGCCCGGCGCGCGCGACGTGAAGCCGTCCGAGCTGGAGGGCCGGATCGAGTTCCGCGACGTGTGGTTCCGCTACCCCGAGCCGCGCGCGCTCACCGGCGAGACGGCCAGGGACCGCTTCGGCGACTCCTCCGGCGAGATCGAGGCCACGTCCACGGCGCAGGCCGACGCGTGGGCGCTGTCCGCGCTGTCGCTCACGATCGAGGGCGGTCAGTTGGCCGCGATCGTGGGGCCCTCGGGGTCGGGCAAGACCACCGCCACGTACCTCGTGCCGCGCTTCTACGACGTCGACCGCGGCCAGGTGCTGATCGACGGGATCGACGTCCGCGACATCACGCTGTCGTCGCTGGCCGACTGCGTGGGCATGGTGACGCAGGAGCCCTACCTGTTCCACGGCACGATCCGCGAGAACATCGCCTACGCCAAGCCCGGGGCCACGCCCGACGAGATCGTCGCGGCCGCCACCGACGCCAACATCCACGACCGGATCATGGGCTTCCCGGACGGCTACGACACCGTCACGGGCGAGCGCGGCTACCGGCTGTCCGGCGGCGAGAAGCAGCGCATCGCGATCGCGCGCGTGCTGCTCAAGAACCCGCGCATCCTCATCCTCGACGAGGCCACCAGCGCCCTCGACAACGAGACCGAGCGGCTCGTGCAGGAGGCGCTGGAGCGCGCCACCACGGGCCGCACCACGCTCGCGATCGCGCACCGGCTCAGCACGATCCAGAACGCCGACGTGATCTTCGGCCTGGTCGACGGCCAGGTCGTCGAGCGGGGCACCCACGCCGAGCTGGTCGACGACGAGGCCGGACTGTACGGCCGGCTCTACCGCGAGCAGTTCTCCACGCACCGTCCCGCACCCGCCGCGGCACGTCCGCTGGGAGCCGTGGGGCACCTGCGTGCGGATGTCTCCCTCTGATTCCAGCGGGACGGACCAAAGTCGTGGCCACGGCCACCGCGGACTGCCAGAATCCACTCCATGACCGCCACCTACCTGGTGACCTCGGCACTGCTGGTGCTGTCGGTCCTGGCGGTACGGCACCACCGGCCGTCGGTGTCGGTCCCGGTGGTCGTCCTCGTGCTGGCGACGGCCGCGTGGAACGTCCTGCGGGCGATGCGCGGCCCCGGCGACACCGACCCGAGCGTCCTGGTGGCCGCGAACATCGTCGTCGTCCAGGTCTGCGCCGTGGCCTTCTACGTCGCGTGCCGGCGCCTGGTCCAGGGCCGGTGGCTGGTCTCGCCGTGGCTGTGGATCGGCGCCGTCTGGATCGCAGCGGTGAGCTTCATCGGCATGGTGCCGGCGGTGGGCATCACCGACGGCGACCACTACTACGACAGCCCGGTCTACGTCGTCCACCTGGCGTACTCGTTCACCCTGCTCGGCGGCGGCGTGCTCACGCTCAGCACCCGCCAGCACGACCCGTCGCGGCACGTCCGCCGGGTCGTCGTGGCCGCCGAGGTCGCGGCCGTCCTCATCATCACCTTCCAGGTCCTGCGCCCCACCCTCACCCCGCTGGCGATCTCGGGCCTGGCGTTCGTGATGGTCTGGACGACGGGCCACATCGCCGCGTGGTCGCGGTCGGCGTCGCGCGCCGACCGCCTGATGGACTCGATCGGCGTCTTCATCTTCGTGATCGACCGTGCCGGGATGCTCCAGGACTGGAACGGCCCGGCCGCGAGCCTGCTGCGCCTCATGGGCCGCACCGCCTCGCACGGGATGGACCTCGCCCAGGCGCTGTCGATGCCCTCGCACTTCTCCGACGGATCCACGGTGTCGCTGCACGTGCAGGGCGCCGAGCTGCGCACGGCGCTGTCGGTCCACGCGGTCGACCCGCTCGCCCGCGGCGGCGACCTCGTCCTGATGTTCCGGCCCGTGCGCTCGTCGCTGGAGAGCTCGTCCTTCCCCACCGTGTCCGGTGTGCTCAAGGGCCACGACCCGGCCACGCAGACCCTCGGCCGCAAGGCGGCGCTGGAGACCGTGCGGGCGGCCGCCGTCGACGGCACCCCGGTGATCCGCGTCGTCGTGGTGCCGCGCGGCCCGCGACGCGCCGACGAGGCGATGTTCCTCATCGCGCGACGCCTGGAGGCGCGCGCCGCCGATCGCGGCTTCCCCGACGTCGAGTGGGCCCGCCTCGACACGTGGACCTTCGTCTCGCCGCTCATCGACGAGAGCTTCGAGGTGCTGACGGTGACGGTGCCCGTCGACGACCTCGGGCTCGACATGGAGGTGACCCTCCACGAGCCGGTGCCCGGCGAGTCCCCCGCCGCGTTCGTGCGCCGCGTGTCCGACGCCTACGGCCACGACACCGCCCAGGGCAGCTGAGTCCCCCGCACACGACGAAGCCCGCCACGACCGAGGTCGTGACGGGCTCCGTGCGGCTCAGGCGGACTCGCCCCTGCGGCGGCGTGCGGCGCCGGTGAGGCCGAGGCCCAGACCCAGCGCGACGACGCCCAGGGCGGCGATCGCGGCGGTGGGACCGCCCGTGTCGGCCAGCGCGTCCTGGTCGCGGTCGGTGCCGGCGCCGTCCTCGTCACCGTCGTCGTCGCCACGGCTGTCGTCGCCACCGTCGGTCGCGCCGTCGGTGTCGTCGCCGTCCTGGTCCACCGCATCGGGATCGGCGGTGACGTCGACCGTGACGGTGGCCGTGTCGCAGACCGGGGTCGGCGTGGAGTCGTCGCAGCGCTCGTACTCGAACGAGTCCGTGCCGACGAAGCCCTTGGCCGGCGTGTAGCGCACCGTGCCGTCCGCCAGGACCTCCGCGACGCCGTGCTCGGGCTGCGTGGTGATCCGCGCGGCCGTGAGCGGGCGACCCGTCCGGCTGGTGTCGTTGTCCTCGACCGCGATGACGACCGGGCGACCCGTGATGGTCGTGGCCTTGTCGTCACCCGTCTCGACGGCGTTGACCCGGACGGTCACGGGGATCGTGACCGTGTGGCACTGCGTGGGACGCGAGGCGTCGCACACCTCCAGGTCGAACGCGTCGCTGCCGGAGTAGCTGTCGTTCGGCGTGTAGGTCACGGCACCGGTCTCCGGGTCGACGGCGACCTCACCGTGGGCCGGACGCCCGACGACACCCACCGAGCGGGGATCCAGCGCCGCGCCCTCGGAGGTCACGATGTCGGCCAGCGGGACCGTCAGCGCCTCGTCCTGGTCGGTCTCGGCACCCTCGGCGGCGACCGGCTGGTTGGTGAACGCGTTCGTGACGGTCACCGTCACCGTGGCGGTGTCGCACACGGCGGTCGGCGTGGACGTGTCGCACACCCGGTACTCGAACGTGTCCTCGCCCGAGAAGCCGCGCTCCGGCGTGTAGGCGATGCGGCCGTCGGCCTCGACGCGCGTCTCGCCGTGAGCCGGGGCCGTGATGACCACCGGGTCCGCGAGCGCCTGGCCGGAGGCCGAGTCGTCGTTCTCCTTCACGTCGACGAGCACCTCGGTGGCGAGCGTCGTCGTGGCCGAGTCGTTCGCCGCGGCGACCGCGTTCTCGGACACCTCGACCACGATGGTCACGGTGGTGCACTGGGCCGGGACCGAGGTGTCGCAGACGCGGACCTCGAACTCGTCCGTGCCCGAGTAGCCCGGGTCCGGCGTGTAGGTCAGCTCGCCCGTGGTCGGGTCGACCGTCACGTCACCGTGCTCGGGATCCTTCGGGATCGTGACCGTGGTCGGGTCGAGCGGCTTGCCCGAGGGATCCACGACGTCGCCCAGCGGGATGTCCTTCGGCGTGTTCTGCGGCGTGGCGACGCCGTCCTCGACCGCGGTCTCCGGGGCGAAGACGTTGTCGACCGTGACCGTCACCGTGGCGGTGTCGCACACCGCGGTCGGCGTGGACGTGTCGCAGACCCGGTACTCGAACGTGTCCTCGCCCGAGAAGCCGTCCTCCGGCGTGTAGGTGATCCGGCCGTCGGACTCCACCACGGCCGAGCCGTGAGCGGGATCCGTCGTCACGGTCGGCGCCGCGAGCGACTGGCCCGACTCGCTGTCGTCGTTCGACCGGACGTCGATCGTGCGGGGCGTCTCGACGGACGTCGAGGCCTCGTCGGCGGCGGCCGTGACCGTGTTCGCGCCGACCGTCACCGTGACGGTGACCAGCGTGCACTGCACCGGGCTCGAGGTGTCGCACACGCGGACCTCGAACTCGTCGGCACCGGTGTAGCCGGCGGCCGGCGTGTAGGTGAGCTCGCCCGTCGTCGGGTCGACCGTGACGGTCCCGTGCGAGGGAGCGCCGGGGACGGTCACGCGCGTCGGGTCCAGCGGACGGCCCGAGCTGGAGACGACGTCGTCCAGGTCGATCGTCTTCGCGGTGTTGTGCGGCGTCGAGACGCCGTCCTCGGCCGCGGTCCCGTCGGTGAAGACGTTGTCGACGGTCACCGTGACGGTGGCGGTGTCGCACACGGCGGTCGGCGTGGACGTGTCGCAGACGCGGTACTCGAAGGTGTCCTCGCCCGAGAAGCCGTCGGCCGGCGTGTAGGTGATCCGGCCGTCGGACTCCACCACGGCCGAGCCGTGGGCGGGATCCGTCGTCACGGTCGGCGCCGCGAGCGACTGGCCCGAGGCGGTGGTGTCGTTGCTGCGGACGTTGATCATCCGCGGCGTCTCGACCGTCGTCCTGGCGGTGTCGTCGTCAGCGGTGACCGTGTTCGCGCCCACCGTGACGGAGATCGTGACGGTGGTGCACTGGACGGGGTCGGACGTGTCGCACACGCGGACGTCGAACGCGTCGTCGCCGGTGTAGCCGTCGTCCGGCGTGTAGGTCAGCTCGCCCGTGGTCGGGTCGACCGTGACCTCACCGTGGGACGGCTCGTCCGAGACGGTGACCTTGGTCGGGTCGAGCGGCTGGCCGGTCGCGGAGACCACGTCGGCCGGTGGGATGTCCTTGGCCGTGTTCTGCGGCGTGGTCACGCCGTCCTCGACGGCCGTCTCGCCGGCGAACACGTTCGTGACCGTGACCGTGACCGAAGCGGTGTCGCACACCGCGGTCGGCGTCGAGGTGTCGCACACGCGGTACTCGAACGTGTCCTCGCCCGAGAAGCCGGCGTCCGGGGTGTAGACGACGCGGCCGTCGATCGTGACCGAGGTCGTGCCGTGCTCGGGCTCCGAGGTCACGGACGGCAGGGCGAGCGCCTGGCCCGAGGCCGAGGTGTCGTTCTGGCGCACCAGCACCGGCACGGAGGTGCCGACCGACGTGGTCGCGGTGTCGTCGACCGCGCCCACGGTGTTGGCCGAGACCGTCACCGTGATCGTGACCGTGGTGCACTGCGAGGGGCTCGACGTGTCACACACGCGGACGTCGAACTCGTCGTCACCGGAGTAGCCCGGATCCGGGGTGTAGGTCAGCTCGCCCGTGACCGGGTCGACCGTCACGTCACCGTGCGCGGGGGCGCCGGGGACGGTGACCTTGGTCGGGTCCAGGGGACGGCCCGTCGCCGACGCGACGTCGTCGAGCGGGATGTCCTTGGCGGTGTTCTGCGGCGTGGTCACGCCGTCCTCGACGGCGGTCTCGTCCACGAAGACGTTGTCGACCGTGACGGTCACCGTGGCCGTGTCGCAGGCGGCGGTCGGCGTCGTGGTGTCGCAGACGCGGTACTCGAACGTGTCCACGCCGGAGAAGCCGTCGGCCGGCGTGTACGTGATCCGGCCGTCGGACTCCACCACCGCGGAGCCGTGGCCCGGCGCGGTCGTGACCGTCGGCGCCGCGAACGGCTGGCCCGAGGCGCTGGTGTCGTTGGTCCGGACGTTGATCGTCCGCGGCGTCTCGACGGACGTCGTGGCCTCG